>NZ_LMGP01000015.1:247346-613000 GCF_001427445.1 Acidovorax sp. Root568 | reverse complement strand
ACGGCGGGCCGGTGCGGGCGCCGCTGACGGACCTCAAGCCCCACGAGATGCAAGAGCTCAAGGCGCTGATTGACAAGCTCGGGCCGCAGTAAGCGCGGTCTGCGGATTCATTCCTTTCCTCATCCACCCCCCGAGGCCCCGCAGAGGGCCTGCCATCACTACTTTCGGAGACACCCTCATGTTCGTTGCCAAGAAACTGTTGCTTGTTGCTGCCGCCTGTGGCCTTGCCTTTGCCGCATCTGCGCAGACCGCCGCGCCAGCTGCTGCCACCTGGCCCGATAAACCCGTGACCATCGTCGTGCCGTTCCCGGCCGGCGGTTCCACCGACATGGTGGCCCGCGCCATGGCCCTGCACATGGGCGACAAGTTGGGCCAGAACTTCGTGGTGGACAACCGCCCGGGTGCCACGGGCACACTGGGCGCGGGCATGGTCAAGCGCGCGCCAGCCGATGGCTACACGCTGCTGGTGTCGTCGCTGGGTGCCTTTGTCGTGGCGCCGCACCTGCTCAAGAGCGTGCCATACGACGCCCTCAAGGACTTTGACTACATCACCGTGCCCGTGCAGGCACCCAACGTGCTGGTCGCAGCCCCCGGACAGAAGGCGCGCACCGTGAAGGAGGTGATCGCCCAGCTCAAGGCCAACCCGGGCAAGGTGAGTTTTGCCAGCTCGGGCAACGGCTCGTCAGACCACCTTTCTGCCGAAGTGTTCTGGCAGCAGAGTGGCACCGAAGGCCTGCACATTCCCTACAAGGGTGGCGCACCGGCCATCAACGATCTGCTGGGCGGGCAGGTGGAGTTCTCGTTCCAGAACGTGAACGCCGTGTTGCAGCACATCCGTGCGGGCAAGCTGCACGCCATCGCTGTGACGGGCGACAAGCGCAGCCCTGTGCTGCCGGATGTACCCACGCTGGCCGAAGCGGGCGTGGCCGGTGCTGAGGTGTACTCCTGGCAGGGCATGGCCGCACCCAAGGGCCTGCCGCCTGCACTCAAGAAGAAGCTCGCGGACGCCGCCATCGCAGCCATCAACGACCCTGCCGTGAAAAAGCGCATGCTGGACCAGGGCCTGGAGATTGTCGGCAGCACGCCCGAAGCCTTCACCGCCTACCAAGCGCGCGAATTCGCCCGTTGGAAGACCGTGATCGAGACCCGAAAAATCACCGCGGATTGAGCCCTGCCACGAGGCGCCGGGCGCGCCTCATCCTCGTTTTCTGACCACCATGACCAACTCTTCCAATCCATCTGCCACCAGCACCCCCGTTATCACCGAGCTGCGCGTGGTGCCTGTGGCGGGCCACGACAGCATGCTCATGAACCTTAGCGGCGCGCACGGTCCATTCTTCACGCGCAACCTGCTCATCCTGCGTGACAGCGCGGGCAACACAGGCGTGGGTGAAGTACCCGGCGGCGAGAAGATCCGCCAGACCATCGAAGATGCGCGACCGCTCATCGTGGGCCAGCCCGTGGGTCACCACAACGCCGTGCTCAATGCCATGCGCGCCCAGTTTGCCGACCGCGATGCGGGCGGGCGTGGCCTGCAGACCTTTGACCTTCGCATCACCATCCACGCCGTGACCGCGGTGGAGTCGGCCTTTCTCGATCTGCTGGGCCAGCACCTGGGCGTGCCCGTGGCCGCGCTGCTGGGCGACGGCGTGCAGCGCACATCGGTGCAAATGCTGGGCTACCTGTTCTATGTGGGCGACCGGGCAAAGACCGATCTGGCCTACCGCACCGAGCCCGGCGCCGACAACGACTGGTTCCGCCTGCGCAACGAAAAGGCCATGACGGCTGAGGGCATCGTGCGCCTGGCCGAGGCCGCTTACCAGCGCTATGGCTTTGCTGACTTCAAGCTCAAGGGCGGTGTGCTGCGTGGCGAGGAAGAGGTCGAGGCCATCCGCGCGCTGCACGAGCGCTTCCCCGAAGCGCGCGTGACGCTGGACCCCAATGGCGGCTGGCTGTTGAAAGACGCCATCCGCCTCACGCGCGACCTGCATGGCGTGATGGCCTATGCCGAAGACCCCTGCGGCGCAGAAGGCGTGTTCTCGGGCCGCGAGGTGATGGCCGAGTTCCGCCGCGCCACCGGCCTGCCCACCGCTACCAACATGGTGGCCACCGACTGGCGCGAAATGGCGCACAGCCTGGCGCTGCAGTCGGTGGATATTCCGCTGGCAGACCCGCATTTCTGGACCATGGCCGGATCAGTGCGTGTGGCGCAGATGTGCCAGGCCTTCGGCCTGACCTGGGGCTCGCACTCCAACAACCATTTCGATGTTTCTCTGGCCATGTTCACCCACGTGGGCGCCGCTGCCCCGGGCCGCGTGACCGCGATCGACACGCACTGGATCTGGCAGGACGGCGAGCGCCTGACGAAGCAGCCGTTCCAGATCAGGAATGGGTTCATTGACCTGCCCGAGAAGCCCGGTCTGGGGGTGGAGCTGGACATGGACGAGGTTGAGCGCGCCCATCGCCTGTACCTGCAGCACGGCCTGGGGGCCCGCGACGATGCGATTGCGATGCAGTACCTGATCCCCGGCTGGAAGTTCAACAACAAGTCACCTTGCATGGTGCGCTGAGGTGGTTCCAAAACACAAAGCCCTCCAATGGAGGGCTTTGTGTTGGGGCAGGGCAGGGGATCAGGCCATCCGGTCTTCCGCCCGTCGCCGGGGCAGCTGGCGCTTGACGGATGGGCGCTGCAGGCGCTGCTTGGGGTCCACGCCTTCGGGCAGGCTGGTGGCACGCTGCAGTTGCAGGTGGGCCACCAGGCCGCCGGTGCTGGAGTTGGCCAGCGCAAAAATGCCGCCCATGCGCTGCACCGTCTTGTCCACAATCGACAGCCCCAGGCCTGCACCCGCCGCTGCCGTGCGCGCCGAGTCGCCCCGGAAGAACGGCTTGGTGAGGTTGGACAGCTGCTCAGGCGGCACGCCAGCGCCGTGGTCGCGCAACTTGATCAGCACCCAGTTTTCGCGGCTCTTGGCGGCGATGTCCACGTTGGTGATGCCTGTGTCCTCGTTCTTGCCGTAGCGCCGGGCGTTTTCCAGCAGGTTGGAGATCACACGGGCCAGTTCCACCTCGTCTGCCAGCACGTTCAGGTCCTCAGGCACCGCCATGGTGATCTGCAGCTCGCGGTGATCCTGCACCGCATACACACACGACGACACCACTGCGTGCAAATTCACCGGGGTCAGCGTGACGTGGTCCGGCCGCGCGTAGTCCAGAAACTTGTCGATGGTGGCGTCGAGCTGCACGATGTCGGCCACCATGTGCTCGCGGGCCACTTCGTCGGTCACGCTCATTTCCGTTTCCAGCCGCAGGCGCGCCAGCGGCGTGCGCAGGTCGTGTGAAATGCCCGCCAGCATCACGGCGCGGTCCTGTTCCAGCTTGGCCAGCTTTTGGGCCATGCGGTTGAAGCCGATGTTCACCTCGCGGATTTCGCTGGTCACCACTTCTTCGTCGAGGTGGCTGGCGGCAAAGTCACCGTCTTTGACGCGGTTGGCCGCATAGGACAGCTGCTTGAGCGGGCGGTTGATCAGCCGGGCAATGGCTGCGGCACCGGCCAGCGACAGCGCGGCGGCCGTGATCAGCCAGATCAGCCAGGTGCGTCCCCCTGCCGGGCTGAAGCGCGAGCGGTCCATCAGCAGCCAGTTGGGGTCGCCGTTGATGTTGAAGCCGACCCACAGGCCGTTTTCCCCGTTCACGCTTTGCGCCACGATGGTGTCCGGGCCCAGGCGCATGGTCAGCTCGTCGGTCAGGCGGTTGCCCAGGGCCGTCGGGTCGAGCAGTGCGTACTTGTCCTTGGGCTCGCGCGGCAGGATGCGCACCCCCTCCTGGTCGGCCATGGTCTTGATCAGCGACACGCGCGCGATGGCGTCGGAGTGCACCAGCGCGGCGCGGCTCAGGTTGACCAGCGATGCAATCTGCTGCGCGGTCTGCAGCGTGCGCGGTTCAAACTCCAGCGCGCGCAGGGTCTGCAGCCACGCCAGGATGCTGCCCACAAGCAGCAGGGCCAGCAGAAAGAACGTGCGCCAGAAAAGGTTCAGACCGACGCGCGCACGCTGTTCCCGCGCCCGCCGAATGGCCTCCAGCGGGGCAGGGCTGGTGGCGTCGGAGGGGGCGGTGACAGACTTGCGGGACGAAGATCTTGGCTTGCCCTCAGTGTTGGCCATGAACTATCAGCTCGTTCCGTCCGGCACAAACACGTAGCCCACGCCCCAGACCGTCTGGATGTAGCGGGGCGCTGCGGCGTCCACTTCCACCAGCTTGCGCAGGCGAGAGACCTGCACGTCCAAGCTGCGGTCGAAGGGCTCGAACTCGCGGCCGCGGGCCAGCAGAGCCAGCTTTTCGCGCGACAGGGGCTGGCGCGGGTGGCGCACCAGGGCCTTGAGCATGGCGAATTCGCCGGTGGTCAAAGGCAGTTCTTCGCCATTGCGCTGCAGTGCGCGCGTGCCCAGGTCGAAGGTGAAGGGGCCAAAGGTGACGACTTCGTTGTCGCCCGAGGGGGCGCCTGGGGCTTCCTGGGCGGGGCGGCGGCGCAGCACGGCGTGGATGCGGGCGAGCAGCTCGCGCGGGTTGAAGGGCTTGCCCAGGTAATCGTCGGCGCCCACTTCCAAGCCCACGATGCGGTCCACGTCCTCGCCTTTGGCAGTGAGCATGATGATAGGAGTGCGGTCGTTGGCGGCGCGCAGGCGGCGGCAGATCGACAAACCGTCTTCGCCAGGCATCATCAGGTCCAGCACGATGATGTCCACCGTCTCGCGCAGCAGCAGGCGGTTGAGGGCCTTGCCGTCTTCGGCAACCATGACTTCAAAACCCTCTTGGGTGAGGTAGCGGCGCAGCAGGTCGCGGATGCGGGCGTCGTCGTCCACTACCAGAACTTTGTCGGTGCGATTGGGTGTTGTGGCCATGTTGATCTCAAGTCCAATTTGTAACAGAGCCAATTCTGACCAGTTGGAACGCCGAAGTTCGGGTTTGGAGGCCGGGTTTGACCAACTGTTACAAGTTTTGCCCAGCTTCGCACCTCGTGCGACATGGCGTTGTCAAGGGCGTAGCGCACTGCGGTTAAGGTGGTGCCCCGCACCCCTGGCAACCGGGGCGTGCACCAATGACAAGGACCGTGTGATGATGAAAAAAACTACCAAATTGATAGCTGCCAGTGCACTGATCGCCTGCGCAAGCGCCGCTTTTGCCCAAAATACACCGGCCCCTGAGCTGCGCAACGTGGTGCAGCTGTCGGCCACGGGCACGGTGGAGGTGCAGCAAGACCTGCTGGTGCTTAACCTTGCCACCAGTAAAGAGGCCGCCGATGCCGCTACCGTGCAAACCCAACTCAAGCAGGCGCTGGATGCTGCACTGACCGAGGCCAAGCGCAATGCGCAGCCCGGACAGCTGGACGTGCGCACCGGTCCGTTCGGGCTGTACCCGCGCTACGGCAAGGACGGCAAGATCAACGGCTGGCAGGGCCGGGCGGAACTGGTGCTGGAGGGCCGTGACTTCGCGCGCATCACGGCCACCGCCGGCAAGATTCAGACCTTGGCGATCAGCCAGGTGGCGTTTGGCCTGTCGCGCGAGGCCCGCGCCAAGGTGGAGTCCGAGGCCCAGACCCAGGCCATCGAGCAGTTCAAGGCCCGTGCGGCCGAACTGGCCAAGGGCTTTGGATTTGCGAACTACAGCCTGCGCGAAGTGGCGGTGAACAGCAATGAAATGTCGCCCGGCCCCCGGCCCCGCATGATGGCAGCCGAGGCCAAGGCGGCGTCGTTCTCGGACTCAGCCGTGCCGGTGGAAGCGGGCAAGGCCCAGGTCACGGTGAACGTGTCGGGCTCGGTGCAGATGCGCTGAGGCCTCTGAGCTCCCTGAGTCGCTGGGTGTGCCCTGTTTGAAATAAAAACGGCTGCAAGCGCTAGTGCAATAAGCGCTGGCAGCTATCAAAAGCAGAGCGATTGCTCAGAGCCGGCTTACTGAGCAGCCCAGCCGCCGTCCATGTTCCACGCCACGCCACGCACGTTGTTGGCGGCGGGGGAGCAGAAGAACACGGCCAGCTCGCCCAGCTCTTCGGGCGTGGTGAACTGCATCGAAGGCTCCTTCTCGCCCAGCAGCAGCTTCTTGGCTTCTTCATTGGAGATGCCGTGTTCGGCGGCCTTGGCGTCCACCTGCTTTTGCACCAGTGGCGTCAGCACCCAGCCGGGGCAGATGGCGTTGCAGGTCACGCCGGTGGTGGCGTTCTCCAGCGCGGTGACCTTGGTCAGGCCCACGATGCCGTGCTTGGCGGCCACATAGGCGGACTTCTGGGCCGATCCCACCAGGCCGTGCACCGACGCCACATTGATGATGCGGCCCCAGTTGGCGCTCTTCATCGCGGGCAGGGCCAGGCGCGAGGTGTGGAAGGCACTGGTCAGGTTGATGGCGATGATGGAGTCCCAGCGTTCGACGGGAAAGTTCTCCACATTGGCCACGTGCTGGATGCCTGCGTTGTTGATCAGGATGTCCACGCGGCCAAACTGGCTGGCGCTGTACTTCATCATGTCTTCGATGTCGGCCACACGGCTCATATCTGCGCCGTGGTAAGCCACCTGGGCGCCCGCAGCCTCGCCAGCTGCCAGCACCTCGGCGCGGGGGGCATCCACATCGCCAAAGCCGTTGAGCACGATGTTGGCGCCCTGGCGCGCCAGGGCCTTGGCGATGCCAAGACCAATGCCGCTGGTGGAGCCGGTGACGAGGGCAGTTTTGCCTTTCAGCATGGGAGTCTCTCCGAATGAATTACGATGCGACGACAAGAAAAAGTCGGCACTCAGGGGCAAGCGATGGGTGCCAACGACCACAGCATTATCGAGCGCTGCCCCCGGATTTCGCACCCATGATTGAACCTACGCTGAACTACGTACTGTGCCCAGGCCCCGCGGCCTCGCCGGAGACTCCAGACCGCGCACCCACTCCCGCACAGCAGCACCGCATGGCGTATTGGGAGTGGAACGCCACTGGCAACCCGGCGCACCCGCACGTCGTCGTCTGCGTGCATGGCCTGTCGCGCCAGGGGCGGGATTTTGATACCTTGGCCCGCGTGCTGAGCCAGCATGCACGGGTGATCTGCCCCGACGTAGTGGGCCGGGGACGCAGTGACTGGCTGGCCGACCCGATGGGCTACCAGATTCCCCAATACGCGGCGGACATGCTGGCACTGCTGGCGCAGTTGCACCAGCAAGCCCCCATCACCACGTTGGACTGGGTGGGCACGAGCATGGGCGGGCTCATCGGCATGGGCATCACCGGCCAGCCCGCTCTGCCCTTGCCGGTGCCTGTGCGCCGGCTGGTGCTCAATGATGTGGGGCCTGTCATCCAGTGGCAGGCGCTGCAGCGCATCGGGCAGTATCTGGGGCAGCCCGCGCGGTTTGCATCGCTGCAGCAGGCGGCCGATGCAATGTGGGCCATCTCCACCAGCTTTGGCCCCCACACGCCCGCCCAGTGGCTGGACCTGTCGCGCGCCATGGTGCGCGAGCTGCCGCAGTCCGCCGGAGGCGGTCTTGCGCTGCACTATGACCCGGCGATTGCCGTGCCGTTCAAGACGTTGACGCAGGAGGCTGCGGCGGCGGGCGAGGCGGCGCTGTGGCAGCTGTATGACCACATCACGGCCCAGACGTTGCTGTTGCGCGGTGCGCAGTCCGACCTGCTCTCGCGCGATACGGCGCAGGCCATGGCGCAGCGCGGGCCCCGGGCCCGCGTGGTGGAGTTTGACGGTGTGGGCCACGCGCCCACGCTGGTGGCGGAAGACCAGGTCGCCGCAGTCGCGGATTTCCTGCTGGCGGCAGAAGGTGCTGTGGCTGGATGAAAACCAACCCTCCTGCACCAGCGTCTCTCACCCCCCAGGCCGACGCTGTCCCCCAGCTCATCGCCGCCACGGCGCACACCCTGCCGGAGCAGGTGAACGCACTGGCCCGCGCGCGCGCTTTTGCCGAACCCCTGATGGCGGGCGAAACGCTCGACTCCGGCGAGAACACGCTGGCCCATGCCGATGCCGTGGCCGCCATCCTCAAGGGTATTGGCGGTTCCGAAGCCATGCAGGCGGCCAGCTATCTGGTACACGCCTGCATCCATCTGAACAAACCCGAGGAGGTGATCGCCAAGGCCTTTGGCGCCAACTTCGCGGCGCTGGCGGTGGAGACCACCAAGCTGATGCGCGTGCAGCAGCAGGCCCGCGCGGCTGCACCGCTGGACGACCCGGCCGTGCAGACGGAGAACGTGCGCAAGATGCTGCTGGCGTTCTCGCGCGACCTGCGGGTGGTGATGCTGCGGCTGGCCTCGCGCTTGCAGACGCTCCGTTTTCATGCGGCTAGCAAGCGCCCCGTGTCGCCCAGTCTGGCGCGCGAGTCGTTGCAGGTGTTTGCGCCGCTGGCAAACCGCCTGGGTATCTGGCAGGTGAAGTGGGAGCTGGAGGACCTGTCCTTCCGCTTCCTGGAGCCCGACACCTACAAGGAAGTGGCCCGCCTGCTCGACGAAAAGCGTGGCGAGCGCGAGGTCTACATGGAGCAGCTGCGCGCGCGACTCGAATCCGACCTGCGTGCGCGCAGCATCAGCGCCACCGTGGCGGGCCGCCCCAAGCACATCTACAGCATCGTCAAGAAGATGCGTGGCAAGTCGCTCAACTTCGACCAGGTGTTCGACATCCGCGCGCTGCGTGTGGTGGTGCCCACGGTGAAGGACTGCTACGCCGCCCTGAGCTGGGTGCACGAGCAGTTCAAGCCCATCGTGGAGGAGTTTGACGACTACATCGCCAAGCCCAAGCCCAACGGCTACCAGTCACTGCACACCATTGTGCGGGACGACAACGGCAAGCCCATCGAGATCCAGATCCGCACCCAGGCCATGCACGAACACGCCGAGCACGGCGTGGCAGCCCACTGGGCGTACAAGGAGGCCGGTGCCAAAGGTTATGCGGGTGTGTCTGCAACGGGCGAGTACGACGCCAAAATTGCCGTGCTGCGCCAGCTGCTGGCGTGGGAGCGGGACCTGGCGGGCACGTTGCCCAACCGGGGCCTGTTCGAGGACCGCATCTACGTGCTGACGCCCGATGCGGCCGTGGTAGAACTGCCCCAGGGCGCCACCCCGGTGGACTTTGCCTACTCGGTCCACACCAGCCTGGGCCACCGCTGCCGGGGCGCCAAGGTCGATGGTGTGATGGTGCCGCTCAATACCCCGTTGCAAAACGGGCAGACGGTTGAAATCTCCACCGTCAAGGAAGGGCGCCCCTCGCGCGACTGGCTCAATGCCGAGCTGGGCTATCTCACCAGCAACCGCGCCAAGGCCAAGGTGCGTGCCTGGTTCAACGCACAGGCCACGCACGAGACAGTGGCCCGGGGCCGCGAGGCGGTCGAAAAGCTGCTGCAGCGCGAAGGCAAGACCGCCATCAAGCTCGACGATCTGGCGGTGCAACTGGGCTTCAAGTCGGCCGACGCGCTGTTTGAGGTGGTGGGCAAGGATGAGTTTTCGCTGCGCAACATTGAAACCGTGCTACGCCCGCCCGAGCCCGTGCTGCAGCCCGACGACTATCTGCTGCTCAAGAAAACACGCACCAACGATGCGGCCCCCAAGGGCGGTGTGCTGGTGGTGGGCATCGACTCGCTGATGACGCAGCTGGCCAAGTGCTGCAAGCCCGCACCCCCGGACACCATCCGTGGCTTTGTCACGCGCGGCAAAGGGGTGAGCGTGCACCGTGCCGACTGCAGCAACTTCCGCGAGATGGCGGCACGCAACGCCGAGCGTGTGATCGAGGTGGAGTGGGGCGTGCCCAAGCCATCGGCATCCACGGCGGTGTACCCGGTGGACGTCGCGGTGGAGGCCGCCGACCGCCAGGGCCTGCTGCGCGACATCTCGGAAGTGTTCGCCCGCGAAAAAACCAATGTGATCGGTGTGCAGACCCAGTCCGTCAAAGGCACGGCGTGGATGACGTTCACGGTAGAAGTGTCCGACTCAGGCCGCCTGAACAAGGTGCTCGGCATCGTGGCTGGGGTGCAGGGCGTTCGTTCTGCCCGCCGCCGTTGAGGCGAGACGCGCGCGGGCCTTGCCTGTGAGCCCGCTTCGCGCGCGTTGTGCGATTTGTAGCCTGCCGAGCTCGAGGGGGCGATTTTTATGGCTATAATCGTGGTCTTGATAACGACAGGCGCGTAGCTCAGCTGGTTAGAGCACCACCTTGACATGGTGGGGGTCGTTGGTTCGAGTCCAATCGCGCCTACCAAGTTTTTCGCTGAAAGAAACCAGCTTTCAGATCCATAAAAAACTTGGCAACGACACCGCACTTGGTGTTCACAGAGCAAGCCACCCAAGGTGGCTTTTTTGTTTCTGCTTCTTTCTTCCCTCGCCAAGGGCTGTTGCTGGGGCGTTGTACGTAAAAGGCTGCACGGCATACGGCGCCTCAAGCATCAGTCGCCCACGCGACACATTGGTGCCCGACATCATCAGGGTATTCCTTTGCCGCAGCGGCGCAGCAGTCTCCCTAGAATGTGCTGCACTGCAATACATGGGTTTTGAGCCCGAGGAGTTCGTTGTGTCCGAACCGAAAACCGCTGCGTCCAAATCGACCCAGCGCGTCATCAAGAAGTACCCCAACCGCCGTCTGTACGACACAGACACCTCCACCTACATCACCCTGGCCGAGGTGCGCCAGCTGGTGATGGACCACCAGAACGTAGTGGTGCGCGACGCCAAGACGGGCGAAGACCTCACACGCAGCATCCTGCTGCAGATCATTTTGGAAGAGGAGGCGGGCGGCGCCCCGATGTTCACCGAGGCGGTGCTGGCCAACATCATCCGGTTCTACGGCCATGCCATGCAGGGGTTCATGGGCGCGTACCTGGAGAAGAACGTCCAGGCCTTCACCGACGTGCAGACCAAGCTGGCCGAGCAGTCCCAAAGCGTGACGCCCGAGATGTGGGCGCAGTTCATGAGCCTGCAGTCGCCCATGCTCAAGGGCATGATGGGCAACTATGTCGAGCAGTCGCAGACCATGCTGGCCCAGATGCAGGAGCAGATGCAAAAGCAGACGGAGCAGATGCTGGGCGCATTTGGACTGAAAAGATAGCCCCCGAGGCGCCTGCGGCGCCTTGCCCCCGGGCGGCGCCGCTATAGCGGCGGTGCTGCCTTTAAATCGCGGCTGCGGGCTGGTGCAGCACCGGTTGCGCAGGTTGCGGCAGGTGGCAAACCTTGCGATGAATCGGCAATCCTGACCGCTCAACGCCGGAACTGGGACAATACGGGGATATGAGCGAAGCAATTGCCCCCACCAAAACACCCAAAGTCGGATTCGTCAGCCTGGGATGCCCCAAGGCGCTGACCGATTCCGAGCTGATCCTCACGCAGCTGAGCGCCGAGGGTTACGAAACCTCCAAGACCTTCCAGGGTGCCGACCTGGTCATCGTCAACACCTGCGGCTTCATTGACGATGCCGTGAAAGAAAGCCTGGACACCATTGGCGAAGCCCTGGCCGAGAACGGCAAGGTCATCGTCACCGGCTGCCTGGGCGCCCGCACGGGTGACGATGGCGGCAACATGGTGCGCCAGATGCACCCCAGCGTGCTGGCCGTGACCGGGCCCCATGCCACGCAAGAGGTGATGGATGCGGTCCACCTGAACCTGCCCAAGCCCCACGACCCCTTCGTGGACCTGGTGCCCGGCAGCTTCGGCATCGCGGGCATCAAGCTCACGCCCAAGCATTACGCTTACCTCAAGATCAGCGAAGGCTGCAACCACCGTTGTACCTTCTGCATCATCCCGTCCATGCGCGGCGATCTGGTGTCACGCCCCATTGGCGACGTGCTGAGCGAGGCCAAGGCCTTGTTCGAAGGTGGTGTGAAAGAGTTGCTGGTGATCAGCCAGGACACCTCGGCCTATGGCGTGGACGTGAAGTACCGCACGGGCTTCTGGGATGGCAAGCCTGTCAAGACCCGCATGCTGGAGCTGGTGCAGACGCTGGGCGAGATTGCCGAGCCCTATGGCGCCTGGGTGCGCCTGCACTATGTGTACCCGTACCCCAGCGTGGACGAAGTGATCCCACTCATGGCCACGGGCAAGGTGCTGCCGTACCTGGACGTGCCTTTCCAGCACAGCCACCCTGACGTATTGAAGCGCATGAAGCGCCCCGCCAGCGGCGAGCGCAACCTGGAGCGCATCCTGCGCTGGCGCGAAGCCTGCCCCGAGCTGGTCATCCGCAGCACCTTCATTGCGGGCTTTCCGGGCGAGACGGAAGAAGAGTTCCAGCACCTGCTCGACTTCGTGCGCGAGGCGCAGATTGACCGTGCGGGCTGCTTTGCCTACAGCGATGTGAATGGCGCTGCGGCCAACGAGCTGCCCGGCATGCTGCCGATGGACGTGCGCGAAGATCGCCGTGCCCGCTTCATGGCGGTGGCGGAAGAGGTCTCGATCGCCAGACTGCAGCGCCGGGTGGGTGCCACCATGCAGGTGCTGGTGGACCATGCCCCTGCCCTGGGCCGCAAAGGGGGTGTGGGCCGCACTTATGCGGATGCGCCCGAGATCGACGGCACCGTGCAGCTGCTGCCGCCCGAGAAGATCAGCAAGCAGCTCAAGGTGGGGGAGTTCACCAAGGCACGTATCGTGGGCGTGCAGGGACACGATCTGGTGGCGCAACCTATCTGATTGCTATTTAATTCATAGCGTTAGACCCATGCAGCACTAGCGCATTGGCTCTGAATAATAAAAAAAGGCTTCCCGAGGGAAGCCTTTTTCTTTGGGGGATCTCCTGTGAGGGAGAGAGGGCTGCGAGCCCTTGCCGCCCTTAGACGCGCTTGCGGTATTCGCCAGTGCGGGTGTCGATTTCGATCTTGTCGCCTTGGCTGACGAACAGGGGCACGGGCACTTCGAAGCCGGTGGCGATCTTGGCAGGCTTCATGACCTTGCCGGAGGTGTCGCCCTTGACGGCGGGTTCCGTCCAGGTGATTTCGCGCTCGACGCTGGTGGGCAGTTCGACCGAGATGGCCTTGCCGTCATAGAACACCACTTCCACGGTCATGCCGTCTTCCAGGTAGTTCAGCGAGTCGCCCATGTTTTCGGCTTCCACTTCGTACTGGTTGTACTCGGTGTCCATGCACACGTACATGGGGTCGGCAAAGTAGGAGTAGGTGCACTCTTTCTTGTCCAGGATCACGTTGTCGATTTTGTCGTCGGCCTTGAACACGACTTCGGTGCCGAAGTTGCCGATCAGGCTCTTGAGCTTCATGCGCACGGTGGCTGCACCGCGGCCGCCGCGGGCGTATTCGGTCTTCAGGACCACCATGGGGTCCTTGCCGTGCATGATGACGTTGCCGGCGCGGATTTCTTGAGCGATTTTCATAGCAAGTTGCTTGGGTTGGGGCCGCTCAACGCGCGGGCTGGCAAACCATCTGGTATGCGCGCCGGTGCATGTTCTGCGGCGAAAGTGCGCGGGGAGCAGGCACTGACATGCCGCACCTGATTTGCGCAAAGCCTCGGATTTTACCGTTTTTCGGCGACAAAGCTCAAAAGTTGTGCGACGAGGTTGTCCTGCGTCAGCAGGCGCGCACGGGCAGCCTGGGTGCAGGCGGTCCACTCTGCCAGCGTGTTGTCGTCCGGCCATTGCAGCGGCGCGGCGTCCAGCCCGTTCCAGGTGGCGTGGAACTGCCGCAGCGACGCAGGGGCCTGCAGCCAGTCCAGAAAGGCCCAGAGCTTGTCGTGGTGGGCGTTGTCGTGCTGCGGGTAGATCTGCCAGACAAAGGCCTGACCCGCCCACAGCGCACGCACCAGCGAGTCCTCGCCCCGCACCGCATTGAAGTCGCAGGCCCACAGCATCTCATCAAACGCTGGCTGGGGGCGGTGGGGAAGGTAGGACAAGGACAGCAGCCCCCGCTGGTCATGCGCTTGCGGACCTCCTTGGTTCCCGGAGGGCTCGGCCAGTGTCGCCCGCACCGCAGCGGCCGGGCGGCCAGGCGTGACCAGCAGCTCGGTGGGTTGCAGCGCACACTGTTGCAGCAGGTGGGCCAGCGCCGGGGGCTCGTAGCAGAACAGCGACGCCCAGCGGCTGCCTGGTGCTTCTTCGCCCCTGCCAAACAGTGCCCGGTGCTCCGTGCGCCAGGCGCTGCGGTCAAAAGCCTCGCGCCGCGCCATCAGATGGGGCTCGCGCAGGAGGCCGCCGGTGCCGGTCGTGAAGCCGGGGTAGAAAAACCAGCGCGTCCACCCCGATGCCGGGCCGGACAGAATGGGGGACGGCAGGCGGTGGGTGCGTGCGACGTAACCCTCTGCAGACAGGTATTCCAGGTTGATCCAGACAGGTTTGGAGCGATTTTGGCCAGAAGCGCTAGTGGAATATGCGCTATATGCTATGAATTCAGGAGCAATATCGCAGCCGAAGGCCTCCACCATCACATCGGGTGGCGGCTCGTTGGGGCCCGGCGGCGGCGCGCCCCAGGGCCGCACCTCCACCCCGGCGCAGCCCCCAGGGGCCATCCATTGCAGAGCCGAGGCGTCGTCTACCCACAGGCGCACGCGGTGGCCCAGTGCGGCCAGCTGCGCCACCAGGCGCCAGCACACCCCAATGTCGCCAAAGTTGTCGATCACGCGGCAGAACACATCCCACTGCAGGGGCTGGCGGTCGGGGGTCATGGTGTGGCGGGCTGCGTGCGCAAGTGGTCCACCAGCAGCCGGGCCACGGTGGAGAGGGATTCTTCCGACCGCACGCACAGCGACAGGCGGCGGTGGGCCCAGGGCTCGTTCAGGGTGACGGTGCGGATCTGCAGCGCGCCCTGGTAAAGCCGCGCACTGCCGCGCGGCATCACGCCCACACCCAGACCGGCGTTGACCATGAGGCACAGCGCGTCGTAGCTGGTGACCTGCATGCGCAGTCGAAGCGGCAGGCCAGCCTCAGCGGATGCGCGGGTGAGCTGGTTGTTGATGGCGCTGTTGGGGTGCGCGCCCACAAAGTCATAGGGCAGGGCGTCTGCCAGCCGCACGGACTTGCGCCGCGCCAGCGCATGGCCGGTGGGTACTACGAGCACCAGCTCGTCGGTGCGGTAGGGCAGCAGCGTCACCCGCTCGCCGTAGTGGCCTTCGTTCAGAATGCCCACGTCGGCCGCGTTCTCGGCCACGGAATGCGCAATCGCGCTGCTGATCTGCTCCTGCAGCCGCACATCCACCTGCGGGTGTTGTGCCAGAAAGCTCTGCAGTTCCCCAGGCAAAAACTGCGTGATGGCCGAGATGTTGGCCACCACGCGCACGTGGCCGCGCACTCCGGTGCCATATTCGCGCATCTGGGTGGCAATGCCGTCCAGGTCATTCAGCACGCCGCGCGCCAGGTTCAGCAGCGCAAAGGCAGCGGCGGTGGGCTCAGTGCCCTTGTTGCTGCGGGTGAACAGGGCCACGTGTAACGCGTCTTCCAGGTCGGCCAGGCGGCGGCTCACGGCCGAGGCGGCCAGGTGCTCGCGCGCGGCGGCGGCAGCGATGGTGCTTTCTTCCATCACGGCCACAAACAGGCGCAGGGAGACGGGGTCGAGTTTCATGGGGGCAGATGGTAGCAAGCGCCGCAGCTGCCATGCCGGTTTGCGATGGCATCTTGTTGCTTGAGCGATTTACGGCCCCGCACACCCTGCGCATCATTCGCCCCGAGCCGCCCCGGCGTGGGGCTGGCCACAGGAGATAACCCCACCCATGGATTCCATTGCTTCCCCCGCCGCGTTGCAAGGCGTGCGCGTCATCGAAATGGGCCAGCTCATTGCCGGGCCTTTCTGCGGCAAGACGCTGGGCGAGTTTGGCGCCGATGTGATCAAGATCGAGGCGCCCGAGACCGGCGACCCGCTGCGCAACTGGCGCCTGATCAAGGAAGGCACCTCCGTCTGGTGGCAGGTGCAGTCGCGCAACAAGCGCTCGGTGGCGCTGGACCTGCGGCAGAAGGACGGGCAGGACATCGCTCGCCAGCTGATTGCAGAAGCCGATGTGCTGGTCGAGAACTTCCGCCCCGGCACGCTGGAAGGCTGGGGCATGTCGCCCGAGGAGCTGCACCAACTCAACCCCGGCCTCGTGATGCTGCGCATCTCTGGCTACGGCCAGACGGGGCCGTACCGCGACCTGCCAGGCTTTGGCGCCATCGGCGAAGCCATGGGCGGCCTGCGCCACCTGACGGGCGAGCCCGGCCGCGTGCCGGTGCGCGTCGGTGTCTCGATTGGTGACACGCTGGCGGCGCTGCACGGCACCATCGGCGTGCTCACGGCGCTGTACCACCGCAAGGTCAACGGCGGCCAGGGCCAGGTGATTGACGTGGCGCTGCACGAGGCGGTGTTCAACGTGATGGAAAGCCTGATCCCCGAATACAGCGCCTTCGGCGCCGTGCGCGAGGCCGCAGGCAGCGCGCTGCCGGGCATTGCACCGAGCAACGCCTACCCCTGCCAGGACGGCTGGGTGCTGGTGGCGGGCAATGGCGACAGCATTTTCAAGCGGCTGATGGATGCGATTGGCAGGCCCGACCTGGGCACTGCGCCGGACCTCGCCAACAACACCGGCCGCGTGGCCCGGGTGGAAGAGATCGACGCTGCGATTGGCGCCTGGAGCGCGCAGCGCACTGTGCAGCAGGTGCTGGATGCATTGGGCGCTGCCCGCGTGCCTGCGGGCAAGGTCTACACCGCCAAAGACATTGCCGAAGACCCGCACTACCGCGCCCGCGACATGCTGCTGACGCAGCAGACGCGCGACGGCTACAGCGTGGAGGTGCCCGGCATCGTGCCCAAGCTTTCGGCCACGCCGGGCAGCATCCGCAGCAGCGCGCCGCACCTGGGCGACGACACCGATGCGGTGCTGGCCGAGGCCGGGCTCACGGCCGAACAGATCGCGCTGCTGCGCAGCAAGGGGGTGATTCAATGAGTGCATCCAACACCGTATGGCAGGGCGCAGGCCGCCGCATCCACATGCAGGAAGTCGGTCTGCGCGACGGCCTGCAGATGGAAAAGGCGTTTGTGCCCACGGCCGACAAGATCGCGCTGTGCAATGCACTGTCGGCGGCGGGCCTGGCCAAGATCGAGGTGACTTCGTTCACCTCGCCCACGGCCATCCCTGCGCTCAAAGACGCCGAGATCGTGATGCGCGAGATCACGCGCCGCCCTGGCACGGTCTACACCGCGCTGGTGCCCAACCTGCGCGGTGCCGAGCGCGCCATCGAGTCGCGCACGGACGAGCTGAACCTGGTGATGTCGGTCAGCGCCACCCACAACCTGGCCAATCTGCGCATGACGCAGGAACAGTCGTTTGCGGCGTTGGCGCAGGTAGTGGCCCTGGCGCAGGGCGCCAACGTGGCGGTGAATGTGTCGCTGTCGTGTGTTTTTGGCTGCCCCATGGAAGGCGATGTGGCCGAGGCGGATGTGTTCGGCTGGGTGCAGCGTTTTGTGGATCGGGGCGTGCGTGGCATCACGCTGTGCGACACCACGGGCATGGCCTACCCCACGCAGGTGCACCAGCTCACGGCGGCAGCGCGCGCGCGCTGGCCGGGGGTGGAGTTCACCCTGCATTTCCATAACACGCGCGGCATGGGGCTGGCCAATGTGCTGGCGGCCATTGACGCAGGCGCAGACCGGTTCGATGCCTCGCTGGGCGGCCTGGGCGGCTGCCCCTATGCGCCGGGCGCCAGCGGCAATGTGTGCAGCGAGGAGATCGTGCATGCGCTGGTGCTGATGGGCTATGACACGGGGGTGGATCTGGCACAACTGTTGGCCGCTGCGCAGCAACTGCCTGCGTTGATTGGCCACGACATTCCCAGCCAGATCGCCAAGGCGGGCCCGCGCCTGGCGCTGCACCCGGTGCCTGCCGATTTCGAGGCGATCCGCGAAAGAGCGCTGGCCCGCTGAGCGCGGGTGAGCCTGCATTCACCCATAACACCAGGAGACAAAAGCCATGACATTTCAAACGACGCTGTCCCGCCGCATCTTTACCGCCGCCGTGCTGTGCTCCGCTGCATTGGCTGCGGGCGCGCAGGACAAATACCCCTCCAAGCCCATCACCGTGGTGGTGCCCCAGGCTGCGGGTGGCGCCAACGATGCCATTGCGCGCGTGGTGGCGCAAAAACTCAGCGAACAACTGGGCCAGAGCGTGATCGTGGACAACCGCCCTGGCGCGGGCGGCACGCTGGCCACCGGCACCACAGCCCGTGCACGCAACGATGGCTACACGCTGCTGCTCACGGCTGACAGCGCCCATGTGATCGGCCCTGCGCTGTACAAGAACCCGGGCTTTGACCCGGTGAAGGACTTTGCACCCGTGGCGCCCGTGGCCACGGCGGGCTATGTGCTGGTGGCGCATCCATCCTTCCCGGCCAACACCGTGGCCGAAATGGTGGCTTTGGCCAAGGCCAGCCCCGGAAAATATTCGATTGCCTCGGCGGGCAACGGAACGCTGAACCACCTGATTGGCGAGATGCTGCAAAAGGCGGCGGGCATCCAGCTGCAGCACATTCCGTACAAGGGTTCCGCCGCAGCCGCCACCGATGTGGTGGGCGGGCAAGTGCCGCTGTCGGTGCAAAGCCTGCCGTCAGCCATTGCGTTCATCAAGGCAGGCAAGCTCAAGGTGCTGGGTGTGGTCAATGAAAAGCGTGTGGCCGCGCTGCCCGATGCACCCACCATTGGCGAGACGATCAAGGGCTTTGGCCAGGCGCCGTGGTATGCGCTGTTTGCTCCGGCCGGCACGTCCGCGCCCATCGTGGCGCAGCTGCAGGCCGAGGTGGCCCGTGCGCTGGAGCACAAGGACGTGGTGGACAAGCTGGCCACCGTGGGCTGCGAGCCCTTCAAGGGCACGGCAGCGCAGCTGGCCGCGCTGGTGCAGTCCGACCTGCCCAAGTGGAGCCGCGTGGTCAAAGACACGGGCGCCACGGTGGATTGATCGGGTGCTTTCTCTGTGCCTTCCTGCTTCTCGCAACTCAGATTTTTGACAACAACGACAACGACGGAGACATCCCTTTCATGAAAACCACCCGCAAGCAGTTCACCACCCTCGCCCTGGCCGCACTGGCCACCGGCTTCATCGGCCACGCAGTGGCGCAGGGCGCCTACCCGTCCAAGAACGTCACCATGGTGGTGCCCACCGCCGCAGGCGGCACCACCGACCTGTCGGCCCGCATGCTGGCGCAAGCCCTGGCGCCGGTGCTGGGCCAGTCGGTCATCGTGGACAACAAGGGCGGGGGCAACGGCAACATTGCGGCCAGCGCCGTCAAGCGGGCCGAGGCCGATGGCTACACGCTGCTGATGCAGTACTCGGGCTACCACGTCATCTCGCCCCACATCACCAAACAAAAGCAGTGGGAGCAGGGTGACTTCCAACCCGTGGCCAACGTCATCTCGGCCCCGCAGATCATCGTGGTGCGTGCTGACCTGCCGGTGAAAACGCTGCCCGAGCTGATCGCCTACGCCAAGGCCAATCCCGGCAAGCTCAACTACGCCTCGTCGGGCAACGGCTCGCTGCAGCACGTGACCGGTGCCATGCTGGAGCAGCAGGGCGCCATCAAGATGGTCCATGTGCCCTACAAGGGCACAGGCCCCGCGCTGCAGGACCTGCTGGGCGGCCAGGTGGACCTGACCTTTGGCACTGCACCACCGTTCATGCCCCACATCGCCAGCGGCAAGCTGCGCGTGCTGGCCGTGACGGGCAAGCAGCGCCTGCCCAGCCTGCCTGATGTGCCCACCACGGCCGAGGCGGGCTACCCCAAGGTCGATGCCACCTCATGGTTTGCGGTGTTTGCCCCCGCCGCCGTGCCCAAGGCCGTGGTGGACAAGCTGACGGCCGACATCCGCACCGTGGTGCAGAACGCGGCCTTCCAGCAAAAGGCGCAGGAGCAGGGCGCCACGGCCGACTACCAGACCCCGGCGCAGTTGGGTGACAAGGTGAAGGCTGATCTGGCCAACTGGGCGCAGGTGGTGAAGACCTCGAAGATCGAGGCGGAGTGACCGGGGTACGGTGATTTTTTGATCAAAATGGCTGCAAGCGCTGGTTGAATATGCGCTGGTAGCTATTTTTTTGATAGTGAAAAGGGCAGGCTGCGCACGGGGCCACAATACGCGCCATGTCTGATGTGCATTCCGAAGAACTCCTGGCGCAGGTGGCTGCGCTGCCCGCGTTGCCGGGCGTGTACCGTTATTTCGACGCGCAGGATGCGCTGCTGTACGTGGGCAAGGCGCTCAACCTCAAGCGCCGGGTGTCCAGCTACTTCCAGAAGAACCATGGCGGCACCCGCATCGGCCACATGGTCAGCAAGATCGTGCGCATGGAGACCACGGTGGTGCGCTCCGAGGCCGAGGCGCTGCTGCTGGAAAACAACCTCATCAAGACGTTGAACCCCAAGTTCAACATCCTGTTCCGCGACGACAAGAGCTATCCCTACCTCAAGATCACCGGCACACCGGGCGCCCACACGCGGGGCGATGCGCCGGGCCAGGTGTTTCCGCGCATGGCCTACTACCGGGGCGCGGTCGATAAAAAGCACCGCTACTTTGGCCCCTATCCAAGCGCCTGGGCGGTGAAGGAAACCATTCAGCTGTTGCAAAAGGTGTTCCGGCTGCGCACCTGCGAAGACACGGTGTTTGCCAACCGCACACGGCCCTGCCTGCTGTACCAGATCAAGCGCTGCACCGGGCCCTGCGTGGACTTGATTTCGCCCGAGGCCTATGCGGCTGACGTGCAGCACGCCGAGGCATTGCTGCGTGGTGAAACGCAGGAGGTGCTGCAAGCCATGGAGGCGCGGATGATGGCGCACTCGGACAAGCTGGAGTTTGAGCAGGCTGCCGAGGTGCGCAACCAGATCCAGGCGCTGTCGCGCGTGCTGCACCAGCAGTCCATTGAGACGGTGGATGACAAGGATGTGGACATCCTGGCGGTGCGCGTGCAAGGCGGTCGTGCCTGCGTGAACCTGGCCATGGTGCGCGGTGGCCGCCACCTGGGCGACCGGCCGTATTTCCCGGTGCACGTCGAGGACGCTGCGGCGGTGTTCGAAGAAGAGGGCGGGGACGGTGCGGATGAAACGGTGGCCACCCCGTCTCGCCCGGTTCGCCCCGTGGAGGCCCTGGTGCTGGAGGCCTTCATTGCCCAGCACTACATCGGTGTGCCCGTGCCACCGCTGCTGGTGACCAGTGTGCCGGTGGACAAGGCCTTGCTGGACGCGCTGACCGAACAAAGTGGCTTGCGCGTGAACGCTATCCACCAGCCGCGCGAACAGCGCCGCGCGTGGCTGGACATGGCGCAAAAGAACGCCGACCTGCAACTGGCCCGTCTGCTGGCCGAGGAGGGCTCGCAGCAGGCCCGCACGCGGGCGCTGGCCGAGGCGCTGGATCTGCCGCCCGAAGACCTGGACCAGCTCACCATCGAGTGTTTCGACATCTCGCACACGGCAGGTGAATCCACCCAGGCGTCGTGTGTGGTGTTTCACCACCACAAGATGCAGAGCAGCGAATACCGCCGCTACAAGATCGAGGGCATCACGGGGGGCGACGACTATGCCGCCATGCGCCAGGTGCTCACGCGCCGCTACAGCAAGGTGGTGGAGGCGCAGCGCGAGGAGGGCGGCATCGACTATGCGCAATCGCCCGAGGCGCAAGCCGCAGCCCGGCCCAAGGGCCAGGCGCGTTTGCCGGACCTGGTGCTCATCGACGGCGGCAAGGGCCAGGTGGGCGTGGCGCGCGAGGTGTTCACTGCGCTGGGGCTGGACCTGACCCGCATCGTGGGGGTCGAGAAGGGCGAGGGCCGCAAGGTGGGCCTGGAAGAGCTGGTGTTTGCCGACGGGCGTGAGAAGGTGTACCTGGGCAAGGATTCGGCCGCGCTGATGCTGGTGGCGCAGATCCGCGATGAGGCGCACCGCTTTGCCATCACCGGCATGCGCGCGGCACGGGCCAAGGTGCGCGTGGGAGGCGGGCAACTGGAAGAAATTGCGGGGGTGGGGCCCAAGAAGCGGGCGCGCCTGTTGCAACGTTTTGGCGGGGTGCGTGGGGTTGCATCCGCGAGCGTGGAGGACCTGGCCACCGTGGACGGCATCTCGCATGAATTGGCAGAAGAAATTTACAAGGCCTTGAGATAAGCCCCATGTGCCGTTCCACGGCCGCGCCGTGACACAATCGCCGCCATGTTCTGGACTATCCCCACCTTGATGACCTGGACGCGCATCGTCGCGATACCTTTGATCGTGGGGGTGTTCTACGCACCGCTGGACCCGGCCACGCGCAATCTCATCGCCACCGTGATGTTCGTGGTGTTCGCGGCCACCGACTGGCTGGACGGCTACCTGGCCCGCAAGCTCAACCAGACCTCGTCCTTCGGGGCTTTCCTGGACCCGGTGGCCGACAAGTTTCTGGTGTGTGCGTCGCTCCTGGTGCTGGTGCACCTGCAACGTGCCGACGTGTTTGTGGCCCTCATCATCATCGGCCGCGAGATCGCGATCTCGGCCCTGCGCGAGTGGATGGCGCAGATCGGCGCCAGCAAGAGCGTGGCCGTGCACATGATCGGCAAGGTCAAGACCACGGTGCAGATGCTGGCCATCCCCTTTCTGCTGTACGACGGGCGCCTGTTTGGCGTGATCGATACCGGCGTGTGGGGCACCTGGCTCATCTGGGCCTCGGCGGTGCTCACCGTCTGGTCGATGGTGTACTACCTGCAGAAGGCGTTGCCGGAGATCCGGGCACGCGTCAAATAGTTTTCAAGTCTTTGATGCCTGGAGCGCTTGATATATAAGCGCAGGCAGCTATATTTTCAGGAGCATCTGAATGGCGAAGCATCGCATTGCAGTCATTGCCGGTGACGGCATTGGCAAAGAGGTCATGCCCGAGGGCATCCGCGTTCTGGACGAGGCCGCCCGCAAGTTTGGCATTGACCTGCATTTCGACCACTTCGACTTTTCGAGCTGGGACTACTACGAAAAGCACGGCAAGATGCTGCCCGATAACTGGAAGGACCAGATTGGCGGCCATGAGGCCATTTACTTCGGCGCGGTGGGCTGGCCCGACAAGATCGCTGACCATGTCTCGCTCTGGGGCTCGCTGCTGCTATTCCGCCGCGAGTTCGATCAGTACATCAACCTTCGGCCCGCACGCCTCATGCCAGGCGTGATCGCCCCTGTGGTGCGCCGTGATGGCAGCCCGCGCCTGCCCGGCGAGATCGACATGCTGATCGTGCGCGAGAACACCGAAGGCGAATACTCCAGCATCGGTGGCCGCATGTACGAAGGCACTCCGCGCGAGATCGTGATGCAGGAGACAGTGATGTCGCGCCACGGCGTGGACCGCGTGCTGAAGTTTGCGTTTGAACTGGCCCAGTCGCGCCCCAAGAAGCACCTGACCAGCGCCACCAAGTCCAACGGCATCGCCATTACCATGCCCTACTGGGACGAGCGCGTGGCCGAGATGGCCAAGGCCTACCCCGATGTGAAGGTGGACAAGTTCCACATCGACATCCTCACCGCCCACTTCGTGCAGCGGCCCGACTTCTTTGATGTGGTGGTTGCCAGCAACCTGTTCGGCGACATCCTCTCGGACCTGGGACCTGCGTGCACCGGCACCATCGGCATCGCGCCCAGCGCCAACCTCAACCCCACGCGCACCATGCCGTCGCTGTTTGAGCCGGTGCATGGCTCGGCGCCCGACATCGCGGGCAAGGGCATCGCCAACCCCATCGGGCAGATCTGGTGCGGCGCAATGATGCTGGACTTCCTGGGTTATCGCGCCGCGCATGACGCCGTTCTGGCCGCTATCGAAGCCGTGTTGCAACCCGGCAGTGGTGCTCCGCGCACCCCGGACCTGGGCGGCACGGGCAGCACGCAGGACGTGGGCAAAGCCATCGCTCAGGCACTCGCTGCTCGTTGAGTACGGCTGGCTGCGGGGTGTCAATACGGAGTGCTGCCGATACGGCGTGTTTGAGACAAAAACCCCCGCCAAGCCCTGTCGCAGCGTGAAATACGACTAGAATTCAAAACAACGCTGACGCAAAACAGCGTGTTGTATTGACACTCTGAAACTCGATGGCTTTAATCTGATGCAGCAGCCACTGCTGTGTATGCCAGTCATTCCCCCGCCTGTTCTCCACCAGCCCACGGCTGTGCTTTCAGGCGTGTGAAGACCAGATATCCTCGAGACATTCCATTAACTCTTTTCCGAGAGGCTTCTTGTGAACAAAACCGAATTGATTGAGCACATCGCTACCAACGCCGACATCTCCAAGGCCGCTGCTGCGCGTGCCCTGGAATCCACGATCGAGGCTGTCAAGAAGACTCTCAAGAAGGGCGGCACCGTGTCGCTCGTCGGTTTCGGTACCTTCGCTGTGGGCAAGCGTGCTGCCCGTACCGGTCGCAATCCCCGTACTGGCGCTACGATTAAAATCAAAGCTGCTAAAGTTCCGAAGTTCCGTCCTGGCAAGGCATTGAAAGATGCCTTGAACTGAGGATCAGTTTAGGTGGGGTCCTTAGCTCAGTTGGTAGAGCGGCTCCTTTACACGGAGTAGGTCGGCGGTTCGAGACCGTCAGGACCCACCATCACCGAACAAAGGCGAACGCAAGTTCGCCTTTTGTTTTTTGCCTTCTGAAAGATCGACCATGTTTGAATCCATCCGCAAGCACTCCAAGATCGTGATGATCTTCTTGTTCTTGCTGATCATTCCTTCGTTTGTGCTGGTAGGCATCGACCGCAACTATTTCTCTGAAAAGAGCCCTGTGGTAGCCCGTGTCGATGGCAACAACATCAACCAGACGGACTGGGACAATGCCCATCGCATGGAGACAGACCGCATTCGCGCACAGTCTCCCTCGGTCGATCCCAAGTTGCTGGACTCTCCCAGCGCCCGGTATGCCACGCTGGAGCGCCTGGTGCGTGACCGTGTGCTTGCGGCTGCCGCGCAAAAGATGCACCTCGTGACCAGCGATGCGCGTCTGGCCCGCAGCCTGCAGGAGATTCCCGCCATTGCGGGACTCAAGCGCCCGGACGGTACGCTGGACGCCGATGCGTATCGCGCACTGGTCGCTGCTCAAGGCCTGACGCCCGAAGGTTTCGAAGCCAATGTGCGCCGCGACATCTCGGTGAACCAAGTGATGGGTGGAGTGATGAGCTCCGCGTTTGGCTCCGATGCGCAGGTCAAACTCGCGCTCGACGCTTTGTATGAGCGCCGTGAGATCCAGGTGGCCCGATTCAACGCTGCCGACTTCGCCAGCAAAGTCACCCCGACAGATGCAGACCTGGAGGCCTACTACAAGGCCCATCCCGCCCTGTTCCAGCAACTGGAACAGGCAGCCATCGAATACGTGGTGCTGGATCTCGACAGCGTGCGGGCGTCCATCACCCTGGGTGAAGACGACCTGCGTACTTACTACAAAGAGAATGTGGCTCGCATGACGGCGAAGGAAGAGCGCCGCGCCAGCCACATCCTGGTAAACGCTCCCAAGGATGCATCCGCCGCGGACCGCGAGAAGGCCAAGGCCCGTGCCACTGAACTGCTGGCCCAGGTGCGCAAGGCTCCCGGCAGCTTTGCTGATGTGGCCAAGAAATCCTCTGACGACAAGGGCTCGGCCGTTGCGGGCGGAGACCTGAACTTCTTTGCCCGGGGTGCGATGGTCAAGCCCTTTGAAGAAGCTGCGTTTGCGCTGAAAAAGGGCGAAATCAGTGATCTGGTGGAAACCGAGTTTGGTTATCACATCATCCAGCTCACCGACATCAAGACACCCCGCCAGCCCAGCTTCGAAGAACTGCGCCCCACCATGGAAGCAGAGCTCAAGCAGCAGCAGGCGCAGCGCAAGTTTGCCGAGGTGGCAGAGTCCTTCACCAATGGTGTGTATGAGCAGGCAGACAGCCTCCAGCCCGTGGCCGACAAGCTCAAGCTGAAGATCCAGACTGCCAAGGGCGTGACCCGGACCCCTGCCGCAGGTGCTAAGGGCCCTCTGGCCAACGCCAAGTTCCTCGAAGCACTTTTTGCTACCGACTCGCTGCAGAACAAGCGCAACACCGAGGCGGTGGAAGTGGGCCCCAGCCAGATGGCTGCCGGTCGTGTGACCACCTACACCCCTGCATTGACACTGCCCTACGACGAAGTGAAGGCCCGTGTTCGCACCTTGTATGTGGCTGAGAAATCTGCCGAACTCGCACGCAAGGAGGGCGAGGCCAAGCTCAATGCATGGAAGGCTGCCCCATCTTCTGCCACAGGCTTGGCCGCAGCGACCGAAGTCTCCCGCGAACAGACCCAGAACCTGCCGCGTGCCCTGATCGACGCCGCACTGCGGGCTCCCTCCGAAACGCTGCCAGGCTGGACGGGGGTGGATTTGGGCGCTGCGGGTTATGCCGTGGTCAAGGTCAACCGCGTCGTGCCGCGCCAGGCACCGGATGCGCAGCGTGCGCAGCAGGAGCGCCAACAATACGTGCAGTGGTTGGCCACGGCCGAAGGGCTGGCGTACTATGAACTGCTCAAGCAGCGCTTCAAGGTGCAGATCAAGGCACCACGTCCTGAGGCAGCGGCAACAGTGACTGCAGAAAATTAAGCGATTTGATGTCCGGGGCCAAAATCCCGGGCTATAATACAAAGCTACGGTGGCTGTAGCTCAGTTGGTAGAGTCCAGGATTGTGATTCCTGTTGTCGTGGGTTCGAGCCCCATCAGCCACCCCAAAATAGCAAAGCGCTGCAGCAGAAATGTTGCAGCGCTTTTTGCTTTGGGGCTGTATGGAATCTCGCCTTGCGCATGCCCCCCTGTGCAGCGTTGTGCGTCAAGGGGGTTTTCTCACCATCAAAGCCCCGCCTCTCGCTCACCACAGCCCCACACGGCGCATACTGCATGCTCCACTTTTTGGGAGTTTCTGATGAGCCTTGTGATTCGCGACGCGTCGCCCAGTGAAAAGCGCGGCAACGCCATGTCTGCGGCCTTGGCCAAAGAGCAACTTCAATACGCGGTCCAGATCGTGCGCGACGTGTTGCCGCAGAGCGCTGGCGATGCGGCATTGATCGGCGCCGTGGTGCAGGCCATTGCCATGAATTACGCCGCTGTGCCGCAGCCCAATCGTTAGGGTTGGGGCTGTACGCAACGAGGTGCTTGATCCACATCCGTCATCCAGCCCGCGCGCGCATTGCTTGGCTGTTCCGCACTCGTCAGCATGGATCGATTGGTATGAGTGGGGAGATTGAAAGCTACCAGCTGGGCGGCTGGCCTGCCCGGAGGGACTCGAACCCCCGACCTATAGCTTAGAAGGCTATTGCTCTATCCAGTTGAGCTACGGGCAGATGGATGTTGGCCGGCTGTGTGGCCGGACGGGCTTGCGGAGTGTCCGCATCTGCGTAACGCAGGACGCTAATCATACCCGCCCTGGCCCGTGCTCTTGGCGCTGCTGCAGGGGCGATTTTGCTGCCGGGATGGTGATGCGGTTATAACCGGGCTATCCCCCTTGACAGCCCGCCTCACTGGAGCATTTGCCCATGCCACACAGCGTCACGCTGATCCACACCATTGCTGCCGCCTTGGGCCTGGCGTTGGTGCTGGGCTTTCTGGCCGCCCGTCTGCGGCTGCCAGCATTGGTGGGGTACTTGCTGGCTGGGGTGGCAATCGGCCCGTTCACTCCCGGTTTTGTCGCAGATGCGGCCCTGGCCAGCCAGCTGGCGGAGATCGGTGTGATGCTGCTGATGTTTGGCGTGGGCCTGCATTTTTCGTGGGGCGACCTGCTGGCCGTGCGCAAGATTGCCGTGCCGGGTGCTGTGGTGCAGATGATCGTGGCGACGTCGCTGGGTATGGCGTTGGCCCTGTGGTGGGGCTGGGGCATGGGTGGTGCCCTGGTTTTTGGTCTGGCACTGTCGGTGGCCAGCACGGTGGTGCTGTTGCGTGCGCTGGAGACCCTGGGGATTCTGGACAGCTACACCGGACGCATCGCAGTGGGCTGGCTGGTGGTGGAGGATCTCGCCATGGTGCTGGTACTGGTGCTGCTACCCCCGCTGGGGGGATGGCTGGGAGGCGGCACCGGGGCCGACCTGGATGCTGCGCAGCTCTGGCGCACGCTGGGTTGGACCCTGCTGCAGGTCGGTGCGTTTGTAGTGCTGATGCTGCTGGTCGGGCGCCGGCTGTTTCCTTGGCTGTTGTGGCAGGTGGCTCGCACAGGCTCGCGTGAGTTGTTCACGCTGTGCGTGGTGGCCGCAGCGGTGGGCATTGCGTACGGGTCGGCTGCGCTGTTTGGCGTGTCGTTTGCGCTCGGGGCCTTCTTTGCCGGCATGGTCATGCGCGAGTCCGAGTTCAGCCACCGCGCTGCGCATGAGTCGCTGCCTTTGCGCGATGCCTTTGCCGTACTCTTTTTCGTGTCGGTCGGCATGCTCTTCAACCCTGCCGTCTTGTGGGAGCGCCCACTGCAAGTGTTGGCAGTGGTCGCCATCATCATGCTGGGCAAGACGGTGGCCGCTGCGGGCCTGGTGCTGGCGTTCCGTTACCCGCTCAACACAGCGCTCACCGTATCGGCCAGCCTGGCGCAGATTGGTGAGTTCTCGTTCATTCTGGTCGCACTGGGTTCTTCGTTGGGGCTGCTGCCGCCAGAGGGGGCCAGCTTGGTATTGGCGGGGGCCCTGTTCTCCATGGCGCTCAACCCGCTGTTGTTCCGTGCCATTGCGCCGTTGCAGGGCTGGCTGCGCGCCCGATCGGCGCTTGCGCGGCGGCTGGAGCAGCGGGATGACCCTTTGGCCGAACTGCCCACCAGCACCGATTCGCGTTACCTCGCGAGGCAGGTGGTTCTGGTGGGGTACGGCCGGGTAGGGCGGCGTGTGGCGGCAACGCTGGCGGCCAACGATATTCCGTTTGTGGTGGCGGAGCAGAACCGGGAGCTGGTGGAAGCCTTGCGGGCCGATGGCGTGGCCGCCGTGTTTGGTGACGCGGTGGAGCCTGCCGTGCTGATCCAGGCCCACATTGCGCGGGCCGCCATGCTGGTGGTAGCCACCCCGGACGCGCTGCAGGTGCGCCAGATGATCGAGACGGCGCAGACTCTGAACCCGGGCATCGACATCGTGGTGCGCAGCCACAACGAGGACGAGGCCCAGCGGCTGGTGCTGGAATGCAGCCATGCCCAGGTGTTCCTGGCAGAAGATGCCTTGGCACAGGCCATGGCACGCCATGTGCTGGAGCGTGCCCGGGACCGCCAGGCCCGCGCCACGCGGCCTGCGCCACTGCATGGATCGGCATGATTTGAAAGAAATCTGCCTGTAGCGCTAGAAGAATATGCCTAAATAGCTATTTAATTGATAGCAAAATTGCGACCGCAGCCACAGTCGCAGCGCAGCATCCGGGCAGCGTCCTCACGGAGCGTCCCACCTGACCCCGCCAAGAACGCAGACCTCAGCCTCGCGCCATGCAGCGACCTGCCGCAAGGCACGGATCAATCTGTTTCTTCAAACACCAGCGATGGCACGGCCATCACGCGGGCGCTTTGGCCCAGGTCCTGGATCAGGTGGTTGGCAAAGTAGCTGTTCTGCGTGTCGGGCTCCAGCGCTGCCACGGCCAGATGGGCACGCGGCTGGTTCAGGGGCACATAGAAGCTGCCAGCGGGTGCATCAATGGCGCTGCGTACGGCAGACACTTGCACACGCACGATGTCACCACCACCGGCAATGGTGCCGATCACGTCCTGGCGGTTGCCGGTTTCGCGTGCGGTTTCGCGGTAGCTCTCGGCCAGGACAGAACCGGGCTCTGCCACCCGCATGACCTGGATGCCCAGCTGGCGCAGGCGTTCCACTGCACCACTGGCTTCTGCCGACAGCCAATAGCCGCAGGGCCGCGCACGCACCTTGGTGTTGCGCAGCGTCAGCGATGAGTTCCAGTCCACCCGAATGCTGCGATCGGCGCCGGTCTCGGGGTCCAGAAAATCCAGGTCGCGCTGGGTGGGCGTGGCCTCCGCTTCAATGACCACCTGGTCGCGGCAGGCCAGGGCGCTGACGTCGCGGGCCACGAACGAGCGTACCTGCTCCAGGTTGGCCGCCCGCTCGGCGGTGGTCCGCAGCGCGCTGGTGATGGCTGTGACCTGGGCATGCACGCGGCGCTGGATGTGCATGCGACCAATGCCCACCCCGCGGGTCTCGATCAGCAGGCTGACCGTGTTCTTGAGGCCATGGACGTTGCGCCCCGTGTCGGGCTGGGTGCCCCCCATGGAGATGCGCTTGTCCTGCAGGTTGGTCGAGGTGGTGTAGTACCAGTCACTTGTCAGGCCCTGGGCCTTGAGGGCTGCCACCATGGGCTGGTGAAACCATTCCTGCGATGCCTTGGTGAGGAACTCCGGATAGTTGGCAGTGGTGGTGTATTGCAGCAGTGCGTCGTAGCGCTGGATGGCGTTGAACTTCTGCAGGTAGCGGCCCACCACGGTGTATTCATGGGCATCCACGACCAGGATGGGGCGGTAGTCGTTGATGACCTGCGCAATGGCGCGGGCCTCGGGCGTGTTGAGCAACAGGTGGTCGCGGTTCAGGTCCACGCCATTGGCGGTGACGCGGGTGCCCACCTCGGCGCCATCGGGGTTGGCGCGGGGCACCACCACCACGTTGATGCGGTCCAGCAACGGCTCGAGCAGGCCCTGGGCCAGCTCACGGCTGATGACCAGCAGTGCCTCACTGCCTGCGGGTTCGTCGCCATGCTGCTGGCCGATCAGCACAACGGTGGGGCGGCCGCTCTTGTCCAGGCTGGCAGGGTCTGTGCCTGGGGCACGGGTAAGCAGCAGGCCCTGGATGGGCTCGCCGCGTTGCGAGGTGCCAATCTGCAGCAACTGCGCGCGTGTGCCGCCACGGGGCACGCCTTCGCTCAGCCCGCGCAGCCATTGGCCCAGCTCGGTATTGGTGGTGAAGGCCCTGCGGTCGGCACCCAGGCCGGGTGTGCTGTAGACCACAGAAGGGTTGGGGAACCGCGCGGCCACCGCATCGCCATAGGGCGGCGCCATGGGCGCCTCGTCGCGCACCAAGAGCGGCGCGGACGGGGGCAGGGGGCTGGCCACCACGGCAGCCCGTTGTGGCGGCAGCTGCGAGGGCGTCTGCTGTCCCAGCGGTGCGGGTACCACCGTACCTTGTTGTACGCGCGGCAGTGGCGCGGGGGCGCTGCGCTGCTGGGCAGTGGGGGTGGATGGCCAAGGGGGCAGCGGGGTGCTGCCGCAGGCTGTCAGCAGCAGTGCTGCCAGCGTGGCCGGGGCGGCCCAACGCGCAATCCGTGGTTCAGGACGGGAAAGCGGGGCGGTATCGGCGCTGCGGCGCAGGAAATTGTGCTGGGTCATGGTGTGGGCTGCCAGAGAGAGCCCCTGGTGTGGGGCGAGTGGGGCGCTTTGTACGTGGATGTTACCTGCGCGCACCCGCCTCTCCCTGTCAGCGTACATCCCGTTGCAAACCCGTGGCGCCGTGGGCTGCCGCAGTGATCAGCGAGGGGCGTCGCTGGGTGCGCTCACGTCGGTCGGCGGCGGCGAGATGCTCTGGGCCAGAGGAGAACTGGGCAGTTTCAGGCGCAGCAAGGCGCGCACAAAGCCGTGGTCCGAGCGCGTGCGGTCGCGTCCCTCATGCAGGTGGTCGTTGAAATAGTCCACCCGGCGCACATCGCCCACGCTGTTGCGCCCATTGGGCAGGAACTCCTCGCTGACCAGGATCTGGTCCAGCACATAGGGCGCACCCTGGTGGATATGGGAGTAGGCCACGTCCTTTTTCAAGGCGAAATCTCCCTGCAGGTCGTACGCATTGAACAGGGCCACATCACGGGCTGACCGGTCGTAGGCAATATCGGTGGTGGCGCAGATCAATTGCGTGGTCACGCTGTCGGGGGTGTCGTTGAAGTCGCCCAGCACCACCAGGGGCACGCTGGTGCGGTGCAGCAGGTCGATCACCAGGCACCGCAGCGCCATGGCCTCGGCGCCGCGCATGATCAGCGAGCGCAGCGATGCCAGTGCGACCACCTTGCGGTCGTCCCGGTCCTCGGTGGGCTGGCCTTGGGCATCCTGCAGAAACTTGGGACGTTTGGATTTGAGGTGGGCAGTGAGGACGTTGAGGGTTTGGCCATGCTTCATCCGCAACGTGGCCACGAGGGGTGGGCGCTCGAAGCGCGTGTGTTCGCCAATGCCAGGCACATTCACCTGAAAGCCCGGTGGGAAGTCGGCAAAGGACTGCAATGCCTCGACCTTGAGCCGCGTGGCCAGGCCCACACGGGGCGTTCCCTGTGCGCCCTGTTGGGTGTCGTTGTTCTCGGCCCCTGGTGCGGCTACAAAGTCGTAGCGCAAGCCACCCCGACCCAGTGCCCCTTTGAAGGCCGCGTCGTCCCAGACCTCCTGCACCGCCAGTACATCGGCGTTCAGTACCCGAAAGCGCTCGCCCAGCCAGGTGATCTTGCGTTCAAACTCGGTCTGGCTGTAGGGGTCCTGGTTCTCGTAGAACAGGCGTCCCGGATTGGCCAGGTTGAGCACATTGCAAGTGGCCACCATGAGGGTGTCCAGCGGTTGGGGGAGTTCGTTGGGGCGCATGAAGGGCGTACAGCGTAGGCGGGGTCACGACGGCTGCTCCCTGTACCAACTGGCCTGCAGCGCGCGGCCGGACAGCACTTGCAGCCCGGGTCGGCCCAACTGTACGGCACGGACGAGCGCACGGGCCACCTCCGCCCCGGAGCGGGCACGGTAGTTGGCGGGCAGGACCGGGTTCAGCCACTGAAACAGTTTGAGGGACAGGGACTCTGCGGGCCGGTGGGCTTGTTGCAGCGCCCGGCGTTCGCCCATCAGCAGGGATGGGCGTGCAATGACCAGCGTCTCAAAACCCAGCTGCTGAAGGTCGCGCTCGACCTCGCCTTTGACGCGGTTGTAAAAGATGCGCGATTGCGCATTGGCCCCCATGGCGGTGACCACGCCACAGCGGGTGGCGCCCGCCGCGCGCGCTGCGCGGGCCGTGGCCATCACGGCGTCATAGTCCACCGCACGGAACGCGCTCTGGCTGCCGGCTGCAGCCATGGTGGTGCCCAGGGTGATGTAAACATCATCGACGTGCGGCAAGGCGGGCATCGCCGCAAAATCCACCGCGTGCAGTTGCAGGCGGGGATGGTTCAGCGCTGGCGCACGCCGCCCTTTGGCGTGCAGCACATGGATGCTGGCGCCCGCTGCGTCCGTGGCGTTGGCAGGGGGCGCTTTGCGCGTCTCAGCGGTTAAAAGAGCCGCGAGGACCGCCTGGCCCACGAGGCCCGTTGCCCCGGCCACCACCGCCACCCGTGCCTGATCCGCCACCATAGCCGCCACCTCCAGAGTTGCGATACCCACCACCGCCGCCGCCGCGGCGGCCGCGTTCAGCCATGCTGTCCACGCTGGTGCGCATGGGGTCGGGCTGACCGCCCGCACCGTGGCCCGAGCTGCGATGGCCTGGGTTGCTGTGACCCAGGTGTGTGCCCAGGTGCGCATTGGCGCGGGGGGGTTGTGCGTCATCGTAGCGATGACCACCGCCGCCTTCGGGGCGTGGGCCTCGGCCGCGCGCAGGTGCCTGGGCGGCGCCGTCACGGGCACCACCCCGGCCACCACCCTGGCCTCCGCGGCCGCCGCCGGCTGGACCCTGGGCGTTGCGTGGAGCTCCGCCACCGGAACGGCCACCACCGCCACCACCGTTGCCTGCACGGGGGCCGCGCTCCCCACCTTGGCCGCCGCCCTGGCCTGCCTTGTTGGTGCGGATGCGCTCCATCATTTCGCTGCGGGCGGCCTTGGCGGCTGCCTGCATCACATCACGGCTCGGGGGCTTGCCTGCGCCGCCCCAGATGGTCTGGCGGCCCATGGCGATGGGTTCCGCCTTCTCGCCGGGTTCTGGGCCAAAACCTTCGATCACCTGGACAGGAATCTGCTGCTTGGTAAAGCGCTCGATGTCCATCATGAAACCTTCTTCGTCCATGCAGACCAGGCTCACGGCTTCGCCCGTAGCGCCTGCGCGGCCCGTGCGGCCGATGCGGTGCACATAGTCTTCGGAGACGTTGGGGATTTCGTAGTTGACGACGTGCGGCAGGTCATCGATGTCGATGCCACGTGCGGCGATGTCTGTGGCCACCAGGGCACGGATCTCGCCACTCTTGAAGCCCGCCAAGGCCTGCGTACGGGCACTCTGGCTCTTGTTGCCGTGCAAGGCCATGGCCTGCACACCGTTCTTGGTCAGGAACTCGGCCACGTTGTTGGCGCCGAATTTGGTGCGCGTGAACACCAGCACCTGGCTCCAGTTGTGTTGCTGGATGATGTGCAGCAGCACCTGCTTTTTCTTGCCGCGGCCCACAGGATGGATCACTTGCGAAATACGCTGCACCGTGGTGTTGCGCGGGGTGACCTGGATGCTTTGCGGGTTCTTGAGCAGGGTGTTGGCCAGCTCGCGGATCTCGTCGCTGAAGGTGGCCGAGAACAGCAGGCTTTGCTTGTCCTTGGGCACCAGGGCCAGCACCTTCTTCACGTCGTGGATGAAGCCCATGTCGAGCATGCGGTCGGCTTCGTCAAGCACCAGCACCTGCACGGTGGACAGGTCCAGGAAGCCCTGTTGCTGCAGGTCCAGCAGACGGCCAGGGGTGGCCACCAGGATGTCCACGCCGCGCTTGATGCGGTCGATCTGCGGGTTCATGCCCACACCACCGAAGACCACGGTGGAGTTGATGTCCAGGTACTTTCCGTATTCGCGCACCGATTCTTCGACCTGGGCCGCGAGCTCACGGGTAGGGGTCAGCACCAGGGCGCGGATGCCCTTGCCGCCAAACTTGTTCTTGGGTGCCGTGCCTTGCGAGAGGCGGTGCAGCATGGGCAGGGTGAACGCAGCGGTCTTGCCGGTGCCAGTCTGCGCGCCGGCCAGAAGGTCGTGGCCTTCCAGAACGGCGGGAATGGCCTGGGCCTGAATGGGCGTGGGGGTTTCATAGCCCGTTTCGTGCACGGCCTTCAGGATGGCAGGAGCCAGGTTCAGTTCGTCAAATGTCATGTCGTTGGATGCGCCCGTCCGGGGCGCTGGGTATCCGCCTGTCGTGCAACCGGGAGGTTGCTGAGCCAGTCTCAGGCTGATGAGGTTCAGGATTGGGAGCCCGGAAGCGTGGCTTCCTTCGTCCCCAGCAGTGTGCTGATGTGGCGGGCAACTGGAGCCCACAACGGGGGTATTGTCGCATGGACCGATAATCTAGGGTTTGAGAGCGCGTTCGGCGTCTTTTTGGAATGCTCCAAATGGCCCTCTGAACCTGCTCGGATGCAGACTTCCTGCCCACTTTCGCAAGCTAGAACCCTCCATGGCCCAATACGTTTATTCGATGAATCGCGTCTCCAAGACCGTGCCGCCCAAGCGGCAGATCTTGAAGGACATCTCCCTGAGCTTTTTCCCGGGCGCCAAGATTGGTGTGCTGGGTCTGAACGGCTCGGGCAAATCCACGCTGCTCAAGATCATGGCCGGCGTGGACAAGGAAATCGAAGGCGAAGCCATTCCGATGCCGGGCATCAAGATCGGCTATCTGCCCCAGGAGCCTCAGCTCAACTCGGAGCACACAGTCCGCGAAAGCGTGGAAGAGGCCATGGGCGAGGTGTTTGCCGCCAAGGCCAAGCTGGAAGAGGTGTACGCCGCCTACGCCGAGGCCGATGCAGACTTTGACGCACTGGCCGCTGAACAGGCTCGCCTGGAAGCCATCATTGCGACAGCGGGGACTGACTCCGAGCACCAGCTCGAAATCGCTGCCGATGCCCTGCGCCTGCCTCCTTGGGACGCCAAGGTTGGGCTGCTGTCTGGTGGCGAAAAGCGCCGCATTGCGCTGTGCCGCCTGCTGTTGTCCAAGCCCGACATGCTGCTGCTTGACGAACCCACCAACCACTTGGACGCTGAGTCGGTGGACTGGCTGGAGCAGTTCCTGCACCGCTTTCCGGGCACCGTGGTGGCCATCACCCACGATCGCTACTTCCTCGATAACGCCGCGGAGTGGATTTTGGAACTGGACCGCGGCTACGGTCACCCCTACAAGGGCAACTACAGCACCTGGCTGGACCAGAAGCAGGCCCGTCTGGAATCTGAAAACAAGGGTGAGGAGGCACGCGCCAAGGCCCTGAAGAAGGAACTGGAATGGGTGCGCCAGAACGCCAAGGGCCGTCAGGCCAAGAGCAAGGCGCGTATCGCCCGTTTCGAGGAACTGAGCGACTACGAATACCAAAAGCGCAACGAAACCCAGGAAATCTTCATTCCTGTTGCCGAGCGCCTGGGCACCCAGGTCATTGAGTTCCACAACGTGACCAAGTCTTTCGGCGACCGTGTGCTCATCGACAACCTGTCCATGACCATCCCAGCGGGTGCCATCGTGGGCATCATCGGTCCGAACGGTGCCGGTAAATCGACCCTGTTCAAGCTCATCGCGGGCCGCGAGCAGCCGGACAGCGGTGAGGTGGTGATCGGCTCGACCGTGAAGATGGCCTTTGTGGACCAGCACCGCGATGCCCTGTCGGACGACAAGACCGTGTGGGAAGACATCTCCGGCGGCCTGGACATGATCAACATCGGCAAGTTCACCATGGCCAGCCGTGCTTACGCAGGGCGTTTCAACTTCAACGGTGGCGACCAGCAAAAGAAGGTGGGCATGCTGTCGGGCGGTGAGCGTGGCCGTCTGCACTTGGCCAAGACACTGATTGCTGGCGGCAACGTGCTGCTGCTGGACGAGCCTTCGAACGACCTGGACGTGGAAACCCTGCGCGCGCTGGAAGACGCTTTGCTCGAATACGCGGGCACAGTGTTGGTTATCAGCCACGATCGCTGGTTCCTGGACCGGATCGCCACGCACATTCTGGCCGCCGAAGGTGACAGCCAGTGGACGTTCTTTGACGGCAATTACCAGGAGTACGAGGCCGACAAGAAGAAGCGGCTGGGTGAAGAAGGTGCAAAGCCCAAGCGGATGCGTTTCAAGGCCCTCAAATAAAGGCCGAGGTCAAGTAGGATTGCATCTGGAAACCTCTTGTCCGATTCCTCCCTCCCACCATGTCCCTGCCCGCATCGCGTCTGAGAGCCGTTTTCCGCGCCTGCGTTGTCAACGCCGTTCGCGGTGGCGAGGCCCTGATGGGGCAGCTCGTCAAGGTCACCCAAAGTGCCTTGACCAGCGAGGAGTCGGCCAGCCGCAACATCCAGCAGCGCAATTTGTTCAGCGATGCACTGCGGCTGCTCAACGAGCACGAGGCTGCGCTGGTCAAGGGCTATCCCATGGCCTTGCTGGAAATATTTGCCGAAGGCCCTGCGGTCGCCAAGGGGCGCAGTTCGGCCGACGACACCGGCATGGACTTTGGCGAGCTTTCGCTCATGGACGAAAGCGAGATGCAGGCCCAGGTGGAACTGTCCAAGGCCCAGCAGTCTGCGCTGCATGCTACCGACGCCGTACTGGCCGAACTCAACACCCTGGTGAGCGCTGCGCAAGGTTTGCGCAGCGTGCAACCCGAGCGCAACCCGCTGCGGCCCGAGAGCTACATCCGTGCGTTGCAGCAGGTGGTGGGTGAGACCGGCGTCTCGGCCGAGGTGCGGCAGCTGTGGATGCAGCACATGCGCGACCTGCTCGGGAAGCTGCTGGCCGAAGAATACAAAAAAACCGCCCAGAGCTTGCGTGAGCATGGTGTCCAGCCGGTGGGCTACGCAGTGCTGGGCACGCCTGCGGGCGGCGGTCGCGGCCAAGGCACCGGTTACGGTGGGTCTGGCTATGGCGGGCCCGGTACGGGTTACGGGGGCGGTTATTCCGGGTACGGCCCCTCAATGAACGCGCCCATGGGCGACTATGGCAACACAGGTTATGGGCGTGGTATGGGGCCCAGCACAGGCTCGAGCGGCGACTCCCAGCAGGGTGCCATGGTGCCCGTGCCCGTGGACGCTGCCGAAGAGGCATTGCTCACGGTCGGCATCCTGCGCCAGATGTTGGCGGGCGGTGATCCATTTGCCCCTCCTCCGGTCTACGGCGCCGTTCCCGCACAGGCGGTGGTCATGCCCAGCGGCGCGGGTCAGCCGGTCTGGGTAGACCCCCGCGCGGGAGCCGCCAGCGCTCAGTCGTCGTTGGCCGGGGGCTACTACCCGTCGGGTGCGGCCGCTGAAGCGATTGAAGACATGGCGCAGCTGGAGCGCCTGGTGGGCCGTCTTGCCGGGGGGGCCACTGTCAGCCAGGCGGGCTCGTTGCCCGTGCCTCTCGCAGGCTGGCGTGGGCCTGGCGTTGCGCCGGTGGTCTATGCAGCCATGCCCATGGAGGCTGCTACCCAGTCCACGGCCATGGCGGTGGAGGTGGTGGGGCGCATGATGGCCAACATCTCTCAGGACGCCCGTTTGCTGCCCCCTGTGCAGCAGGCCGTCAAGAGCCTGGAGCCTGCGCTCAAGCAACTGGTGCACCACGACGGCCGGTTTTTTACCGACAGCAGCCACCCTGCGCGCCGCCTGCTTGATGAGCTTACGCAGCGCAGCTTGGCATTCACCGCCGAGACAGAGCCTGGCTTCAGCCGCTTCATGCGACTGGTGACCGAGGCTGTGGGCCACCTGTCTGCCCATGAGGTCAAGGACGCGGGGCCGTTCGACACCGTGCTCAAGGCACTGCAGTCTGCCTGGGACACCCAGGAGCAAAAGATCAAGGCCCAGCAGGAGGCCGAGCAGAAAGCCAAATTGCAGGCGGAGCAGCGCGAACTGCTGGCCGAGAAGATCGCAGCCGATATCCGCAAGCTGCCGGATGTGGACAAGGTGCCGTCGGACGTACTGGATTTTGCGGCGGGCCCCTGGGCTGACGTGGTGGCGCTGGCGCAGGTGATGCGCAGTGACGATAGCCAGGAAGATGACCCCAGCGGTTACCTGGCGCTGGTTCCTGTGTTGCTGTGGACTGCTCAGCCTGACCTCACGCGCCAGGAGACGGACCGGCTCAACGACGCCATCCCCGGCCTGCTGGCCAAGCTGCGCAAGGGCCTCAAGACCATCAACTACCCGGCGGTGCAGACCAGCGCATTCTTGCAGCGGCTCGTGGCGTTGCACCAGGCCGCTTTTGAAAAACCGGCTCCTGCCCCAGTGTCCGCCCCTGCGGGAGAGCCCGAAGTGGCCCCGGGGGCGACAGAGCTGTCCGAATCGGCAGAGGCGTCCGCTCCTGCACCGCAGGACAGTGCCCAGGCGCCGCTGGACACCCCGGACCCTTACGCTGATTTTGTCATCGGGGCCTGGGTGGAGCTGGTGACCAATGGCCGGGTGGTGCGGACCCAGCTGACTTGGGCCAGCCCGCATGGCACCCTGTTTTTGTTCACTGCGCCGGACGCCAGCACCCAATCCATGACCCGCCGCATGCGCGACAAGCTGGCGGCCGAAGGCTCGCTGCGCGTGGTGCCGGCCCAGCCGCCCAAGCCCGCCAAGCCTGCGGTCCGCGCTTCGGGCTCTACGGAAACGGGCGGGGCAGATCGCAAGTCGTCCGAGGTCCGTACGGGCTTCGGCTCCAAAATGGCGCCGCTGTCCAAATCCGCCCCCCTGGCCCCGGCTTCGGGTGCCAAGTCACCCAAGAATCGCTGATCGCACAGACACGCGCTGCGGGTGCCACCTTGAGGCCGCGAGCAGCCTTGTGCAGCTGTAGAGCTGGTCAACGCCCAGTTCCTGCTGCACTCCCTGTTTCCGTCACGCTGTTGTTCGTCATCCCTTCGCCCGGCCTGCTGTGGTCAGCAGATCCACCAGCCCCTTCCGACGCGCGCAGCAGTTTTTTGCGCACCAGGTGGATGTGGTTGCGCAGGGCATACAGCTCGTCCGCATACGACAGAGGCACGCTCACCTTTTCGGCCTGGGCTTCCAGTCCGTCGAGGGTGCGCAGCAGGGTTGAGGGGTCGCTTTTGCCCATTTCCAGGTCGTTTTCGATCTCGCGCAGGCGGCCATACCAGCGAAACACCCGCGACCGCACGCGGAACTGGTAGAGCGGCGGCACGATGCGCGACAGCGGCAGCATGATGGCCAGCAAGATGCCCAGCACCAGCCACATGCGCTCAATCAGGTTGGCCATCCAGAACGGCAGGTAGCGTTGCAGCATGGGCACCGGCTCGTTCATGGCGCGGTCGCCCTCCTTGGCAATCGGCAGCTCGCTGCCGCGCGTGTTGGGAAACTCACGCGCCCGGTTGAACCAGCCTGCGCCGCTGTGCAGCTTTTGTGCGTTCTGGGCAAACAGGGTCAGCAGGGCGGGGTGCGTGCCGTCGCGCGCCAGCAGGGACGTGGTGGTGGCCACGAGCCGAACATCGCGCTGGGGCACGTTGGCCGCGAGGTCCACCACCCCGCGTGGCAAGGTCACGGGGGTGAGAAACGGAAACCGCCGTGCGTAGGCCTCGTGCTGCGCAAAATCCAGCAGCTGCACGCCAGGCGTTTGCAGCAGCATCTGCACCATCAGGGATTCAGGCGCCGAGGCAAATACCAAGGCGTCGAGCCTCCCCGCCAAAAACTCCACCGTCGCGGGCGTCTGTTCCAGGCGCGATAGCTTGACTGCGCCGGGCTCCACCTTGTTGGCCTGCAGCAGCCGCTCGATCAGCGTGGGCACGCCGCTGCCCTCCGACCCCACATTGACCCGCCAGCCGCGTAGCTGCCGCAGGCCATCGAGCCGGGGTGCGTTGTGCATGCGCTCTGCTGTATCGGTGCGGTAGAACAGCCACAGCGGCTCTACAAACAGGCTGCCCAGCGATACCAGGTTGTCCGGATCATCGGGTTGCAGTTCGGCTGTGCCGCCCTGTACAAAAGCGACATTGGCCTGGCCGTCGCGCAGAAGCTGCAGGTTGTGCGATGAGCCCTCGCTGGGCAGCAAAACCACATCAATGCCGTCGGCCGCCAGCGCCTTCTGGTAGCGTTTGCCAAACTCCTCATAGGCACTTTGGGCAGGGCCTGTGGCCAGGGTCACCGTCTTGGGGGGATTGGGGTTGAGCCACCAATAGGCCAGCACCAGCAGGCCGACCGCCAAGAAGGCGAGGGGGCCTGCCGACACAAACAGATCGCGCAGGGTGAGGAAAGTGTTGCGAAAGGCCTTGGGCATGGGGGATGGACAAACAGAGCGAAACGGGGCGGTGGTATGCCTGGATGGGGTGACGGGGCCCCTGGGTGGTCCCGGAACCATATCTCGCTATCAGCGAGCCGGTGGATTATCCAGGCAGGCGTGGCGGCGACGCGCACCAGCTCCGGGCATCCCGCACCGGGAGTCGCCCAGGTCTCAGATAGCTGGAGGACTGAAACCGCCGGCCAGCGAGGGCTCCTACTGCGGCAGGCGCCTGCGTTGGCGCTCATAGGCCATGCATTCCTGCAACGAGAGCATGTCGTTCTGGTCCACATCCGCTGCCTCAAAGTAGGCCATGCGTGCCTGCACCACCTCCTTGAACGACAGCTTTCCGTCCCCGTCCTTGTCGGCTGCCGCCAGCCGCCTCAGCTGGCCTTTACCGATGCGGGGCAATTGGCCCAGCTGGGAGAGATGGACGTAGCCCTCTGCATCGGGCCCCAGGCTGTGCCAGCTCTGCACGATGTCCTGGTGGAACTCGTCCAGCGACACGTTGCCGTCATGATTGAGATCGGCTGCCGAGCAGATGGCCTGCAGCCGGTGGGTGAGGGTTGGCGCCACCGGTTTGTGCGCCTTGGCAGGGCGTGGTGGCGTGGTGGGCGACGATATGGAGGTGTCGGCCGCATAGGCCGCGTGCGTCGTTGTTGCCAGCACCAGGGCGCAGGCGCCTGCACAGATCCAGTGAAGAGTTGTTTGCATGGGACCTCCTTACCACCACCAGCGTTGGCTGGGGCTGCGGTTGCAGGGCCAGACCATGGTGTGTGCCCCAGGGCGGACCTGGCCTGCGTCTACATCCAGGCATTTGCCGTTGAGCTGGCTCACGATCTGCCCGCCCAGGGTCGACCAGCTCTGGCTGCGCGAGCCCGAGCAGGACCACAGCACCACCCGCGCGCCGTCCCGTGGGTCGCCTCGGTCCACGTCCACGCACAGGTCGCGCACCCGGATCTCGCCGCCTCGCCCCACCGCAAAACGCTGGGACGCCGTCCCGTTGCATTCGTACACCTGCAGGGTGGTGCCGGGCTGGAATTTGCCACCCCTCACGTCGAGGCACAGACGGCCGTCCACCCGGATCTCGCGCCCCCAGTCCCCGCCCTGGCCGGGGTAGTCCGGGTACTCGGGGCGACGGTCGTTGTCGTGCCGGTTGTGGTTGGCCAGCAACGCGATGCCGGCAATGGCCGCCACGGCCGCCACAGCTGCTCCGGCATTGGAGCCGCTGCTGCTACCGGATGCATAGGTGCGTGTGATCTTGAAACGTCCCCCGCAACCACCGTTGGTCCACAGCTCGCGATTGGTCAGGTCGTAGCCCCAGGTGCGGTTGAAGCGGCAGGCCCCCTGGGTTTGTTCCACCAGATCCACCTGGGTCACGTCGTCCGCGAGGCGGTAGGAGGTGTAGCCGCCGCTGGACTGCAAATCCACCAACTGGTCCTGCGCCTGTGCCGCCGGGGTGCTCACGAGCAATGGCAGGCATAGCAGCCATGCATGTTTCCGAAAGGCCTGGTCTCTCATGGGTTCACTCTCCTTGTTCCGATCAGGGTCCATGGGGATGGGTGTAGCGCAGTGGGCCCCGGCCCAGGGCACCAACCGTCACCGGCATCATAGGACGGTCTGATGCTTGTGCGCCCGGCGACAGGGGCGCCATCGGTTGAAATCTTGCTGGAGCAGCGAGGACTGTTCGTGCATGATGGCGTCGCGCTGGGGCAGCCCCTTGTCTGCCTTTGTACTACCCATCCACTGCCGTGTCCGATGAAACGCTTCTATGTCGTTGCCTCCATCCCACTGCTGCTGGCGGCGCTCATCCCCATTGCTGCATCCCTGTGGGTGGCCCACCGCCAGGCCAAGGAAGACCAGGTCGCCTATCTGACCTCGTTGGCGGACGAGGTGCTGCGACGCGGCGTGGCCTCGCGCCAGCAGCTGGTGGCGGCGCTCAACGATCTGGACGGAGATCCGCACCCCGCTTGCAGCCAGGCCAGCCTCACACGCATGCAGCAGCTGGTGGGCACCTCGTTCTATCTGCAGGGCATGGGGGCGGTGAGGGATGGAGCGCTAGTCTGCAGCACGCTCACCACGGGCAATGAGGTGGTACCGCTCACCGGCAACCACATGGTCACCTCGACGGGTATTTCCACCTGGATTGGCGCCCGCCTGCCCTTTGCCCCGGAGCAGCCTTTCAACATCTACGCCCGCAACGGCCATGCGGTGATCATTCACCCGGGCATCGTGATTGACATGCCTGTGCTTCATGCGGATGTCGCGCTGGGGCTTCTGATCAGCACGCCCCGGGCGCTGATCCGGTCCAAAGGTCCGCTGGATACCCAGTGGCTGAACCTCTACACGCCCCATGTGAACAACGTGGCTGAAAGCGAGACCCACTACATCGTCTTCCGGGTGTCGAAGGAAAACAATGTGGCGGCGGTCGCGGCAGCTCCCAAGGCGCTGGCCCACGAAGGGCTCAAGGCCCAGGCGCTGATCCTGGCACCCCTGGGGCTGGTGGCCAGTGCCCTGTTTGCGCTGGGCGTCGCGATGCTCACCCGGTGGCAGTTGTCGCCCCGCGTCAGACTGCGGGCGGCCCTGCGCCGGCGCGAGTTCTTCGTGCTCTATCAGCCCATCGTGGATCTGGAAACCGGCCAGTGGGTGGGGGCGGAGGCTCTGCTGCGCTGGCGTCGCCGCAACGGCACCCTGGTGCCCCCGGATGAATTCATTGCAGAAGCGGAGAAGGCCGGGGTGATCGTGCACATCACGCGGTACGTGATGGATGTGGTGCTCGCCGACTTGCCCGAGATGCTCAAGGCACGCCCGGGCTTTCATGTGAGCCTGAACCTCTCGCCCCAGGACCTGGTGGCCGACGGACCCGTGCAGTACCTGCAGCGGCGCTTCAGCGCCATGGAGATGCCGCCGGGCGCGCTCATGCTGGAGGTTACCGAGCGCGGGCTGGTGGACATCGAGGCTGCACGGCCCGCGCTGCAGGCTGCGCGGCAGATCGGTGCATCGATTGCGCTGGATGACTTCGGTACGGGTTACTCCAGCCTGTCCATGTTGGAGTCCATCGACATCGACACCCTCAAGATTGATCGGATCTTCATCGCCAGCATCGGCGCGCAAGCCGCCATCAGCCCGGTGACTACCCACATCATCGAAATGGCCCACATGCTCAAGCTGGCACTGATTGCCGAGGGCGTCGAGACTCAGGACCAGGTGGACTTCCTGATTGCCCGGGGTGTGCGCCAAGCCCAGGGTTGGAAGTTTGCCCGTGCCATGCCGCTGAATGATCTGCTGGCCGGCATGCGCCCGCAGCCAGCCGTTTCACCACGTGGCTCGGCGCAAGATTGATCCCGCCCTGTTGGATGGCGCGGCAGGACGGGACGAGGGCGCTACTTGAGCAGCAGTGACGACCCGCTACCGTGAATCCGGAAGACCGCCACGGCATTCACGAGGTCGTCGGCCTGCCCGCGCAGGCTCGAAGCGGCGGCCGCCATTTCCTCCACCAGCGCGGCATTCTGCTGGGTCGCCTGGTCCATCAACGTGACCGCTTCACCCACCTGCGTGACGCCCGCGCTCTGTTCAGAGCTGGCAGCGCTGATCTCGCCCATGATGTGCGTCACGTTGCGGATGCTGGCCACTACCTCGGTCATGGTCTGGCCTGCCTTGTCCACCAGGGCGGTGCCGTGCTCCACGCGGCCCACACTTTCGGTGATCAGTTGTTTGATCTCCTTGGCGGCGGCGGCGCTGCGCTGGGCCAGGTTACGCACCTCGTTGGCCACCACAGCAAAGCCCCGGCCCTGATCGCCTGCGCGTGCGGCCTCCACGGCGGCATTCAGCGCGAGGATGTTGGTCTGAAACGCAATGCCATCGATCACGCTGATGATGTCGTTGATCTTGCGGCTGGAGTCGTTGATGTCCTTCATGGTGGCCACCACCATGGCCACCACTTCGCCCCCCTGCTGCGCGACAGTCGAGGCTGATTGCGCAAGCCGATTCGCATTGATAGCGTTGTCCGCGTTCTGCTTCACGGTCGAGCCCAGTTGCTCCATCGACGCTGCGGTTTGCTGCAGCGCACTGGCCTGTTGCTCGGTGCGCATCGACAGGTTCTGGTTGCCCTGCGCGATCTCGGCGCTGGCGGTAGAGACGCTTTCCGACCCCTGGCGGACCCCCGCCACCAGGTTCGACAGGTTTTGGCGCATGGCCTCCATCGAGGCAACCACCGTGGCGATTTCGTCCTTGCCCTGCGCCACCAGCGGCGTGGCCAGATTGCCCCGCGCAAACTCCTGCGTGGCCCGACTGGCCTCACTCAGGGGTCTGACGATGGAGCGCATGGTGGCGATGCCCAGCACGCAGGCAAACGCCACCATTGCCACACTCAGCACAACCAGTTGCAAGCGAAGCGATTCAAACTGGCGCATCGACTGCTCGCTGGCCCGTTTGCTGATGGCGTCACTCTCGGCCAGGAAGACGCCGATGTTGCTCACCAGCTTGGTCAGCAGGGGGCGGCATTCCGTGTTGATCTTCTGGATCGCTGCGTCCTTCTCGCCCTGGCTGCCAAGCCGCGTGATCTCCAGCGCCACCGGTCCATAGGCGGCTTCCGTCTCCTTGATCTGGGCCAGCAGGCTGCGCAACGGGGCCGTCTCAGGTGGAGCTGCCTGGAGGGCTTCCTCCACGCTCTTGAGCGCCCGCCCCATGCGGTCGTGCGCCGCGCCGATGAGCCGGAGTTCAGCAGCGGCATCTTCCTTCGACCCGGCAATCATCAGATTGCGGGCCGAGATGGCCCGCGCATTCGCAGCATCCAACACCTGGTTACCCAGGCTTTTGACCACATTCAGGTGATTGACCTGGTTGTCCAGGCTCTCCTGCGTCTTGGCTTCTCCGTGCAGGCCCATGATGGCCACCAGGATCAAGGCACTGGTGATAACTACATAACCAATGCCAAGACGCGTCTTGATGCTCAGGTTTTGCAGGACGTTCATACAAAAGGCCCTCCAGCTGGTGATGACGATGATGCGCTTTGTGCGGGAAAAAGCGCCATGTTTTTAGGCTTGTGAGCCAGCAGCCACATGTGCTCTGGTAGTGCGGGGCGCCACAGTGCACCCCCGCCGGGGCCTGTGGCGTGTTGTGGTCATTGATGTTGGGCGACTTTCCGGCCCAGTCAAAGTTTTTTTTGACCGCGCGCAGCAGGCTCTGCAAGCCTTGCGCCGCGCTCCTGAATGTCTCTAGTGCATCGCCGCGCCAAACCGGTGGCGGGGCTGCAGGCCGGGTCGTCGTGCGGGTCAGCAGGCTGAAGGGCATGCCCCCCATCACCCATTCATTGGCAGGATGACTAAAGGGTGTCCTCCTGGTTCAACCGGCCTTGAGTCGGAAACGCGCCACCACCTCGATCAACCGCCCGGCCTGGTCGCGCAGCGACTCTGACGCAGCAGCAGATTGCTCCACCAGTGCGGCATTCTGTTGGGTCATGCTGTCCAGTTGAGAGATGGCGGTGTTGACCTCGACCACGCTCTGGGTCTGTTCCTTGATGGCGCTGGCGATTTCGCCAATCAAATGGCTTACCTGCTGTACCGAGCCCACCACTTCATCCATTGTTCGGCCAGCTTCCCCGACCAACTGCGCCCCGCCTTCCACCTGGTCAACCGAGCTTGATATCAGCTCTTTAATCTCCCGTGCTGCCTGCGCGCTGCGCTGCGCGAGCGTTCGCACCTCGGTGGCCACCACCGCAAACCCGCGCCCTTGCTCCCCGGCCCGTGCCGCTTCCACGGCTGCATTCAAGGCCAGGATGTTGGTCTGAAACGCAATGCCATCAATCACACCAATGATGTCTCCAATCTTGCGCGATGAGGATTGAATGCCATCCATGGTGTTCACCACGCGTGCCACCACCTCACCGCCCCGGACGGCCACGGTCGAAGCTGCCGACGCCAACTGGTGAGCCTGCTGCGCAGACGTTGAGCTGTGGCGCACTGTTTCGGTGACTTGCTGCAGCGCTGCGGATGTCTCCTCGATGCTGGCGGCCGCCGCCTCGGTGCGTACTGACAAGTCCTGCCCGCCGTTGCTCACCTCTTCACTGGCAGTCGCGATGCTGTCGGCGCTGCGACGCACGTTCGTGACGGATTCGTTCAGGGCCTGTTGCATGCGGGCAAGGGCGCGCAGCAAGTCACCCAACTCATCGCCGCGCGACGAATGCACTTCGCCCGTCAGGTCGCCATCAGCGATGCGATCGGCGGTGCCCGCCGCAAAACTCAGAGGAATGGTGAGCGAACGTGTCAGCACCCAGCCAATGGCGGCACCGAGGGCCAAGGCCACTGCAACCATCAGCCAGATGCCCCAAAGCACCGCGCGGTAACTCTCGGTGCCTTTTTGCTGTGCCTTTTCCACCCCTTCGTCGTTACGCTGGTTGAGCTTGCCAATGGCGTCGGTGGTTGCACGAAATGCCTGCCGTGAATCGCCCCGCAGGTACGCCAGGGCCTCATCGCCCTTGCCGTCCCGCACCAGGGCCAGCAGTTGGCTCTGGGTGCCTTTGTAGCGTTCGACCGCAGCTTTGAAGGTGTCAAAAAGCTTGCGCTCTGCGTCGTCGTCCAGTGTGTTTGCGTAGGCCTGCAGCAGATTGGGTACCAGGGTCCACTGCTTGTCTATGCGCGCACTTTCTTCTTGCAGGGCTTTGTCACCGCCACCCAGCAGCACCTGCAGCTCGGCACGGCGCATTTGATTGAGCGCTTCGTTGAGGCCTGCCAACTGCTGGGTGCTGGGCAACCAATTGGTGGCAAGGTCCTCCACGCTGCCTTGCACCCGATTGACGCGGTTCACGGCAAACAGCCCCATGGCCAGCACCAATGTCAGCAAAAGGCCAAAACCCAGGCCCATGCGCAAACCGACTCGCAGATTCGACAGTCGCATGCTTTTCTCCTCAAAAAATTGGCTAGATTCAGATCGAGAACATGTTCCTAACAGGTAAGTAGCAAGTAGCGCAAGCACCGGGGGCCTCGGTGCTTGCCGCGCAGGGAATGCGCGCTCGGTGCATGAAAAGGCCTGCGAGGAAAAACGGCCACAGTCGCAGCTATTGCAAGCATCGGCAGCGCCGCAGATCACCCCATGCTCCGATTGAACTCGGAACAGCGACATGCGCAAAGGTTGTTTTGCGCACAGTATCCGCCGGCCAGATGGTTTTGGATAGGTGTGGAGGAGTGGGCGCTAAATGGCAGCCCATGGCCCCGGCTGGATCCGAGGCTGGATAGGGGGGAGGTGGCGCTCAGCGCGAAGGCGACGCCGTAGTCCCGGCCTACCGCAGGTCGGCGGCAGCGGGCAGGTACAGGCCTTCGGCGGTGGTGATCGCCCGTGCCGCCCGTGCCGCCCGTGCTGTGGCGATGGCCGTGGCCTCGGCCGCCATGGTGGCCAGCACCATCATGCCCGGGCTCTTACCGCTGCGGCCCGTGCCCAAGCTGAACAGGGTGTCGCCGTCCGACATGGTGTGCACGGGGTTGATGCTGCGGGCCAGCCCGTCGTGAGCGGCCACGGCCAGGCGGTGGGCCTGCACCTTGGTGATGACCGCGTCAGTGGCGACCACCCCGATGGTGGTGTTGGTGCCCGCCAGCAGGGGCTGGGGCGGGTCGCCGCGCAGCAGGGCGCGGCGCGTGTCGCGCAAACGCAGGCCGTCGTCGGTGCGGGCACCGGCAATCACTTGCGCGGTGTCGGGGTCGATCACGTCGCCCAGCGCATTGCAGGCGATGAGGGCACCTACCGTGACGCCGTCCACGGTGACGGAGGCGGTACCGATGCCACCCTTCATCGCACGCTGAATGCCGAAGATCTTGCCCAGCGCCGCACCGGTGCCCGCGCCCACGTTACCTTCGGCCGGGTCTGCGGTGGAGGCGGCCTCGCACGCCGCGTAGCCTGCCGCGGCATCGGGGCGCACGCGCATGTCGCCCACCAGCAGGTCGAACAGCACGGCGGCGGGCACGATGGGCAGGCGGCCCACGGCCACGTCGAAACCCACGCCGCGCTCTTCCAGCCAGCGCACGGCGCCGGTGGCGGCATCCAGCCCCCAGGCGCTGCCGCCCGCGAGCATGATGGCGTGCACCTTGTCCACCAGGTTGGAGGGGTGGAGCAAATCCGTCTCGCGCGTGCCGGGTGCGGCACCGCGCACATCCACCCCGGCCACGGCGCCCTCGCGGGTGATGATGACGGTGCAGCCCGTGGGGCGGCGGGTTTCGGTGAAGTGGCCGACCTCGATGCCGGCCACGCGGGTGATGCTGCCAGCGTCGCCAGCCATTGCGTGTGGAGAACTCATGGCTGGTGATTATGGTGCCCTGGGGCAGGGCGACAGTTGCGCAGCATCAGGGCCCTGGCGCTGCACGTGGAGTCGCGTCAGGGCGCTTTCTCGATCCGTTGGACGTGGTAGGCGCCGCTGACCTGTTCGGCCCGAAAGCGCACCTTGTCGCCGGGTTTCAGGTCGCCCACCACACCCGCGTCAGCCACGCGGAACACCATGGTCATGGGCGGCATCTCCAGGTTCTTGATCTCGCCGTGTTTGAGGGTCAGGCGCAGGGTGCGCGGGTCCCAGCGGGTGATTTCGCCTTCGCTCAACTCCGCCTGTGGCGCGGACGGTGCGGTGGCGGCGGGGTGGTGGCTGCTGTGGCTGTCTGCGGCAGCCCCTGCGGGCGCCTGCGCCAGGGCGGGCCCTGCAACCAGGACAAAAAGGGCGGCAGCCAGCGGGATGGAGAAGAAGTGCTGGGTCATGTGGATGCCTTTTTGTTGTAGCTGTTGAAGATGCGCGTGCTGCCGTCGTGGGCCACCAGCAGCACGTCGTACGGGTCGCGCCGGTCGCCATACACGGCGCCGTCCATGCCTGGCGATCCCACGGGCATGCCCGGCACGGCCAGGCCCAGGGCCTTCGGCTTTTGCTGCAGCAGCTTGCGCACATCGCTGGCGGGCACGTGGCCTTCCACCAGGTAGCCGCCCACCAGCGCGGTGTGGCACGAACCCAGTTTTGGCGGCAGTCCCAGGCGGGCACGCACGGCGTTGTTGCCGGTGGCATGCACCTTCACGGCAAAGCCGTTGGCTTGCATGTGGTCCACCCAGTCCTGGCAGCAGCCGCAGTTGGGGTCTTTCCACACTTCCAGCGGTGTGGGCGTGTTGGTGGCGGCGCGGGACCCAACCGGCAGCAAAGCGACGGCCAACCCCGCGCCCAGCAGAGGCAGAGTGGTGGCCAGCCATTGGCGGCGGGCAGGGCTGGGGAGCGCGGTCATGGATGCGGATGCAGCCCGAGGGCGTTGGAGGGTCATGGTGTTTCTCCTGGCGTTATGGATGGCGGGGCAGCACGGTGATGGTGCCGGTCATGCCGGCCTGGTAATGGCCGGGGATGAGGCAGGCAAAGTCAAAGCTGCCTGCACGGTTGAAGTGCCACACGATGTCGCCGGCCTTGCCTGCCGCCACATGGGTCATGTAAGGCTCGTCGTGTTCCATGCCCGGGTGCTTTTTCATCATTTCGGCGTGCTGGTCCAGCTCCGCCTTGGTGCCGATCACGATCTCGTGCAGCACCTGGCCTTTGTTCTGTGCGCGCAGCCGCACAGTGTCGCCCTCGCGCACTTCGATGTGGCGGGGGCTGAACCGCATGTCGTCGCCCATGCGCACGGTGATCGTGCGGCGCACCTGCTGGGCATCGCCTGCAATGCCCCAGTCTTTTTGCTCTTTGACCACGGGGCCTGTGGAGGTGCGGTGGGGCATGTTTTCATGCCCATAGGCAGGAAAAGTGCCGAATGCGCTAGTGCATATTGCCCAGGCAGCTATGAATTTAATAGTGTTCATGGTGATCGTTGGCATCAATGTTGGTGGCCGCTGGCAGCCGGCTTGCGTGCATTGGCCGCGCCCGGGGCCGTGCCCGGGGTGTCGGTGCGTGCAGGGCGTGGTGTGGCGGCCGGGGCGCCTTGCCATTCAAAGGCCTGGGTGCCACGTGGCTGCCTGAAGTCGCCGGGGTCGGCATAGCTGCCTGCGGGTTGGTCAGCGCGCACCTTGAGCGTGGTGAACATGCCGCCCATCTCCAGCGGGCCGAAGGGGCCGGTGCCTGTCATCATCGGGAAGGTGTTGTCGGGCAGCGGCATCTCCATGGAGCCCATGTCGGCCATGCCGCGCTCGCCCATCACCATGTAGTCGGGCACGATCTTCTGGATCTTGCCGACCAGGCCCCGGTGGTCCACGCCGATCATGGTGGGCACGGCGTGCCCCATGGCGCCCATGGTGTGGTGGCTCTTGTGGCAGTGCAGGGCCCAGTCGCCGGGTTCGTCGGCGATGAACTCCACCTGCCGCATCTGGCCCACGGCCACGTCGGTGGTCACCTCCGGCCAGCGCGCGCTCTTGGGCACGGGGCCGCCGTCGGTGCCGGTCACTTCAAACTCGTGCCCATGCAGGTGGATAGGGTGGTTGGTCATGGTGAGGTTGCCCACGCGGATGCGCACGCGCTCGCCCTGGCGCGCCACCAGCGGGCTGATGGCAGGGAACACGCGGCTGTTCCAGCACCAGATGTTGTGGTCCAGCATGGTGTTGACCTTGGGGGTCATGCTGCCGGGCTCCACGTCAAAGGCGTTGAGCAAAAAAGCGTAGTCGCGCTGCACCTTGGCGATCTGCGGGTGGCTGCCCTTGGGGTGGGTGATCCACAGGCCCATCATGCCCATGGCCATCTGCACCATCTCGTCGGCATGCGGGTGGTACATGAAGGTGCCGGGGCGGCGCGCCACAAACTCGTACACGAAGGTCTTGCCGGGCTGGATGGCGGGCTGGGTGAGGCCACCGACGCCGTCCATGCCGTTGGGCAGGCGCTGGCCGTGCCAGTGGATGGTGGTGTGCTCGGGCAGGCGGTTGGTGACGAAGATGCGCACGCGGTCGCCCTCGACCACCTCGATGGTGGGGCCGGGGCTCTGGCCGTTGTAGCCCCACATGTTGACCATGAAGCCGGGCGCCACCTCGCGCACCACGGGCTCGGCCACCAGGTGGAACTCCTTGACGCCCGCGTTCATGCGCCAGGGGGCGGTCCAGCCGTTCAGGGTGACCACGGGGTTGTAGGGGCGGCCGGTGGGCGGGTGCAGCGGTGGCGCGGTGCCGGCGCTGGACTGTGTGGCGGGCTCGGGCAGCGCGGCCAGGGCCACGCGGCTGACGGAGGCTGCGGCCACGGCCGTGGCGGCGCCAGAAAAGAAATTGCGGCGGTTCATGTCAGTGGCCTTGTGGGGTGGTGGAGGCTGCGGCGCCGGAGGTGAGGCCCTGCAGTGCGCCGGGCGAGGTGCCGGTCAGCGCCAGTTGCAGGTCGGTCTCGGCCAGCCAGAAGTCGCGCTGCGCTTCGATGGCGTTGGCCACGGCCTGCATGCTGTTGCGCGCTTCGGCCAGCATGTCCCACACGCTGGCCAGCATGCCGTTGTAGCGCAGCGTGGTCTCGTCGGCGATGAGCTGGCGCAGGGGCACCACTTCAGCCTGCTGCTGGCGCGCCAGGTCGAGGGCCGTGCGGTAGGTGAGCCAGGCGGCGCGTACCTCGCTGCGGGCGCGCACGGCGGTGTCTTGCAGTTGGGCGGCGCTTTGCTCCACCTCGGCCTGGGCGCGGGTGCGGGCTGCACCACCCCAGCCGAACAGGGGCAGGGGCAGCTCGATCTCCCAGCCGCGCTTGATGTCGCTGCGGCCGGTGTCGCGTTCGGTCGCGGTGTTGCGGCTGTATGCCAGCCCAATGTCGCCAAACACGGCGCCCGCACGGCTCCAGCCCTGGCGCGTGGCCTGGGTGTCCAGCTGGCGGCGGGCAGCTTGCACGTCCAGCCGCTCGCGCAGCGCGGTGGCTTCGATGCCATCGGCGGGTAAGGCGGTGGCGGGCAGGGGCGGCAGCTGCTGGGTCAGCTGGTATTGGGTTTGCTGCCCCCACAGGCCCATGCGGCGGTTGAGCTGCTCACGCTCGGTGGCGGCGGCCAGGCGGGCGCGGGCACGCTGGCGGGTGGCCTCGTGCAGCACGGCCTGTTCGCGGGCTTGTTGCAGGCGGCTCCAGTTGCCCACCTGCGCCATGCGGTGCGCCAGCTCGGCCCCTGCCTCGGCGGCTTCCACCATGCGGTCGTGCGTGGCGGCCACCTGCTCAGCGGCCACCGTCCGCAGCCAGGCGCGGCGGGTGTCTGCGGCCAGTTGCACCACGTCCTGCGCGGCCAGCAGCGTGGCAATCTGCAGGCGCTCGGCCTCGCGCTGGGTGCGCCAGGGCAGGGTGATGAGGTCCATCAGGCCAAAGGCCAGGGTGCGTTCGATCTCGCGTTCCTGGCTGTTGGTGAAACGCCCCAGAGTCAGGTGCGGGTTGGGCAGCGTGATGGCCTGCACCCGCTCGGCATCGGCCACGCCCAGCGCGGCCAGCCGGGCTTGCAGGCCGGGGTTGTTGAGCAGGGCAATGCGTACGGCGGCGTCTTGTGTCAGGGGTTGTGCGAGCCAGCCGTCGACGGACTGCTGGGCCTTTGCGCGAGCGCTCGGGTCCGTGGCGGGCAAGGCCGCCTGGGGCACACCGGCGGTACGGCCCGCAGTGAGGGCCGCGACATCACTGCGCAGGCCGTCGGGCGACACGCTGGCGCAGCCTGCCAGCAGGGCGGCGGCAGCCAGTATGGAGAGGCGATGGGTGCTGATCATGGCTTGCCCTTCTGCTCGGGGTGGTGGGCGGGGTGGGCACTCCCCGGGCTTCCGTGATGCATTTCATGGCGTGTGCCGTGCTGCTTCCCATGCGGCATGCCGTGCTGCATGCCCTGGGGATGGTGTGGCATGGAGGTATCGGTGGAGGCTGCGGGCGTGGGAGTAGGTGCCGAGCCTTTTTGCGCCTCCCAGGCCACGATGTCCGCATGGCCGCGCGGGAACGCGCCCACGGCCTCGTGCGCCTGGCGCCAGGCCTGGGGTGTGGGCAAGGCGTCCACCAGCGGGGGTTGCGGCGGCATGGCCGTGTACGGCAGGGGGGGCGTGGGCGCATCGGCGCGGGTAGCGTCGGGTGCAGATGGGCCCTGGGCTTGCGCCAGCAAGGGCGACAACAGGGCAAGACAAGCCAGTCGCATCGGCCACGATGGCCGGGGCGACGGCGAGGAGAGAAAAATGGCAGGGGCGCGCATGGCGATCTCCAGACAACGAACGAAAAAACAGTGCGCTGCCGCCCAACGAACCCCGTTGTTCAGGGGCCATCAGGCTATGGCAGACGCACTTCGGGCGTCGGAGATCAGGCGATGGGTGGTTTGATGGCCAGCGCCGCAGGGGCGCTGTCAAACTGCGCGGAGGCCAGGGGCAGCAGGGCTCCGGCGGGCAGGGGGGCGGGGGTCAGCGATGCGGGCAGGCCCAGCATGGCCGAGTGGCAGATTTCGCAGGCCGAGCAGCTGGCGCTGTGGTGGTCGTGGTCGTCGCCCGATTTGCAGCCCGCATCGGGGTTCTGGCAGGCCGCAGAGTGGCTGGCGGTGTGGTCGATGCCGGGCTCAGCGGCCGGGGCGCCATGGTGGGCGTGGGCGTCGGCGGGTGCCACGCCCTCGGCCTGCGCCAGGGTTGCGGAATGATCGTGGGGATGGCCCTGGTCGTGGGCCATGCCTTCCGCCGTAAGCTGATGGGTCTCGGTATGCTGCGCGGCGCCTGCAGGCAGCAGCGGAGCCACAATGCCCGCCGCCATGGCCGTGCCCGTCAGGCCCCGAAGGACCAGCACCACCATCAGCAGGAAGAAAAAGCCGCGACGCATGCTTCAATGATACGGCGGAGCCGCTCAAGGTTCCGCAGGTAACCACTTTCTGGCGCTGCGGGCAACCCTGCGCAAATCGTGAATGCCTTTTCCGACCATGGGCAGTAACATGTGACGAAACATGTCTGCCCGTTGGTCAGCGGCTGTCGGCAGATATGTGCTCAAGCGTTCTTTCTCTTGCACAGAAAGGTCGGTATGCCCTCATGGGTCGCTGGAATGTGGAGCACCTTGTCTGCGCGGATTCGCTGGCTGGTGCTGTGGGCCACGCTGCCAGCGGTGCTGCTGGTGGTGTACCAGGCACGGGCCCACCGCACAGATGCGATTGCTGCGGCCGAAGAGCGCGCGCTGCAGACCCTGCAGTCGGTGGCTGCCACCCAGCAGCGGCTGATCCAGAACACCCGCCAGTTTCTGCAGCAGCTGGCCGCCATGCCGCAGGTGCACGACCCTTCAGTGCCCCAGTGCGGGCGCTACCTGGCCGAAGTGCTGTCGCTTAATGCCACCTACGTCAACATTGGCGTGCCACGGGCGGACGGCGAACTGCTGTGCAATGCGCGTCCGCTCAAGGCGCCTGTCAACGTCGCCAACCGCCCATATTTTCAGCAGACGATTTCGGGGCGGGACTTTGCGGTGGGGAGCTTCCAGGTGGACCGTGCCGCCCAGGTGGCCAGTGTCAACTTTGCCTACCCGGTGATACCGCCCGGCACGCAGGAGGTGGTGGCGGCCGCCGTGGCGGTGGTGTCGCTGGAGTGGTGGAGCCGGCGGCTCACCGACCTGGGGCTGCCGGACGGCGCGGTGGCCCGGGTGTCCGACCCTGAGGGGCGCGTGCTGGCGCGCTATCCCCCCGACGCCAGCGAGCTGGGGGCGCCGTTTGCCGATGCCGAGTTCCGCGCCCTGGTGCTGCAAACGCCCCAGGGGCAGCGCCAGCGGTACCGCCCTGATGGTGTGCCAGAGCTGGTGGTGTTCCAGCCGCTGATCGAGGCGGGCGGCAAACCGGTGGCCACCATGAGCCTGGCCGTGCCGCTGGACGACCTGTACGCCGCGGCCAACAGCCGCATGTGGACCGAGATGGCGTTCTTGCTGGGCGGCCTGGTGCTGTCATTTGCCGTGGCGCAGGTGGGCGTGCGGCGCGGCGTGATGCGGCCCCTGAGGCGCCTGATGCACGCCACGGACGAGCTGGCCGAGGGGCGCTATGTATCGCGAGTTCCCGCCACGGGCCTGCAGGAGCTGACCGAGCTGGGCCGCCGGTTTGACCGCATGGCCCTGACGCGACAGAAAGCCGAGGCCGAACTGCGCCAAAGCGAAGAAAACCTGGCCATCACGCTGCTTTCCATCGGCGATGGCGTGATCGCCACCGATGCGCAGGGCCGCATCACCCGCATGAACGTGGTGGCCGAGCGCCTGACAGGCTGGCCGTTGGCACAGGCCATGGGCCAGCCGTTGCCCGAGGTGTTCCGCATCATCAACACCGGTACCCGCGAGCCGCAGGTGGACCCGGTACAGCTGGTGATGGACCGGGGCCAGGTGGTGGCATTGAGCAACCACACCACGCTGCAGGCCCGGCATGGCGCCGAGTACCACATTGCCGATAGCGCCGCTCCCATTCGCAACTCCCAGGGGCAGATCGTGGGGGTGGTGCTGGTGTTCAGCGACGTGAGCGAGTCTTACCGCGTGCGCCGCAAGCTGGAGGACAACGAGGCGCGTTTTCGCACCCTCACCGCGTTGTCGTCCGACTGGTACTGGGAGCAGGACGCGCAGTTTCGCCTCACGCATGTGGAAGGCCGGGCCGATGACCGACTGGTGCAGGAGGCCGCGCTGCACATGGGCAAGACGCGCTGGGAGCTGGCCGCACCGGGCATGAGCGACGCGCTGTGGGAAGAGCACCGCGCGCTGCTGGAGCGCCACCAGGAGTTCCGCGACTTCGAGTTCGAGCGCCGCGACCAGCAGGGCTGCTCGTACTGGGTGTCCATCAGCGGCACGCCCGTGTTTGATGACGACGGTGTGTTTTGTGGCTATCGGGGCGTGGGCAAGGACATCTCCGCCCGCAAGCGCGACGAGAACGAGCTGCGCATTGCCGCCATTGCGTTCGAGTCGCAGGAGGGCATGATCGTCACCGGCGCGGACACCCTCATCCTGCGCACCAACCGCGCGTTCAGCCGCATCACCGGCTACAGCGCCGACGAGGTGGTGGGCCGCCGCACCAGCCTGCTGGCCTCGGGCCACCATGACAAGGCATTTTTTGATGCCATGTGGGCCAGCCTGGCCAGCACTGGCGAGTGGAAGGGCGAGCTGTGGAACCGCTGCAAGAGCGGCGAGGTGAACCTGCACTTCATGGCCATCACCGCCGTCACGGACCAGCACGGGGTGCTCACGCACTATGTCGCCACCCTCAATGACATCACCCAGCGCGCGGCTGCGGCGCGGGAGATCGAGCACCTGGCGTTCTACGACCCGCTCACCCACCTGCCCAACCGCCGCCTGATGATGGACCGGCTGCAGCAGGCGTTTGCCACCAGTGCGCGCTCAGGCCTGCAAGGGGCGCTGCTGTGCCTGGACCTGGACCACTTCAAGACCCTGAACGACACCCTGGGCCACGACATGGGCGATGTGCTGCTGCAGCAGGTGGCCCAGCGGTTGACGGCCTGTGTGCGTGAAGGTGACACCGTCGCGCGGCTGGGTGGTGACGAGTTTCTGGTGCTGCTGGAAGACCTGGGCGCACTCGCCACGGACGCTGCCGAGCAGGCGCAGATGGTGGGCGAAAAGATTCTGGCCGCGCTCAACCAGCCCTACCAGCTCGCATCACACCATGTGCACAGCACCACCAGTGTGGGCGCAGTGCTGTTCAGCGGCCAGGCGCAGACGGTGGAAGATGTGGTCAAGCACGCCGACCTGGCCATGTATGCTGCCAAGACCGCCGGGCGCAATGGCATCCGCTTTTTTGACCCGCGCATGCAGGCCGCCGTCACTGCCCGCGCGGCGCTGGAGAATGATCTGCGCACGGCCCTGGAACAGGGCCAGTTCACACTGCACTACCAGGTGCAGGTGGGCTGCGGCAAGCATGTGGTGGGGGCCGAGGTACTGATCCGCTGGAACCACCCGGCGCGCGGCATGGTGCCGCCGTTCGAGTTCATCCCGCTGGCCGAAGAGACCGGGCTGATCCTGCCCATCGGCCTGTGGGTGCTGCAGACCGCCTGCAGCCAGCTGCGCCGCTGGCAGGACCACCCTGCCACGGCCGACCTGCAACTGGCGGTGAATGTGAGCGCGCGCCAGTTCCGCCAGGCCGACTTCATGGAGCAGGTGGTGGCCGTGCTGCGGCAGACCGGCGCGCGGCCCGACCGCCTGAAGCTGGAGCTGACCGAGAGTCTGGCGCTGGACAACGTGGACGACACCATCGCCAAGATGAATGCACTGCGCGCGCTGGGCCTGCGCTTTTCGATGGACGACTTCGGCACCGGCCAGTCGTCGCTGTCGTACCTCACGCGGCTGCCGCTGGACCAGCTCAAGATCGACCAGAGCTTTGTGCGCAACATTGGCATCCAGCACACCGACGCGCTCATCGTGCAGACCATCATCGGCATGGCGCAGAGCCTGGGCATCGACGTGATTGCCGAGGGGGTGGAGACCGAGGCGCAGCGCGCGTTTCTGGAGCGCCACGGCTGCACACTGTGGCAGGGCTACCTGTTCAGCCGCCCGGTGCCCATCGAGGTGCTGGAGCACCGGCTGCACAGTGGGCTGGGCTGGCAGGTGTCCACGTAGAAGGTGTGTCTCTGCAGGGCGCTCAACCGCCCTTGGCCGGGGCCTACACCGCCATGTAGCGGCCCGGCCGGTGGTTCATGGCCAGCACCAGGTTGAGCGCCACGGCGCCCGCAATGGACCAAGCCACGCGCACGGGCTCCACCGTCCACAGGGCCAGCAGCACGATGCAGCAGTCCACCGCCATCTGCACCTTGCCTGCGCGCCAGCCGTAGCGGTCCTGCAGGTACAGCGCCGCAATGCCCACGCCGCCCAGGCTGCAGCGGTGGCGGAACAGCACCAGAAACCCCGTGCCCGTGATCAGCCCGCCCGCAATGGCGGCATACAGCGGCTGCAACTGCGCGAACTGCAGCAGTTGCGACTGCAGCTCGGTCAGCAGCGACAACAGCAGCACCGCGATGAAAGTCTTGACGGTGAAGGCCCGGCCCAGCTTGCGCAGCGCCAGCCAGTAAAACGGCAGGTTGAGCACAAAGAAGATCTTGCCAAAGCCGATGCCCGTGGCGTAGTGCAACAAGAACGCCAGCCCCGCCGTGCCACCCGTGAGCAACCCCGCGCTGGTGAAAAACGCCACCCCCACCGAGATGAGCAGCACCCCGGTGAAGATGGCCACGGCGTCTTCCGTCAGGCTGTGGGGCACGACCAGCGGGGCGGGGGCTGTGGGGGCGGCAGGGGAGCGGGATGGCATGGGCAAAGGGCAAAGGGATGAAGGCTGTGCTCGCGGCCCCCGGGGCAGAGGGCGGCGCACAGGCATGGGATTGGACCATGCAAGCCCCATGCCGGGCTTGTCGTGCGTCAACTTCCGGGTGCCAGCTTGCCATCGCGCCGGTCAACCGCTTACTCCTGATTTGATAGCTACCAGCGCATATGATTCAAGCGCCAGCATCGGTTTTTGGCTGAAATTGGGTGGCCGATAGGCTGGCAGCCGCCAAAGCACCGTCGATCAGCCGCGTGATGTGCGGCTGCGGCGCCATAGGCGCCAGCGCACTGACCTGCGCCCGGCCCGTGTTGCCGATGGGCAGCCGCGCCAGCGCGTGGCCCAGGGGCACCAGTGCCAGCCGCAGTACCTGTCCGCCGGCCTCGCGCAGGTCGCGCAACTGCAGGGCGTAGCGCAGCATGGCGCTGTGTGACCGCCAATGCAGGGACAGCGTGGTCTGCCCCAGCACGTGCGCGGCCTCCAGCCAGTGCCAGCGGGCGGCAGGCGGTGCGCCGGCATCGCGCGCAAACGCTGCCAGCAGGTGGTCGAATGCGCGCCCCCTCTGCAAGGGGTCAGCCATGGGTGCTGCAGCGTGGCGTGCCGCCAGCTGGCGCCAGCGCCGTTGTCGGTGCCGGTAGAACACCTGGGCAAACGCCGCGCTCAGGGGCGTCATCAGCCAGGGCAGGTGGCGCGCGACCACGTCGATGTCGTCGGTATAGAGCGTGCGGCCGCCCCGCAGCGGCTGCAGCGTGATGCGGTGGTCCCAGCGCCGCATCAGCGTGCCCTCGCCGTTGTCGCGCAGCGTGGGCCAGGCACCGGCCTGGGCAGATGGCTCGATGGAGATGCGCACGGTTTGCGAGCCCATGGGCAGTAGCCCCAGCAGCCGCATCTGCAACGGCAGATCACCGGGAGACCAGTGGGTGGGCCAGGGCGCGCCGCCAGGGCGCTTGAACCGCACCAGAGGCGCCGTGATGTGGCGGAACACTGATGTGCTTTGCAGTTGCGCAGCCACCCATTCGGGCGGTGCATGGAGCGGAGTGGACAGGCGTACGCGCATGGATCAGTGCCCGTGTGCTGCGGGGACGCCGGCGGTGCTGGCCAGCTCCTGCCGCGCGTGGCGGATCACGCTCCAGCCGCCGCTGATGGCCAGGCCCGCCATGACGGCCGCCACCGCCAGGTCGGGCCAGGCCGTGCCCGTGCCCAGCACCCCCAGCGCGGCCGCCATCACGGCCAGGTTGCCTAGCGCGTCGTTGCGCGTGCACAGCCACACGCCGCGCATGTTGGCGTCACCCTCGCGCCAGGCGTAGAGCAGGGCGGCCACACCCAGGTTGGCCGCCAGCGCCAGCAGGCCCACACCACCCATGGTGAAGGGCTCGGGCGGAACCCCTTGCCACACCCCCCAGGCCACCCGGCCGATCACGAACACGCCAAACGCCAGCATGCTGGCGCCTTTGAGCAGCGCGGCGCGCGCGCGCCAGGTCAGCGCCATGGCCAGCACCCACAGCGACAGGCCATAGTTGGCCGCATCGCCCAGAAAGTCGATGGCGTCGGCCAGCAGCGACGCCGAGCCCGAGTGGGTGCCCGCGCCCAGTTCCACCACAAACATGGCGGCGTTGACGACGAGCGCAATCCACAGGATGCGGCGGTAGCGCGGGTCTGCGCTGGCGGGGGCATCGTGGCTGTGGCCGGGAGCGCTGTGGTCGTGATGGCCGTGATGGCAGTGGGCGGACATGGTGTTTTCTCCTGGCGGTTTTGGAAAGCGATGGCATCATTGGAAACCTTAAAGTCACTTGAAGGTCAAGCCCATGGATCCCCACGCTGCACAGTTCCGGATTGGCGAGGCCGCCCAGCAGTCCGGCGTGTCGGCCGCCAACATCCGGTACTACGAAAAAGAGGGGCTGCTGCCGCCCGGTGCGCGCGGCGACAACAGCTACCGCCTGTACAGCAGCGCCGACGTACACCAGCTGCGGTTTATCCGCCTGTGCCGCGCCATGGACATGTCGCTGGACGAGGTCAGGACCTTGCTGGCGCTGGACTGGGACAGCAAGACCGACTGCCATGCCGCCTGCGACACGCTGGATGCCCACCTGGTGCATGTGCGCACCCGCCTGGCCGAGCTGCAGGCGCTGGAGGCCGACCTGCAGGCGCTGCGCAGCCGCTGTGATGGCGCGGACGCCACCTGCCGCATCATCGAAGCGCTGCATGCGCGGGCTGACGCGCAGCCCGTGGGCGTCAACGCCCTTCCCGGCCAGGGCAAGCGCCATGTGTGAGCAGTTGTTGTACGGCGTGGCTGCGTGTGCGCTATTTGCTATTTAATTGATAGCTGCTTGGGCATATGTTTGTAACGCTACCGCCCGAAAATGGCCCAAATATCTCCAGAGGCCTGCCATGGGCTGCCCTGGCGCATGCCCCCGCTATGATCCGCCCATGATCTCGCGCCTTCCCGGCCTCTCCCTGCCCGAACGTGTGTGGAACACGGCGCGGCGCTGGGCGGTGGCCTGGTGGCGCATCCTGTACCTGGGCGCGGTGGTGCTGGTGCTGGTGTTGTCGCCGTCCAGCTACGGCAAGGGCACCCGCCGCGCGCTGGCCCGGCACCTGTACCTGGACACGGCGCCTGTGCTGCTGGGCTTCACGGTGCTGGCGGCGCTCATCAGCCTGGTGCTCACGCGCATTGTGGTGGTCACGGCGCTGAGCTACGGGCTGTCGCGCTATGCGCTGGAGATGGTGATCCGCGTGCTGGTGCTGGAGCTCATCCCGCTCACAGCCGCCTTGTTTGTGGCCATGCGCTGCACCATTCCCAACGGCTCGCAACTGGCGCACCTGCGGCTCACGGGCCGGTTCGAGGCGCTGCGCCGCCAGGGCTCTGACCCGGTGCGCATCGAACTGCTGCCCCGCGTGATTGCCGGGGTGTTTGCCTGCGTCACGCTGGCTGCGCTCAGTTGCGTGGTGGCGCTGGTGCTGGCGTACCTGGGGGTGTACGGCTTCAACATGGCGGGGCTGCCGAGCTACACGCGCATGTTCGGCCAGGTGTTTTCGCCCAGCGTGACCATGGTGTTTGTGCTCAAGACCCTGTTCTTCAGCCTGGCCGTGGCGCTGATCCCCATGGCTGCCGGGCTGTATGACAGCGGCGAACGCACCCAGCCCGACTCGGAACTGGGCGGCCTGGCCCGCATGTTTGCGGTGCTGCTGCTGATCGAGGTGGCCTCGCTCATGGGCAACTACTACTGACGGCCCGCGCCGGTCGCACCCACCCGCATAAACCCACGACATGAACGACCATCCTCCTCCCCCATCGCATAGCCCCGCCGGGGCCGACGCGCCTCCGGTCGAGACCCTGCGCCCGGTGGCCTATCTGGAACTCAAGGCTGCGGCGCTGCTGTTGTTCACCCTGGCCCTCATCGTGGGTTCGGGCCTGTACCTGCTGTATGCGCGGGGCGCTTTTGAGCCCACGCAGACGCTGGTGCTGACGGCCGATGACTCCGAAGGCGTGGTGGTGGGCATGGACATGACCTTCTCGGGCTTTCCCATTGGCCGCGTGCGGCGCATCGAGCTGGCCGAATCGGGCAATGCCCGCATCCTGGTGGACGTGCCCCGCAAGGACGCGCACTGGCTGCGCGAGTCCAGCGTGTTCACGCTGGTACGCGGTCTGGTGGGGGGCACCAACATCCGGGCGTACTCTGGCATCCTGACCGACCCCGCACTGCCCGATGGTGCCGTGCGGCCGGTGTTGCGCGGAGATGCCACGGCGGAGATCCCGCAGCTCATGGCCACCGCGCGCGAGCTGCTGACCAACCTGAACGCCCTGACGTCGCCCGACGCCGCGCTGGGCAACACCCTGACCAACGTCAAGGCCCTCACGGAGCGCCTGAACGGGCCCGGCGGCGCCCTGGGCGTGTTGATGGGCAACGAAGCCGATGCGAAGAAGATTGTGGCCACGCTGGAGCGCACCAACGCGCTGCTGGCGCGCCTGGACGGCATGGCCGCCCGCGCCGACAAACAGGTGTTTGGCAGCGAGGGCAACAAGGACGCGCTGGTGCCTGAGGTGCGTGCCACCGTGGCCCAGCTCAATGGTTTGTTGTCCGACACCCGCACCAGCCTCAAGAAGGTGGATGCCGTGCTGGTGGAGGCCCAGGCCATTGGCGCCAATGCCCGCGAAGCCACGACGGACCTGGGCGCGTTGCGCGCCGAGGTGGAAAGCAATCTGCGCAAGGTGGAAAGCCTGGTCAACGAGATCAACCGCAAATGGCCCTTTGCACGCGACACGGAGCTGAAGCTGCCATGAACCCCTCTGCTGCACCTCGTTTGCGGGCTGCATTGCGGCTCCTGTCCATCGGCTGTGCCTTCGCATTGGCTGCGTGTTCCAGCCAACCCCCGGTGCCTGACTGGCAGATGAACGCCCAGGGCGCGTCCCAGAAGGCCATCGAGGCCTACCTGTCCGGCAACGCGCGCGTGGAGAAGCTCGAATGGGACCGGGCCCGCGCCGAAGTGGCGCGCACGGGTCGCCCCGATCTGCTGGCGCGCGTGGAGCTGATGCGCTGCGCGGCCCAGATGGCGAGTCTGGTCACCGAACCGTGCGAGCGTTTTGAGGCCTTGCGCGCCGATGCCGCCGCACCCGAGCAGGCCTACGCAGACTATCTGGCGGGCCGCGTGCAGGCCGGCCAGGTGGCTCTCTTGCCACCGGCGCAGCGTGCGGTCGCCACGGCAGGCAACGCTGCCAGCTTGGCGGGCATTGCCGACCCCCTTTCGCGCCTGGTGGCGGCGGGCGTGTTGTTGCAGACGGGGCACGCCAGCCCGGCAGTCATCGCCACAGCCACCGATACCGCGTCGGCACAGGGCTGGCGCAGGCCGCTGATGGCATGGTTGCTGCTGCAGGTGCAAAGGGCAGAGGCTACCGGGGACACTGCGGCAGCCGATGCGTTGCGCCGTCGCGTGGGGGTGGTGGAGCAGTCGGGGTCTACGTCTCGATAGCGTTGGCCGCCATGCTAGGGAGTCGGCAGGTAACGAGCCGGGGCGGGGCAAAAAAGCCGCCCCAGTTGCTTCAGCAACCGCCTCAAGCCATTGACCAGGCCGCCAGAAGCTGCATTGCCGCTGCTGGTGGCTTCGTCAGCGCAGGCGAGCCTGCAACTGGGTCTCGATGTCGTCTCGCTCCATGGCGAACTGCTGGGGGCTGATCTCGTTGGACTCCAGCTTGCGGGCCACAGACAGCAGCAGCACCGTGTTTTCGAGACGTGTGTCTTGTTGCAGGGAGGGGGGCAGGGCGGTCAGGCGGTCAAAGCTTTGCTTGTAAAGCTCGCTCCAGCTCATGGCCCCTGCCTGGGCCTGGGCCCTGGCACCGTCGTACCAGCGCGAGAACTCGTCCAAGGCGTTGTCGCGGGGACTGGAACAGCCCGCCACAGCGGCCAGCAACACCATCGAACCCCAGAATTTCGGGGAGTGAATCAAGGAAAAACGGTTTGCAGAGATGCGAAAACGTGTGGTCACGATCGTCCTCCATTCCAGAATGCCACCGAAAAGTCCCGGTGTGCAGCGCCGAATGGTACCCCGATGCTATGCTTTTTGCTACTGTGTTGCTGTTTGGACCCACACGCGCTGCAGCGCAGCGCCAGCCACTCCTGCACGCATCACAACTCAGTGGTCCAGAAAGCTGGTGGACAAAATCTGGTCGAGCCCGGTAAGCCCGTGCGACATCGAATCCACAGACTGCACGGCCACGTCCGGCATCAGCAATGACACCGCCGCCAGCACTGCCAGCACCACGGTTCCGATGAACGCTATCAACGCGCGCGCTCCCGGCGGTAAGGAATGGCGTTTCATGGTGAAGTCCTTTTGAAAAAGGGGTGGGGGCCGCAATGACCTCCCGGTGCAACCTCAATGGCTGCTGGCTAGGATTTCAGCAAAGTGCCGCAGTTCCGCGTGTAAGACAAGTGCCATAACAGGGCTCCATGGGCAACTGTTACGGCCTGTTGCCTTTACAAACCTGCCAGAAACGTTCCGCGCCCTGCCAGCGTCCGGAGGTCCGGTTCAGGGCCTTGAGTGGGAGGCGGATGGAGTGCCAAGCGGACGGACTGCAGAGGGCTCCTGTAGAGCCGTCCAGCGGTCATCGCGGCATGCATAGATCAGGGCGCGGGCGTCTGAATCCACGCGGTGATCTGGGCAATGGCTTCCTGCTCGATGCCAATGAAGCCGGGCCAATGTTGGCCTGCACACTCATCACCGATGGGGGTTGGCGCCGCCATGGACCACCATGAGCTTTTTGACCGGCGCCCGCGCCAGCCCTCTCAGAATGGCGGGCGTATCGCTGGCCTGGCAGTGTTCGCAGCCATCCCTGGCATGGTGGTAGACCAGCCTGGGACCTGTATGGCCTGCAGGTCCAGTGTGGGCACTGCACCCGGCGTGCTCCTGCGCACCACGCTGGAGGTCAGCCCCAGCCCCGCAATCGCTGGGTCGTTGACATGAATGGCCATGGCTGTCGCGGACACTGTCATGCGCCGAGCGGGGCGCACAGTCGTTGATGTTCAGCCCAAAGCGCCGGGGTCCTGTGCGCAAAAAGCCAGCCCCCACAACAAAAAACCCAGGTGACCGGAATCACCTGGGTTGATATGTGGCGGAGAGGGCGGGATTCGAACCCGCGGTGGGGATTAGCCCACACACGCTTTCCAGGCGTGCGACTTAAACCGCTCATCCACCTCTCCGAAGCCCTCTATTATAGCCACAGGATTGGGTGCATTCCGGTCACTGATCGGTATCGCCTGAAAATTTCAGTGGGCCGCCGCTTTGTCAGCCTGCCTTGTTGGATGTCTGCACCATCTTCATCGCCGAGCCGATCAGCGCCGACACCTCGGTCATGTTGCTGGGCACGATGAGGGTGGTGGTGGCGTCTGACGCGACTTGGCTGTAGGCATCCACGGCTTTTTCAGCCACCTTGAGCTGCACGGCCTGCTCGCCGCCGGGCTGGCGGATTGCTGCGGCCACGCGTTCGATGGCCTGGGCGTTGGCTTCGGCCACGGCCTTGATGGATTCGGCTTCGCCCTGGGCCTTGTTGATGACGGCCTGTTTTTCGCCCTCGGAGCGGGCGATGAAGGCCTCGCGTTCGCCCGTGGCGATGTTGATCTGCTCCTGGCGGCGCCCCTCAGACGCAGCGATCAGTGCGCGCTTCTCCCGCTCCGCAGTGATCTGGGCCTGCATGGCGTGCAGGATTTCCTTGGGCGGGGTCAGGTCCTTGATTTCATAACGCAGCACCTTCACACCCCAGTTCAGAGCGGCTTCGTCGATGGCCTGCACCACCTGCGCGTTGATGATGTCGCGCTCTTCGAAGGTCTTGTCGAGTTCGAGCTTGCCGATGACCGAGCGCAGCGAGGTCTGCGCCAGCTGGGTCACGGCCATGATGTAGTTGCTCGACCCATAGCTGGCGCGCATCGGGTCGGTGACCTGAAAGTACAGGATGCCGTCCACCTGCAGCTGCGTGTTGTCGCGCGTGATGCAGACCTGGCTGGGCACATCGAGCGGAATTTCCTTCAGGCTGTGTTTGTAGGCGACCTTGTCCACAAAGGGGATCAGAAAGTTCAGCCCGGGGGTCAGCGTGCCCGCATATTTGCCCAGGCGTTCCTTGACCCAGGCGTTTTGCTGGGGCACGACCTTGACCGAGCGGGCGATGAAGATCACAGCAATGATCAGGATGACGATGGCAATTTCCATGGGAAGCCTTTCTTGGGTATCGACAGGGAGTCTGCGGTGTTTACAGCGGGTCCACCAGCAAGCGGTTGCCCACCAGCTCGGCGACGCGATGCATGCCAGTAGACGGGGTGACGCCGGGGCGGTGCATAGCCGTCCATTGGGCGCCCCGGTACTTCACGGTGGTGGTGCCGTCGGGGCTCCAGCTTTCGATGAGGATGGTTTCGCCTACATCCATGTTCACGCTGCGGTCCGCACGTGCAGACGGATCGCCGGGGCGCTTTCTCCGCAGCAGGTAGCAGGCCACGACAGCCCCGCCGCCCACAATGGCGGCAGACACCATCTGCATTGCGGACGCCAGCCCCAGGTGGGCGGCCACGGCGGCGGCTACCAGCCCCAAGGCCACCATTAGCAAATAGAACGTGCCGGTGAGCAGTTCTGCGACGACCACGGCCCCTGCTGCCAGCCACCAGATGGTGGATGCCTCCATGTAGAACCTCCTTGTGTGGTTGTGTTTAGTGCACCACATTCTGGGTCAAAAGGATGGCAGTTCAAAGGCGCGTCAACGTTATTCCTTACACTTCGCGCCTATTTCGTTTTTTGGCCGGGCAGGCCACGGCTCCTTGGAGGCTGCGCATGAAGTTTCGCTTTCCCATCATCATCATCGATGAAGACTATCGTTCCGAGAACACCTCGGGGCTTGGCATTCGTGCGCTTGCACAGGCCATTGAGGCCGAGGGCTTTGAAGTGGTCGGGGTCACCAGCTATGGCGATCTCTCGCAGTTTGCGCAGCAGCAAAGCCGCGCCAGTGCCTTCATCTTGTCCATCGACGATGAAGAATTCTCCGAGGGCGAAGGGCTGGACCCCATCGTGCTGAGCCTGCGCAACTTCATTGGCGAGGTGCGCCGCAAGAACGCCGAAGTGCCCATTTATGTGCACGGTGAGACCAAGACCAGCCGCCACCTGCCCAACGACATCCTGCGCGAGCTGCACGGCTTTATCCACATGTTCGAGGACACCCCCGAATTCGTGGCGCGCCACATCATCCGCGAGGCCAAGAGCTACCTGGAGAGCGTGCAGCCACCGTTCTTCAAGGCGCTGCTGGACTACGCCGAAGACGGCTCGTACAGCTGGCACTGCCCCGGTCACTCCGGCGGCGTTGCGTTCCTGAAGAGCCCCGTGGGCCAGATGTACCACCAGTTCTACGGCGAAAACATGCTGCGCGCCGACGTTTGCAACGCGGTGGAAGAGCTGGGCCAGCTGCTGGACCACAACGGCGCCATTGGCGAGAGCGAGCGCAACGCCGCGCGCATCTTCAATGCCGACCACTGCTTCTTTGTGACCAACGGCACGTCCACATCCAACAAGATGGTGTGGCACCACACTGTGGCGCCCGGGGATGTGGTGGTGGTGGACCGCAACTGCCACAAGTCCATCCTGCACAGCATCATCATGACCGGGGCCGTCCCGGTGTTCATGAAGCCCACGCGCAACCACTTCGGCATCATCGGCCCCATCCCGCAAAGCGAGTTCGAGCCCAAGGCCATCGAGGCCAAAATCAAGGCAAACCCGCTGCTCAAAGGCGTGGATGCCAAGAAGGTCAAGCCCCGCGTGCTGACGCTCACGCAGTCCACCTACGACGGCGTGCTGTACAACACTGAGACCATCAAGGGCATGCTCGATGGCTATGTGGACAACCTGCACTTTGACGAGGCCTGGCTGCCGCACGCAGCGTTCCACCCGTTCTATGGCAGCTACCACGCCATGGGCAAAAAGCGCACGCGCCCCAAACATTCGGTGACGTACGCCACACAGTCCATCCACAAGCTGCTCGCCGGTATCAGCCAGGCATCGCATGTGCTGGTGCAGGACTCGCAGACCACCAAGCTCGACCGCCACCTGTTCAACGAGGCGTACCTGATGCACACCAGCACCAGCCCTCAGTACAGCATCATCGCCAGCTGCGATGTGGCCGCCGCGATGATGGAGCCGCCCGGCGGTACCGCGCTGGTGGAAGAAAGCATTCTGGAGGCACTGGACTTCCGCCGCGCCATGCGCCAGGTGGAAGAAGAGTTCGGCAAGAACGATTGGTGGTTCAAGGTCTGGGGCCCTGAAAAGCTCACCGACGAGGGCATTGGTCGCGCAGAAGACTGGATCATCCGCAGCGACAGCAAGAGCAAGAAGGGCAGCAAGTGGCACGGCTTCGGCCAGCTGGCTGACGGCTTCAACATGCTGGACCCGATCAAGTCCACCATCGTCACGCCGGGCCTGAGCCTGGACGGCAAGTTCGACAAGACTGGCATCCCCGCGTCCATCGTGACCAAGTACTTGGCCGAGCACGGCGTGGTGGTGGAGAAGACGGGCCTGTACAGCTTCTTCATCATGTTCACCATCGGCATCACCAAGGGCCGCTGGAACACGCTGCTGACTGCGCTGCAGCAGTTCAAGGACGACTACGAGAAGAACCAGCCCATGTGGCGCATCCTTCCCGAGTTCTGCCAGCAGCACAAGCGCTACGAACGCATGGGCCTCAAGGACCTGTGCCAGCATGTGCACGAGATGTACGCCAAGTACGACATCGCGCGCCTGACCACCGAGATGTACCTGTCGGACCTCACGCCCGCCATGAAGCCCTCGGATGCGTACGCGCACATTGCGCACCGCACCACCGAGCGCGTGGAGATCGACCACCTGGAAGGCCGCATCACTGTGGGCCTGGTCACACCGTACCCCCCAGGCATTCCGCTGCTGATCCCGGGCGAGGTGTTCAACAAGAAGATCGTGGACTACCTCAAGTTCGCGCGCGAATTCGCCAAGCTGTGTCCGGGCTTTGAGACCGATATCCACGGCCTGGTGGAAGTGGAAGACGAGAACGGCCAGGTGCGCTACTACGCGGACTGCGTGGCAGAGCAAGGCAAGACCGGCAAGAACCCCAAGCCACTGGCGACCGCCAAGAACCTGGTGCAGGTGGGCGACGACGGCCCGTACGGGCGCAACGTGTAAGAACGTCTTCGCGCTGGTGTGTGGGTGCACCAGCGTCTCGAAAATCGCTCCCCCGGCATGGCTGGCGGAGCGATTTTTTTGTGCATTTGAATCCGCTGTTGTGGTGCTGCCGTATTGACTGTCAGCCGCGTGGTTTTCATGCGGTGACGACTGTCTTCACACACCTCTCAGGAGATTCCCATGACCCTTCGATTCAACGCCCGCCTTGCCACCATCGCCCTCACCGCAGCCATGGCCGCTGCCGCAGTGCCTGCCGCGGCACAGGTCATGGTGGGCGGTGCGCCCATGCTGGCCAGCAAGGACATCATCGACAACGCCGTGAACTCCAAGGACCACACCACCCTGGTGGCTGCGGTCAAGGCGGCTGGCCTGGTGGAGACGCTGAAAGGCCCTGGTCCGTTCACCGTGTTTGCGCCCACCAATGCGGCGTTTGCCGCATTGCCCGCCGGCACGGTGGACACGCTGCTCAAGCCCGAGAGCAAGCCCACTCTGACCAAGGTGCTCACCTACCACGTGGTAGCGGGCAAGTACGACGCTGTTGCGTTGTCCAAGATGATTGCTGACGGCAAAGGCATGGCCAGTCTCAAGACGGTGGCGGGCGGTACGCTCACCGCCAAGGCCAGCGGCAATGCCGTCATGGTGACGGACGAAAAGGGCGGTACGGCGACGGTGAGGATTGCCGACGTGTACCAGTCCAACGGCGTGATCCACGTGGTGGACAAGGTCCTGTTGCCGAACTGACTGCGCAGCTGATGGGAACTGCAGCCTGCCTGCCGTGCATGGCCGGTGCATCGCCGGGCCGAGCTAAGTCAGGGGTTGCTGTGGCCCCGTCAGCGAACCGGCGGCATGTCCTCTCGCACCCGCACAAAACTCGCGAAGCGCGGCACTCCGCTGTCGTGGGCGCCCCGAAAGCGGTAGGTCACCCAGCTGCCCACGGGCGGCGGGTGATCGCGCTCGGCGTCGGTCAACCCTGCGCCCAGCCGGAACCGCTGGCCCGAAGGCATCTCCACCACCAGGGCACCCAGCCGCCCCGCGTGGCGGCCTTGGCCGGGCAGATGGGCCACCACACGGGCCTCGGTGTCTTCGTGGGTCTTGACCTTGATGAGATCGTCACTGCGACCTGCGCGGTACATCGATGCGCCACGGTGCAGCATCAGTCCTTCGCCACCCGCACGCACGGTGCGCAGTAGCAACTTCTGGAGTGCGGCGTCACTCGCCACACGCTGTTGTGGCACCGCCTGCACCCAAGCCTGGTCCAGCGCTTCGACCAGCTTGTTCAGTGCAGGAAGGCGCTGGTCAAACGTGCCGCCATGGGCGGGCAGGTCAAACACCATAAAGCGCATCTCGCGCCATGCGGCATCGTCCGGCTGCTGCTGGCGTACGGTGGACTGGGCGTGGCTGAACCGGCCGCGTCCTGCCCACAGCTCGCCGTCCATGGGAGTTTCAGGCCAGCCGGCAGTGAACCATGCCGGGGCCGCCACGGTCTCACCACCCCGCGTGCGCAGCGTGTGGCCGTCCCAAAAGCCGCGCACGCCATCGTATTTTTCGCTCACCCAGTAGTCCGCCAGCCGCATGCCGGGGCGGTACACATTGGCCAGCAACAGGGCGGGTGCATCGGCGGCCCAGGCCTGGGGTATTGCAAGTGCCGCCAGGGGTGCAAGGCCCATACAGGCCAGCCAGTGTCTGCGGAGCATAGATTGGGTGGTGCTATCAAAAAAATAGCTTCTAGCGCATGATTTATGTGCGCTAGAAGCCAATTACGTAGTGAGCGTGTAGCCCTGGTGAGGATTTACACCTGGTCGGCGCTCAGGCCCGCTGTCTGGCTGAAGCCGCCATCCACATAGGTGATCTCGGCGGTCATGCCCGAGGCCAGGTCCGACAGCAGGAAGGCCGCCACATTGCCCACGTCCTCAATCGTGACGTTGCGACGCAGGGGCGAGGCATCGGCCACGCGGCTGAGCAGCTTGCCAAAGTCCTTGATGCCGCTGGCAGCCAGCGTCTTGATGGGGCCTGCGCTGATGCCGTTGGCGCGGATGCTGCGGCCGTCTTCGGTGCGGCCCACGGCCTCTGCCAGGTAGCGCACGCTGGCTTCCAGGCTGGCTTTGGCCAGACCCATGGTGTTGTAGTTGGGGATGGAGCGCAGCGCGCCCAGGTAGCTCAGTGTCAGCAGCGACGACTTGTCGTTCAGATAGGGCAGGGCCGCCTTGGCCATGGCCGGGAAGCTGTAGGCGCTGATGTCGTGTGCAATGCGGAAGCCTTCGCGGCTCAGGCCGTCCAGAAAGTTGCCCGCAATCGCTTCGCGCGGTGCAAAGCCGATGCTGTGCACAAAGCCGTCAAACTTCGGCCAGGTCTGCGACAGATCCGCGAACATCCGCGCGATCTGCTCGTCGCTGGCCACGTCGCAGTCAAACACCAGCTGGGAGTTGAACTCGGCCGCAAAGTCGGTGATGCGGTCCTTGAAGCGCTCGCCCACGTAGCTGAACGCCAGTTCGGCGCCTTGCTCGTGGCAGGCCTTGGCAATGCCGTAGGCGATGGAGCGGTTGGACAGCACGCCCGTGATGAGCAGCTTCTTGCCGGTCAGAAAACCCATGTGAAATCTCCTTGTGGAATAGCGGAATGCAGGCTTGGCGCCCGGTGCATGTGGATATGCGGCTTTGGCTGCAAGCCCCTGCGAACGTAGTGCAGAATTGTCGCATGCGCCTTGTAGCAGTCTGTTCTCGCTGGGCCCGCACGGTGCTGTGTGCTGTGTGTGGCATTGTTGTTGGCCCAACCTCTTGGGCCGCACATGCTTATTCACAGTTTGGCGACGTGAAGTACCCGCCTGACTTTACCCATTTTGACTATGTCAATCCCGACGCTCCGAAGGGAGGCGAGATACGCTTGGTCCCGCCCATCGCGGTCACCAACTTCGACAAATTCAATCCGTTCACTTTGAAAGGAACCCCGCCTGCAGGGATGTTGGATTTGGTTTTCGAGTCCTTATTGACCGGTAATTCGGAGGAGCCATCTACAGGGTATGGCTTGCTCGCAGAAGATGTGGAGGTGCCGTCGGATGGCCTGTCAGCAACCTTCCGCATTCGCAAGGAAGCGCGATTCAGCGATGGGTCCGCAGTGATGGCCGCCGATGTGGTCCATTCTTTCAACACCCTGATGAGCAAGCAGGCATCGCCGCAGTTCAAGACGATCTTTGGGGATATCAAGATGGTCCGAGCGTTGGATGAGCGCTTGGTCAAATTTGAATTCGCAAGTTCCAATCGAGAACTCCCGCTGCTGGCGGGAAGTGTGCCGGTCTTCAGTCGGAAGTGGGGGGCTGGAAAACCTTTTGATGCTGTCATCACAGAATTACCGATTGCATCGGGACCTTATCGGCCATCCAGTGCTCAATTGGGGCGCGATATTACTTATGTTCGTGACAAAAGTTATTGGGGTGCTGCTTTGCCGGTGCGTAAAGGGCAATATAACTTCGACCGAATTACCTACAAGCTTTACCTCGATGACACCAGCCGCTTTGAAGGGCTCAAAGCGGGCGAATATGACTTGAAGCGGGAATTCATTTCTAAAAACTGGGCGCGTCAATACAAAGGCAAAGCGTTCGACTCTGGAGCAGTCAAGAAGCAGGTTTTCGAGCACCGCAACCCTGGTGACTTTCAGGGCTACACATTCAACCTGCGAGATCCCAAGTTCAAGGACATTCGAGTTCGCAAGGCCATTGCTTTAACGATGGATTTCGAATGGCTCAATCGACAGATGTTTTATGGCTTGTACAAGCGGGTGGAGGGGTATTTTCCGAACAGTGACTTCCACGCGTCTGGGTTGCCGGGGCCTGCGGAAATGGCTTTGCTAGAGCCGTTGCGCGACAAGTTAACCCCCGATGTTTTTGGCCCAGCTTTGCGATCACCCAGCACTCTGCCTCCATCTAGCTTGCGGGACAACCTGCGCCAAGCCAAACAGTTGCTTGCGGAGGCCGGGTGGGTCTACCGTGATGGAGCCTTGAGAAACGCGCAAGGTGAGGCGTTCGAGATGGAGTACCTGAACGCACAGCCATCCTCGGTGCGGCTGGTCAGTCCCATGCAGATTGCATTGAAAAAGCTGGGTATCAATCTAAAGATACGCAATGTCGATGGGGCTCTCTATCAGCAGCGAATGGATGAGTTTGAATTCGAGCTGGGCAGCCTTCGCATTCCTGGGCGAAATTCTCCAGGCAGCGATCTTTTTGAGTACTTTGGCTCCAAAGCCGCCGTGACGCCTGGCTCAGCCAATATGTGGGGGATTGCAGATCCTGCGGTGGACAGCCTGATTCGCTCAGTGCTCTCAGCCAAGACCAAAGCTGACGTGTCTGCCGCGATGCGCGCGCTTGATCGCGTTTTGTCGCACGGCTACTACTCGATCCCGCAGTGGTATAGCGATGAGTTTTTTGTAGGCTATCGGCCCGCAGGTTTTGTACTGCCCCCGACAATTCCCCCCTATTACCAGCCGGACTCTTGGGCTGCCGCCACGTGGTGGGCTTCGCCAACCAACCGCTAGGGTCTCACAGCATGTTCAGCTACATACTCAAACGCATCTTGTTGATGGTGCCCACGTTGCTGGGGGTGCTGCTGCTGACGTTTGTGGTCATCCAGTTTGTGCCAGGCGGGCCGGTGGAGCAACTGGTGTCGCAGTTGCAGGGGCGCTCTTCTGGTGGGGAGGGCGCTTCGCCGAGTTCAGGGGCGGGAGGGGATTACCGTGGCCGCCAAGGGTTGAGCCCTAAGCAACTTGAGGAAATTAAGGCGCTGTACGGGTTCGACAAGCCCGCGCATGAGCGCTTCGCGCAAATGCTGTGGTCGTTTGCACGGTTTGACCTGGGGCAGAGTTTCTATCAACGAAAAGCCGTCTGGGACCTTGTCCGTGAAAAGCTCCCCGTCTCCATCAGCCTGGGCCTCTGGACCTTCTTCATCAGCTACCTCGTCGCCGTGCCGTTGGGCGTGGCCAAGGCGGTGCGGGCCGGGTCGCGGTTTGACCTGGTGACCACGCTGCTCATCCTGCTGGGCTACGCCATTCCGGGCTTTGTGCTGGGTGTGGCGTTGCTGGTCATCTTTGGCGGGCAGCTGCAGTGGTTTCCGCTGCGGGGGCTCACTTCGGCCAACTGGGACGAGCTGTCCTGGGGTGCGCGCATCGTGGACTATCTGTGGCACATCACGCTGCCGGTGATCGCCATGGTGCTGGGCAGCTTTGCCGTGACGGCCATGCTGACCAAGAACGCGTTCCTCGAAGAGATCCGCAAGCAGTACGTGCTGACGGCCCGTGCCAAGGGCCTGAGCGAGCGGCAGGTGCTGTGGAAGCATGTGTTCCGCAACGCGCTCATCCCCATCATCACCGGGTTTCCCGCTGCCTTCATCGGTGCGTTCTTTGCGGGCTCGCTGCTCATCGAAACCCTGTTCTCGCTCGATGGCCTGGGCCTGCTCAGCTATGAGAGCGTGATCCGCCGCGACTACCCCGTGGTGCTGGGCACGCTGTATTTGTTCACGCTGATCGGGCTGGTCACCAAGCTTGTCAGCGACCTTTGTTATGTGTGGGTGGACCCGCGCGTGAAGTTTGACTAGCCCGAACGAACCCATGGCCCTGATGAGTTCTGCTCCCGCATCGCCTTCGCTCTCGCCCTCCCGCCGCGCGTGGCTGCGTTTCAAGCGCAATCGCCTGGGGTACTGGAGCCTGCTGATCTTCTGCGCCCTGGTGCTGGTGAGCCTGTGTGCCGAGCTGGTCAGCAACGACAAGCCTCTTATCGTGCGCTACGAGGGGCAAACCTACTTCCCCATGCTCAAGGACTACCCCGAAAAGACCTTCGGCGGAGACTTCGAGACACCAACCGATTACCTGGACCCCTTCATCAAGGAGCGCCTCTCCGCTGGCAGCAACTGGGCGCTTTACACCTTGAACCCCTACGGCCCCAACACGCTCAATTACTTCGCAAAGGCACCCAACCCCTCGGCGCCCACAGCGGACAACTGGCTGGGGACGGACGACCGCGGACGTGATCTGCTGGCGCAGCTGCTGTACGGATTCCGCGTGAGTGTGCTGTTTGGTCTGGCGCTCACCATCACAGGCGTGTTGCTGGGCATGCTCACCGGCGCCATCCAGGGCTTTTTTGGCGGCAAGACCGACCTGGCGTTTCAGCGCTTCATCGAAATCTGGGGCTCCATGCCCGAGCTGTATCTGCTCATCATCTTCAGCGCGGTATTCGCGCCCAGCATTGCGCTGCTGCTCATCTTGCTGAGCCTGTTTGGCTGGATGGGGCTGTCGGACTATGTGCGGGCCGAGTTCTTGCGCAACCGCCAGCTTGACTATGTGAAGGCGGCGCGCGCCCTGGGGGTGAGCAATATCCAGATCATCTGGCGCCACATCCTTCCCAACAGCTTGACGCCCGTGGTCACGTTTTTGCCCTTCCGCATGAGCGGGGCCATCCTGGCGCTCACATCGCTGGATTTTCTGGGCCTGGGTGTGCCGCCTGGCACGCCCTCGCTGGGCGAGTTGCTCAGCCAGGGCAAGAACAGCATTGATGCGTGGTGGATATCGTTGTCCACCTTCGGCGTGCTGGTGGTCACCTTGTTGTTGCTGACCTTCATGGGGGACGCGCTGCGCGATGCCCTCGACCCGCGAAAGGCAGACCAATGACGGCCCCCACGCTCGGCACTGGCGTGTCCTCGCTGCCCTCCGAGGGGGCGCTCGCCGCCTTGGGGCGGCCCGGCGGCGGCTCGGCTGCGGGTCTGCCGCTGTTGAGCGTCCACGACTTGCATGTGCGTTTCGGCTCCAAAGAGGTCGTGCGCGGCGTCAACTTCACGTTGGCTGCGGGCGAAAAGCTGGCACTGGTGGGCGAGTCCGGCTCGGGCAAGACCATCACGGCGTTGAGCCTGCTGCGATTGGCGGGCAATGCCGCCATCACCGGCCAGGCCCTGCTGCAAGGGCGGGGCGACCTGCTGGCGATGACCGAGCGCGAGATGCGCGGCGTGCGCGGCGGCGACATCGCCATGGTGTTCCAGGAGCCCATGACCGCGCTCAACCCGCTGATGACGATAGGCCAGCAGATCGCCGAAATCCTGTTGCTCAAGAAGGGGCTCACCGGCGCCCAGTGCGCGCAAGCCGCCATCGAGCTGCTGGCGCAAACCGGCATTCCCGAGCCCGCGCGCCGCGCCAACAGCTTTCCACACCAGCTCTCGGGCGGCCAGCGCCAGCGCGCCATGATCGCCATGGCCCTGGCCAGCGCGCCGAAGCTCTTGCTGGCCGACGAGCCCACCACCGCACTGGACGTGACCTTGCGGGGCCAGATCCTGGACCTGCTGAGCGACTTGCAGCGCCAGACGGGCATGGCGGTGCTGCTGATCACGCACGACCTGAATCTGGTGCGCCGCTTTGCCGACCGTGTGGCCGTGATGGAGCAGGGGGGGCTGGTAGAGCAGGGGCCAGTGGCCGAGGTGTTCGGCGCGCCCCAGCATGCCTACACCCGTCGCCTGATCGCCAGCCAGCCGCGCCGCGATGTGGTCGAGGCCGACCCACCCGCAGGCACTGCGCTGGTGGTGCAGACACAGGATCTGCGCGTGGTTTACCCCACGCCATTGCCGGGCATCAGGGGCTGGTTCAAGAAGGGCGAGTTTGTGGCCGTGCAAGGTGCCACGCTGCAACTGCTGCCCGGCCAGACGCTGGGCGTAGTGGGCGAATCCGGCTCGGGCAAGTCCACGCTGGCACAGGCCATCCTGGGGCTGCTGCCATACGCAGGTGAGTTGCAGGTGGGAGGGCAGGCGTGGCAACAGCCTGCCACGCGCAACACCCCCGCCAACCAGCAGCTGCGTCGCCGGGTGCAGGTGGTGTTCCAGGACCCGTTCTCATCGCTGTCACCGCGTCTCACAGTCGAAGAGATCGTGGGCGAGGGCCTGAAGGTGCATGAGCCCACACTGACCCTGGCCCAGCGCCGCGTGCGCGTCGAGGCCGCGCTGAACGAGGTGGGCCTGGCCGAGGCCCAGTACCCGCGTCTGCTCGAGCGATACCCGCATGAATTCTCCGGTGGCCAGCGCCAGCGGCTGGCCATTGCGCGTGCCCTGATCGTGCAGCCCCAGGTGCTGGTGCTGGACGAGCCCACCAGCGCGCTCGATGTGACCATCCAGCAGCAGGTGCTGGGCCTGCTGCAGCGCCTGCAAAAAGAAAAGGGCCTGAGCTACCTGCTCATCACCCACGACGTGGACGTGATCCGCGCCATGGCGCACGATGTGGTGGTGATGAAGGACGGCGCGGTGCTAGAAAGTGGCAGCGTGGCCGATGTGCTGGATGCCCCCCAGCACCCGTACACCCAGCGGCTGGTAGCTGCCGCCACAGTGCCTGGTGGGTGAGTTTCAGGCCAAATCTGCCGCAGGCGCTAGTGCAACATGTACTGGTTGCTATCATTTTTGATGATCTGATGCCGTCGGCGCCGAGCTGTTGACTGGGCGCCGCAAGCCTTCAGGCCCCGCCGCGCTGTCATCAGGTCCTGACCGCCACCCGGCGCGCATGTTGCTCTGCACCGGGCTGCGCCCAGACGATCTTGCTCACATCCACCCCCAGGGCCTTCGCGCGCTCCATCAGGTGTTCGCGCACATGCCAGGGCAGGGTGGGTGTGCGTGACAGTACCCAAAGGTAGTCGGTGCTGGAGCCCACCACCATCGCCCACTGGTAGTTTTCGTCCAGCGCCACCACGTTGTAGCCGCCATAAAACGGTCCGAAGAACGACACCTTGAGTGCGGCCCGGTCGGGGCTGTCCACAAACTCTGCCCGGCCTTCAGCCTCTCTCCACTGCTTGCGCACCGGGTCGTACCCTCGGTTCACCACCTTGATGGTGTTGTCCGCGTTGCGGCTGTACGTGGCGCTGGCCTGGGTCAGCCCCCGCTCAAATGAGTTTTCAATGCGCGCCAGCTCGTGCCAGTGCCCTGCATACCGGTCCACGTCAAAGCCCGTGACGGGTTGCACGCCATCCGGTGTGCGTGGCGTCGAGCACGCTGACAGCACCAGCACACCCATCAACGCAGCCGCGCCCACGATGAGTGGCCAGGGGGAGCGGCGAGGTGCGGTGCGGATGGCTTGCATGGCGGGTTCTCCTGTGTGTGGGTTCTGGTGTTGGGGCCAGCGCGTTGGCTGTGTCCCTCTTCTCGCAACCGACTGTAGGGACCGTAGAATGCGCCCGGTGTAGGAAGGCGCTGGCGCCCGGTGTCGGCGGTGTGGCGGGTCTGGTGTCCCTGTCGGGTCGTTGTCGCCGTAGCGTGGGGGTTGAGCAGCCCGCGTGCCGCATGTCCTGTGCGTTGTCACCGATGTATGCATGCAGCCTGCACCGTGCGGGGTTAGAGTGCTGCAGGGCAACGGCAGTGGGGCCTCTCCACCCCTCCTGCGTTCGGCCGTCATGTTGTCAAGGAGGTCCCGTGAACCATCCCAGCTCTCCATCCCTTTCTGCGCTCCCTGCCGCCTCGGCACAGGCGCAGCAACACAGTCTTGCTGCCGACGACCCGGCCACACGCAGCTACCAGCAGGCGCGGCGCAACGGCCTGCCGGGTGCATGGAGCTGTGGCTTGCACCTGGGGCCTCACCAGGTGCTCTGGGCTGCGGGGGCAGATACCCCCATGCCGTCCGTGCGGCTGAGTCTGCCGCTGGGTGGCGAGCGCACGGCGCGCCAGTTTTTCCGCCATGCCGTGCCCACACCTCTGGAACTGGAGAACGCCATTGCCGCAGTGGAGGATGAGGTCCATGTGGGACACCAGCAACTGCAAGGCCTGTTGCCCGGCGAGCAGGTGTGGGCCCCATGGTCTGCAGATGCGGCGTTGCATGACCTGGCCACCTTGGCGGGCGTACCGCCGGGGGCCCAGCGCGTGCTGACGCTGGAGGCCATGGAGCGTCTTTTCAACCGCCTGGCCGCTGTGGCCGAAGGGCGCCCCGCCGCACACGAAGGCCTGCTGGAGGATCCTGTCTTTGCGGGCACGCTGCTGGTGTTGCGCGAGCTGATGCACCACCTGCCGTTTGCCACGCTGACCTTGATGAACAGGCCCTAGCCGTTCTCCAAAACTGCGTGAGACTGCACGCTCCGCAGCATGTCTTCGCGCAGTGCCATAGCACTAAGCAAAGGTATCGACCGACTCTCCCAACCCCGGCAGGCTCTGCGGCTTGTTCACCGGGGTGGATCGTGGCTGCTGGCTGGCCTTGGCTTGTTGCTGTGCCTGGGCTCGGTCCATCTGCTCTTGCTGCATCTGGCGCTGGATGGCTGCTATCTGTTGCTGCACCATCTGGATCTGGGCCTGCAGCAGTTTGACCTTCTCCTGCTTGGCCTTGGGCTCCATGTCCTGTCCGGCGACGTTGCGCAGTTCGTCGGTCAGTTCGCGCATCCGCTTTTGCAGCTTGTTGATGTTGCTGGCTGCACTGGCGCTGGACGCTGTGCCCGTCGAAGGGGTTGCACTTGAGATCTGCATGCTGTGTTATCGGCACAGCCGCAGAAATCTCAAGCCGTGGCCCTGGCCCGCGCGATGACTTCGGCCTGCGGGCCTTCATGCATGCGGCGGTGCCGAGAACCACTCCCGCAGGAAGTCCGTCAGCGCGCGCATCTTGGCCGACAGATCGCTGCGTGTGGGGTAGACCAGCGTCACATCGGCCGCCGGCAGCGACCATGTTGGCAGCACGCGCAGCAAGCGGCCTGCAGAAAGGTGGATCGCCACGTCCCATTCGGATCGCATCAGCACGCCGTGGCCCTCCAGCGCCCAGGTGGTGGCAGCTGCGCCATCGTTGGTGCTCAGCATGCCGCGCACCTTCACCGTCTCCTGGCGCTCGCCCTGGCGCAGATGCCAGGTGCCGTAGGTCTCGTCGCTTTCGCGAATCACGATGCACTGGTGGGCCAGCAGGTCTGCCGGTTGCACGGGCTCGCCTGCCTGGGCAAGGTAGGTGGGAGATGCGCACAGCACACGCCGGTTGGCGAGCAGTTTGCGGGCCGTGAGGCGTGAGTCCGGCAGGTCACCAAATCGGACGGCGGCGTCAAAGCCTTGTTCCACCAGATTCACGGGCCGGTCGGTCAGGTGCAACTGCACCTCCACCTCGGGGTAGGCGCGTGCAAACGCCGACAGGGCGGGGGCAATGTGCATTCGGCCAAAACCCAGCGTGGCTGCCAGCTTGATGAGCCCGCGTGGCGAACTGCGCGCGCCAGCCACGGTGCGCTCCAGCGCATCCAGGTCACCGAGGATGCGCGCGCCGTCGAGCAGGTAGGTCTCACCCTCGGGCGTCAGGCTCATGCGTCGGGTGGTGCGGCGCAGCAGCCGCACGCCCAGCCGCCGTTCCAGCTGCGCAAGGCGCCTGCTGGCGGCCGGCGGAGTGATGCCCATCTGCTGGGCGGCAGCCGCGAGGCTGCCTTCCTTCATCAGCAGTGCAAAGAACCGCAAGTCGGAAAAAGCGTCCATGGGCTTGTGGTTGATTAGTGTGTTTGATTTACGAATGAAGTAATTTTGAATGACTTTATGTGAATCCTGCTCACTCATAAGATGCCACTGCAACACAACACAAGAACCTTGCAGGAGACAAACCCATGAACACATCCCATCCCCGGCGGTTACGAACATGGCGCGTCGTGGCCACGGCCGCATTGGCCTTGTCTGCCGCCGCTGGCGCATGGGCCCAGGCATACCCCGCCAAGGCCATCAAGCTCGTGGTGCCCTATGCACCCGGCGGTAGCGCGGACATTGCGGCCCGCCTGATCACCGACGAATGGGGCAAGGCCCTGGGCGGCTCGCTGTTCATCGAGAACAAGGGCGGCGCGGGCGGCAACATCGGCGTGGACATGGTGGCCAAGTCCGCACCGGACGGTTACACCATCGGCCTGCAGACCGTGTCCCTGGCCATCAACCCCAGCCTGACGGCCAAGATGCCCTACGACACCCTGAAGGACCTGGCGCCCATCGGCATGGTGGCCAGTTCGCAGCATGTGCTGGTGGTCAACAACGCGTTGCCAGCCAAGAACGTCAAGGAACTGGTGGCCCTGCTCAAGGCCAAGCCGGGGCAATACTCCTATGGTTCAGCGGGGGCGGGCAGCACCTTCCACATGTCAGCCGAGCTGTTCAAGGCCGTGGCAGGCACGCCCATCGTGCACATCCCCTACCGTGGTGGCGGCCCGGCCATGATCGACACCATGTCCGGCCAGGTGGCCATGAGCTTCCCGGTGCTGTCTGCAGCGCAGCCGCATGTGCAGGCGGGCAAGCTGCGCGCATTGGGCGTCACGGGCACGAAGCGTTCACCACTGATGCCCGATGTGCCCACCATTGCCGAGGCTGGCCTGCCGGGCTACACGTTTGAAACCTGGTTCATCGTGTTTGCGCCGGCCGGCACACCCAAGCCAGTCATCCATAAGCTCAACACCAGCCTGAACCAGGCACTCAACACCCCGGCTTTGAGAGAGCGCATGGCCAAGGATGGATTCGACCCGACGCCTTCGACGCCAGAGCAGGCCCGCGCCCGGCTGGAGCAGGAAATGCCGCAATGGGCCAAGCTCATCAAGGAGCGGGGCATCACGGCAGAGTGAACACGCCTGCGCTGCAATACCCACCGACACCCATGACCACGACTACGACGACCCCGCTTTTCCCCGGCTTCACTGCCCGCCGCGTGCCTACGCCCGACGGCCAGCACATCCACACGCTGGTGGGCGGCACAGGCCCTGCCTTGCTGCTGCTGCACGGGCACCCGCAGACCTCGGCCATCTGGCACAAGGTGGCGCCAAAGCTGGCGCAGCACTTCACCCTGGTGCTGGCGGACCTGCGCGGGTATGGCGATTCGGCGAAGCCCGAGGGCGACGCGGAGCACCTGCTCTACAGCAAACGCACCATGGCCGCCGACATGCTGGCTGTGATGCACCACCTGGGCCACCCGCGCTTCACCGTGCTGGCCCACGACAGGGGCGCCCGCGTGGCGCACCGCCTGGCGGCCGACCACCCGGCGGCCGTGCAGCGCATGGTGCTGCTGGACATAGCGCCCACCTTGGCCATGTACGAGCAAACCAGCAATGCCTTCGCCCGCGCCTACTGGCACTGGTTCTTCCTGATCCAGCCCGCGCCGCTGCCCGAACGCCTGATCGAGGCCGACCCCGCAGCCTATGTGCGCGACGTGATGGGTCGGCGCAGTGCGGGCCTGGCCCCGTTCGATCCACGCGCCCTGGCCGAGTACGTGCGCTGCCTGGCATTGCCCGGCACGGCCCATGGCATCTGCGAGGACTACCGCGCCTCTGCGGGCATCGACCTGGTGCACGACCGTGCCGACCGCGATGCGGGCCGCCAGTTGCCCATGCCCTTGCTGGCGCTGTGGGGCGAGCAGGGCGTGGTGCACCAGTGCTTCCAGCCCCTGGCCGAGTGGCAGCGCGTGGCGGCCGACGTGCGCGGCCATGCACTGCCTTGCGGCCACTACATCGCCGAGGAGGCCCCTGATGCGCTGCTCGACGCGGCGCTGCCCTTCCTGCTGGCCGACCGGTAAGGCCGCACCCAACGACAACCCCCGACGCTGACCATGACCACTCCCTCAACGCTCTACCAGAAGCTGGTGGCATCGCACACCGTGGCCGTTCTGGACGAACAGAACGTTCTGCTGTTCTGCGACCTGCACCTGATGAACGAATACACCAGCCCCCAGGCCTTCGCCGGCCTGCACGAGGCCGGGCGCGGCGTGCCCGTGCCGGGGCAGAACGTGGCGGTGGTGAGCCACATCATCCCCACGCACCCGGTGCGATGGCGCACCATCCAGGACCCGCCCTCGGCCCTGCAGGCCACCAACCTCAAGGCCAACTGCGACCGCCACGGCATCCCACTGTTCGACACCAACGACCCGTTGCAGGGCATCGAGCACGTGATCGCGCCCGAACACGGCATGGTGCGCCCGGGCATGGTCATCATCTGCGGCGACAGCCACACCACCACCTACGGGGCACTGGGTGCCTTGGGTTTTGGCATCGGAACCTCGGAGGTCGAGCATGTGCTGGCCACCCAGACGCTGGTCTACCGCCTGGCCAAAGACATGCGCATCCGCGTGGACGGCGTGCTGCCCACTGGCACCACGGCCAAGGACCTGATCCTCATGGTCATCAACCGCATCGGTGCGCAGGGCGCACGCGGCTATGTGGTGGAGTTCTGCGGCAGCGCCATTGGCGCGCTGTCGGTGGAGGCGCGCTTCACGCTGTGCAACATGGCCGTGGAGGCGGGCGCCCGAGGCGCACTGATCGCACCCGACGCCACCGCCATTGACTACGTGCTGGCCAAGGCCCCCGACATTGCGCGCGACGTGCGCGCGCAGGCACTGGCGCACTGGGCCACCCTGCACAGTGACGAGGGCGCGGCATTTGATGCGGAACATGTGTTTGACGCGGCTGACGTCGCCCCGTTCGTCACCTGGGGCACCAGCCCCGACCAGGCCATGGCCATCAACGCCACGGTTCCCCGTCCCGAAGAACTGGCCGATGCCGTGCAGCGCAGCAGCGCCGAGCAAGCGCTGCGCTACACCGGGCTCGTCGCCGGACAGTCCTTGCAGGGTGTGCCCGTGCAGCATGTTTTCATCGGCTCCTGCACCAATGCGCGCATCGAAGACCTGCGCGAGGTGGACCGCATTGTGGGCAGCCGCCACGTGGCCCACGGCGTGCGCGCCATGGTGGTGCCCGGCTCCGGCGCAGTGAAGGCCCAGGCCGAGGCGGAGGGCATTGCCGAGCGCCTGGTGGCTGCAGGCTTTGAGTGGCGCCAGCCCGGCTGCTCCATGTGCCTGGCCATGAACGACGACGTGCTCGCCCCCGGCCAGCGCTGCGCATCCACCACCAACCGCAATTTCGAAGGCCGCCAGGGCCGGGGCGCCATCACCCACCTGGTGAGCCCGGCCATGGCTGCAGCAGCCGCCGTCACCGGTTGCATCACCGACGTCCGTACCCTGGAGGTGCCAGCATGAGCGCCGATCACCACACTATCGTGCACGGCCAGGCGGCCCTGCTCGACATTGCCAACCTCGACACCGACCAGATCATGCCCAAGCAGTTCTTGCGCGGCATCGACAAGTCGGGCCTGGCTCCCGGTCTGTTTTACGACCTGCGGTTTGACGGGGAAGGATTGCCACGCCCGGATTTCGTCCTCAACCAGGCGGCTTTCCAGGGTGTGGATGTGCTCATCGCGGGCTCCAACTATGGCTGCGGCTCCAGCCGCGAGCACGCGGTGTGGGGCATGCAGCAGTACGGCTTCAGGGCCGTGGTGGCGTCGAGCTTTGGCGAAATCTTCTACTCCAATGCGCTCAACAACCGCCTGCTGCTGGCCATGGTTTCCGAGGCGGATGTGCAGGCCTTCAAGGCGCAGGCTGCGCAGGTGCAGGGCCCCCTGGCAATCACCATCGATGTACAGCAGCGCATGGTGCGCAGCGCGGGGCACAGCGCGCAGTTTGTGCTGTCCGACCGGCACCAGAGCATGTTCCTGCAGGGACAAGATGTGATCGGCGCATCGCTGGCGTATGCCGATCAGATACAGGCCTTTGCCCAGCGCCACTGGGCTGCCCAACCCTGGGTGAAGGACGTGGCGCTGCGCACGCGGGCGCGCCTACAGGCCCAGCGCACACAGGGCTGAGCGCGCCCGGTGCGCCGCACCTGCGGGCGGCGTGGGCGGCTTGGGTGGTGTGGGCGGTTGACATCCTGTCCAGTGCACAGGGTGTGGGGGGTGGACAACGTCGCGAGGGACAGGTCCTGATCGGGCGGTAACAATTCGTGCACTTTCACACGGACCCACCCCATCCCCAGAGCCATGTCGCAAAACACCCATACCCTGCACCTCTTCTTCGAAGATCCGATCAAGCTCAAGATGGGCCAGTTGGTCTACCAGTACCTTGCCACGGGCAACACCGAGCAGGCACGGCGCTGGGCCGACAAGCTCGGCGGCGCCGATCTCGATGCGCTGTGGGATGCCCAATGGTTCAACCAGGAGGCGGTCGCCGAACCCGGTCACCTCACGCTGCGGTTCGACACCGGCACGCACGACGACCTGCCGCTGCGCGCGTTGGAGACCCTGTTTGCCCACGGCCTGCGGGCTTCGGTGCTGGAGGTGTTCTACGACCAGGTCGGTGAAACCGAACGCATGCACTTTGACCGGGGCCAGTGGGTGTCCCGCCGGGTGTTCATGGACGCCAACCCGCAGTGGCGCGCTGTGGTGGAGCCCGCGCAGCAGGACGGCGAAGGGCAGGACGGGGAGGCCGAAGACCGCTACGCCTGTTCCAAAGACCCGGCCAAGCCGCTGGCCGTGGCCAAGCTGCGCCAGCAGGAAGAAAAGCGCAAGCTCGAGGCCCAGGAGGCGGCCGAAGCGTTTGTCGAGATGGCGAAGGCGATGGGCAAAGGCGGCAAGTCGCCCGTGCAGGGCCTGATGGCCGTGCTGCTGTTGCGCGCCGGGCTCAAGGGGCTGGTGCACGCAGTGGTCTTCACGGTGGTCACCGTGCTGCTGTTCAAGGGCTTCTGGCTGTGGATGTGCCTGGGGCTGGTGCTGGCCGTGGCGCTGCCGCTGTACTACATGGCCACCGAACACAAGGCGCTGCGCGGGGACGACGGAGACGATGACGCCGCCCCGCCTGGCGACGATGGCCCCGCCACGGTGGTGGCAGCGCAGTAAAAGCATCTCAGGAGAACAACAACATGCTGACGCAAATTGAATGGTGGGGTGGGGTGATCTTTGTGCTGGGGGCGCTGACCTACCGCATGGTCATGGGGGCGCTGGAAAGGCCGACGGACGGCATTCCCTGGTACCGGCTCATGATGCACGTGTTCTTTCTGGCCCCGGCCGCTCTGCTGGCGGGCTACTTCTACCCGCTCACGCAGCCCGCGCTGCAATACGGCTACCTGGCGCTGCTGGCCGTCTCGCTGCTGGTGGTGGCCGTGATGCTGGTGCAGGAGATGACCGGCGATTCGGGCGAGGGCCAAGAAGAGGGGCGCAGCAAGGAGCCCTTGAAGGAGGGCGCGACAGCCGAGGCTGAAGAGTACGAGGAGCCCGGCTGGCTGATGTCGGTGGTCGGCGCCATTGTGCTGTACAGCCCGGTACTCACGGCCTGTGGCCTCGCCAGCTACAAGGCCTGGCCCATGGTGCAGCGCCTGGCGTAGTGCATCCGCAGTGCGCAGTGGGATGGCGGTGGTCTGGCAAGGCTGACAATGCCTGCCCACCATCCCCATGTTTTTCGCAGCCCTTGGTTTTGGCTCGGTGTACCCGCCTTCGTTAGTCCACAACTCCATGTCCCCCGATTCCTTTGCCGATCTTCTGTCGGTCTACATGCGCCGCATCCGCGCCAGCGCCTCCGGCGTGGCCACCGAAATTGGCCTGAGCCGTGAGGCCGTCAACAACTGGCGCAACGGCATCTCGGTGCCCAACCCGCGCTCGCGCGACAAGCTGGTGGCCTGCACCCGGTACCTGCGCCTGACGGAGAGTGAGGCCAACCGCCTGCTCAGCGCCGCAGGGTTTGCGCCAGAATTTCCCCTGCAGGCCGAATCCACCGGTGCGCAGCCGTTTGCCGCGTTCCAGGACAAGGTGTTTGCGCAACTGGCCCAGGCGGTGCCATACCCCATCTCGCTGCTGTTGTCGCCCGCGCACTGGGGGCAGCCGCCGTTCCGGCACGAGCTGCTGCAGCGCGCCCGCGCGCAATACGGCGAAGGCTCGGTGCTGCACATCCAGCCGCCCTACAGCGTGAGCACGGTGCCTGCCGAATACTTCGCGGCCATCGGCCGCCAATGCGGGCTGGGCGATGTGGCGTCGGACTACGAGTTTGAATCCGCGCTGGAGCGCCGCCTGCTGGCGGGCGAGCGCATCTTCTGCCTGGTCAGCCGATTCGAGCAGGGCACGCCCGCGCTGCGCGAAACCCTGGCGGGCATTTTGCGCAGCCTGAGCGAAATGCACAGCGGCCGCCTGCACCTGCTGCTGTGCGGCGGCCAGGCGCTGGCCGACCTCAAGTACCGCAGTGGCGACCTGTCGCTGCTCAACATCGCCCAGGTCCACCACTGGCCCGACCCGTCGCTTGCCGACCTGCTGCAACTGGCCCGCCACCGCTGGCCCGAGCAGCCCTGGTCCGAGCCGGTGGCGGCTGCGCTGCAGGCCCTGAGCGGCGGCCACCCCGCGCTGTTTGAAGAAAGCCTGCAATGGCTGGTGGACCACCCCGGCGCGGGTGCCAGCCTGCACGAAGGCCAGCCCGCCTTCAGCGCCTTGCGCACCCACCTGGCCAGCAGCCCGCGCCTGTGGCAAACGTTTCTGCCGCTGGCGCAGGTGCCAGCCAGCCGGGCGCGCCTGCAGCAGTTGCTGGGCGCGGACGACCTCGGCCGCGCACGGCCCTACCTGCAGGACGACGACCTGCGCAGCCTGTTCTGGGGCAACCTCATCCTTGCGCGCGGCGTGGGGGACGCAGCGCGGCTGCACTGGCGCAGCCCCACGGTGCGCGAGGCCGGCTGGATGGTGCTGGATTCATGCTCGGCCGACTGACGCCCTGGCTGTCCCGGCCCGTGGTGCGCGCCGTGGTCATTGCGCTGGTCACGCTGTTTGTGGCCAGCGCCGTGTTCACGCCCCAGCACAACCCGGCCACGCGGGGCAGGTTCATGGCGGCGATGAATGTGGGGCCGCTGTGGGGCGAGCTTGTGCAGTGGCGTGTGGCGATGGTCAACGCCCGCAACGAGCTGGATGCCTGGCCCACGGACATTCAGAAGTACGCGCCGCCCATTGCCAACCCGCAGCTGCGCGTTACTTCCCCGCGCCCCAATGTGCTGCAGGCCGACATTGCCCACAACCCCGAATTTGGCAAGCTGGCGGGCACGCAGGTGGTGGTGGAGCTGCAGCCCGGCACCCACACCTGGACCTGCCGCCCCGGCAACCCGCCCATCCCGCAGGGCTACCTGCCCATCAACTGCCAGCAAGGCAGCACCGACGATTTCGAGCCCGCCAAGCCGGTGCCGGACGCCGACCCCTTCGGCTGGATGCGCTCGCTGATTGCATGGTGCGCAGTGATCTTTGGGGTGGGGGCCGTGCTGTGGGTGGTGCGCCACCCGCTCATCGGTGCGGGCCAGCTGCGCCCTGCGCGCCTGCGCCGCACGCCGCTGGCGCGACTGCCGCACATCGACCGGCTGCTGCGCTGGCTGCGGCGGCTGGAACCCACGCTGCAGGCCGCCGACATTCGCCTGGTGGACTGGCGCCGCGCGGTGGCCTGCGCCCAGGCCACGGGCAGCGAGCGCCCCCCGGCCCTGGCCCGCGCGCTGGCCGAACGCGTGTCCGCCCGCTGCCAGCCCAGCACCGACTGGGCGCTGCCCGGTGCGGTGTTTGAGTGGTCGTTCCCGCCCGACCTGCCCGTGTCGCTGGACCGTTGCCTGGTCTTTGTGCCCACGCACGGCATCGACGAAGCCACCGTGCTGCGCCAGCTGCGCGCCGTGCAGACCGGCAGCGATGTGCTGTTGATCCTGAGCGAGCACAGCGTGGACACCCCCTGGCCGCTGCTGCACGCCCACGCACAAGACCGCGCCAACCTGCATGTGATGGCCGACAGCGCCAGCCAGACCGAATGGCTGATTGGTGGCGACGCCCTGCAAGTGCTGCTGCGCCTGCTGGCCGCGCAGCTGCGCATCACCCGCATCTCGCCCTACCAGACGCGCGGCGGTGTCACGCGCGAAGGCGCCTTCTTCGGCCGTGCGCAACTGCTGGCCCGCGTCATCAACCGCGAGCCCGCCAACTACCTGGTGGTGGGTGGGCGCCAGCTGGGCAAAAGCAGCCTGCTCAAGGCCGTGCAGCGCCGCATGGCGGGCCACCCGCACACTGTGTGTCACTACGTCTCGCTGCGCGACCACCGCCTGGCGCCACGCATGGCGTTGCAGTTTGGCCTGCCCGCCGACACACCGCTCGAAGCCATCGTGGACCACCTGCAGGCGCAGTACCAGGGCAAGCGCCTGGTGCTGCTCATCGACGAGGCCGACCTGTTCTTCCGTGACGAATCGGCCAACGGCTACGTGCAACTGTCCACCCTGCGCGCGCTCAGCGAAGAGGGCCGCTGCTGGTTCATGCTCGCGGGCTTCTGGGACCTGTACGCCACCGCCGTGCTGGACTACCAGAGCCCGCTGCGCAACTTTGGCGAGGTGCTGACCATCGGCGGCCTGGAGCGCGATGCCTGCCGCGAACTGGCCACCGAGCCACTGCGCAAGCTGCGGCTGGGTTTTGACAACGAGCACCTGGTGAACCGCCTGGTAGACGCCAGCGGCCAGCGCGCCAACCTGGTCGCCATCCTGTGCCAGGAATGCCTGGAGGCGCTGTTGCCCGGCGAACGCGTGATCGAAAAGCGCCATCTCGACCAGGCCCTGGCCTCGCAGGCCGTGCAGGACGCACTGGCCGGCTGGGGCCGCCTGAGCCACGACGAAGCCGCCTGCCGCCTGGACCGCATCGTGGTCTACCACACGGCCCAGGCGGGCCAGTCCAGCCTGGTCACCCTGGCCCAGCTGCTGCAAAGCCACGGCATCGCAGGCGACGCGCAGGCCCTGCGCCAGTCACTGGCACGCCTGCAGCTGGCCTATGTGCTGCGCAAACACGAGGGCGGCGAATACCGCTTTGCCATCCCGCTGCTGCAGGACCAGTTTGAACCGGCGGAGGTGGAACTGCTGCTGCACCAGGAGCTGGCGGTGCTGGCGCGCGACCGTGATCCGGATTGAGCAGCGCATGGAGTGCTGCGGCGCCATCGCTGCAAAAATTTGAGCCGGATGACCGCTAAGCGCTTATTCAATATGCCCTGGCAGCTATTGAATAGATAGCAGATGGCAGGCCGCCTCAAGGCCGCTGCGCCATCACCAGCGCATACAGCGCCTGCGCCGCCACCGACAGGCTCTCGTCCCGTCGCCGCACCAGGTAGATCTGCCGCGTCAGCCCCGGCAGCGACAGCGGCCGCGTGACCAGCCCCGGCTGGTCAAAGTGGAACAGCGTGAGCGCCGGCACCACGCTGATGCCCAGCCCCGCGCGCACCATGCCCATCACGGTGGCGAGCTGCTCCACCTCCATCAGCGTGTGCATGGCCTGCGGGTGCAGGGCGGCCTCCAGGTACTGGCGCACGCTGCTGGTGCGCGCCAGGTGGATGAAGGGCCAGGCGGCCAGGTCCTGCGCGGTGATGGCCTTGCGCCTGCGCGCCAGCGGGTGGTCGGCTGGGCACACCAGATAGAAGTTGTCGCTGCAAAACGGCTCGGCTTGCAGCGCGGGCGTGTCGGCGCGGATGGCGGCCAGTGCAAAGTCGGCATGGCCGCTGGCCACGCGGTCGATGCAGGGCTCGGACAGCACATCGGCAATGTCGATCTCGATGCCTGGGTGAGCGGTGCGGTACTGCGCCAGCACGCCCGGCAGCCAGCCTGCGGCCAGTGACGGCAGCAGCGCCACGGCCACACGCCCGCGCTGCAGTGTGGCGGCACTGCGCACGGCGGCCAGGGCGCTGGTGATTTCGGTGCGGATGCGGCGGGCCGACTCCAGAAAGTTCTGCCCCTCGGGCGTGAGGTCCACATGCCGCGTGCTGCGGTCGAACAGCCGCAGGCCCAGGTCGTCCTCCAGCGCGCGGATGAGGGCGCTGAACGCGGGCTGCGACAGGTGGCACAACGTGGCGGCGCGCGTGAAGCTGCGCTGCTCGGCCAGCGCGAGGAACGCATCGAGCTGGCGGCTGGAGAGATGGGGGGCGCTCATGCGGGGTGGGTGTGATTCATCTGGTTTTCAGATGGATTCATCGTAACAATCGATTTTACAGAATACAGCCATGTTCCTACATTCACGGTCAGGAGACAACGGATTCATGCCGAACGACCATAAAACCAACCTGCTGGTGGGCTGCGCCGCCGGCTTCTCGGGCGACCGCACCGACGCGGCCCTGCCCGTGGTGCAGGCGCTCATCGCCAGCGGCCAGCCTGCGGTGCTCATCTTCGAGACGCTGGCCGAGCGCACGCTGGCGCTGGCCCAGCTCGCGCGCCGCACTGACCCCGATGCAGGTTATGAACCCCTGCTGGTGGACCTGCTGCGCCCCGTGCTGGCGCAGTGCCTGGCGCACGGCGTGCGCATCGTCAGCAACTTTGGCGCGGCCAACCCGCACGGTGCCGCGCGTCGCATCCACGCGCTGGCGGCCGAGCTGGGCCTGGCCCGCCCGCGCATTGCCGTGCTGCAGGGCGACGACCTGAGCGGCCCCGAACACCGCGCGCTGCTGCAGGGGGCGCTGGGCAGCGCGATGCCCACCGAGCCCATCGTCAGCGCCAACGCCTACATCGGCGCGCAGGCCATTGCCGATGCGCTGCGCGCAGGCGCCGACATCGTGGTCTGCGGCCGTGTGGCCGACCCGTCGCTGGTGCTGGGCCCCGCGCTGGCGCACTACGGATGGGCATTGGACGACTGGGACCGGCTGGCGCGTGCCACCATGGCCGGGCATCTGCTGGAATGCGGCGCGCAGGTTACAGGCGGCTACTTTGCCGACCCTGGCTACAAGGATGTGGCGGGCCTGGCGCACCTGGGCTACCCCATTGCCGAGATCGACGCCGACGGCCACTGCACCATCACCAAGCCCCCGGGCACGGGCGGCTGCATCACCGACCGCACGGTGAAGGAACAGCTGCTGTACGAGCTGCACGACCCGGCGGCGTACCTCACGCCCGATGTGGTGGCCGACATCACCACCGCCCGCGTGACCACGGTGGGCGCTGACGCGGTGCGGCTGGAGGGCGTGCAGGGCCACGCGCGGCCCGCCACGCTCAAGGTCAACGTGTGTTTTGAATCGGGCTGGTTTGCTGAGGGCGAAATCTCCTACGCCGGCCCGCGCGCAGAGGCCCGTGCCCGCCTGGCGGGCGAGGTGCTGCGCGAGCGCCTGCATGGCCTGGGCCCGCTGCGCATCGACCTGATTGGCGTGACCAGCATCTTTGGCGACGACACCAGCCGCTGGCTGGATGCACCCGCCTGCAGCAACGATGAAGCCCGCGATGTGCGCCTGCGCGTGGCCCTGCAGCACCGCGACCACGCCATCGCCCAGCGCCTGGTGCGCGAAGTGACCGCGCTCTACACCTGCGGCCCCGCAGGCGGTGGCGGCGTGCGCACGGCGATGCGGCCGCGCCTGGGTACCGTCTCGTGCCTGGTGCCGCGTGAGGCCGTGTCCGTTTATTTCGAGATGGTGGATTGAGGACTCAAGCCATGACCACTACAAACCTTACCGTCACTGTTCCCTTGTATCGCCTAGCCCACAGCCGCACCGGCGACAAAGGCAACCGCTCCAACATCAGCGTCATCGCCTGGCATCCCACGCTGTGGGATGTGCTGGTCGATAAGGTCACCGAGGCCGCCGTGGCACAGCAGTTTGCGCAGCGCCGCCCGCGCCAGGTCACGCGCTACCTGCTGCCCCAGCTGCAGGCCATGAACCTCGTGCTGGACGACGTGCTCGACGGCGGCGTGAACGACTCGCTCAACCTCGACAGCCACGGCAAGGCACTGAGCTACCTGCTGCTCGATATGCCCGTCACCGTGCCCGCGCACCTGGCAACGCACTTTGGCGGCCCTTCCGTGTAGCACCGTTTTTCTTTTCTATCCATACCAACACCAGGAGACAACATGACCCATTCATCCCCCCGCCGCGCTCTGCTCGCCACTGCCGCCTTGCTGGCGCTCGGTGCATTGCACGCCCCCGCTGCGCTCGCCCAGGCGGCCGGTGCCTACCCGGCCAAGGCCATCACCTTTGTCGTGCCCTTTGCCGCAGGCAGCGCCACCGACCAGCTGGCGCGCGCGCTGGGCCAGTCCATCACCAACGACACCAAGCAGCCCGTGGTCATCGACAACAAGGCGGGCGCCAGCGGCATGATCGCCGCGTCGGCCGTGGCCAAGTCGGCGGCCGATGGCTACAGCGTGCTCATCACCACCAACACCACACACGCCGCCAACGAGCACCTGTACAAAAAGCTCTCCTACGACCCGGTGAAGGACTTCGCCCCCGTCACCGGCCTGGGCAAGGGCGGGCAGGTGCTGGTGGTCAACGCCAGCGCACCGTACAAAAACGTGGGCGAGCTGCTGGCCTTTGCCAAGAAGAACCCCGGCAAGCTCAGCTTTGGCAGCGGCAGCTCATCGAGCCGCATGGCGGGCGAAATGCTCAAGCAGCTGGCGGCCGTGGACATCCTGCACGTGCCCTACAAGAGCAACCCGCTGGCCATCACCGACCTGCTGGGCGGGCAGATCGATCTGATGATCACCGACACCTCCACCGGCGTGCCACAGGTCAAGGCGGGCAAGCTGCGTGCGCTGGGCTACTCCACGCAAAAGCGCAGCACCCAGCTGCCCGACGTGCCCACCATCGACGAAGCCGGTGTGAAGGGCTACGACATGGGCTACTGGTTTGCGGCCTACGTGCCAGCGGGCACGCCCGCGCCGGTGGTGGCGCGCCTGAACGAGCTGCTCACGGCCGCCACCAAGAGCGCAGCGGCCAAGAGCTTCTTCGAGAACGCGGGCTCCGAAGCCTGGACCACCACCCCCGATGAACTCGCCAAGTTCCAGGCCGCCGAAACCCAGAAGTGGGGCAAGGTGATCAAGGCCGCAGGTATCGAGGCCGAATAAGCCACCGGCCCATCCACCGGCTCACCAGCCAGGCCCATCCACCGGGCCGTTTCATTCCCGTTTTAGCTTCTCTCAGCCTGCCTTTGCTGGCAGGTCTGGGCGAAGCCTTGCCCGCGCGCGGCGCAACAGACGCTGCCGTTTTTGTTCCAGAGCCGCCCAAGCGGCCCGCACCACCATCCATCCAAGGAGACAGACACCATGAAACCTCTTCGTGCATTCGGAAAACTCGCGCTCACGGCCGCCGCTGCAGCCGCCATCACGGCCTGCGGGGGCTCCAGCAACGATGCGCCCAAGGGCCCCGCGCTCAAGCTGGCCATCACCGCCACCGAAGCCTTCCCCGGCACCTATGGCGACGTGGGTGAGTACGAGCGCGTGACCGGCACCATCAGCGGCGAGGTGGACCCCAAGGACCCCAAGAACGCCGTCATCCAGGACCTGGCCCTGGCGCCCACCAACGCCAACGGCATGGTCGAGTACCAGGCCGACTTCGTCATGCTCAAGCCCAAGAACATGGCCAAGGCCAGCGGCGTGCTGCGCTACGACGCGCCCAATCGCGGCAACATCCTCACCATGCTCAACCCCACGGCCACGCCCAGCGATGCGGTGTACCTGGAGCGCGGCTATGTGATGCTGTATTCGGCCTGGCAGGGCGATGTGCCCAAGAGCACCGCCGCGCGCCTGACGGTGACGGTGCCCGTGGCCAAAAACAAGGACGGCAGCAGCATCACCGGCCCCTACCGCGCCGAGTTGGTGCCCACGGCCGCCAGCCCCGCAATGACGCTGCCCGGCGGCGTGTTCAACGGCACCATGATTCCGTACGAACCCGCCAGCCTGGACAACACCCAGTCCGGCTACTCGCTCACCCGCCGTGCCAACGAGACGGATGCGCGCGTGCCTGTGCCCGCCAGCGACTGGAAGTTCGCCACCTGTGACACGGGCACCAACGCCTTCCCCGGCACGCCCAGCCCCACCAGCGTGTGCCTCAAGGGCGGGTTTGACCCGGCCTATCTGTACGAGCTGGTCTATGTCGCCAAAGACCCCAAGGTGATGGGCGTGGGCCTGGCTGCGCTGCGCGACACGGTGAGCTTCTTCCGCAGCAAGGCGGCCGATTCCACCGGCACCCCCAACCCGCTCGCAGGCCGCATCACACACACGCTGGGGCAGGGCACCTCGCAGTCGGGCAACGCCATGAAGACCTTTCTGCACCTGGGCTTCAACCAGGCGCTGGATGGTGGCAAGGTTTTCGACGGCATGTACGCCCACGTGGCGGCGCGCCAGACCCACATCAACACCCGCTTTGCCGTGCCCGGCGGCGGCGGCGGCTTGCGCACCGACCACACCGCCTTCGGCCAGACCGCACCGCGCGGGCTGGACAAGGACTACCAGGACGACATCAGCGGCCGCCAGGGCGGCGTGATGAAGCGCTGCGCCGCCACCAACACCTGCCCCAAGTTCTTCCTGGGCCTGTCGGGCACGGAGTTCTGGCAGCTGCAGGGCTCTCCCGTGCTGACCGACGCCAACGGCACCAAGGACCTGGCGCAGCCCGACAACGCCCGCATCTACTACTACTCCAGCACCCAGCACGGCGGGGCAGGGGGCACCGCCAGCATTGCCTATGCACCCACGCGCGCCACGTACCCCACGGGCACGGTGGTGCAGTTCAACGACACCTTCCGCGCGCTGTTCCTGAACCTCGAAGACTGGGTGGTGCGCGGCACGTTGCCACCCGCCAGCCAGGTGCCCAAGCTGGCCGACGGCACGCTGGTGCGGCCCGACGCGCTGGCCTTCCCGGCCATGAAGGGGCTGACCTGGGCGGTGGGCGGCGTGCAGACACCCATCCCGGACTTCATCTACCGGGGCCTGTACAACAACTTCCCGCTGTTCGACTTTGGCCCGCAGTACATCCCGCAGGACGAGGCTGGCATTGCCACCGTGCTGCCACCGCGCAACCTGGGCCGCGACTACGCGATCCTGGTGCCGCAGGTCGATGCCTCCACGGGCCTGACGCGTGCGGGCATTCGCAGCGTGGAGGCGCGTGCGCCGCTGGGCACCAGCATCGAGTTCAACTACGTGGCCACGCCCGGCATCACCGACGTGGCCAACCTCACGGGCAGCTTCATCCCCTTCCACAAGACGCGCGCCGCGCGGCTGGCGGCGGGCGATGCACGGCCGTCGCTGGAGGAGCTGTATGGCACGCAGGAGGGCTACGTTGCTGCGGTGACGCAGGCCGCCAACGACCTGGTGGCACAGCGCCTGCTGCTGCCGCGCGATGCGGACCTGCAGATTGCGCGCGCCAAGGCCGCTGCCGTGCTGCCCTGAGGTGACGTGACGACCCGCACGGCCCCGTGCCGTGCTGTCCCCTGCAGGCCCCCCAACCCTCTCGCACGAGGGTTGGGGGCGTTTTTTTAGCCAAAGTGACCGGATGCGCTAGAGGAATATGCCTGAGCAGCTATCAAAAGCGTAGCGTTTTCTGGCCGTTCTGCCGCCCTCACCACGGTACCCCCGCAAACCGGGCCACCAAAAAATCCAGCAACGCGCGCACCGCAGGCGACAAGTGACGGCGCGACGGGTACAGCGCATAGATCGTCATCACCGGCAAGTCCCAGCCCGGCAACACGGCCTGCAGCTCGCCGCTGTGCAGATACGGGTTGACCAGATACGTCGGCTGCATCGCAATGCCGCCGCCCGCCAGCGCGGCGCGCATCAGCGTGGTGGCCTCGTTGGCGCTGAAATGGCCGCTCACGCCTACACGCTCCACCACCTCGCCGCGCGTCAGCTGCCACACGCTTTTGCCAAAGTTGGCGTAGCTCAGGCACCGGTGCTGCCCCAGGTCGGCAGGTTGCTGCGGCACACCGTGCGCGGCCAGGTAGGCGGGCGATGCCACCAGGGCTGAATCGCAGCGGGCCAGTGGCCGGCCGATGAGCAACGGGTCGGGCTCGGCGCTGATGCGGATGGCCAGGTCGATGCGCTTTTCCACCAGGTTGAGCGAGCCTTCGCTCGCGTCCAGGTCGATCTTGAGCTGCGGGTGTTGTGCCAGAAAGTCCGCAATCGCCGCGCCCATCTGCGCAAACGCAAACGACACGCTGCAGGTCAGCCGCAGCTGTCCGCGCAATGCGCCCTCGGTGGTGGTGGCGGTTTCTTCTTCCAGGTCTTGCGACAGCGCCAGCATCTGCTGGCAGCGGCGCAGCGCGTGTTCGCCCGCATCGGTCAGCGTCACGCTGCGGGTGGTGCGCTGCAGCAGGCGGGCCTGCAGCCACTGCTCCATCTCGCCCACATAGCGCGTGACCATGGCCCGCGACATCTCCAGTTTGTCGGCCGTGGCGCTGAAGCTGCCGCTGGTGGCGACTTCGGCAAACACATGCATGGCGGTCAGGCGGTCCATAAGGGGTTATTTGATCGATTGGTGAAACAAATATGCGCGAATTATCGGGTTTATTGGATCGATTGGTGCAAATAAACTTCATTCCGTCATCTGCACCACCGCTCAACACACCGGAGAAACCACCATGTTCCGCACCACCCTCATCGCCGCCACCCTCGCCGTTGCCTTCACCGGCGCCCACGCCGCCCAGCCGCTGCAGGTCAAGGTCTACAACGCCGACGGCAACAGCTTCAACGTCAACTCCACGCTGGTCTATGGCGAGAAGGAAGCCATGGTCATCGACGCCGGCTTTACCCGTGCCGACGCGCTGCGCATTGCCGCCAACGTGCTCGACACGGGCAAAGAGCTGAAGACCATCTACGTGAGCCAGGCCGACCCCGACTATTACTTTGGCGTCGAGACGCTGAAAGAAATCTTCCCCAAGGCCGACGTGGTGACCACGCCCGCCGTGCTGGAGAAGATCAACGCCAAGCTGGCTGGCAAGCTCGCCTTCTGGGGCCCCAAGATGGGCGCCAACGCACCGCGCACGCCCGTGCTGCCCAAGGCGATTGCTGGCAACACGCTGAGCGTGGACGGCCAGACCGTGGAGATCCGCGGCACCACCGGCCTGCTGGCGCACCGCCCTTATGCGTGGATTCCGTCCATCAAGACCGTGGTGGGCACCATCGGTGTGTTTGGCACCAACACCCATGTGTGGACGGCCGACACGCAAACGGTGGCCGAGCGCAGCGCCTGGGTGGCCCAGCTCGACGAAATGGCCGCCCTGCAGCCCACCGTGGTGGTGCCCGGCCACATGCCCGCCGGTGGCGCGCTGGATGCCGCCAACATCAGCTACACCAAGGGCTACCTGCAAGCGTTTGAGAAGAACGCCGCCGCCACCAAGACCAGCGCCGAACTCATCGACGCGATGAAGAAGGCCTACCCCGCAGCGCCCATGGGCCTGTCGCTGGACATCGGCGCCAAGGTGAACAAGGGCGAGATGAAGTGGTGAGATGACGTGCTGAAAGCTGTCAAAGCAGTTTGTTGAAAGGAACCAGATCGTGACCGCCACACACCCGCTCCAACAAGTCCTGCAGCACCTGCACGCCGGGCGCTGGAACGCGGCGCACGATCTGGTGCAACACGACGGCTCCATGCTCGGCGCGTGGCTTCACGGCATCCTGCACCTGCAAGAGGGCGACCTGGAAGACGCCGAAAACTGGTACGACCGCGCCGCCCGCCATTTCCGCAGCCGGGGCACGCTGGCCGAAGAAATCGCAGCGTTTGAGGCCGCACTGGCCGCACACCTTACCCAGCTTGCCCAGGCTGCACCCGCAGCGGCACCGGCCGCCGCCACACCGCCTGATCCTGAAGATTCTGAAGAGAGACCCTGATCCATGCCCTCCACGCCCACCGTCACCGTGACGTACCTGTTCGACCCCCTGTGCGGCTGGTGCTACGCCGCCGCACCCGTGCTGGCCCGCTTGCAAGCCACGCCCGGCGTGCAGGTGGTGCTGGCACCCACGGGCTTGTTTGCAGGCGCAGGCGCCCGGCCCATGGACGCGCAATTTGCCGCCTACGCCTGGTCCAACGACCAGCGCATCGCGCAGCTCACCGGCCAGCCGTTCAGCCAGGCCTATCGCGAGCAGGTGCTGGGCCAGCCGGCCAGACGTTTTGACTCGGGCCCTGCCACGCTGGCCCTCACCGCCGTGGCGCAGACCGAGCCCGCGCGCGAGCTGGAGGCACTGCACGCCTTGCAGCACGCACGGTATGTGGACGGGCGCGACACCACGGCGCCCACCGTGCTGGCCGACGTGCTGAGCGCCCTGGGCCTGCATGCAGCCGCAGAGTTGGTGCACGAGCCCACCGATGCCCTGCGCGCCGCCATGCTGCAGCGCGTGGCCGCCGCCCGGGCCGACATGCAAGCCCTGGGTGCGCAAGGCGTGCCGCAACTGGCAGTGGGCGACGCCGCCACCGGCCGCCGCCGTGTGCTGGGCAGCCAGACCCTGCACGGCAACTTCGACACATTGCTGCAGCAGGTGGCCCAGGCCTGAGCGCTGCGGTTAGGACGGTGCGGCCTGGGCTGCACCGTTGCCCACAGTGCAAATTGCAGCCAGGCCTGCGCCATGTCTTCAAGCCCCGTGGTCCGCCACGGGCACCCACACCACGGTGTGGTTCGCGCACTCCACTTCGTCCGGCGGCTGCCATAGGTCGCTGGCCAGCTCAAAGATGTGCGGCGGCACCACCATCGAAAACGTGGCGCCCTGTTCGGCGTTGCGCCGCAACACACGCGCGCGCCGCACCTCGCGCGGGGCGTCCAGCACATACACCACCATGGCATCGGCCCATGGCCCCATGCGGGCGTAAAACGCATCGCGCTGGTGCTGCTGGATCAGGCCCACCTCCAGCACCACATCGCCACCTGCGTTCAGCACGGCCTCGGCCGTCTTCCAGATCTGCGCCAAGCAACGCAGCGTGCGGGGCACATACCAGGCCATGACGTCCGCCGCATCGGGCCGGTCTGGCGAGAACAGCGTGGCCATCCAGTCGTCCAGGTTCAGCGGCACGGCGCGGTGCAGCTGCACCAGCTGGCGCACAAAGGTGGACTTGCCCGCACCCACGGGCCCGATGACCAGATGGATGCGCGGGGAGGGGGCGGCGGCACCTGCGGGGGCCGTGTGTGTGGAAGTGGCGTGCATTGATAAGGGCTCCAGAAATGCAAAAAAGCCCTCTCTGCAAGCAGGGAGAGCCTTCAATGCGATGGACCAAAAAGAAAAGCCCTCAACGGTGGTGGAGGGCTTTGCGGCTCGCTCAGGCCTAAGGGGCCGGACGCGATAGGGTAGTGTAGGTGCCCGCTGCGGGCTGCGTCAACCGTTGGTCCGTGTGCCGTGTGTTGAGTCCCCCAATCACACCCTGCGCGCCCCCGGCAAGCTGGGTCACGCCCCAAACACGAGCGCCTGGTGCGCCCCCACACCCGCCAGCACGCCTTCTGCAGACGCCAGCGTGGCGTTGTGCCGCATCAGCGTCAGGTCGCCAGCGGCATACACGCCGGGCACGGTGGTCATCTTGTTGGCATCGGTGCGGAGGTAAGGGCCCATGGGCCCATCATCGAACGCGCAGCCCAGTTGCTCGGCCAGCGGGCTGGCAGGGCGGGTGGTGGCTGCCACATACAGCGCATCCAGCGGTACCACGCGCGCATCACCGCTGCCGGTGGCTAGCAGGCGCACACCCTGCAGCGCCTGGCCCGGGTCTTCCAGCGCGGCGATGGGCGCGGGCTCGATGGTTATGCCCAGCGCCAGCAGCCGTTCGCGCTCGGCGCTCTCCAGCGTGGTGTCGCCGTTCAGGAAGAGGGTGGTCGGGCCCCAGTCGGCAATCAGCTGCGCGTGCATGGCCGAGCCTGACGAGTGGTACAGCACGCCCAGCCGCTGGCCCGCAAACTCGTAGCCGTGGCAGTAGGGGCAATGCAAAACCGTGGCGCCCCAGCGCTCGCGCAGGCCTGCAATCTCAGGCAAACCATCCTGCACGCCAAACGCCAGCACCAGCTTGTGGGCTTCCAGGGTTGCGCCATCGTCCAGCACCACTTCAAACCCGTTCTCTGGTGACCCGGCGCGTTGCTGCGCCGTGGCCGACACCACCGCGCCCTGCACAAAACCCACCGTGGGGTAGGCTGCCAGCTTGCGCCGCGCCCGCTCGATCATCGCCAGCGGCGGCTCGCCATCTTGCCCAAAGAAGCCGTGCGACGCTGCCGCAAACCGGTTGCGCGGCTGGCCTGCATCCACCACACACACTCGCCGCCGGGCACGCGCCAGTTGCATTGCGGCCGACAGGCCGGCAAAGCTGCCGCCTATCACGATCACCTCATACGCCTGGGTTGTCGTCACTGCTGCTGTCGCCATGCTCAATCTCCTTGTGACCGTGGCACCCGGCCACCATGCGTTCATGAAACTCGGCCGACAGCTGTGCCAGCGTCACCGCGCCCAGCCGCGCCAGCAGGGCTTCTTCGGCCGCCTGGTAGGCATCGGTCAGCGCGCGGTTCACCGCTTGTTCGACGATGCAGCCGGGGCTCTCCACCCTGTTACCCACCGCCAGCAGCGTGGGCGCGCCCAGCGCCTCGTAGATGTCGCGCAGCGTGATGTCGGTGAGCGGGCACGACAGTACCCACCCGCCGCCATGGCCCTTGGCCGACGAAACAAACCCCGCATACCGCAGTCCCGCCATCAGGCGGCGCACCACCACGGGGTTGGTCTGCATGGCCTGCGCCATGGCCTCAGACGTGGCGGGCCCCTCCATCTCTGCCATGTGCAGCAGCGCGTGGAGAACGTTGGAAAGTCGGCTATCTCGTTTCATGCAACATTAAAAGTTGCGTGATGGTAGCATGCACTGAAAAGCCGCGCTTGGCGCGTAGGATGCTATCAATAGCGTAGCTGCTGGCGCATATTGCACTAGCGCTTGCGGCCTGTTTGACTCAAAAAATGCGTCCATGGGTCGCCACGCCCCAGTGAGGCCCGTCTGCAGGCACCACCATCACACCGCCCACCCCATGACCCACCCCCACCCCCCATCCGCCTTCACCGACCCCGCCGCCGTCGCCCGCTACGCCGAAGGCCCCCGCCGCAACGTGCCCGGCTACGACAGCCTGCTGCCCATGGTTCGCATCCTGCTGGCCGAGCGCGTGCCCGACCACGGCCGCGTGCTGGTGGTGGGCGCAGGCGGCGGGCTGGAGCTGGAAGACATGGCGCTGGCGCACCCCGGCTGGCGGTTTGACGGCGTGGACCCGAGCCAGCCCATGCTGGACCTGGCCGCCCAGCGGCTGCAAAGCGCAGGCGTGCCCGGCGGCCGCGTGGCGCTGCACCACAGCTATGTGCAGAGCGCACCAGCCGGGCCATTCGATGGTGCGACGTGCCTGCTGACTTTTCACTTTGTGCCACGCGAGGAGCGCGTGCCCATGGCGGCAGAGATTCGGCAGCGGCTCAAGCCCGGGGCGCCGCTGGTGGTGGCGCATCTGAGCGTGGCGGATGGTGCAGGCCCCAGTGGCGATGGCGGGGCGGGGGAGCGCGATGTATGGCTGTCACGCTATGCCGCGTTTCAGGTGCTGTCCGGCGTGCCGCCGGAGCATGCGGCCAGGGCGCGGGACAAAGTGGCGGCAGAGCTGGCCGTGCTGACGCCGCAGGAAGACGAGGCGATTCTGCGCGAAGCTGGGTTCAGCGATGTGCGGATGTTTTATGTGGGGTTCGCGTTCAGGGGGTGGGTGACGAGGGCGTGAATGGCATGAGAGGCTGTACCCGGCCAGAAGCGGACTACGGCGGCAGACGACATCAGACTGTCAACGTCTGACATGAGAGGCATGACCCGGCTTGCCGGGGCATGTCCTCTTGATGGACGGGTCAGTGCTCACTCGCCGAAGATGTACCCCTAAGCCAAACAGCAAAGGTCGCTTCAACATTGGTTCGAATCCAATCCACAGAATCAATTGCAGTGCCACCATAAGGCGATGGCTTTGAAAAGATTGCTTCAATTTGATGCGACGTTTCTGAACTCGCGTTAGCTGGCGTGTACCCCATCGCGCGGTATGCACCCTCAAGCCGCCGCAAGGGGTAGTACCAATGCCGATAAGCAGAGGTTGACTTGATCTGATGTAAGACAAAGTCCTCTATCGAGTGGCGATTGGCAAGGCAGTGAGCGCCGGTAACGCGTTCGATTACCGCCTGTGTCTGTGTCAGCTTCTCGGCGATTCCACCAACGCTGAATCCAGCGCGATAGTCCCTCTTGCGACGCCTAAGTGCAGCTAGCAGTTCTGCTTCCTCCACTGATAGACCGTGCGCTCTGGTGGTTTCTGCGACGAGGGCTGGATAGGAGAAGACGTAGCGGCCGGTGTTCGCCAGTTGCAAGATTGCGTGATTGCGAAACGCAACGGCGAGAACATCGAAGGACCATCCCATCGCGCTTACGCATGCAGGAGTGCCTCTCGTCATCTCAAAGAGCTCAAGGTTTTCTTCGATTCGGTGACGATAGTCAACCAGCGGTCGGTAACGTTCGAGCAGGCTGTTCAGTCTTCCGTGGCGGTCACGCAGAACGTGTCCTTCCTGTTTAATGTGCTGCAGAAAAAGCGATCCGTCGCGTGACAAAGCCTCCATCTGAGGCCAGGTATACACGCTGGGTGAGTATCCAGCATTGGCTAGATTGCTCCTCATAATTTGGTCTTCACATGCGCCAGCAAGCAGGACGTCCCGGTCGCTGAATTGATCGGCATCGCCTCTGGGGACGGAGCCAAAGAGGGCCAGGCTCTCAACGTTTGGGGATAAGTTCATCGCACGAACCTCTTAACGATCATCGCAGTCGAGAGCGCGATCCATGCGATGCCGAGAAGAACTTGACATGAAACGGCGATCAAGCCGGTTGGCGTGGATGGCGTAAGGTCTGCAGTGCCGAATGTGGACATATTGCCGAGCGTAAAGAACGCAGTCTTTACGGGTAGTGGAACCGCGCTTAGCTTGGCTGGATCGATACCAAACTCAGACCAGTGAGCGTGGTTGTACGCCCACACGGCAGAGTAGAGTACAGGCGTCCATAGCAAGATATTTCGGGCTCGCACACCGTAGCCGAAAAGCACTTGAAATGCCGCATTCCAAAACCAAAAAGCAAAGAAGCGAAAGTTCAACCACTTTGCAGTTCCCTTCTTGGCGCGCCAATACGAAAAGCGGTTATAGCGCTGCCAAAGTCGAAAGTGATACTCCGCGGCATCTCGAAACTCAGGCTGACTCTCATCGATAGAGTTCTTCATGAGTGTGTGAAAGAGATCCACCCCAACGTTGGGGTACTTTTTTCGGTCAAAGATGTGAGAGAGAAATGATCTAGGGTCGAGGTAGGTTCTTGAAAGCCTGAACTTGTTCGTGTTGCATCGAACGAAAACGCACTCGTGAAAGGCGCAGTCTTCGAAGTGCGCGCCAAGAAACAGGCATTCGTCGAACGTGCATCTTGTAAATACCACGCGGACGAAATGTGTTTCATAGAACCGCATCCGTTTGAAGACCTTGTCTTTGAACGGCAGCGTGTCGCCTACTGTCGACGCTTGGAGCGTCGAGGTCGGAAGAAAGGCCTGCTCGAAGATCTCAGTTTCAGTCGCAAGGTGAGACTGCAAACCAAGTGCGTCAATCTTCGGCAAACCTTTGCCAAGATCAAAGAATGAATCCGCCATGGTTCCCCTGACTTGTCGTTGTATCCGCTGGGATGATTATGCGATCTCGCGCTTTTTGAGAAGACGCTCCTAGAGATGTGTCTCCCAATCTGCTCTTGTGAGGCCTAACGTTTGAATTCAGCCGACCGGCGGACTTAGTCGGCCTGGCTCGGCTGCAATGAGAGGTTATGCATCACTGTGCCCTCTAATAATTTGATGACTGCTTACTTGCCCCCTCTTTGAACAGCGCCCATGAAGAGCATGGTTCCATTTGCGCTCGTTCGCTTGAAGCAAGATCACAGCTTCCACAAACGCTTGCGGCTCGAACGAATTGTGCACGTCAGAATCGGGAAGCTGCCGGTTAATGAACTTCGATGAACTTGGCTCCCTCACCAGCTCTGGCCAACTCTTGCTGCCTCTCCCACAGCTTTAGACTTTCTGCATTGATTGGTTCTTTGATCATTTTTTGGTCAAAGTTCAGTCTTGCCCGGCCAAAGTAGACCGCATAGCATCCCTGTCAAGCACCCACCCCCATGAGGTGCTGCACAAAAACATGACAGGAGACAAGCCTTGCCATCCACCCGCTGGAGTCACTGCGGCACTGAAGACCTGAGCGTCTTGCAGACCATCTTCTGGTCCGCAGGCGCGTCGCGCAATGCGCTGGCGCAGCGCCTCGCCTATTCCAAGAGCAAGGCCAACGCCATGGTCGCGGCGCTGCTCGATGAAGGCCTGCTTGACGAGGTGGGCCTGCAGGAATCCTCTGGCGGCCGGCGTGCCGAAACCCTGCGTTTGAGCGAAACCCTGGGCGTGGTAATTGGCGCCGACCTGGGTGCGACCAGCATGCAGATTGCGGTGATGCGCCCCGACATGACGGTGCTGGCGCGGCACCGCGAGCCCATTGATGTGCGCCAGGGGCCAGGCGTGATCCTGGCGCGGGTGCGGGGGCTGATGCGCGAGCTGCTGGCGCGCTGCGGGCTGGCCCCGAATCAGGTGATTGCCATCGGCATGGGCGTGCCGGGGCCGGTGGATTTTGAAAGCGGGCAACTCGTCAACCCGCCGCTGATGCCTGACTGGGACGGCTTTTCCATCCGCGACTACCTGCGCGAGGCGTTTGCCGCGCCGGTGTTTGTGGACAACGACGTGAACCTGATGGCGCTGGGCGAGATGTACCGGCTGCAGCGCAATCTGCCCAACTTCCTGGTCATCAAGGTGGGCACGGGCATTGGCTGCGGCATCGTGTGCCACGGGCAGGTGTACCGGGGTGCCAATGGCTCGGCGGGCGATGTGGGCCATATCTGTGTGGACCAGCACGGCCCGCGCTGCCACTGCGGCAACCAGGGCTGTGTGGAGGCGATGGCCGCAGCGCCCGCCATGGCGCGCATGGCGATGGAGGCCGCGCAGCGCGGCGAAAGCGCCATGCTGGCCGAGCGACTGCAAAGCACGGGCACGCTGACGATTGAAGACGTGGCCCAGGCCAGCCGCACGGGGGATGTGGCGGCCAACGCCATCATCCAGCGCGCTGGCAGCCTGGTGGGGCAGATGCTGGCGTCCATCGTCAACTTCTTCAACCCGTCGCATGTGTTCATTGCCGGGCGGGTGACGGACATGGGGCCGCTGTTCCTCGCGTCGGTGCGGCAGAGCGTATACCACCGGTCGCTGGCGCTGTCCACGCGGCACCTGGAGATTCAATACGCGCCGCTGGCCGACGATGCCGGTGTGGTGGGCGCGGGCGTGCTGGCGATGCAGGAGAGCCTGTCGCGCGCGGGCTCGGCAACGAGCGCGGGCGTTGGTGTGGGGGCTGTGCGATGAGCGTAGCCGTCGAGTTTCGCAATGTGACCAAGGAGTTTGGCCCGGTGCGCGTGCTGCACGGCGTGGGCTTTGCACTGCAGCCGGGCCGCGTGTATGGCCTGCTGGGCGAGAACGGCGCGGGCAAGTCCACGCTGATGAAGATTCTGGCGGGGTACGAGAGCCCGACCACCGGCGAGGTGGTGGTGGACGGCGCGGTGCGTGCACTCGGCGGTGGCTCGCGCGCGGCCGAGGCGCAGGGCATTGTGCTGATCCACCAGGAGTTCAACCTGGCGGACGACCTGACGATTGCGCAGAACATCTTTCTGGGCCACGAGATCAAGAAGGGCTTCTTTCTGCCGCCGGGCCGCCCCAAGGCAGAAAGCGGCCCCCTCGGGGGGCAGGGAGCGACACGCAGTGCGCGACCGTGGGGGTCATGGTTTCTCGACGACAAGGCGATGCGCGAGAAAACGCGTGCTGCCCTTGCACAGGTGGGTTTGCCGCTGGACCCGGACACGCGGGTGCGCAAGCTCATCGTGGCCGAGAAGCAGCTGGTGGAGATTGCCCGGGCGCTGGCCCGCAATGCGCGCCTGCTGATCATGGACGAGCCCACCGCCACGCTGACCCCGGGCGAGACGGAGCGCCTGTTCACGCTGATGGCCGGGCTCAAGGCTGCGGGCGTGACCATCATCTACATATCGCACAAGCTCGACGAGGTGGAGCGCACCACCGACGAGGTGGTGGTGATGCGCGACGGCCTGCTGGTGGCGCGCGAGGCCACGGCCAGCGTGACGCGGCGGCAGATGGCCAACCTGATGGTGGGCCGCGAGCTGGCGGATTTGTTCCCGCCCAAGCTGCCCGCGCCGGAGGGGGGAGCGCCCGCCATGAAGGTGCGCGGTCTCTCGGTGCCGGGCTGGGCAGAGGAGGTGAGCTTTGACGTGCGGCGTGGCGAGATTCTGGGCTTTGCCGGGCTGGTGGGGGCCGGGCGCACCGAGCTGTTTGAAGGTCTGCTGGGCCTGCGCCCGCGCTCGGCCGGCACGGTGGAGCTGGCGGGCAAGCCGGTGAATTTGAAAAGCCCGCGCGATGCGGCGCGCCATGGCCTGACGTATTTGAGCGAAGACCGCAAGGGCAAGGGCCTGCACGTGCACTTCAGCCTGCGGCCCAACCTGACGCTGATGGCGCTGGAGCGCTATGCCAAGCCCTGGCTCGACCCGGCGGCCGAGCAAGCTGCGCTGCGCGATGCGGTGCACGAGTTCGGCATCCGCACGGGCTCGCTAGACGTGCGCGCCTCATCGCTGTCGGGCGGCAACCAGCAAAAGCTGGCGCTGGCCAAGGTGCTGCACCCCGGCCCCAGCGTGGTGGTGCTGGACGAGCCCACGCGCGGCGTGGACGTGGGCGCCAAGCGTGAGATCTACCACCTGGTGCAGCGCCTGGCAGAGCAGGGGCTGGCGGTGGTGGTGATTTCTTCCGAACTGATGGAGCTGATCGGCTTGTGCCACCGCGTGGCGGTGATGCGCGCCGGGCGGCTGCAGACCACGCTGCAAGAGCCAGATTTGACCGAAGAGGAGTTGATCGCCCATGCCACAGGTACCCGCTGAAAACGCACCCACCGCAGCGGCTGCCGCAGCACCCGCTGTACCCGGTGCAGGCCGCCACGGCGACGCCACGGCCTGGTGGGGCAAGCTGCACGGGCTGGGCCCTGTCATCGGTCTCGTGCTGCTGTGCATTGCCGGCACGCTGCTCAACAGCAACTTTGCTACTTACGACAACGTGATGAACGTGCTCACGCGCACGGCCTTCATCGGCATCATCGCGGTGGGCATGTGCTTTGTGATCATCTCGGGCGGCATCGACCTGTCGGTGGGGTCGATGGCGGCGCTGATCGCGGGCTCGGTCATCCTGTTCATGAACGCGATGGCGCCCGTGCTGGGCTCACCCCTGGCGGCCGTGGTGGTGGGCATGCTGCTGGCGGTGGTGCTGGGTGCGGTGTTCGGGCTGGTGCATGGCCTGCTCATTACCAAGGGGCGCATCGAGCCTTTCATCGTGACGCTGGGCACGCTGGGCATCTTCCGTGCGTACCTCACGTACTTCTCCAACGGCGGTGCCATCACGCTGGAGAACGATCTGTCGGACATCTACAGCCCGGTGTACTACGCCAACCTGCTGGGTGTGCCCATCCCCGTGTGGATCTTCTTGCTGGTGGCGGTCATCGGCGGCGTCATCCTGAACCGCACGGCCTATGGCCGCTATGTGCAGGCCATCGGCTCCAACGAGCAGGTGGCGCAGTACGCGGCGGTGGATGTGCACAAGATCAAGATCCTGACGTACATGCTGCTCGGGGTGTGCGTGGGCATTGCCACGCTGCTGTATGTGCCGCGCCTGGGGTCTGCATCGCCCACCACGGGCCTGCTGTGGGAGCTGGAGGCGATTGCCGCCGTCATCGTGGGCGGCACGGTGTTGAAGGGCGGGGCGGGCAGCATCACCGGCACGGTGGTGGGTGCCATCCTGCTCTCGGTCATCAGCAACATCCTCAACCTCACCAGCATCATCAGTGTGTACCTGAATGCGGCGGTGCAGGGCTTCGTGATCATCGCGGTCGCCTTCATGCAAAGGGGCAAGCGGTGATGGAGTGGATGGAACAACTCTCCTGGCGTTGTTGCTGTGTCTTGCCGTGCTACTCGCACTGTCTGCGACACAGCGCCTAGCCAGGACCGCTGCGCTGAGTTTTCCAGCCACTCTTTGCGTGCATTTGTTTTTCAAGGTGTTCCCCAGCCGGCCAGCTTTCTTGGCCATATTCCAAAGCAACAGGAGACAACGCATGAACAGCCAACTTTCTTCTTTCACCCGCCGCTTGGCCCTCACGGCCGTGGGCGCCGCTGCCTTCGCATTGGCCGCACCCGCCATGGCGCAGGCCAACAAAACGGTGGTGGGCGTGGCCATTCCGTCGGCCACGCACGGCTTTACCGGCGGCATCGTGTACTGGGCCAACCAGGCCAAGAAGGACCTGGAGAAGGCCCACCCCGGCCTGCAGGTCATCGTGAAGACCGCTGGTGGCGCGCCCGAGCAGGCCAACCAGCTGCAGGATCTGGTGACGGTCAACAAGATCAACGCGTTGGTCATCTTCCCCTTCGAATCCGCAGCGCTGACCAAGCCCGTGGCCCAGGTCAAGGCCAAGGGCGTGTACGTGACGGTGGTGGACCGGGGCCTGACCGACACCAGCGCGCAGGACGCGTATGTGGCGGGTGACAACACGGCGTTTGGCAAGATTCCGGCCGAGTACATCGCCAAGGCGCTGGGCGGCAAGGGCAACGTGGTGGCCATGCGCGGCATTGCGACCACGCTGGACAACGAGCGCATGGACGCGTTCAACAGCGTGCTGAAGAACCACCCCGGCATCAAGCTTCTGGATGCCAAATACGCCAACTGGAACCGCGATGACGCCTTCAAGGTGATGCAGGACTACCTCACCCGCTTCCCGCAGATCGACGCCGTGTGGGCCGCCGACGACGACATGGCCGTAGGCGTGCTCAAGGCCATCGAGCAGGCCAAGCGCAAGGACATCAAGCTGGTGTTTGGCGGCGCGGGTGCCAAGGGCATGATCAAGACGCTGATGGATGGCAGCAACCCGCTGATCCAGGCCAACGTGTCGTACAGCCCCAAGTTCATCTACGACTCGATCAAGCTCACGGCCGAGGCGCGCATCAAGGGCGAGAAGCTGCCCGCCAACACCATCATTCCGTCGGTGCTGATCACCAAGGAAACGGCGAAGGACTTCTACTTCCCTGATTCGCCTTTCTGATGGCGTTTTGAATCAAATAGGCCTGTAGCGCCTATTCATCATGCGCTGGCAGCTATCAAAAACATAGCTGCTGGCTGCAATGTATCTGCAACCCCACGCCCCTTGGAGTAGCCATGCCAAGACCCGTCACCCTCTTCACCGGCCAGTGGGCCGACCTGCCTTTGGCGCAACTCGCGCCCCTGGCCAAAAGCATGGGCTACGACGGCCTGGAGCTGGCCTGCTGGGGCGACCATTTCAACGTGCAGGAGGCGCTGTCGTCGCCTCAGTACGTCAAGGACAAACATGCGCTGCTGGCCCAGCACGGCCTGCAGTGTTTTGCCATCGGCAACCACCTGGTGGGCCAGGCCGTGTGCGACCTGATCGACGAGCGCCACCAATCCATCTTGCCGCTCCATGTGTGGGGCGATGGCGAGCCCGAGGGCGTGCGCCAGCGGGCAGCGGCCGAGCTGGCAGACACCGCGCGTGCAGCGGCCAAGTTCGGTGTGAAGACGGTCACCGGTTTTACGGGTTCGTCGGTGTGGCATTCGATCTATGCGTTCCCTCCCACCACGCAGGCGTATTGGGACAAGGGCTTTGCTGATTTCGCCAAGCGCTTCGGCCCCATCCTCGATGTGTTTGAAGAGCACGACATCAACTTTGCGCTCGAAGTGCACCCCACCGAGATCGCGTTCGACATTGCCTCGGCCGAGCGCGCGATTGCAGCCGTGGGCGGCAACAAGCGCTTCGGCTTCAACTACGACCCGAGCCATCTGGCCTACCAGGGCGTGGACTACGTGAAGTTCATCCGCCAGTTTGCCGACCGCATCTACAACGCCCACATGAAGGACGTGTGGTGGGGCAAGGGCGACGGCACGGTGGGCACCTTCGGCGGGCACACCAGCTTTGGCGATGCGCGGCGGAACTGGGACTTTCGCAGTGTGGGACGCGGGATGATCGATTTCGAATCCATCATCGTCGCGCTCAACGACATCGGTTACCAGGGCCCGCTCTCGGTGGAGTGGGAAGACAGCCGCATGGACCGCGTACACGGCGCCACAGAGAGCGCGGCGTTCTGCAAGCGGCTGGATTTCAAGCCCGCCGCCGGTGCATTCGACGCCGTGTTTGCGCGCGACAAGCAGGCCTAGCCGCTGCCCATTTCCAAAACCATAACAACACACAGCGAGCAAAGGCGTTTCGTATGTCCAGTCCCCAAAAGCTCCGCTACGCCATGGTCGGTGGCGGCCACGGCGCCTTCATCGGCGCGGTGCACCGCATGGCGATGGCGCTCGACGGCCAGTTCGAGCTGGTGGCCGGTGCGCTCTCGTCATCGCCCGAACGGGCGCGCGCATCCGGCGCCGAACTGGGCCTGGCGGACGAGCGCAACCACGGCAGCTGGCAGGACCTGCTGGCCGACGAACTGCGCCGCCCCGCACATGAGCGCATCGACCTGGTGAGCATCGTCACCCCCAACCACATGCACCACCCGGTGGCGCTGGCGTTTGTTCAGGCAGGCTTTCATGTGGTGTGCGACAAGCCGCTGGTGCACACCAGCGCACAGGCCGACGAGCTGGTGGCTGCCGTGAAGAAGGCGGGCACCGTGTTCGGCGTGACCTACAACTACACCGGCTACCCCATGGTGCGCGAGGCGCGGCACCTGGTGCACAGCGGTGCTCTGGGCCTGCTCCGCAAGATCACCGTCGAATACAACCAGGGCTGGCTGGCCACCGCAGTGGAAGAGGGCGGCGCCAACAAGCAGGCCGACTGGCGGCTGGACCCGGCGCGCAGCGGCAGCGCAGGCACGCTGGGCGACATCGGATCACACGCCGAAAATCTGGCCGCCACCGTCACCGGCCAGCACCCGGCCTGGGTGTGTGCCGACCTCACCACCTTTGGCGCCGGGCGCAGACTGGACGACGACGCCCAGCTGCTGCTGCGCTACGACAGCGGCGCACGCGGCTTCATCGTGGCGTCGCAAGTGGCAGCGGGGCTGGACAACGACCTGCGCCTGCAGGTGTCGGGCACGCTGGGCACCATCACCTGGCGGCAGGAAGACCCCAACCAACTCGTCCACTCCCCGGTGGACGGCCCGCGCCGCATCCTCACCCGCGGCTCGCCCTGGCTCAGCCCGGCGGCGCTGCAGGCCGGGCGCATTCCTGCGGGCCACCCCGAGGCCTTCATCGAAGCGTTCGCCAACGTCTACCTGGGTGTTGCTGCCGACATCCGCGCGCGGCAGGCAGGCACGGCGGCCGACCCCCTGCACGCCGACTACCCGCGCGTGGAAGACGGGGCGCGTGGCGTGCACTTTATCGAGCGGGTGTTGGCCTCTGCTGCCGGTGAGCAGAAGTGGACGGCGGTGGGTTGACCTGGCTCCAGGTCGGCTGAGAACCTGAACAGGCTCTGAAATCAGGGGTAGCCGTCTGCCAGCTGAAACCGCTGGTCAAAGTTCATCTTGCCCAGCACGCGCAGCGCCGCGTTGCGGGTGGCGTTGTCCACCTTGCTGATGTCCAGGCTGTAGCGCTTGGCGGTGGACACTACGTCCACACATTTGTGGCCCCATTGCACCGCGACCAGCAGGGCGGGGCGCTGGCCTGCCTCGGCACCCACCGACACGCCGCGTTGCTCGGGCCGCAGCATGAATTCGAGGTGGGGGGTGCGCACCAGGGTGAGGCGGTCGGCGCCCCGGGGGCCCAGGGCAAACGAGATAACCCAGTCGTCTTCGTCTTCCACCGTCACAAACGGAACATGCTGGGGTGCGGCCATGGTGCTGGGCGTTGGGTTGGAGGGCGGGGCGGGTGGTCCGCCGTGGTGCACTGCCCAGGGTATGGGCGGGCGCCAGTATGCCGCTGCAAGCGCCGTGCCTGCTGCGGGAGAACCCGAGGTTGGGCTTTTCCAACGCGGTGCGTGGGATGTCAGCCTGGTGCAAGGCAGGCGCAGCGTGTGTTGGGTGGTGCGATGCAGTGTGGTCGGGCGAGGGGGTTGCACGCCGGGTTCGGGGCCAGGGTTTTGATGAAAATCGGCCTGTGCGCTAGGTCGGTATGTCTTTGTAGCTATTGTTTTGATAGTCTTTTTGGCCGCGCCGGTCTCTCTGTCGCGGCGGTCGCCAAGCCCGTGGCCAGTTGGCCCACGGTGCGCAGTGCTGGTTCCAGCCGCCCCTGCGCTGGATGCCCGTAGTTGATGCGTACGCAGTGCGCAAACCGCTGGTCGGCCGAGAAGATCTGCCCGGGCGCGAGGCTGATGCCCTGCTGCAGTGCCAGTCGGTGCAGTTCCAGCGCGTTCACTTCAGTCGGCAGCTCCACCCACAAGAAGTACCCACCCTCAGGCCGCGATACGCGGGTGCCGGGTGGGAAGTGCTGCGCTACGGCCGCCAGGGCCAGCGCCTGCTGCTCGGCCAGGCTGCGGCGCAGCTGGCGCAGGTGCCGGTCGTAGCCGCCCTGGGCCAGGTATTCCGACAGCGCCTGCTGTGACGGCGTGGCAGCCGATAGTGTGGTCATCAGCTTGAGCCGCTGCACCGCCTTGGCCTGGCGGCCCGCCGCCACCCAGCCCACCCGGTAGCCGGGCGCTAGGCTTTTGCTGAATGAGCTGCAGTGCATCACCAGCCCCTCGGTATCAAACGCCTTGGCTGGGGGCGGGCGCTGGGGGCCAAAGTGCAGCTCGCCATACACGTCATCCTCGATCAGCGGCACGCCGTGGCGCGCCAGCAGGGCGACCAGCTCGCGCTTCTTGTCCTCGGGCATCAGGCTGCCCAGCGGGTTCTGAAAACTGGGCATGAGCCAGCAGGCCTTGATGGGCTGGTGGGGTGTTTGCCGCTCCAGTGCTTGCGCCAACGCTGCCAGGTCGATGCCATCGCGCGGGTGGGTGGCGACTTCCAGCGCCTGCAGGTTCAGCCGCTCCAGGGCCTGCAACGCGGCGTAAAAGGTGGGCGATTCGACCACCACCACGTCGCCGGGCTGGGTGACGGCCTCCAGGCAGAGGTTGAGCGCCTCCATGGCGCCGTTGGTGATGATGATTTCTTCCACATCCACCGCCATGCCGTGCACGCCGTAGCGCAGTGCAATCTGCTGGCGCAGGCGTTCGTCGCCGGGCGGCAGGCTTTGCACGATGGTCCACGGGTCGAGCTTGCGCATGCCGCTGCCCAGGCAGCGCGCCAGGCGCTCCAGTGGAAACAGCTCCAGCCCTGGAAAGGCCGAGCCCAGCGGCACCAGGTCGCGGTCGCGCGCCAGGCCCAGCACCTCGAACACCAGGTCGCTGATGGCCACGCCGGTGGAGGTGGCGGCGGGCTGCGAGGGCTGGGGCTCCGCGGGTCGAACCTCGGCCGTACCCGGTAGCCGGGCGCTGACGTAGTAGCCCGAGCGCGGGCGCGCATGGATCAGGCCCTGGGCCTCCAGCAGGTAATACGCCTCGAACACGGTGGACGGGCTGATGCCCCGTGTGCGGCTGGCCTCGCGCACCGAGGGCACGCGGTCGCCGGGACGCAGGGCGCCGCTGTGGATGAGCTGGGCAATGGCGTCGGCGTGGCGTTCGTAGCGCTTCATGGGCAGGGCCGGGTTGATGCAGGGCAAACTGATCTGTATTTTTAACTCGAAACTGAATCTGTACTGTTCTTGGGGGCGGGCGTAGAGTGGCGGACTGTGTGGGCGCACGCCTTGCGTGTTTGGCCGCTGTGTGCCACCCAACCGTTTCTTTCCCGGACAAAAAGATCCCCATGACCGATTGCCTGCGCAGCTTGCTGCGCCCTGTTCTCAGCCTGCCTGCGGCCACTGCCCTGTTGGCGCTGGCCTTGAGCGCTGGCGCTGTGGCCCAGACGGTGCCTGCCAGCACCACCCCTGCTACCCCGGTGGCCACTGCATCCACTGCGGCCGCGGTACCCGCGTCTTCCATGTCTTCACGCGTGCTGGCCTGCACCGCCTGCCACGGCAAGGAAGGCCGTGCCACGCCCGACGGCTACTTTCCGCGCATTGCGGGCAAGCCGGCGGGCTATCTGGCCAACCAGCTGCTCAACTTTCGGGACGGACGCCGCAGCTACCCGCAGATGGGCTACCTCATCGAGCACCTGACGGACGATTACCTGCGCGAGATGGCCGAGCACTTTGCCGCGCTCGACTTGCCGTACGCACCGCCGCCTGCACCACAAGCGCCTGCCGCCGCGCTGGAGCAGGGCCGTCAGCTGGTGCAGCAGGGCGACGCGGCGCGCCGCATTCCGGCCTGTGTGGCCTGCCACGGTGCGGCCATGACGGGCGTGACACCGTCCATCCCCGGCCTGCTGGGCCTGCCGCGTGACTACCTCAACAGCCAGCTGGGCGCCTGGAAGACCGGCCAGCGCCGCGCGCACGTGCCCGACTGCATGGCCGATATTGCCCGCCAGCTCACGCCCGATGACGTGAGCGCGGTCTCGGCCTGGCTGGCTGCCCAGCCCGTGGCGGCGGGTGGCAAGCCGGCCCGCACGCTGCCCGCCGCCATGCCGGCGCGCTGCGGCGGTGTGGCGGAGGTTCCCGTCGCTGCTGCGGCGGCACGCTGAGAAGGGATGCACCGATGAAACGCATCCTCTGGACCCTCTCTTCCGTGCTGGCGGCGCTCGGCATTGCCGCCGCCGTGCTGATCACCCTGAACCTGCGTGGCGAAGAGCCGCTGCCGGCCGCCGAGACGCTGCAATCCACGCCCGTGCTGGTGCAGCGCGGCGAATACCTGGCCCGCGTCGGCAACTGCTTGGCCTGCCACACCACCCAGGGCGGCGCGCCGTTTGCCGGTGGTCGCGGCATCGAGACGCCCTTTGGCGTGGTGCACAGCTCCAACCTCACGCCCGACAGGGTGCAAGGCATTGGCAGCTGGACCTCGGCCGAGTTCTGGCGCGCCATGCACCACGGCCGCAGCAAGGACGGACGGCTGCTGTACCCGGCCTTCCCGTACCCCAACTACACGCAGGTGACGCGCGATGATTCGGACGCCATCTTTGCCTATCTGCAAAGCGTGCCCGCTGCGCCAGATGCCAACCGCGCCCATGCGCTGCGTTTTCCGTACAACACGCAGGCGGCATTGGCCGTGTGGCGTGCGCTGTTCTTCGCACCCGGAGCGCCCAGCGCCGAACCCACACAGACGGCGGAATACAACCGGGGCGCCTATCTGGTCAACGGCCTGGGCCATTGCACCGCCTGCCACACGCCCCGCAATGCACTGGGCGCCACGTCGGACGCCAAGGCCTTCACCGGCGGGTTGATCCCGGTGCAGAACTGGTATGCCCCCGCACTCAATGCGGCGCACGAGGCGGGCGTGAAGGAGTGGCGCACCGACGACGTGGTGGCACTGCTCAAGACCGGCGTGGCCCCGCAGGGCTCGGTGCTGGGCCCCATGGCCGAGGTGGTGTTTCGCAGCACGCAGTACCTGAGCGACGCCGATGCGCGCGCCATGGCCGTGTACCTGCAGGGCCTGCCGCAGCAGGATCGCAAGGCGCCTGCCACCGTGGCCGCCCCCCCGGCCAGCGCGATGGCGCGGGGCGGCAAGGTGTACGAGCAGCAGTGCGCGCAGTGCCACGGCGACCGGGGGCAGGGCGAACCCGGCGCGTTTCCGGCACTGGCGGGCAACCGCGCCATCACGCTGGCCGATCCCACCAACCTGGTGCGCGTGGTGCTGCAGGGCGGCTACCTGCCCGCCACCGCAGGCAACCCGCGTCCGCACGGCATGCCGCCGTTTCAGCAGACCTTGTCGGACGAGGAGGTGGCGGCGGTCACCACGTTTGTGCGCAACAGCTGGGGCAACCAGGCGCCAGGTGTGGGTACCATCGAGGTCTATCGCGCGCGTGAGCGCCGCGGCATGTAGCGCCAGGCCCGGGGCCCGCGCCCGCCGCCCCGCAGCGCGGCCCTCCAGGAGCCCTTTTGATGTCCAGTCCCGCCGCACTGCCCCAACCCACCCCCACGAGCCCTGGTGCCGCCACGCCCAGCGGCTGGTGGGCCGTGTGCCTGTGTGCAGCGTGGTGTGGCACCTGCGGCATTTATCGCCCCTTGTTCGACGAATTGGCCCGTGCACACCCGGACGTGCGGTTTGAATGGGTGGACATCGAAGACGAATCCGATCTGGTCGGGGACCTGGATGTGGAGACCTTTCCCACCCTGCTGATTGCCGACGGCGAGCGAGCCCTGTTCCTGGGCCCGTTGTTGCCGCAGGCGCCAGTGCTCACGCGGTTGTTGACCAGCCTGCAGGCGGCAGCGCCCGGCAGTGCCGGGGCGGGGGGCGAGGCCCAGAGCGTTTTCGAGCGGGTGCGCGCAGCACGCCGCGCCTAGCGGGCGGGCTTGCGGGCTGGCAGCGGTGGCTACCGTACCATCGCCCACATCTTGAATGCTCTTTTTTTGATAGCTGACGGCGCATGATCCACTAGCGCTACAGCCACTTTTTTCTCGAAATCTGTGTCCACACCCCCTCCACCCTGGTTCCCGCTCAACTCGCTGCAGGCCCAGTGCGACAAGGGCACCTGGGAGCGGGGCATGGAGCTGTACCGCCAGGCAGATGTGGTGCGCGTGGGGCTCCAGCAACAGGCCGAGGGCCGCTGGGCCTTGGCGGGTGAAGTGCAGGGCAGCTCGCCCGACCCGTACGAAGTGTCCGTGCAACTGGTGCTTGCGCCCAATGGCCAGGTCAAGCAATGGTCGGGCGATTGCAGTTGCCCCGTGGGGGCAGATTGCAAGCACGCCGTGGCCCTGGCCCTGGAGGCCGCGCACCGCGACCCGGCGCAGGGCCCATCGTCCACGCGGGCCGCCGATGCGCTCAAGACCATGCAGGAGCGCAAAGAGGCCCTGGCGCGCGCCGAGGCCGAGGCGCGGCTGGTGCACTGGCTGCAGGAGTGGGACCGCGCTTTGGGCGGTGCGGTGCCGCAGGAGCCAGTCGCACGGCCGGGGCGGCCCGAGTGTTATCTCTATCTCGTCTCTACCGTAGGGCGGGCGCGCACCAGCGTGCCGCAGTTGCAGCTGGAAGCCGTGGTGTCGTACCCCAAGCTCACGGGGGGCTGGGCCAAGCCGCAACAGATCCGCACCCAGCCCGCGCCCGGCCAGGCGGTGTACGACCGCGCCAGCGATGCCGACCGCCAGGTGCTGCAGCTGCTGCGTGCCATGCCCCGCAGCGTGGGGTACTACTCGGCCTACAGCGTCGCGCCCATTGGGGTGCTGGAGGGGGCGGTGGGCTTGCTGGCGCTGGAGCAGGCTGCGGCCACGGGTCGTCTGTTCGTCGATGCGGGTGGGTCCACCGTGGGCGAGCCTTTGCGATGGGGCGATCCGCTGCCCATCGCGTGGGCATGGCAGGCGTCCACGCCCGCGCAAGGCGGCGAGGCCGTCTGGGGCCTGCGGGCCAGTCTGCCAGGCGACACCGCCATCCTGTGCGATAACCATCCGCCCTTGTACCTGGACGCCGGCCGGGGCGTCTGCGGCCCGGTGCACGCCGAGGGCCTGAGCCCGGCCCAGGTGGCCATGCTGCTCAAGGCCCCCGCGCTCAGTGCTGCGGCGCTGCAAAAACACCATGCCGAGGTGGTGCGCCGCATTGGCGGGGTGTTGCCGTTGCCGCCGGCGCTAGGTCCGCTCACGCAGGTGCGGGGGGTGAAGCCCGTGGCGCGCCTGCATCTGGCGCCGTCATCTCCGAACCAGGTGGCTGAAATGGGGCTGATCACCGCGCACTTGCGTTTTGACTACCAGGGCCATGTGGGCTGGTGGGCTGGGCAGGAGCTGGCGGTACTGGTGCCCGGTGCCGACGGCGGCCAGGTGCTGCTGCAGCGCGATGCGGTGGCTGAGCGGCATGCCGTTGAGCGTCTGGAAGGTCTGGGTCTCCTGGCTACCGACGACGGCCTGTTCGGCATCCCTGGTGAGCGTGCGCAGGATGACTGGATGCATTGGGCAGACAACGGCTTTGCAGGGCTGCGCGACGAGGGTTTTGATGTCACGCTGGACGCGGCGCTGCATGGCTGGGTGCAACACGCCGACCGACTGGATGTGGTGCTGCAGCCTGAGGGGGATGACGCGACCACATCGCCCTGGTTTGCGCTGTCGCTGGGCATGGAGATCAATGGTGTGCGCCACAACATCCTGCCCTGGCTGCCCGATCTGATTGCCGCCGCGGCGGCGCAGCCGCTGGACCCTGCGACGGGCTTGCCCCAGCTGCCGGGACATGTCTACATGCCCTCGTTGACCGGTGCCGGGTTTGTGCGCCTGCCGACAGATACCCTGCGGCCCTGGATGGCAGCGCTGCTCGATCTCGCGGGCGACCGCGCGCGTGACTTCAACGCCGACCGCCTGAAGCTCTCGCGCCTGGACGCCCTGCGCACCAGTGCTGCGCTGGGCGAGGGCGCGGTGTGGCAAGGCGCAGCTGCCTTGCGCGACATGTTGGCCCAGCTGCGGGGCGCCACTGCCTTGCCCGAGGTGCCGCTGCCCGCCAGCGTGTGTGCCACGCTGCGCCCGTACCAGCAGCAAGGCCTGAACTGGCTGCAGTTTTTGCGGGCCCACGGCCTGGCCGGTGTGCTGGCCGACGACATGGGCCTGGGCAAGACCCTGCAGACCCTGGCGCATATCCAGGTCGAAAAGGACGCTGGGCGGCTGACGTGCCCTGCGCTGGTCATTGCGCCCGTGAGCCTGATGGGCAACTGGCAGCGCGAGGCCGCTCGCTTTTGCCCGGGCCTGCGGTGCCTGGTGCTGCATGGCGCGGATCGCCATGAAGTGGCCGATGAAGTCACCGAGTACGACCTGGTCATCGCGCCGTATTCGCTGCTGCAACGCGACCGAGACCGCTGGCTGGCGCACCAGTGGCACCTAGTGGTGCTGGACGAGGCCCAGAACATCAAGAACGCCAGCAGCCAGGCCGCACAGGTGGTCAGCGAACTGCAGGCGCGCAACCGGCTGTGCTTGTCGGGTACGCCCATGGAAAACCACCTGGGCGAGGTCTGGAGCCTGTTCCACTTCTTGATGCCGGGCTTTTTGGGCAGTCAAACGCGCTTCAAGGAGGTGTTTCGTACGCCCATCGAAAAGCAGGGCGACGGTGCGCGCATGGCCCAGTTGCGCGCCCGCATCACCCCCTTCATGCTGCGGCGGACCAAGGCGCTGGTGGCAGGGGAGCTGCCGCCCAAGGTCGAATCGGTCATGCCTGTGGAGCTGACCGGCGCGCAGGCGGACCTGTACGAAACCATCCGCCTGGGCATGGAGAAGACCGTGCGCGAAGCACTGCAGTCCAAGGGGCTGGCGCCATCGCAGATCACCATCCTGGATGCGCTGCTCAAGCTGCGGCAGGTGTGCTGCCACCCGCAGCTGGTGCCGCTGGACGCAGCCAAGGCCGTGGAGACATCGGCCAAGCTGGACCATTTGATGACGCTGCTGCCCGAAATGTTGGCCGAGGGGCGGCGCATTTTGCTGTTCTCGCAGTTCACCAGCATGCTCAGGCTGATTGAGACCGAGCTGAAAAAGCGCGAACTGCCCTGGGTCAAGCTCACGGGGCAGAGCCAAAAGCGCGACGCGATCATCGAGCAGTTCACCAGCGGGCAGGTGCCTTTGTTTCTCATCAGCCTCAAGGCGGGCGGGGTGGGGCTGAACCTGCCGCAGGCCGACACGGTGATCCATTTCGACCCTTGGTGGAACCCGGCGGTGGAAAACCAGGCCACCGACCGCGCCCACCGCATGGGTCAGACGCAAAGCGTGTGGGTGATCAAGCTGGTGGCGCAGGGGACGATCGAGGAGCGCATCCTGGCCCTGCAGGAGCGCAAGGCGCAGCTGGCGGGCAGCTTGTACAGCGGAGCTGCTGCCCGCAAGGAGCCGCTCTTCACCGAAAGCGATCTGGCAGAACTGCTGCAGCCGCTATCACTGTCATAGCTGCTGGTGCAGGTTGGACAAGCGTGTGGTGCCATTGAGGCAGGGCACCGCCCGGAAGGCCGCATGGACACTGGCTTGGGCGTCCTGCCTGAGCGTGTTGACAACAGTTTTCCCTGCCTGCGCCTTTGCAAATCAACACTTTGCACGCTACAATACGAATCTCACGACCAAACGGGCGGGTACTAACCGCCCGTTTTTTTTGGTCGAACGCTTTTGGAGCTCGAAGCTGTCGGGGAAGAGTCTCCGGGGGTTATCGGGTTTTTTGTTTTGGATTTGCGCAAATGAGGGGCACAAACAGTGCTTCTGGTGGGCGGGCTGGTTGCCTGGTCCTGATTGGCGCAAGTTGTGTGGTTTATCCGGGATTGAACTGAACACGTGGCATTGCAGCAAGTCGTTGAACAAATTGTGACGGGACTGGGATATGACCTGGTGGAGATCGAGCGCTCTGCCGGCGGCCTGTTGCGCGTCACCATCGACTTGCCTTGGGTGCAGCCGGCCGCTGATGCACTCCAGCCCGTGGTCGAGCAGTTCGTGACGGTCGAGGATTGCGAGAAGGTCACCCGCCAACTGCAGTTTGCGCTGGAGGTTGACGGCGTCGAGTACAAGCGCCTCGAAGTGTCATCCCCTGGTATCGACCGGCCCTTGCGTCACGAGCAAGACTTCGTGCGCTTTGAAGGCTCTGTCATCGACATCACCCTGAAGGCGCCCATCGGCGCCGCAGCAGCGGGAGGCCAGGTCAACGCCACCCGCAAGAAATTTCGCGGCACGCTGGAGCGGGCCGAGGCCGGAGGCTGGCAGATCGTCTGGAGCGACGAGCCGCCGGTCAAGCCAGGACAAAGAGTCAGCAAGAAACGCGTGCCCGCCCCGTTGCAGGCGATGGGCTTCACCTTGGACGAATGCCGGGATGTGCGCCTTGCGCCCATCGTGGACTTCAAGGGGCGCGCAGGCAAGGCCGGGGCTGCACCTGCCTGATTTGCTGCTGAAAATTGTGGGGTGGGTGGCTGCAGTGCGTTGCCTTGCCCTCGGGTGATTGAAAACAGGAGAGTCGTCGCATGAATCGCGAATTGTTGATGTTGGTTGAGGCCATTTCGCGCGAAAAGAACGTGGAGCGTGATGTGGTCTTGGGCGCCGTGGAGTCGGCCCTGGCCCAGGCTACCAAGAAGCTGTACCAGGGCGAGGTGGACATTCGCGTGTCCGTGGATCGCGACAGCGGCAACTACGAGACTTTCCGTCGCTGGCTGGTGGTGCCCGACGATGCGGGCCTGCAAAACCCCGAAGCCGAAGAGCTGCTGATGGATGCGAAGGATCGCATCCCAGACATCGAAGTCGGCGAGTACATCGAAGAGGGTGTCGAGTCGGTGCCCATCGGTCGCATCGGCGCCATGGCTGCCAAGCAGGTCATCCTGCAGAAGATCCGCGACGCTGAGCGCGAAATGTTGCTCAACGACTTCATGTCGCGCGGCGAGAAGATCTTCACCGGCACCGTCAAGCGCATGGACAAGGGCGACATCATTGTCGAGTCCGGCCGCGTGGAAGGCCGTCTGCGCCGCAGCGAAATGATCCCCAAGGAAAACCTGCGCAGCGGCGACCGCGTGCGGGCCATGATCATGGAAGTGGACCTGACGCTGCGCGGCGCTCCCATCATCCTGTCGCGTTCGGCGCCTGAGTTCATGATCGAACTCTTCCGCCAGGAAGTGCCCGAGATCGAGCAAGGCCTGCTGGAGATCAAATCCTGCGCCCGTGACCCCGGCTCGCGTGCCAAGATCGCCGTGCTGTCCCATGACAAGCGCGTGGACCCCATCGGCACCTGCGTCGGCGTGCGTGGCACCCGTGTGAACGCGGTGACCAACGAGCTTGCTGGCGAGCGCGTGGACATCGTGCTGTGGTCCGAAGACCCCGCACAGTTCGTGATTGGCGCACTGGCTCCGGCCAACGTGTCCTCCATCGTGGTCGATGAAGAAAAGCACGCTATGGATGTGGTCGTGGACGAGGAAAACCTCGCCATCGCCATCGGCCGTGGTGGTCAGAACGTGCGCCTGGCGTCCGACCTGACCGGCTGGAAGATCAACATCATGGACGCCGCTGAAAGCGCGCAAAAGCAGGCCAACGAGACCGATACGGCCCGTAAGCTGTTCATGGAAAAGCTCGATGTGGACGAGGAAATCGCCGACATCCTGATCTCCGAAGGCTTCAACAGCCTCGAAGAAGTGGCCTACGTTCCCCTGCAGGAAATGCTGGAGATCGAAAGCTTCGATGAAGACACCGTCAACGAGCTGCGGGCCCGTGCCAAGGACGCGCTGCTCACCATGGAAATTGCCCGTGAGGAAAGCGTGGAAGAGGTCTCCCAGGACCTGCGCGACCTCGAAGGCCTCACCCCTGAGCTGATTGCCAAATTGGCCGAAGGCGGTGTGCACACACGTGACGACCTGGCCGATCTGGCCATTGATGAACTGACCGACCTGACCGGACAGTCTGAAGAGGAAGCCAAAGCCTTGATCATGAAGGCGCGCGAACACTGGTTCGCGGGGCAAGAGTAAAGGTCAGGGAGGCACGAACCACATATGTCCAGTAACACTGTCGCCGAGTTCGCTACCGAACTCAAAAAATCGCCTGAAACCCTGCTCGACCAGCTCAAGGCTGCCGGCGTGGGCAAGGCTGCTCCCTCTGACGCGTTGACCGAGTCGGACAAGCAAAAGCTGCTTGCTTACCTGCAGGCCAGCCACGGCACGGCCTCGGCCGATCGCAAGAAGATCACGCTGGTCAAGAAGTCCACCAGCGAAATCAAGCAGGCGGACGCTACGGGCAAGGCCCGTACCATCCAGGTGGAAGTGCGCAAGAAGCGCACGTTCATTCAGCGCGACGAAGGTGCAGAGGCTGCTGCAGAGTCGCACGCCCCCGCTGCGGTGGAAGAACCCGCTGTGTCGAGTGAAGACCTTGAGCTGTCCCGCCGCGAGGAAGAGGCCCGCCGCCAGGCCGAGCTGATCCGCCGCCAGGAGGCGGAATTGGCCGAAAAGCGCGCCGAGCGCGAAGCCCGCGAGAAGCGCGAGCGCGAAGCCGAAGAGCGTGCTGCCGCCTACGCGGCTCAGGAAGCCGAGAAGAAGGCCCAAGCTTCTGCCGTCAAGCAGGAAGCCACCCGCGAGCAGGCTGCCGAAGCCGCTGCGCGCACGGCAGCACAGAACGAAGCCCGCGAAAAGGCTGCTGCCGAATCCAAGGCCCGCTCTGACGAAGAAGCCGCCCGTGCGGCCGACCTGGATGCACGTCGCCGCAAGGCCGAGGCAGAAGCTGCCGCCATTCGCTCCATGATGGCTACGCCCAAGAAGGCGGTCATGGTCGCCAAGAAGCCCGAGGAACCCAAGCCAGTGGCCAAGCCTGCTGCCGTGGGCGACGCCAAGAAGGGCACGCTGCACAAGCCGGCAGTCGGTACTGGCGTGGCGCGCGCCGGTGCTCCCGCTGCTGCTGGAGCGGGCGCGGGTGCGCCTGGCGCTGGCAAGGAAGTGAAGTCAGCCAAGCTGTCCTCCAGCTGGGCCAATGACACGGCCAAGAAAAAAGAAATCAAGACCCGCGGAGACAGCAGCGGCGGTGTCGGTCGCAACAACTGGCGTGGTGGCCCGCGTGGCCGCCGTGGCGACAACCGCGACCACCGTGATGATCACCAGCAGGCCGCACCGGTCGAAGCACGCATCATCGAAGTGCATGTGCCCGAGACCATTACCGTGGCTGAACTGGCGCACAAGATGTCCATCAAGGCCAACGAGGTCATCAAGGCGCTGATGAAGATGGGCCAGATGGTCACCATCAACCAGCCGCTGGACCAGGACACGGCCATGATTGTGGTGGAAGAGCTGGGCCACAAGGCCGTCGTGGCTGCGCTGGACGACCCGGAAGCCTTCACCGACGAAGATGCAGGCCAGCAGAACGCAGAACTGTTGCCGCGCGCTCCGGTCGTGACCGTAATGGGTCACGTGGACCATGGCAAGACCTCGCTGCTGGATTACATCCGCCGCGCCAAGGTGGCTGCGGGTGAAGCCGGTGGCATTACCCAGCACATCGGTGCCTACCACGTGGAAACGCCACGCGGCATGGTGTCGTTCCTCGACACCCCGGGGCACGAGGCTTTCACGGCCATGCGTGCCCGTGGTGCCCAGGCCACCGACATCGTGATTCTGGTGGTGGCCGCCGACGACGGCGTCATGCCCCAGACCAAGGAAGCCATCAAGCACGCCAAGGCTGCTGGTGTACCGATCGTGGTGGCCATCACCAAGGCTGACAAGCCCGATGCCAACCCCGACCGCGTCAAGCAGGAGCTGGTGGTCGAAGAGGTGGTGCCTGAAGAATACGGTGGCGATTCGCCGTTTGTGCCCGTGTCCTCCAAGACCGGCATGGGCATCGACACCCTGCTGGAGCAAGTGCTGCTGCAGGCCGAAGTGCTGGAACTCAAGGCGCCGGTGGATTCGCTGGCCAAGGGTCTCGTGATCGAAGCCCAGCTGGACAAGGGCCGCGGCCCTGTGGCCACGGTGCTGGTGCAGTCCGGTACGCTGAAGGTGGGCGATGTGGTGCTGGCTGGCCAGACCTATGGCCGCGTGCGCGCCATGCTGGACGAAAACGGCAAGGTCGCCAAGACGGCTGGTCCATCGATTCCTGTCGAAATCCAGGGTCTGACGGAAGTGCCGCAGGCGGGTGACGAATTCATGGTGTTGACGGACGAGCGCCGTGCCCGTGAGATCGCGACGTACCGTGCAGGCAAGTTCCGCAACACCAAGCTGGCCAAGCAGCAAGCTGCCAAGCTGGAAAACATGTTCGCCGACATGACGGCGGGTGAGGTCAAGACCCTGCCCATCATCGTCAAGGCCGACGTGCAAGGCTCGCAGGAAGCGCTGGCCCAGTCGCTGCTCAAGCTCTCGACCGACGAGGTCAAGGTGCAACTGGTGTACGCCGCTGTGGGCGCCATCAGCGAGTCCGACATCAACCTGGCGATCGCCTCCAAGGCCATCGTGATCGGCTTCAACGTGCGTGCCGATGCCGGTGCGCGCAAGCTGGCCGAAGGCAATGGCGTGGACCTGCATTACTACAGCATCATTTACGACGCTGTGGACGAGTTGCGTGTGGCGATGTCCGGCATGCTGGCTCCCGAGCAGCGCGAAGAAGTCATTGGTACGGCCGAGATCCGCACCGTGTTCGTGGCCTCCAAGATCGGTACTGTGGCGGGTTCGTACATCACGTCCGGCATGGTCCATCGCAACGCCAAGTTCCGTCTGCTGCGCGACAACGTGGTGGTCTACACCGGCGAAGTCGACTCGATCAAGCGCCTCAAGGACGATGTCAAGGATGTCAAGGAAGGCTTTGAGTGCGGTATCAAGCTCAAGAACTACAACGACATCAAGGAAGGCGATCAACTCGAGTTCTTTGACATCAAGGAAATCGCCCGGACGCTGTAAAGCCTCGGTGACGACGATATGGCTGCGAAGAAATCTTCCACTCCCAACCGCGCCTTCAAGGTGGCCGACCAGATCCAGCGTGATCTGACGGAGCTGATCGCGCGCGAGTTGAAAGACCCGCGCGTGGGCATGGTGACGCTGCAGGGCGTGGAGGTGACTCCCGACTACGCCCATGCCAAGGTGTTCTTCAGTCTGTTGACGGGCGACCCTGTGGAAACGCAGGCGGCGCTCAACCAGGCGGCTGGATTCCTGCGCAATGGCTTGTTCAAGCGCCTGCACATCCACACCGTGCCTACGCTGCACTTCGTGTTCGACCGCACCTCCGAGCGTGCGGCCGACATGAACGCCTTGATCGCCAAGGCGGTGTCTTCGCGCGCCAAAGAGGATTAGTCCATGCACGCGCCACGCACCAGGGTGCAGCGGCGCCCTGTGCATGGGGTGTTGCTGCTCGACAAACCGCTCGGCCTTTCGAGCAATGACGCCTTGCAAAAGGCGAAATGGCTGCTGCGCGCCGAGAAAGCGGGCCATACGGGCACGCTGGATCCGCTCGCCACGGGCGTGTTGCCTCTGTGTTTCGGCGCCGCCACCAAGTTCAGCCAGCTGCAGCTGGATGCCGCCAAGACCTACGAGGCGATTGCGCTGCTCGGCGCCACCACGACCACCGGCGATGCCGAAGGGGACCTGGTGCAACGCTGCGACGTAGATGCTGCCCAACTCACGCCAGAGCGCCTGGCGGCTGTGCAGCAACAGTTCACGGGTCCCATCCGCCAGGTGCCGCCGATGCACAGCGCGCTCAAGAAGGACGGCAAGGCGCTGTACGAATATGCACGCGCCGGTGTCACGGTGGAGCGCGAAGCACGGGACGTGATCATTCATGCCCTCAAGCTAACGCTGGTGCAGACGGATCAAGCGCAGGCAGCTATTAAAATGATAGTGACCTGCAGCAAGGGCACCTACATCCGTACGTTGGGTGAAGACATTGGTGCGGCATTGGGCTGCGGAGCTCACCTGACCTTCTTGCGCCGCATCGACACTGGGGGCATTGGTGTGGAGCGCTGTGTCACGCTGGCCCAGCTGGAGGCCATGCCCGAGGCAGAACGCCTGGCCAGTCTGGAAGCGCCCGAGTCACTGCTGGCACAACACATGCGTGTCACGCTGGACGGTGAGAATGCAGCCCGATTCCTGTCGGGCGTGCGTCGCCGTGGCAACTGGCCCGATGCCAGTGCCGTGGCGGTGTTTGGCGAGAATCCCCCGGCGCTGCTGGGGGTGGGCCACATCGTGGGCGGGGAGCTGGTGCCGGACAGGCTCCTGAGTCCGCTGGAAATTCAACAAATTTTGGAAAGCACGCCGCATTCCGCGTCCATGGCGCACAGCGGCATATTGGAAAAACTATGACTAAACAAATCCGCAATATCGCCATCATTGCCCACGTTGACCATGGCAAAACCACCATGGTGGACCAGCTGCTGCGCCAGTCCGGCACCTTCGCCGACCACGAAAAGGTCGTCGATACCGTCATGGACAACAACGCGATCGAAAAGGAACGCGGCATCACCATCCTGGCCAAGAACTGCGCCGTGAGCTGGAAGGGCACGCACATCAACATCGTGGACACCCCCGGCCACGCGGACTTCGGTGGCGAAGTGGAACGTGCGCTGTCCATGGTGGACAGCGTGGTGCTGCTGATCGATGCGCAAGAAGGCCCCATGCCCCAGACGCGTTTCGTGACCAAGAAGGCCCTGGCGCTGGGCCTGCGCCCCATCCTGGTGGTGAACAAGGTGGACAAGCCCGGTGCCAACCCCGACAAGGTGGTGAACGCCGCGTTCGACCTGTTCGACAAGCTCGGTGCTACCGATGAACAGCTCGACTTCCCCGTGGTGTACGCCTCGGGCATCAACGGCTGGTCGTCGCTGGAAGAAGGCGCGCCCGGTGAGCAGTGGGGCCCCGACATGTCGGCCCTGTTCGACACCATCCTCTCGCACGTTCCGCCCAACACGGGCGATGCCAATGCGCCGCTGCAGCTGCAGATCTCTGCGCTGGACTTCTCCAGCTTCGTGGGCCGCATCGGCGTTGGCCGCATCAGCCAGGGTACCCTGAAGCCCATGCAGGACGTGATCGTCATGGAAGGCCCTGATGGCAAGGCCGTGAAGGGCCGTGTGAACCAGGTGCTGACATTCCAGGGCCTCGATCGCATGCAGACCCCCTTGGCGGGCCCTGGCGACATCGTGCTGATCAACGGCATTGAAGACATCGGTATCGGCGTGACCGTGACCGACCCCGCCAACCCTGCGCCGCTGCCCATGCTGAAGGTTGATGAGCCCACGCTGACCATGAACTTCTGCGTGAACACCAGCCCGCTGGCCGGCCGCGAAGGCAAGTTCGTGACCAGCCGCCAGATCTGGGACCGCCTGCAAAAAGAACTGCAGCACAACGTGGCCCTGCGCGTGAACGAAACCGACGAAGAAGGCATCTTCGAAGTGATGGGCCGTGGTGAACTGCACCTGACCATCCTTTTGGAAAACATGCGCCGCGAAGGTTACGAGCTGGCCGTGTCCAAGCCCCGCGTGGTGTTCAAGGACATCGACGGTGTCAAGCACGAGCCTATCGAGCTGGTGACGGCCGACATCGAAGAAGGCCACCAGGGCGGCGTGATGCAGGCCCTGGGCGAGCGCAAGGGCGAACTGGTGAACATGGAGTCCGACGGCCGTGGCCGCGTTCGCCTGGAGTACCGCATCCCGGCCCGTGGCCTGATCGGTTTCACCAACGAATTCCTGAACCTGACGCGCGGCTCCGGCCTTATCAGCAACATCTTCGACAGCTACGAGCCGCACAAGGGCGACATCGGCGGCCGCAAGAACGGCGTGCTGATCTCCATGGACGACGGTGAAATCTTCACCTACGCGTTGGGCAAGCTGGACGACCGTGGTCGCATGTTCGTGAAGGCCAACGACCCTGTGTATGAAGGCATGATCGTCGGCATCCACAGCCGTGATAACGACCTGGTGGTGAACGCCACACGTACCAAGCAGCTGACCAACTTCCGCGTGTCCGGCAAGGAAGACGCGATCAAGATCACGCCTCCGATCGACCTCACGCTCGAATACGGCGTGGAGTTCATCGAGGACGACGAACTGGTCGAAATCACGCCCAAGTCCGTGCGCCTGCGCAAGCGCTATTTGACCGAAAACGAGCGCAAGCGCGCCTCCCGTTCTTGATAAGCTCAGCGTTTCCGAAAGGGCCACTGCCACGCAGTGGCCTTTTTTCCGTCTGAACCCTGAACAAACCATGTTGAAACTCACCCATACCCGGGCGGTGCTGCTGATGGTGGCGGTGACCCTGATGTGGTCCATTGCCGGCGTGGTCACGCGCCACCTGGAGCATGCGGCAAGTTTTGAAGTGACCTTCTGGCGCAGCTTTTTCACGTTGCTGTCGCTGCTGGTCATCTTGCCCGCGCTGCAGGGCGGGGCGGTGTTTGCCTCCATGCGCCACAGTGGCCGTGCGTTGTGGATCTCTGGCGTGTGCTGGAGCGTGATGTTCACGGCGTTCATGGTGGCGCTGGTTCTCATGCCGGTGGCCAATGTGCTGGTCACGATGGCCGTGGGGCCGCTGCTCACAGCGCTGTTTGCAAGGGTGTTCATCGGCCATCACATCGCCCCGCGCACCTGGGCTGCGATTGCCGTGGCGGGGCTGGGTATTGCGTGGATGTATGGTTCGCAGATGGCGGGCCTCCCTCTGGCGGGAACGCTGGTGGCGCTGTGCGTGCCTGTGGCCGCTGCCATCAATTGGACGGTGGTACAACATTCGCAGCGCCATGGCCATGCGGTGGACCTGGTGCCTGCGGTGTTGGTCGGCGCAGTGATTTCGGTGGTGGCCACGTTGCCACTGGCGCTGCCTTTTCAGGCGTCGGCCCACGACCTGGGCCTGTTGGCCTTGCTGGGCGTGGTGCAATTGGCCATCCCTTGTGTGCTGGCCGTGCGCTGCGGGCGCGTGCTCAAGGCGCCCGAGATGGCGCTGCTCGGGCTGCTTGAAGTGATCTTTGGCATCTTGCTGGCATGGCTGGGCGCGGGCGAAAAGCCTGGCACGGCGGTGCTGACGGGGGGCGCACTGGTGATTGGTGCGCTGGTTTTCAATGAACTGTTGGGTTGGAAGGAACAAAAATGACGGAGACGGTCGTGTCTGAAGTATTGAGCGAAGTGCGTGGCCAGGTGGGCTTCGTTACCCTGAACCGCCCGCGTGCGCTCAATGCCTTGTCGCTGGGTATGGTGCGTGACCTGATGGGCATCCTGCTGGCATGGCAGAACGATGCGCGGGTGCTGGCCGTGGCCATCCGTGGCAGCAACAAGGAAGGCCCGTTTGGTGCTTTCTGCGCAGGTGGCGATATCCGCTTTCTGCACCAGGCGGGTAGCCAGGGCAACCCGCTGATCGAGGACTTCTTCACCGAGGAATATGCGCTCAATCACCTGATCCACAACTACGCCAAGCCCTACATCGCCTTCATGGATGGCATCGTGATGGGGGGCGGCATGGGCATCAGCCAGGGCGCCGCCCTGCGCGTAGTGACCGAGCGCACCAAGATGGCCATGCCCGAGACGGCGATTGGCCTGTTCCCGGACGTGGGCGGGGGTTACTTCCTGAGCCGTTGCCCGGGCCGCGTGGGCGAGTGGCTGGCACTGACCGGCGACACCATCGGCGCGGGAGATGCCATCGCCTACCAGCTGGCCGATGGCTGCCTGCCGTCAGACCGACAGGCCGAGGTGTGGGATGCGCTGGCCACCCAAAGCTTTGCAGATGGCGCGGCCATCAAGGCCTATGTTGCTTCTCAATTTGTAGCATCTCAGGCAAGCGGTACTAGCGCTCTGGCCGATATTGACCAATATTTTGCGCTGCCGACCGTTGGCGAGATCGTGCGGGCACTCGAGGCCGCCGACAGCGACTGGGCACGCACCACGGCCGCCACGCTGCGCAAGCGTTCACCACTCATGCTGCATGTGGTGCTGGAGCAGATTCGCCGCGCCCGTGCGATGGGCCTGGCCGACGACCTGCGCATGGAGCGCGATATGGTGCGTCACTGCTTTTTCCTGCGCCCAGGACAGAGTGAGACCGTGGAAGGCATCCGCGCCCTGGCCGTGGACAAGGACCATGCGCCTCAGTGGAATCCAGCCCGCATTGAAGATGTGACGCCGGAGATGGTGGCGCCGTTCTTTGTCAGCCCCTGGCCCGCACACGCCCATCCGCTGGCCCATTTGTCCTGACCGCATACGGACATGGTCGGATAGGGCCCCCGGCGGCGCGTCAGGGGTTCAGCTGTTGATACACCGCTGTGGCCAGGCTCAATAACTCGGGGCGCGACAACTGTCCGCTCAGGGCGTAGCCAAAGCCGGTATCCGTCCAGTAAAAGCCCGGCACCGGGCCTTCGTGTGTGAACTGGAACGCGGTGGTGGGTGCTGCCGCCGGTGCTTCCGTGCGCGCTTTGGTGCCGCCTTGGTTGTCACTGGCAGGGCGGGACGGGGTGGGGGCGAGAGCGCCCAGGTACAGCGTGATTCGCTGGCCTGCGCTGTTCTGGTACATGAACTGCGCGCGCACTCCGGTATCGCCGGGCAACAACCGGCCTCCCACCAGTTCATAGCCCTGGGCGCCCAGCACAGGGACTTTCAGCGGTCGGTCCAGCCGTTTGGACAGCCATTGCACCAGGTGGTCTTGCTGGGCAGCCGTGACCTCTACGGGGTGACGCACTTCGGGTTGGTACACCGCATGGGCCACCGAGGCCTGCTGTGCGAAGCGCTGTGCGGGTTCGGCTGCCACCAGCGTGGCTCCTTGGCCAGTCGCCAGCTTTTTGCCGGGTAGCCCTGCGGGCCACTGGCCGCGGCCCGTCCAGCCCAGCACAAAGGCCAGCAGGACCGATGCAGCCATGCCACCCCAACGCCACCACTGCGCCTGTTGCTCCCTGCGGTCTGTGGCGCGCAATGCTGCGGCCAGCAAGGCATCGGGAACGGGGGCGTGGAGAAGGTCCTGGTGCAGGTCGTGCAGCCGCTGCCGCTGCGCCTGCCAGTGGGCCAGTGTGGCCTGTGCCTCCTCATCGTCCCGCAGTTGCTCGCGCAGCGCCTGTGCCTGGGCGGGCGGCAACTGGCCGTCCACAAGGGCATGCCAGGCGCTGCTCTCTTCTGCGCGTGCTGGGGGGGCTGGGTGTGTCGGGTCCATGGTGGAGGATCGGGTCAGGGTGGCTATTTGAGGCGGCGCAGTGCAGGCGTCGTGCCTGCGGCGGCGGCGGCGCCCGCCTGGGCGGCCGGTACAGCCGGTGCGGTGCCTGATGTGGGCTCCCGGTCCATCAGCACTCGCAGGCGCATGCGGGCCCGCGACAGGCGTGACATGACGGTACCCACCGGAATGCTCAGGATGCGTGCGGTGTCTTCGTAGCTCATGTCCTCCATGGCCACCAACAGCAGCACGGCCCGCTGGTCGGCGGGCAGGCGCTGCAGGCAGCGCTCCAGGTCCAGGGCGTCATCCGAGGGCGCACGGGCGCCTTGCAGCTGGTCTTGAACCTCATCGATGTCCAGAGGGGGCAGCGCGGGCAACGCGCGGCGTTGGTTGAGATACAGGTTGTGCATCAGGGTGAACAACCATGCGCGCAGGTCGCTGCCGGTGCGCCACAGCAGCCATTTGCTGCAGGCCCGCTCCAGCGTGTCCTGCACGAGGTCATCAGCCGCCCAGGCATCGCCCGTCAGCACCCGCGCGTAGCGGCGCAGGCCCGGCAGCTGTTCGATGACCTGGGAGCGATTCATGCCGTGCGGAGCCTGTGTTGCGTTGCGCGGGCTCTTACGGCCGTGCGGTGCGCCACACCTGGTTCACGCCTTCGCCCGTCTTGTCTCCGGGCTTGGTGTCCTTGATCCAGTAGTACAGCGGCTTGCCCTTGTAGGCCAGCTGGGTCTTGCCATCGTCGCGGGTGATGACGCTGTAGTCGCCGCCAGGGGCCTTGCTGGCCATCAGCGGCGGCCAGTTGGTGGCGCAGGGGCCGTTGCACACTGACTTGCCACTGCCTGCAGCATCGCGGTCAAACGTATAGAGCGTCATGCCGCCCGCGCCGACCAGTACGCCGTCCATGGTCTTCACGGGCGAGTCGTCCATGGTGGCGCAGCCAGCCAGTGCAGCGGCTGCGACGAATGCGGCCATCGAGATCAGTTTCTTCATGGGTTTCTCCAGAGGGTGGTGCAGGCGGAGGCGAATGCTGCCTTGCACCGGGATGAACACCCGGACGTGGTGATTTATTCCATCACAACTGAAAAAATAGTGACCAGCAGCGCGCAGGACCTTCGAAACTGGCACGGCCCGGGCCGGCGCACACGTTCAAGGCTGCTCCGCCTCCCCGTATACGGTCCTCTTGGGGGACATCGCTCAGCGACTTTGGGGACTATTTGTTCCTGCTCTTCATGGCGCGCTCCACCTCGCGCTTGCCTTCGCGGTCTTTGATGGTGTCGCGCTTGTCGTGCTCGGCCTTGCCTTTGGCCAGGGCGATCTCGCACTTCACGAAGCCGTTCTTCCAGTGCAGGTTGATGGGTACCAGCGTGTAGCCCTTTTGCTCGACCTTGCCAATCAGGCGCTTGATGTCGTCTTTCTTGAGCAGCAGCTTCTTGGTGCGTGCCGATTCGGGGTTGACATGGGTGGACGCTGTCTTGAGCGGCATGATCAGGCAGCCGAGCAGATACAGCTCGCCATCGCGGATCAGCACGTAGCCATCGGTCAGCTGCACCTTGCCTTCGCGCAGCGCCTTGACCTCCCAGCCGTGCAGCACCATGCCCGCCTCGTGGCGCTCCTCGAAGAAGTAGTTGTAGGCCGCTTTCTTGTTGTCGGCAATGCGGGAGGTGGGATCGGGTTTTTTGGCCATGTAGATCAGATGCGGCGCCCTGCGGGAGATAAAAGGTCTCCCTACATACAATTGTGGCCGTTCAGAGACCCGTGATTCTAGTTTCCCCGGCCCGCCTTTCCCCTTCGAAAGCCCCGCGCCAGCTGCCTGCATGAAAACCGTCCACAAGTCCGTCCTCATTTGGTACAGCCCCGAAGAGATGTTTGCCCTGGTCACCGGGGTGGAGCACTACCCGCAGTTCCTGCCCTGGTGCGACCGCGCCGCAGTGCTGGAGCAGACCGAAGAGGGCATGACCGCCGAGGTGGGCATTGCATTCAGCGGCATTCGCCAGACCTTTGTCACACGCAACACGCACGAAGTGGGCAGGCGTGTGCAGATGCATCTGGTGAAAGGACCGTTCTCACGGCTGGACGGGGATTGGCACTTTCATCCCGTGGGGGACGGCACGCAGCGTGCGTGCAAGGTGGAGTTGATGCTGAACTATGGGTTTGACAGTGCTGCGTTGGCCACGCTGGTGGGGCCGGTGTTTGACCGCATCGCAGGGAGCATGGTCGATGCCTTCGTTAAGCGAGCGGAACAGGTCTATGGCTGAGGTGGGTGGAGGTGCCTCGGCGACCATCGCTATCACCGTCGTCGTCTGCCTGGCTCCGCGCGAGGTGCGTGAGTGGACTCTGGATTTGCCGGTGGGCGCCACGGTAGCGGATGCCCTGCACGCCAGCTGCGGTATGGCCACGCTGTCCGCGCTGGAGGAGGGGGGCGCACCGTGCGTCGGTATCTGGGGCCGTGCTGCCAATCTGGATGGGGTGTTGCAGCCCCAGGACCGCGTAGAAATCTACCGACCTTTGAAGGTGGACCCCAAGGTAGCACGGCGGGAGCGCTTTGCCCGACAAGGGGCGCGCACTACAGGACTCTTTGCGCGCCGCCGACCAGGGGGCAAGTCAGGCTACTGATACTGCTGAGTTGATCCGCGCGGTAGCGGAGCAGCATGCAGCTCAGCGTACGCAGTCGGCCGCGACAATCTCGTCGATGCGCTTGGCTTCGGCCGCGCGGGCGGGGCCATCCAGGAAGATTTTTTCACCCTGGGCGTTCGCTTGTGTGATGGGCTTGCCAGCATCGAACGCTGCTTTGGCTGCGCGTGCGCGGGTGCAGTTTTCAGCCTTGGCCTTGGCGATCTTTTCGTCCTCGGCCTTTTTCTTGGCGGCTTCTGCGGCCTCGGCCTGGGCTTTCTTCTCTTCCAGCTCCTTGTCCTTGCCTGCACCTGGGGCGCTGGCAGCGGTCTTGGGGGCTGCAGCAGCTGCTGCGGGCGCTGCGTCAGAGGCTGCTGGCGCGGCCGGCACTGCAGTCCGTACCGGGCGGTTGCCCCCAGGCTGTTTCAGGATGCTTTTTTCGGGGATATCGGGTGGTGGCGGACGATCGCTGAAGACTTTGCGCCCGTCTTTGTCTGTCCACTGCCATTGCGCCGCCGCGCCCATGGCCCAGGTGCAGGCCACGGCCAGCAGGAGAAGCTTGTGCATTTTCATGCGGACAAGTTTATCCATGTGATTCCCCCCCCGCCAGTGCGTTACAGACGGGTGGGCGCGTTTTCACCACACGCGGCGCGGGTACAATCCGTTTTTTGGAGCTTTCTCATGCGCCTTCTTGGAAAAGCGCTCACCTTCGACGATGTGTTGCTGGTGCCAGCGTACTCCCAGGTCCTGCCCAAGGACACGTCCCTCGCGACGAAACTCTCCCGCAATATCCAACTGAACCTGCCGCTCGTGTCCGCTGCCATGGACACCGTGACCGAGGCGCGTCTGGCCATTGCCATTGCCCAGGAGGGCGGCATCGGCATCGTGCACAAGAACCTCACGGCGCAAGAGCAGGCTGCTCATGTGGCCAAGGTCAAGCGCTACGAGTCTGGCGTGTTGCGTGATCCCGTGGTCATCACCCCCGAGCACACCGTGCTGCAGGTGCTCCAGCTGTCCGAACAACTGGGCATCTCTGGCTTTCCCGTGTGCGACGGCGGCAAGGTGGTGGGTATCGTCACCGGCCGCGACCTGCGCTTCGAGACCCGTTACGACGTCAAGGTCCACCAGATCATGACCCCGCGCGAGAAGCTCATCACGGTCAATGAAAAAGAGGGCACCACGCCGGCCGAAGCCAAGGCGCTGCTCAACAAGCACAAGCTCGAACGCATCCTGGTCGTGAACGACGCCTTTGAACTCAAGGGCCTGATCACGGTGAAGGACATCACCAAGCAGACCAGCTTTCCCAACGCGGCCCGCGATGCCGCAGGCCGCCTGCGCGTAGGCGCGGCGGTGGGTGTGGGCGAGGGTACCGAAGAACGCGTTGAAGCCCTGGTCAAGGCCGGTGTGGATGCCATCGTGGTGGACACGGCCCACGGCCACAGCAAGGGCGTGATCGACCGCGTGCGCTGGGTCAAGCAGAACTACCCGCAGATCGACGTGATCGGCGGCAACATCGCGACCGGCGCTGCAGCCCTGGCACTGGTTGAGGCCGGTGCGGATGCGGTCAAGGTCGGTATCGGCCCAGGTTCCATCTGTACCACCCGCATCGTGGCGGGTGTGGGCGTGCCCCAGATCATGGCCATCGACAACGTGGCCACGGCCCTCAAGGGCACCGGCGTGCCGCTGATTGCCGACGGTGGTATCCGCTACAGCGGCGACATCGCCAAGGCCCTGGCCGCTGGCGCAGGCACGGTGATGATGGGCGGCATGTTTGCAGGCACCGAAGAAGCGCCCGGCGAAGTCATTCTGTTCCAGGGCCGCAGCTACAAGAGCTACCGCGGCATGGGCTCCATTGGCGCCATGCAGCAGGGCAGTGCAGACCGCTACTTCCAGGAATCGAGCACCGGCAACCCCAACGCTGACAAGCTGGTGCCTGAAGGCATCGAAGGCCGCGTGCCCTACAAGGGCTCCATGGTCAGCATCGTCTACCAGATGGCTGGCGGCGTGCGTGCCTCCATGGGCTACTGCGGTTGCGCCACGATCGAAGAGATGAACAACAAGGCCGAGTTCGTCGAGATCACCACTGCTGGTATCCGCGAAAGCCACGTGCACGATGTGCAGATCACCAAGGAAGCGCCGAACTACCGCGCTGACTGATCGTTGTAAGCCGATCTGGCCTGATTGAAAAAATCTGGTCAGACTGATATAGTCTGGTCTGAATTCACCATTCAGGCCAGACTTTTTTTATTTATGCAGTCCGTTGGCATCTACGAAGCGAAAAGCAAGTTCTCTGCCTTGATCGAACTGGTCGAGCAGGGCGAGGAAGTGCGCATCACCCGCCACGGCAAAGAGGTGGTGCGCATGCTGCCGGTGCGCCGCCGCCCAGTGATTTCTGACGAACAGATTGCGCGCGAACTGGGCCAGATGGACGTGTTGCATGCCAGCATTCAACCCGCTGGGTCAACAACAGTGGATGGCTTGCGCCGTGCAGGGCGGAGCACTGCATGACCGCTTTCGTGCTCGATGCCTCGGTCACTGCCGCCTGGTTGTTGCCGGACGCGGCCAGCGAACACACCCGCCGCCTGTACGCCCTGATCCGCCGCGATGAGGTCGAGCCGCAGGCGCCCAACCTCTGGCACTGGGAGTGCCACAACATACTGGCCACCGGTGTGAACAGCGGGCGCATTCCAGCCGCTTCCGTCGAAGGCCTGTGGGGCGTGCTCGAAGCCATTCGTCACCGCGTCGAATTGCACGAACTGGCCCCCGCCCAGCACAAAGCCGTGCTCGACGTGGCATTGGAAACCGGCCTGCCCACCTTTGATGCTGCGTACCTGTGGCTGGCGCGCTCGCTGCGCCTGCCTCTGGCCACCTTTGATTCTCACCAGATCGCTGCCGCCCAGCGCAGCGGCGTCCCGCTTCTTGATCTCTCCAGCCTCTGACGGACCACCACCATGCAACACCAGAAAATCCTCATCCTCGATTTCGGCTCGCAAGTCACCCAGCTCATCGCCCGGCGCGTGCGCGAGGCCCATGTGTACTGCGAGGTGCACCCCTGCGACGTGACCGACGAGTGGATCCGCGACTATGCCAAGGACGGCTCGCTCAAGGGCGTGATCCTGTCGGGCAGCCACGCCAGCGTGTACGAGGTGGATGACAAGGCGCCGGATGCGGTGTTTGAACTCGGCATCCCCGTGCTGGGCATCTGCTACGGCATGCAGACCATGGCCCAGCAGTTGGGCGGCAAGGTCGAGGGTTCCAACACCCGCGAATTTGGCTACGCCGAAGTGCGCGCCCATGGCCACACCGAACTGCTCAAGGGCATCGAAGACTTCGCCACGCCCGAAGGCCACGGCATGCTCAAGGTTTGGATGAGCCACGGCGACAAGGTCACTGCCTTGCCCCCGGGCTTCAAGGTGATGTGCTCCACACCCTCATGCCCCATCGCTGGCATGGCCGACGAAAGCCGCCACTACTACGCCGTGCAGTTCCACCCTGAAGTCACACACACCGTGCAGGGCCGCGCTTTGCTGGAGCGTTTTGTGCTGGGCATCTGCGGCACCCGTGCCGACTGGGTCATGGGCGACTACATCGAAGAGGCTGTGCAAAAGATCCGCGAGCAGGTGGGCGATGAGGAGGTGATCCTCGGCCTGTCGGGCGGCGTGGATTCGTCCGTGGCTGCCGCGCTGATCCACCGCGCCATTGGTGACCAGCTCACCTGCGTGTTTGTGGACCACGGCCTGCTGCGCCTGAACGAAGGCGACATGGTCATGGACATGTTCGAGGGCAAGCTGCACGCCAAGGTCATCCGCGTGGACGCCAGTGACCTGTTCCTGGGCAAGCTGGCCGGGGTGAGCGAGCCCGAGCAAAAACGCAAGATCATCGGCGGCCTGTTTGTGGACGTGTTCAAGGCCGAAGCCGCGAAGCTCAAGGCCGGCACCGGTGGCCACAAGGGCGCCACCTTTTTGGCCCAGGGCACGATCTACCCCGACGTGATCGAATCCGGCGGCGCGAAGAGCAAGAAGGCCGTCACCATCAAGAGCCACCACAACGTGGGCGGCCTGCCCGAGCAGTTGGGCCTGAAGCTGCTGGAACCCCTGCGCGATTTGTTCAAGGACGAAGTGCGCGAACTGGGCGTGGCCCTGGGCCTGCCGCCCGACATGGTCTACCGCCACCCCTTCCCCGGCCCCGGCCTGGGCGTGCGCATCCTGGGCGAGGTGAAGAAGGAATACGCCGACCTGCTGAGCCGTGCCGACGCGATCTTTATCGAAGAGCTACGCAACTTCCGTGACGAAGCCACCGGCAAGACCTGGTACGACCTCACCAGCCAGGCCTTCACCGTGTTCTTGCCCGTCAAGAGCGTGGGTGTGATGGGCGACGGCCGCACCTATGACTACGTGGTGGCTCTGCGCGCCGTGCAGACTAGCGACTTCATGACCGCCGACTGGGCTGAACTGCCTTATGCGCTGCTCAAGAAGGTGTCCGGCCGCATCATCAACGAAGTGCGCGGCATCAACCGCGTGACATACGACGTGAGCAGCAAGCCGCCAGCTACCATTGAGTGGGAATAAGCGTTCTCTGACGCCGTTAACCTGCTTGCCTTGACCCACAGGGGTGACAGGGAGACAAACGACACAGGCATTCTTGGCGGTGCATGCCCTCAAGGCCTGCCGTCATCTGATGGTGGCGCTTTTGGGCCTATTGGCTTCGGGTGACGAGCGGCGGTCCGCTCGCTCAGGCCCGGGCCTCACCGGTCACGGGGTCGTAAGCAACGCCCTCGTGGTCGATGATGCTGTTGGTGGTCGCGTCGTAGGTGGTTCTGCGATAGGTATCGGCGCCTTTGCCATCCAGGCCGATATAAGGGGCATGGGCGAAGACGGTGCGATTGTCTTGGGCCACGATGCCGTTGGCAGTCCACTTGTTGCTCATCAGCCAGTTTGAGGGATTGGCGCCTTCAGGGATCTCCACTTTTCCTTCCATCCGCATTTTGGCGAGCGTGGGGTCCATGTTGAAACCCTCGGCTGCCAATAGTTCGGCGGTATGTCCCTTGTAGTACGCCGCAGTCTCTGTGGGCATAGTGGACAGGTCGCTTTTGACCAGTGTGGAACCATCCGTGGGGAATTTCGACAATTCGCCGCTGCGGATCGCCGCGTAGTCGGCGGCGAACTCCGGGTTGTTCTTGAAGAACATGTAGCGGCTCACGACAGCCTCATCGCCTCCACCGAGTGAGGTCGAAATCATCCGTACGTAGTCTGGAACCTCGTAGTCTTCTGCCAGTGTGTCTCCCAGACCCTTTTCCCAGGCACGGAACTCCGTGAGGTTGTTGAAGGGCGCCTTGGCGGTGGATTCGGTGGCTTCGCCAGTCTCCGTGCCTGTCTTGTACAGGGCTGAGGTGGATTGATAGGGTTTGGTTGACGCCGTCGTTGTAGACGTGGCGCTCGCTGTACTGCTGCCAGCCGCACTCTCGGAGGAGAACTCTTTCAACGTGGTCTGGAGTTCTTTGAGGAACGCGAGAGCGTCGGTACCTCCCTGGCTTTGTGCCGTTCGCTCGGCAACCTTGGCCGCCAGTGTGCTGGAGACACCCAGCGAAGTCAGCATGTTGGTAGCTTTTGAGATATCGAGCATTGTGCGACTCCTTCTGAGGAACGATCATTCATCCGCTGGCAACGTGCCAGGGTGGTTATGCGGTTATTGGCCCTATGGTCCTCCAGCTGCCGTTCGCTGTCTTTTCAGTAAGCGCCATAAAACCGGGCCTGTTTGGCTTTTAGGGATGACATCTGGTGTGCACGCCTGCGTGCCGTGAATTGACGCCCCTGCGCGCAGGGCTTTGACATTGCGGTTCGCGCGTCGTGTGGAGCCGGGCAAAATATGCGGATTGGTGGGTGATGTTTTTAGCCAGGGGCGGCACCCATTGCGGCCTGGGAGCTTTTTCACTCCCTCGCGCCGACGGTCCGGCCTCCTTCCCTCGATTCCTGGCGCCTCCTTCCTGCCTCATCAACGCTGCTTTGCCGTGCGCGCGAGCTCTCATTCCATGAACATGACTTCCACAGATTTCTGGCCTGGTTGCGGGTTTTCTGCCCTGTTGCGCGATACGCGGGGATGGTTGGTACCGACCGATGAATACTTGTGTTGGCTGCTGGCCCGCCCAGAGTTGGCGTTGGTGCCCGAGTCCTGCGCGGCGGAGCGGGCATTGAACGCATCACTGGGTGTTACCCCTGCACGCAAGGTATCTGGAGAAGAACTTGCTGCTCTGCAGGACAGTGATGCCCGCGAGAACTACACCGTGTTCCTGCGCTTCCGAGATGGCTTGCTCGCTGCTGGCACGCTGGAGGCCTACTACCTGCAGCTCATGCGCAGTGGCTCGGTGAACGTGCCCGTCGTGTTCATTGACGCTGTGGTGCAGGCCCTGCTGCGCAACGTGCTGGACGACTGCAGCGACGCCTTCGAAGCCCGCGCTGCCGAGATGCTGTTTCGGCCGCAGCGCATCACCTTGCAAGACGGGCAAATGCTGGCAGGCGACCGGGCGACGCTCGACATGCTCAACGAGACCGCGGGCCTGGGCGAGGTGGGACGCTTGCTGTTGCAAAGCGGTGCACTGCAGCCCACGGCGCAGGTCAAGGTGCTGTCGGCCGACAATGCGGCGCAATATTGGCAGGAGAGTGACCGCCACCACTTTCTGCTCGACCTGACCCATGAGCTGACACAGGACCTGAGCCATGGCCTGACCTTCAAGATGACCCGCGCCCGCTCGGGCCTCAAGGCGCTGGCGCGGGTGCTGGAGCGCTGGGTCGCCCACCTGCTGGGTGTGCAGGTGTTGATCGAGCCTGTGCACGAGGTCACCGACAGCGCCTGGCGCTGGCATGTGGGGCTGGATGTGGAGTCCACCGCCATCCTCAACGACCTGTACCAGGACCGGCCCGTGGAGCCTGAGCGCATGGCGCGGCTGGTGAGCCTGTTCACGCTGACCTTTGCCAACCCGGCCGAGATGCGCGCCGATGTGGCGGGCAAGCCGGTGTATATGGGGTTGGCGACCAACGTCGAGGGTGTGGTGCGCATCAAGCCGCAGAATCTCTTGCTCAATCTGCCGCTGGCATCGCCTTCTTGATTGCTATTGAATCAATAGCTGCTAGCGCATGAAAAATATGCGCTAGCAGCTAATTTGATTCAAATTTCTCCCTGACGGATGACAACCAAGTGCCGTGCGCTCATCCAATGGTCATCAGGCTCGCATTGCCCCCTGCCGCCGCCGTGTTCACGCTCAACGCGCGTTCGATGAGCAGGCGCTCCAGTGGGATATCGGTCGCGCCGGGCTGGAGCGCAGTCACGCCCACGATGGGTCCGGTGCGGCGGGCCAGGGCGGTGCACACCGCATGCAGGGATGGGGCGTCGCCATGGTGCAGCACGGCGTCCAGCGCCTGCGTGCCGTCGTTCAGTGTGTTGTCCTGTAGCAGAACCTGCGCCTGCACCAGCGTGGGTAGCTGTGTGCGGAGGTGGGCCTGGGCCGTGGGCCACAGGGCGGTGCCGCCGCTGGCAAGCACGGCAGCCGTCTGTACCAGCAGGTCGTCCGTGCTTTGCGCCAGACACAGAACGCGGGCACGGGGCGCCAGGGTGTAGACGTTGCGTTCTCCGGTGGGGCCGGGCAGGGTGCGAGCGGTGCCGCTTTGAGTTTGCTGGGCGAAGCGCTGGCAGGTGGCGGTCAGCGCGGTATTGCCTTGTTCCAGCGCCCATTGCTCCAGCGTGGTCAGCGGTGCCAGCAGGCGCTCGCGCCGCTCAGTATCGGGTGTGCTGGTGCGGTCGGCCTCGGCAAAGGTGCGGGCCAGCGCATCGGCCGGGCGTTGCGACAGCAGGCGCAGCAGGTACAGCGGCCCGCCTGCCTTGGGCCCCGTGCCCGACAGGCCTTCGCCGCCAAAGGGCTGCACGCCCACCACGGCGCCGACCATGTTGCGGTTGACGTACACGTTGCCAGCATGGGCCCGGTTCACCACGCGGGCAATGGTTTCGTCGATGCGGGTGTGCACACCTTGCGTCAGGCCGTAGCCGGTGGCGTTGATCTGGTCGAGCAGGCGATCCAGGTCGTCGCGCGCGTAGCGCACCAGGTGCAGCACGGGGCCGAAGACTTCGCGCTCCAGCTCACCGATGTGGTTCAGTTCGATCAATGTGGGGGGAACGAAGGTGCCTTGTACGCCGGCGGCCGACACATGGTTCGGGTGCTGGAACACCCGATGGCCCTTGGCCTTGAAGTTCTCGATGTGTCGGACGATGCCCGCTTGTGCTTCGGCATCGATGACGGGGCCCACGTCCACATGCAGCGCTCCGGGGTTGCCCACGCGCAGTTCGCCCATGGCGCCCTGCAGCATCTCCACCACGCGGTCCGCAGCTTCTTCTTGCACGCACAGCACGCGCAGGGCGGAGCAGCGCTGGCCTGCGCTGTCAAAGGCGGACGACACCGCGTCGCCAACCACCTGCTCGACCAATGCGGATGAGTCCACGATCATCGCGTTCTGCCCACCGGTTTCTGCAATCAGCGGGATGGGGCGGCCTGCGGTATCCAAGCGCCCGGCCACGGTGCGCAGCAGGATGCGCGCCACTTCGGTGGAGCCGGTGAACATCACGCCCATCACGCGGGCGTCGCCAATCAGGCGGGCACCCACGGTCTCGCCCTGGCCGGGCAGCAGTTGCACGGCGGCACGGGGCACACCGGCCTGCCACAGCAGGCGCACTGCCTCGGCGGCGATCAGCGGGGTTTGTTCGGCGGGCTTGGCCAGCACGGGGTTGCCTGCGGCCAGCGCGGCCGCCACCTGGCCCATGAAGATGGCGAGCGGGAAGTTCCAGGGGCTGATGCAGGCCACGGGGCCAAGCGGGATATGGGTGGTGTTGTCGAAGGTGCTTTGCACCTGGGCCGCGTAGTAGCGCAGAAAGTCCACGGCCTCGCGCACCTCGGCCACGGCATTGCTGGCGCTTTTGCCCGCTTCGCGCATCAGCAAACCCAGCAGGGGCTGGATGCGCGCTTCCAGCAGGTGGGCGGTGCGCAGCAGGGCGGCGGCGCGCTCGGCGGGCGGCGTGGCGGCCCAAGGGGCTGTGGCGGCCTGGGCGTGCGCCAGGGCCTGGTCTACGTCGGCGGTGGTGGCTTCTTGCACCTGGCCCACCACATCGCTGTGGTCAGCAGGATTGCGCACGGGCTGGGTGGTGCCTGCGGGCAAGTCAGTAGCCAGCAGAGGCGCTGCCGTCCAGGCGTGGCTTGCCGTGGCTTGCAGGGTGGTGGCCAGCTCGGTCAGCGTGTTTTCGTTCGACAGATCCAGCCCGCGCGAGTTGCTGCGGTGCGCGCCATACAGGCCCTGGGGCGTGGCAATGCGGGGGTGGGGCAGGCCCGCGGTGCCTTCTGCCGCGGCTTGCTGGTCGACCACTTGCACGGGGCTGCGTACCAGCTCATCCAGCGCAATCGTTTCATCGGCAATGCGGTTCACAAACGAGGTGTTGGCGCCGTTTTCGAGCAAACGGCGCACCAGGTAGGCCAGCAGGGTTTCGTGGGTGCCCACAGGGGCGTAGATGCGGCAGGGGCGGCCGAGCTTGCCCGCGGTGATGGCACCCACCACCTGCTCGTACAGCGGCTCGCCCATGCCGTGTAGGCACTGAAATTCGTACTGCCCTGCGTAGTAGTTGCTGCCTGCCAGTTGGTAGATGGTGGCCACCGTCTCGGCGTTGTGCGTGGCGAACTGGGGGTACACGGCCTCGGGCGCGGCCAGCAGCTTCTTGGCGCAGGCGATGTACGAAATGTCGGTGTGCACCTTGCGGGTGTAGACGGGGTAGTCCTCCAGCCCATCGACCTGGGCGCGCTTGATTTCGCTGTCCCAGTAGGCGCCTTTGACCAGGCGTACCATCAGGCGGCGCTGGGAGCGGCGGGCCAGGTCGACCACGTAGTCGATGACGAAGGGGCAGCGCTTTTGGTAGGCCTGGATGACGAAGCCAATGCCGTTCCAGCCCGCCAGCGTGGGCTCGTGGCACAGGCGCTCCAGCAGGTCCAGCGACAGCTCCAGGCGGTCGGTTTCTTCGGCGTCGATGTTCAGGCCAATGTCGTACTGCTTGGCCAGCGCGGTCAGGCGCAACACCAGCGGGTACAGCTCGTCCATCACGCGGCCAAATTGCGCACGGCTGTAGCGCGGGTGCAAGGCCGAGAGCTTGATGGAGATGCCGGGCCCTTCGTAGATGCCGCGACCGGCAGAGGCCTTGCCAATGGCGTGGATGGCTTGCTCGTACGAGGCGTAGTAGTGCTTGGCGTCTTCGCTGGTCAGCGCGGCCTCACCCAGCATGTCGTACGAATAGCGAAAGCCCTCGGACTCCATCGTGCGGGCGTTGCGCAGCGCTTCGTCGATGGTTTCACCGGTCACAAACTGCTCGCCCATCATGCGCATGGCCATGTCCACGCCCTTGCGGATCAGGGGCTCGCCGCCCTTGCCGATCAGGCGGCTGAGCGAGTTGCCGAGGCTGCCTTCGCTGTGCGTGGCCACCAGCTTGCCGGTGATGAGCAGGCCCCAGGTGGCGGCGTTGACGAACAGCGACGGGCTCTTGCCCAGGTGGGCATCCCACTGGCCGTGGCTGATCTTGTCGCGGATCAGCGCATCGCGTGTGGCCTTGTCGGGGATGCGCAGCAGCGCCTCGGCCAGGCACATCAACGCCACGCCTTCTTGCGACGACAGAGAAAACTCCTGCAGCAGCCCCTGCACGATGCCTGCGCGCCCGGCGCTGGCCTTGCGTTCGCGCAGCGCCTTGGCAATGCGCAGCGCCAGTTGCTCGGCGGACGCCGCTTGATCGGCAGGCAGGCGGGCCTGGGCCAGCAGCGGGGCCAGGGCCTCGGGCTCGGGGCGGCGGGTGGCGGCGGTGATGGCGGCGCGCAGCGGGTTGTTCAGCGGTGTGCGGGGCGCGAAGTCTGCAAACGGGGCGGAGGGCTGCGTCATGGCGGTGTCTTTCAGGGATTTGGCGGGGCCCAACACGGTGGGAAGTGTTGGTTGGGCGTGTTATTGGCGATGATCCTTGGGTTGGTGGTGAATAAATGGTCGAAAATTGGCATATGTGCCGAATAAATCGCTAACAAAAATGCAAACAGAACCCGATCTGGACCGGATTGACCGCAAGATACTGTCAATCCTGCAGGAGGACGGCCGCATTGCCAACCTCAAGCTGGCCGAGGCGGTGGCCCTGTCGCCCACGGCCGTGCTGGCGCGGGTGCAGCGCCTCACGCGCGATGGCTTCATCCTGAGCTACGAGGCGCGCCTGAACCCTCTGAAGCTGGGCGCGGGCATGTTGGTGTTTGTGGAGGTGCTGCTGGACCGCACCACGCCCAACGTGTTCGACCAGTTCAAGGCCGCCGTGCAGGTGCACCCCGAGATCATGGAATGCCACATGGTGGCGGGCGGGTTTGACTACCTCCTCAAGACGCGATCGGCCGACATGAATGCCTACCGCGTGTTTGCGGGCAATGTGCTGTGGCAACTGCCCGGCGTGCGCGAGACGCGGACCTATGCGGTGATGGAAGAGGTCAAGCACACCAACCACCTGTACCTGCGCTGACTCCACACCATGCGCGTACACCCACCGGATTGGCGGTGCTGGCAGAAGCCCGCATAATTCTCGGCAGATCTGCTTGCATGAGGAGCCATACCATGACGACCGCTTTCCCCTATGCCGCCGCAGCCCTGGTGGCTGCCCTGTTCAGCCAGACGGCCGCTGCATCCTGCTACGTCGTCTATGGCCCTGACAAGGACATCGTGTACCGTGCTCCGGTGCCGCCGGTGGACATGTCACGGCAGATCCACGAAACCCTGCCCCTGGTGGCCCCGGGCTCGACCCTCGTGTTTTCGCCCGACAACTTTGGCTGCGAGCTCACCATCAACAAGCTGCCACTCACGGCCGTGTCCGCGCCCGGGGGCATGCGGCCTGCGCGCGCTGACCGGGGCTGAAACGGACAGTTCGCAGGTGTGCGGCCAGTGGGCGTGCCGCGCCTGAGACAATCGGGGGATGAGCGAACCGAAAGAACTATCCCCCTCGTTTGAACCCACCGAGCAGAATTCCCAAAGCGACCTGCCCGAAGGCTGGCTGCACGTGCAGTCCATGGACCTGGACGCCCAGGGCGTTGCCCGCAAGCCCGACGGCAAGGTGGTCTTTATCGATGGTGCCTTGCCATTCGAGCTGGTCACCGCCAACACCCACCGCAAGAAGAACAACTGGGAGCAGGCCAGCCTGGTAGCGATCCACCGCGAGTCGTCCCAGCGCGTGCGGCCGGATTGCCCCCACTTTGGCCTGCACGCAGGCGCCTGTGGCGGCTGCAAGATGCAGCACTTGCACGTGGGCGCCCAGGTGGCCGTCAAGCAGCGGGTGCTGGAAGACAACCTCTGGCACCTGGGCAAGGTCAAGGCCGAGACCATGCTGCGTCCCATCGAGGGGCCCGCCTGGGGCTACCGTTACCGCGCCCGCCTGGCGGTGCGCCACGTGATCAAGAAGGGCCAGGTCCTGGTGGGCTTTCATGAGCGCAAGAGCCGCTACATCGCCGACATGCAGACCTGCAAGATCTTGCCCCCGCATGTCGATGCCATGCTGATGCCCCTGCGCGCACTGATTGCCAGCCTGGATGCCCGCGACACCTGCCCACAGATCGAGCTGGCCTGCGGTGACACCGTGACTGCGCTGGTGCTGCGCCACCTGGAGCCGCTGAGCACCGATGACATCGCCCGGCTGCGCGCCTTTGCGGCGGAGCACCATGTGCAATGGTGGCTGCAGCCCAAGGGCCCGGACACGGTGAAGCTGCTGGACGAGGGCGGCGAGCAGCTGTCGTACGCACTGCCGGACTTCGGCATCACCATGCCTTTCAAGCCCACGGACTTCACCCAGGTGAACCCGCACATCAACCGCGTGCTGGTGAGCCGCGCGCTGCGCCTGCTGGATGTGCAACCGCACGAACGCGTGATCGACTGGTTCTGTGGCCTGGGCAACTTCACGCTGCCCCTGGCCACGCAGGCGCGCGAGGTGCTGGGCATCGAGGGCAGCGAGGCCCTGGTGGCCCGCTCGCGTGAGAACTATGCATTGAATCAGGCCCAAGCGCCGGACCACAAAGCGCTGGCAGCTACTGATTTTGTAGCGCGCAACCTGTTCGAGATGACACCGGAGATGCTGGTGGCCGACGGCGCTGCCGACAAGTGGCTGGTGGACCCGCCACGCGAAGGGGCGTTTGCGCTGGCCAAGGCGCTGGCGGACATTGAACAGGCCCGCATTGGCGCCGAGGGCGCTGGCCCCTTGCCTGCAGGGGCCGAAGGCTGGACGCCCCCGAAGCGCATTGTGTACGTGAGCTGCAACCCAGCCACCCTGGCGCGCGATGCCGGGCTGCTGGTGCATCTGGCCGGCTACCGGTGCACGGCGGCGGGCATGATCAACATGTTCCCGCACACGGCCCATGTGGAGAGCATGGCGGTGTTCGAGCGGGTCTGAGTCCGGTTGCCAGAAAGAGGCTTCAGGAAGGGGAGGGCGCAGCCCTCCGTCCCGCGGCCTTACCTCCACCGCGCAATATCAGCTGCGGTTGCGGCTGGCTGCGGGGTCGCGGGGTTCGGTTTCGATGTCGGGTGCGCGTTCGCTGCGTTCGGGCTTTTCCACCTTGCCCAGCACCGAGGGCGTGCCCTCGATCTTGTTCTCACGCATGTAGGCGTCCATGTCCTTCCAGCCCGCAAACACTGAGGCCTTGGAGGCCTTGGGGTTGAGGGTGTAGCAGTCTTCCAGCCCCCGCAGTGCGTGTCGGCAGGCACCGCCGATGGCCTTGGCCTCGGCATCGCGTTGGGCCACGCGCGGGTCGGGGCCCAGGCCCGGGATCTTGTCGCAGCCTGCAAGCAGCAACAGGCCCGCCAGAACCATCAGGCGCAATGCGGTGGAAGGGCTTTGTGGATACATGTACTTGCATTATCGGCACACTGGCCGCGCTATTGAGGCTTGATCCTGGGGCGCGACCCACAAAAAAGGCTCCCGAGGGAGCCTTTTGATGGAGGTCAAGGGACTGGCAGGGCTCAGTCGCGCTCGCCACCCATGATGCCCAGCAGGGCCAGCAGGCTCTGGAACACGTTGAAGATGTCCAGGTACAGGGCCAGCGTGGCGCTGATGTAGTTGGTTTCGCCGCCGTCCAGGATCTGCTTCAGGTCATACAGCATGTAGGCGCTGAAGATGCCGATGGCCAGCATCGAGATCACCATCATGCCCACACCAGAGCCGACGAACACGTTGATGATGCCGCCGACCATGAGCACCAGCGCGCCCACCATCAGCCACTTGCCCATGCCCGAGAGGTCGCGCTTGATGACGCTGGCCAGGCTGGCCATCACGAAGAACACACCGGCCGTGCCGGCAAAGGCCGTCATGATGAGGTCGGTGCCGTTCTTGAAGCCCAGCACCATGCCGATCATGCGCGACAGCATCAGGCCCATGAAGAACGTGAAAGCCAGCAGCACCGGCACGCCTGCGGCCGAGCGCTTGGTCTTTTCGATGGCGAACATGAAGCCGAACGCGCCGCCCAGGAACACGATCAGGCCCAGGCCGCCAGTCAGCGAGCGGGTGATGCCGGTGGCCACGCCGATCCAGGCGCCCAGCACCGTGGGGATCATGCTCAGGGCCAGCAGCCAGTAAGTATTGCGAAGCACCTTGTGGCGCTCTTCCTGCGAGATGCCATAGCCCGCAGAGTGGCCCAGGGTGGTGACTTGGTCATTCATCTTGTGTCTCTCCTTGTTGGCCTGCACGACGCAGACATCACAAATTCTAGTTGGTGATGCTTTTTTGCTTTGCAATGACCGCACCCGGTCACCTACTTTTGGTAAGGATACTTTCACCCTGGCTGAGGGCAACGGCGCCGGGGATGCCGGTATGCTCGGTTCTCTTTGCGTGCCGGGGCGGCCTGTGCGGCCCGGTTTCCTCTCCCACTTTCGGATCCTTTCATGAAAACCAAGCACGAACTCGAACTGGCCGACGTCAAGGCCGTGGCCGCCGCCGCTGAAGCCGAGGCCCTCAAGAACAACTGGGCCGTGACCATCGCCATCGTGGACGATGGCGGCCACCTGCTGTGGCTGCAGCGCCTGGACGGTGCCGCAGCCGTGTCATCGCACATCTCCCCTTCCAAGGCCCGCACGGCCGCTCTGGGCCGCCGCGAAAGCAAGGTCTACGAGGACGTGATCAACGGCGGCCGTACCTCGTTCCTGAGCGCGCCCACCATTGACGGCCTGCTCGAAGGCGGCGTGCCGATCATGAAGGACGGCCAGTGCCTGGGTGCCGTGGGCGTGAGCGGCGTGAAGTCCACCGAAGATGCACAGATCGCCCGCGCGGGCATTGCAGCCCTGGGCCTCTGATTCGGGGGCTCCCGGCAGGGAGTGTGGTTGCTATTATTTTGATAGCTTCGAGCGCATGTTCCACTAGCGCATGGGGCTGAAAACGCTTCAAAAGCCCTCTGGGAGCATGAAAAAACCGGCCTGTGGGCCGGTTTTTTGTTGGCAGGGTCGGGGGCGGCAAAAAAAGCCTGGCTACGCGGGAGCAAACCCGTTGGCTGGCAAAAACGACCCTTGCGAGCTTGTTGCAAGCCCGGGAGTCGCCCCACGATGAAACTATTTGGTCAGGATGAGCTTGCCCAGCTTGGTGGCCTGCAGGCGGTACACCGAGCCGTTGTGGCTGATGGCGACGGTCTTGTGCCCTTGCAGCAGCACGCTGCTGTCCAGCGCAGCAGTGGCGCAATGCGCGCCGGACGACGGGGCCTCGCCCGATGCAGAGGCATCTGCGGAGTCAGCCGGCGCAGCGCGGCGGAGCGGGGCGGAGGTCAGGGAGGCTTGCATGGAGTTTTCCTGGGTCATTGCAGTGCGTTTTGTTAATGATAACGATTCGCAATTACAAGTCAAGCGAACGGTGTGTTTCTTTTTGTTCTTGGTTCCGCCCTGCATCAGGTGCAAGGGCGAGGCTTTGAGCAGCGCCCTGGGCGCGGGGCAAAGGTCCGTGCGCCCTGGGCGCAGTGCAGGGGGCTGCGAGCCCGCTGCACGGGCCCTGCGTTCCCTGGCGCCCGCCAGCGCGCCCAAGACGGGTGGGCTGGCCAAGATGCGCAGGGACCGGGCCGGTGACTTTCGCCGTGTCTTTACTGGCCCTGCGGGTCGGTCACAAACCCGATCTTGCGCACGCCAGCGCGTTGCGCGGCCGCCATGGCCTGGGCCACGAATTCGTAGCGCACGTTCTTGTCGCCACGGATGTGGAGGTCCGGCTGGGGCTCCTTGGCGGCCTCGGCCTGCAGGCGGGGGAAGAGTTCTTCTTCCGACACCTGGGACTCGTTCCAGAAGAACTTGCCATCGGCCGACACCGACAGGCGCACGGTCTCGGGCTTGACGTTCTCGGGCTGGTTGGTGGCGCGGGGCAGGTCCACGTTCACCGCGTGTTTCATCACCGGCACGGTGATGATGAAGATGATGAGCAGCACCAGCATGACGTCCACCAGGGGCGTCATGTTGATCTCGTTCATCACGTCATCGGTGTCGTCTTGGGTTCCAAAGGCCATGGCTTAGCCGCCTTTCTTCATGGGCAGCACCTTGCCGGGCTCGCCAGCGTTCACGCGGGCGCCGGTCACAAAGTAGGCGTGCAGGTCATGGGCAAAGCTGTTCAGGCCATTCAGGATGGACTTGTTGCCGCGCACCAGCGCGTTGTAGCCCAGCACCGCCGGGATGGCCACGGCCAGGCCCAGGGCGGTCATGATCAGCGCCTCGCCGATGGGGCCGGCCACCTTGTCGATGGTGGACTGGCCCGAGGTGCCGATGGCCAGCAGCGCATGGTAGATGCCCCACACGGTGCCGAACAGGCCGATGAACGGGGCGGTGGAGCCCACCGACGCCAGGATGGCCAGGCCCGAGGACAGGCGGGCGGTGAACTCGTCGATGCAGTTGCGCAGGCAGCGGGTCACCCAGTCACTCACGTCCAGGCTGTCGTGCAGGTGGGCCTTGGTGTTGCGGTGGTGGGCGGTGGCTTCGCGGCCTTCCAGCGCCAGGTGGCGGAAGGGGTTGGTCGGGTCGGCGCCCAGCTTGGTCAGGCCCGCGGCAAAGTCCTCGCTGTGCCAGAAGTCCTGGGCGGCGCGGGCGTGTTTTTTGAACTTGATGATGTCCAGTGCCTTGATGAGGATGACGATCCACGAGGCCAGCGACATGGCCAGCAGCAGGATGGCGACGGCGCGGGTGACAAAGTCACCCTGGATCCAGACGTTGGCGATGCCGAATTGCGATTCCATGAAAACTCCCTGAGCGGTGATTGGTTTATTCGAGAACAAAGTTGACGGGGACGAGGTTCCACATGGCCTCGGGCACGCCGTTGCGTTTGCCGGGCACAAAGCGCCAGCGCATCACGGCGTCCTGGGCCTGGCGGTCCAGCCGGTCAAAGCCGCTGGACTTGTTGACTTCGACCTTTTGCGGCACGCCATCGGTGCCGATGAGCACCCTGAGCACCACCTTGCCTTGCTCGCCCATGCGTTTGCTGATGGCGGGGTAGCTGGGCTTGGGGTTGTTGAGATAGGCCGCGTCGCTGGACGGCAGCTCGATCTTGGGTGGTGCGGGTGGTGCCGGTGGCGCAGGCGCGGGGGCCGGGGGCGCCACAGGGGCCTCGATGGGCGGTGCGGGCGGCTGGGGCGTGGTGATGCCGGTGGGGGCATTGGGCGCTGGCGTGGGGTCGGCAATGGCGACGGGCATCGGTGCCGGGCGCGGCGCGGCCTTGGGCGCTGGCTTGGGAGGGGGTGGTGGTGCCGGTGGCGGCGGGGTGACCTTGGGCGGGGCGGGCGGCGCGATGAATTCGCTGAGCAGTTCGGCCGGCACGATCACCTCGGCCGCTTTGCGCACCAGGCCGGACTGCAGGGCCCAGATGCCCGCCACATGCAGCGCCACCACGGAGCCGACGATCACGGCATTGCGGCTCACACCGCCAGGGGGGGCGAAACGATCAGGGTGAGACATAAATAGAAAGGAAGGGCAGCGCCGCCCCTTGCATAGGGCGGACGTTGCCGGGTAAACCCGGATTATTTGCGAAAGATCCACCAGGCCGAACCTGCGACCAGGATCAGGCTGCCTGCGAGGGTAGAGAGGAGTTCCATGACTTGCTTTCCAGGATGGAGCTGGCAAGCTGGATCGTCTGCGGCGCCGCATCGTTGCGCAAGGCGGCTACCGGGTTCGAGACACTGCACTGCGCCACCACGTCGCGGGCGCAGCTTTCGCAGCATCCGCATTGGGTGGCCACGCCCAGTTCGAACTGGATCTCATCGAAGCTCATGCCGGCACGGGCATGGCGGGCAATCTCACGGTCCGAAACCCGGCGGCAAACACAGACGATCATGGCGGCAGGCAGTGTGGCTGGCTGTTGAAAGGATGATTGAGATTATAAATACGAATCTATCGCATTTGCAATAAATCATTCCCGCCGACAGGGGGAAGGCACACCTGCCCGTGTGGAGCTGCCGACACCCCGGGCCTCAGATCGCGCCCGCTGCGGGCTCGTCGTGGCCGTCCAACAGCGCGGAAGTCGCTTCGGCAAGGGTGGCGCAGCCGGTCAAGGCCATGGCAACCTCCAATTCGTCGCGCAGCAGGCGCAGCACATGGGCCACGCCCGCAGCGCCTGCATTGGCCAGGCCCCACACGGCGGGGCGCCCCACCAGCACGGCGGAGGCGCCCTGCGCCATGGCCTTGAGCACATCGGTGCCGCGCCGGATGCCGCCGTCCACCAGCACCGGCACCTTGCCCTGCACAGCCTTCACCACACGAGGCAGCGCGGTGGCGGTGGCAGGGGCCGTGTCCAGCGTGCGCCCGCCATGGTTGGACACGATAAGGCCCGCAGCGCCCAGCGACACGGCCTGGCGCGCGTCGGCGGGGTGCAGCACACCCTTGAGCAGCACCGGCAGCCGGGTGATGGACTGCAGCCACGCGATGTCGTCCCACGTGGGCGCATGGTGGAGCAGGCCGTCGAACAGGGCGCTCTGGCCGGGGCCCAATGCGGAAGGGGCGGGTGCCTGCAGGCCTGCCAGGTTGACCGGGCCCACGCTGGGCGGCAGCCGAAAGCCCGCACGCCGTTCGCGGTCGCGCACGCCGCTGGTGGGGGCATCCACCGTGAGCACCAGGGCCTCGTAGCCAGCCGCTTCGGCACGCTGCACCAGTGCCTGGGTGAAGCCACGGTCGGGTTGCAGGTAGAGCTGAAACCACAGCGGGCCGCGCCCCGGGTCGGGCAGTACGGCCTGGGCCACGCTCTCCAGCGACACGCTGGCCTGGGTGCTGAGCACCACGCCCGCGCCCAGCGCCGCTGCGGCATAGGTCATGGCCAGTTCGCCGTCGGGGTGCGCCAGGCGCTGGAAGGCCACGGGTGCGAGCAGGATGGGGTGCGCCAGCGTGCGGCCCAGCAGGGGCACGCGGGTGTGCCCACCCGCCAGCGGCCGCAGCACGCGGGGCCACAGCGGCAGGGCGTCCCAGGCGCTGCGGTTGGCGTGCAGACTGATCTCGTCGGCCGCGCCGCCGCTGAAGTACGCCCAGGCGTTGTCGTCCAACTGCGTGCGTGCGTGTTGCTCGTGGTCGGCCAGGGTGACCAGGCCCGGGGGGATGGTGTGGCGTGCAGGAAATTGGGTCATACAAACAAAAATAGCACCAAGCGCTAGTGGATCATGCGCTGGGTGCTATCAAAATAATAGTTCTTGCGGGGTGTCTCATACCCCCGGTCGCAGCCGTGGGGTAGGGGTCTGCGGTTCACACATCGGCCCACATGCGAAGCAGGTTGTGGTACGTGCCCGACAGCGCGATGGCCGACGGGTCGGTGTCGCCGTGGGTCTGGCGCAGCTTGAGCAGGGCCATGTCCATGTCGAACAGCAACTGGCGTTGCTCCAGCCCGCGCACCATGCTCTCCACCCAGAAGAAGCTGCTCACGCGGTGCCCGCGCGTGACCGGCGCGACCTGGTGCACGGTGCTGCTGGGGTACAGGATCATGTCGCCCGCAGGCAGCTTGATGCGCTTCTCACCCAGGGCTTCGGCAATCACCAGCTCGCCACCGTCGTAGTCGTCGGGCGGCGTGAGGAACAACGTGCACGACAGGTCGCTGCGCACCCAGCAGCTGTCGGCGCGGGAGTGCATGACGGCGCTGTCCACATGGTTGCCATAGTAGTTGGCGCCATCGCCATACTTGTTGAACAGCGGGTTGTAGATGCGGCGCGGCAGTGCGGCCGAAAAGAAGAGGGCGTTGCGATTCAACGCGGCCTTGACCAGGCCCTGGAGCTGGGCGGACAGCTCGCTGGCTTGTGCGAGCTGCAGGTTGTTTTTCTGGTGCACCGCCTGGCCGCCCGCGCTGCGGGTGCCGTCCACCCAGGGGGCGTCGGCCGCCCAGAGCTTTTGCCGGAAGAACGCGACCTCGTCGGCGGTGAGAACGTCTTGGATGTGCAGGAACATGGAGCCATTGTGAACCGGCCCCGGGCAGTGCCGGGGCCGGTTCATTCGAGGGACTTCAGAGGTGCGTCAGAAGCGTGTCTTCAGCGTCAGCTGCACAGCGCGCGGGGCGCCGGGCGTGTAGAAGCCGCGGTACAGGCCTTCGGCATACGTGCGGTCGAACAGGTTGCTCACGTTCAGTTTCAGCGAGGTCTTGTCGTCAAACGCGTACTCGGCCATGGCGTCCACTACGGCAAAGCCGCTGGCGTACACGGCGCGCGAGCCCTCGGGGTTCTGCTTGGCGCGGTATGTCAGGCCAGCACCAACACGCAGCTTGGAGGTGACGGCGTAGGTGCTCCACACGCTGCCGCTGTGCTTGGGCGTGAGGCCGGGTCGATCACCCTGCACCTGCGCGCCGCCGCCGTTGGCGGCCAGCACCACGTTGCTCTTGTCGATCTTGGCCGATGGGATCCAGGTGTGGTTGAAGAACAGTTCCCACTTCGGCGTCAGGCGGCCCGCCAGGTTGAACTCCATGCCGGTGGCGTGGCGCTTGCCCGAGAGCAGTTCTTGCGCGGCAGCGGTGTCGGGGTCGGTGTTGCGCTCGTTGTACTTCTGGCTGTAGAAGGCGGCCACACCCAGCAGGGCGCGGCGCTCGAACAGCTCGAACTTGCCGCCGACTTCGATGTTGCGGCTCTTTTCTGGATCGGTGTTGGCGGTGCGCGCCGTGGTGGTGCCGGGGTTGCCAAACTGGTAGGTGTCGCCCGAGGTGTTGTACGAAGTGCCGTACGACAGGTAGTACGAGGTCAGCTCGTCAGGCTGGAAGATCATGCCCACGCGGGGGCTGAACAGGCTGTCGGAGCGCGAGTTGCTCAGGCTGCCTGCGGCGTTGTGGTACGCGGCGCGGAAGTTGTCGTAGCGCAGGCCGCCGACCAGCTTGAGCGTGTCGCTCAGCGAGACCGTGTCCTGGAAGTACAGGCCCAGGTTGCGCGATGTGAACGTGTTCCACTGCACCGGCGCACGGCCGTCGGCCACCCACGCGCCGTCGTTGGGCGTGCCCACCGTGGTGGTGGGGCGGGTGGTGGTGTTGGCGTAGTTCTGGTTGCGCTTGGCGTCGTCGTCGTAGTAGTCCACGCCGGTCAGCACCGCGTGCTTCTTGCCACCCCAGTTGTAGGTGTTGCTGTAGTCGCTTTGCACCTGCAGCACATTGCTCTCGCCCACGCGGCCCTTGGAGCCACGGGTCAGCACGGTGTTGCTGTTGATCTGGTCCAGCGTGATGGCGCTGTTCTGGAAGCCGATGGTGCTGGCCAGCAGGTCGCGCTCGTACTTGCCGTAGCGCAGGCGCGTGGTCAGCTCGCCGCTGTCGTCAAAGCGGTGGATGTGGCCCAGCGTGACGTACTGCGATGTGGTGTCGTTGTGGTCGCTGGCCAGGCCGTAGTACTTGCCGGCTTCCAGCGGCATGTTGATCTTGCCGTCGGCCGAGAGGCGCCAGGGGTGGTTGTAGAGCGGGCGGCCCTTGGATTCGAGGTAGTACAGCCCGACGGAGAACTCGTCGCGCGTGCCGATGCCCCAGGCAAAGGTGGGTGCAATGCCGCGCTTGTCCTGCTTGGCTCCGTAGTTGTCGTACTCCTGCACCATGGCGTTCAGGCGGAAGGCCGAGTTCTCGCCCGTCACCCAGTTGAAGTCGCCCGTGGCGCGGTGGTACTTGCCGGTGCCCAGCGTGTAGCCGGCTTCGTGCTGGTCGATCAGCAGCGGGTACTTGTTGACCTGGTTGACCACGCCGCCGGTCGATCCCTTGCCGAACAGCATGGAGGCCGAGCCCTTGAGCACTTCGATGCGGTCGTTGTTGAAGGTGTCGCGCTCGATCAACGGGGCGTCCTTCATGCCGTCCACATAGATGTCGCCCGCCAGGCCCAGCGAGAAGCCGCGCAGGCGCACGTCTTCTTCACCAGTCTCGCCGGACTGGAAGGTCACGCCCGCCGTGGTGCGCAGCACTTCGCGGAAGTCGTCCTGGTTGCGGTCGTTCATCAGCTTTTCGGTGAACACCGTCACGGACTGGGGGATGTCCTTGATGTCCTGCTTGCCCTTGCCCACGGTGGTTTTCTTGATGAGCAGGGTGTCCTTGCCCTGGACTTCAGCGGCTTCCTTCACCGTCACGGTGGACAGGGTGGTCTCGGACGTGCCGGTCTGCGCCATGGCGCCCATCGAGGCGGCCAGCATCAGCGCGCCCAGTGGCAGCAAAGCTCTGTCGGATTGCGAAGCCTGGGGCGACAGGGTGGCGGGAGAAGCAACGAATGCGGGAGAAGAACGCAGCATGCCGCTGCGGCGCTGGGCGCGAGATTTAGCCAAGAGGGCCTCCGTCAATAGGGGTGTGCAGGTGGCGCGCAGGGGCACCAAGAGCAGGCGAGAGGCAGTGGCTAGATCAACATGGCTGTGCGTCGTCGTGCAGCTTTATGTTACATCAAATGCGGGTCATTCTCATTTGCATTGATGCGGGCGCGCCACACTTCGACAGGGTATGGGCGTAAAAAAACCGGCAGAGCCGGTTCTTTTACGGGTGCGACGCGGGTCGCAAAGCGCCAGGGCTTACTTGACGTGCTTGCCGATCAGGCCAGCCAGTTCAAACATGGAGACCTGGGGCTTGCCGAACAGCTCCTTGAGCTTGGCGTCGGCGTTGATGTTGCGCTTGTTGGTGGCGTCCTGCAGGTTGTTGGCCTTGATGTAGACCCACAGCTTGCTGATGATCTCCGTGCGCGGCAGAGGTGCCGAGCCCACCACAGCGGCCAGCGCGGGGCTGGGCGTGAGCGCCTTCATGAAAGCGGCGTTAGGGGTCCGCTTCTTGGCGGGTGCAGCGGCCTTCTTGGCTGCTGGGGCTGTGGTTGCCGGAGCTTTTTTTGCAGTTGCCATGTTGGGTTGTCCTTGTTGGGAATAAATTTTTACCAGCGAAAACGACGCTTTCCCACTGGCAGGCTGATGCTAATGGGAAAAAAACGCGTTTCCAAGGGAGAAACGGCTTTTTTTGCCTCGATTTGTAGCGGTGGCGCCGCGCACCCCGCAGCAATAGGCCGCCAAGGCGCGCCAGGCTTGACAAAGACGCGGTAGAGGGCGGGTTTCAAGTGCGGTTCCCGGGGGCATCTTCTGGGTGCGGCGTTGGGCACCGCGTCTGGGGTGGCTGCTGCTGCAGCACAATCTTGCACAACAGATTTGCCGCTCAACGAACGCGGCTCGCCCGCAGGCGTGTGCCGCAGCGAGGGGGCGTTCGGTGTGGGGTCCGTGCTCGCCTCTGCCGTTGGTGCGGGTTTGATTGTTGAAACCGTCTGATTGACTGAAAGGATCTTGGAATGGCTGCAGCTTCGCCTCTTCCCCTCACGCCGTTTGCCACCTGCGACTTTTGTGACGTCCACAAGGGCGACACCAGCGGTGCGTTCCGCGTGCTGCCCCCGGTGTTCCAGAGCTTTGGGGGCGTTGCCGCGTTTGCGGGCCCCGTCACCACCGTCAAGTGCCACGAGGACAACACCCAGGTCAAGGCGGCTGTCGAGTCAGCAGGCGAGGGCCGGGTGCTGGTGGTGGATGGCGGCGGTTCTCTGCGCCGGGCCCTGGTGGGCGGCAACCTGGCGGCAGCCGCCGCCCGCAATGGCTGGGCCGGCATCGTGGTGGACGGCTGTGTGCGTGACGTGGCCGAGCTGAACGCGGAAGCCGTCGGCATCCGCGCGCTGGCGCTGATGCCGCTGCCCACCGAGCGACGTGGCGAGGGGCAACGCGATGTGGCTGTGTCGATCCAGGGCGTGCCTGTGCGCCCCGGCGACTGGCTGTATGCCGATGCCGATGGCATCGTGGTCAGTGCGCAGCCCTTGCACGCCTGAGTCCGGCCTTCTCTGGTTCTGCCCAGTCTGTCCAGTCCCCGTGGTGGGATGGTGAAGACGGTTGCCGAAGGGCCAGTCAGTCGGCGCTGCCGCTCCGCCGCCCTACGCGCAGTGCCGCGCGCGAGGGCAGGGTGGCCAGCAATACGCTGGCCAGGGCAATGACAAAGGCGACCAGTTGCAGGCCCGTCAATACCTCGCCCAAAAACAGCACGCCCACCAGTGCAGCACTCACCGGCAGCATGACCGAGAAAACACCGCCTTGCGCAGCGGGCACGGCCTTGAGCCCGGTCATCCACAGCCACACCGTCCACATGCAGGCGGCCAGCGCATAAAACAGCAGCAATAGCCAGGTGCCCCATCCCACCGAGGCAAACGGGAAGTCCAGCGCCAGGTACAGGCCAAACGGTGTCGTCAGCACAAAGCCCCACAGGTTGATGAGCGAGGTGATGCGCTTGGGCCCCAGGCTGCCGGTCAGCTTCTTGCCGATCACCGTGTAGGCGGCCTCGCAAATCACTGCCCCCAGCAGCAGCATTTGGCCCCACCAGGCATGGTTTGCAGTGTTTTTGGCTCTAAGCGCAGGTTCCATATGCGCTGCGTGCTCTGGTTTTGATAGTGAGAACAGGGCAATGCCAATCACCGCACAGAGCACCGCCATCCAGGTGCGAGGCGCCACCCGTTCACCCAGAAATGCCCATCCCATCAATGCCACGGCTGCAGGAATGGCTGCCATGGTCACCCCTGCGGAGACAGCGTCGGTCAGGCTCACGCCATAGATCATGCAGATGGTGAACAGAAAGTTGCCCAGAAAGGACTCCAGGAACAGCAGCCGTTTGGTCTGCGGCGTCAGTGGCGGCTCGTTGTCGGGCTTCTTGAGCCAGTGCAGCATCGCGATGCCCCCGATGCCAAAGCGCATCCAGGCCAGCAAGAGCACGGGCAGCACGGCTGCCAGGGGTTTGGAGAGTGCCACATAACTGCCCACCAGCGACATGCTGAGGGCCAGGCACACATAGGCGAAAGGGCGGCTGGGAGCGGGCGTATTCACTAGACTGGGGCGCTGTTCAATCAAAAACGACTGCGCATCATGCCCGAGCCTTCTTTGCCTGCTGGCACCCCACGCCATGTGTTTGTATACGGCACCTTGCGCCGCGGTGGGTCGAACGACATCACGCGCTTGTTGCCTGCGCCACACTGGGTGGGTTTTGCGCATGTGCCGGGAGTGTTGTTTCACCTGGGGGCTTATCCGGGCATGACGCTGGGTGGCGATCAGCCGGTGCATGGCGAGGTGTACGCCATCGAGCCTGCGCTGGAGGAGGTTCTGGATGCCATTGAAGGGTTGACCGGAGATCACCCCACCGACGAATACCTCAAGCGCGAGATCGTGGTGACAGTTGAGGGCCAACGGCTGTCTTGTCTGGTGTACGAGATCCATCCCCGATACACAGAGGGCGCACGCCGGATCGAACATGGCGACTGGCTCAGGGCAGTTGGCACTGCACCTCCCTGAAATATCACAATACGAAAGTTAAATTTCTTGATGCGGAATGCGATAGATGTTGCATTGCCGCAATTTTTCTCGATATGAGAAATCAATTTCTGTATTGAGAAATCACGTGGTTAAGTGGTTGTTTTGAAAGAAGAAAATTTATCTCTTCTATAAGACATAAGAGCTTGCACAAGTCTTATAGAAGACTTAAAGTTGTCTTCAAGGGCGGCACACAGCAGCCCGGCGTTTTCAACCAACCCCTGGAGTGATCTCATGCCCCAATCCCTCAACGAACAACTGAGCCGCGAACAGCAAATTGCCGCCCTGGAAAAAGACTGGGCGACCAACCCCCGCTGGAAGGGTGTGAAGCGCGGTTACTCCGCTGCCGACGTGGTGCGTCTGCGTGGTTCGCTGCCTATCGAGCACACGCTGGCCAAGCGCGGCGCTGAAAAGCTGTGGGACAAGATCAACGGCGGCGCCAAGAAGGGCTATGTGAACGCATTCGGCGCGATCTCCGCCGGCCAGGCCATGCAGCAGGCCAAGGCAGGCCTCGAAGCCGTGTACCTGTCGGGCTGGCAAGTGGCCGCTGACGGCAACACGTCCGAGACCATGTACCCCGACCAGTCGCTGTACGCCTACGACTCGGTGCCCACCATGGTTCGCCGCATCAACAACACCTTCAAGCGCGCCGACGAAATCCAGTGGGGCCGTGGCATCAACCCCGGCGACAAGGAATTCATCGACTACTTCCTGCCCATCGTGGCGGACGCGGAAGCCGGTTTCGGCGGCGTGCTGAACGCCTTCGAACTCATGAAGAACATGATTCAGTCGGGCGCTGCTGGCGTTCACTTCGAAGACCAGCTGGCCGCTGTCAAGAAGTGCGGCCACATGGGTGGCAAGGTGCTGGTGCCTACGCAGGAAGCCTGCGAAAAGCTGATCTCCGCACGTTTTGCTGCTGACGTGATGGGCGTGTCCACCATCGTGCTGGCCCGCACCGACGCCGAAGCCGCCAACCTGATCACGTCCGACCACGACGCCAACGACAAGCCCTTCCTGACCGGCGAGCGCACGCAAGAAGGCTTCTACCGCGTGAAGAACGGCCTGGAACAAGCCATCAGCCGCGGCGTGGCCTACGCTCCCTATGCCGACCTGGTGTGGTGCGAAACCGGCGTGCCAGACATCGGCTTCGCCCGTGAATTTGCGCAAGCTGTGCACGCAGCCTGCCCTGGCAAGCTGCTGTCGTACAACTGCTCGCCCTCGTTCAACTGGAAGAAGAACCTCAACGACAAGCAGATTGCGTCGTTCCAGGAAGACCTGTCGGCTCTGGGCTACAAGTACCAGTTCATCACGCTGGCCGGTATCCACATCAACTGGTTCAACACCTTCCAGTTCGCCCATGCCTACGCCCAGGGCGAAGGCATGAAGCACTACACCGAAATGGTGCAGGAACCTGAATTCGCAGCACGCGAAAAGGGCTACACCTTCGTGTCGCACCAGCAGGAAGTGGGCGCAGGCTACTTCGACGACGTGACCACGGTGATCCAGGGCGGCTCGTCCTCTGTGAAGGCCCTGACGGGTTCGACCGAAGAAGAGCAGTTCCACTGAGATGGAGTTTCAGCCTCTGCCTATCGGCAGGGGGAAGCTGGAAGCCCGGGCGACCCCCGGGCTTTTTTGTTGTGAACTGGCGTCATGAAAAGGTGCTGTCCTTCCAGCGCGAATGCAGAATTGGGTGCTTTTGTTCCTCCGACTGATATAACCACCAAGCGCCACTCCCCATTTCGAGTTACATCGAACCAAAGCGAAGCAGAGCTGCGCTAGAGGGTGCTTTTGCAAGCGTGTATGACCCGTTGATCCTGGCGGCTTTTAATCGAAAGATATTGCGGATGACCCCGAGTGAGGTAGTGGAAAAAGCGGAGACCCTTCGGGCGCAGGGATGTGTCGTGTTGCCGGGGTTGTTCCCGTTGAGTCAAGTCGAGTGGGCCAGGGCGTTGGTCTTGGGCAACCTTGGTTTTCTGAAGCAAACACGTCCCCATCCATCGGCGCGTCATCTTGCAGGTTTTCATCGGTATCCGGATCTGGAGCCGCTTCACACCTGGATCTCTGGAAACGCACAGATACTGGAAGTGCTGGGTGCGGCATCAGGCGCGGGAAGGCCGCGATCAATCGGTCTGAGCGACATCACCGTCAACCGATCACAAGCGTGGCATGTGGATTTGCTGAGGGGGAAATATCAGCATCACCTCACTACAGATTTGTGTTGGGGGACCGATGGCGGCGGCGTGTACAAAGCGCTGGTGTACTTGCAGGCTGGCAAAAACCTGAAGGTCGTACCCGGTGCCCATGTGGTTCCGCGTTCACTCGACAAGGACTCCGCCAGCGAGCCCGCTGACTCAGCGCTGATTCAGTCCCTCGTTGTGGAGGCAGGAGACGTGATCTTGATGGATATCAGGCTGCCACATTGCGGCTCGTCGGAGGAAGAGCTGGCCAGGACCGTGTACCTTGGGGGCGCTCAGAAAATCTTGCTCTCCACAGTGCTGGGTGCGCACCACCGGTCGCTGACAAGGGCAATGGAGATTGGTAATTTTGCAAGGCTGCAGGATTGGGATGCGGCGCATCCGTGAAACATGCCGAAGATCTTGCAGCTGCACCTGTTATAGCGATGGGCACGGATGTTGATCGCCTGCGGTCTTCGGGCACTTCTGGCTGACGGGTGAGAAATGCTGTTGACCAGTATTTTTCTCAGTCCGTCAGGGCTGTCTGATGGGGAGCCCTTGCCACCGCTGATCCTTGAAAACATCCGGTCGTTCCAGAGGAGACATCCCCGAATCCCTCACAAGTTGTTTGGGCAGGAAGAGCTGACGGCATTCATCGAGCAAAAATTCTCTTCGGAGGTAGTGAACGCTTTTGTGCAGCTGAAGCCTTTGGCGTACAAGGCGGACTTGGCTCGTTACTGCGTCATGTATGAACATGGCGGTGTCTACGCAGATCTCTCGTATTTTTTTTTGCGTTCACTGCCCGTTGACGCACATCGTGTAATCGTGTTCCGCGATTTCATGTGGTCGTCGCCGTGGGATACAAGCAATGGCGTGTTTTCCGCTCCCCCTAAACACAAGGTCTTCGAAGCTGCCATCCAGATGATCTGCGCTAACGTGCGTCGCGGCTACTATGGGAATACACCGCTGTGTCCCACGGGGCCAGCGCTTTTTGGCAAGGCGTTGGCCATGGTGTGCGAGCCCCAAGATCTTGTCACGGGTGTAGCGGGTCTGGTCGGCAAAGACCTGGTCGCGAGAGCAGCCCGAGACATTGATCTCCCTACCGATGAAAAGGCGCATTGTTTGATCTTGCGTGATGGGATCGTTGCCGTTAAAAGAAAGCGGATGGGGTCGCCAGGTCTGTTGGACTTCGGGGTTGCCGGTGGTAGTGGGTATTCCGACCTGTGGCGACGGCGCGATATTTACGCCACCGATGTAGATGCGTCAGCTGGATTCGACGTTGGACGCAGTGCGCAGGATGAGAAGTTTCGCGGCGACCATGGAGTGTCCATGCCTTGGAGTGTTGCCGACTGGTTCGACACCGCGCCCAGGGCGTCCCCTGGGTTCTTGCACCGACTGATCGCTAAGTTGCGGCGTTGAGTGAAGGAGGCTTGATATTTGCTCTCGCCTGCAGGTGGTTATGTGCGTGGCATTCGCGGTGTGCTCTGGTGCGGGGGGGGGGGCGGATTCTGGGTCGCGGCACCTATCGGGCCAAAACGCGGGGGGATCGCAAACTCATCGCTGTCGAGTGTGCCGAAATCCGACGAGGCGACTGTTGCTCCACGCCCGGATGGTCTTTGCCAGATTCGCGCGCGGTGTTGACGACACATTACTCTGTAGCACAAACGCCATTCGAGAGAGGTAAATGCGCAGCGTTTGGATGCAGATTTCTAGTCGAGGGTAAAATGAAGCACTGTTTCATTGAATAAGAGCGAGAAAGGCAATCTGGTTATGACACCGCGAACTACATCGGAGATGTTGACCGGCCGTTGAGGCCGGCTGTTCGCGCCTGCACGAGATTGCACACACCTCCAAAAAGCGCGGACCTGTTCCGCGCTTTTTTGTTTCCTGGGCCTGGCGCGTGCCCGCACCCATTGCACTGATTGAAAAGAAAGAGTTACTCCCATGATTCACATCACGCTTCCTGACGGTTCGCAGCGCGAATTTCCGGGCCCTGTCACGGTGGCCGAAGTGGCTGCCTCTATTGGCTCGGGTCTGGCAAAAGCTGCTTTGGCGGGGAAGATCGGTGACAAGGTGGTAGACACCAGCTACCAGATCACGGCCGACAGTCCGCTGTCCATCATCACTGCCAAGGATGCAGACGGTCTCGAGGTGATCCGGCACTCTACTGCGCACTTGTTGGCTTATGCCGTCAAGGAGCTGTTTCCTGACGCGCAGGTCACCATCGGCCCGGTGATCGAAAACGGTTTCTATTACGACTTTGCCTACAAACGCCCCTTCACGCCTGAAGACCTGGTGGCGATTGAAAAGCGCATGGCCGAACTGGCATCCAAGGACGAGCCGGTGGTGCGCCGCGTGCTGCCGCGTGACGAGGCCGTGGCGTATTTCAAGGGCCTGGGTGAGCACTACAAGGCCGAAATCATTGCCAGCATCCCCAGCAACGAAGACGTGAGCCTGTACCGCGAAGGCAATTTCGAAGACCTGTGCCGCGGCCCCCACGTGCCCAGCACCGGCAAGCTCAAGTTCTTCAAACTCATGAAGGTGGCAGGCGCCTACTGGCGTGGCGATCATCGTAATGAGATGCTTCAGCGGGTCTATGGCACGGCCTGGGCCACCAAGGATGAGCTGCAGCAGTATTTGACGATGCTGGAGGAGGCAGAAAAGCGCGACCACCGCAAACTCGGCCGCGAGCTGGATCTGTTCCACATCGACGAACACTCGCCTGGCACAGTGTTCTGGCACCCCAAGGGCTGGACGGTGTGGCAGGAGGTGGAGCAGTACATGCGCCGCGTGTACCGCGACAACGGCTACCAGGAGGTCAAGGGGCCGCAGATCCTGGACCAGGGCCTGTGGGAGAAAACCGGGCACTGGGACAAATACCGCGAGAACATGTTCGTCACGGAATCGGAAAAGCGCGACTACGCGCTCAAGCCGATGAACTGCCCTGGGCACATCATCATTTTCAAGCAAGGTATCAAGAGCTACCGCGACCTGCCTTTGCGGTTTGGTGAGTTCGGCCAATGCCACCGCAACGAGCCGACCGGGGGGCTGCACGGCATCATGCGCGTGCGTGCTTTCACACAGGACGACGGCCACATCTTCTGTACCGAAGACCAGATCCAGTCCGAAGTCGTGGCGTTCACCACGTTGCTGCAGAAGGTTTACAAGGACTTCGGGTTCACGGACATCATCTACAAGCTGTCCACACGGCCTGAGAAGCGAATCGGTAGTGAGGAAAGCTGGGACCGCGCCGAGAACGCCTTGGCTGAGGGTCTAAGGGCATCCGGTTGCGAATTTGAATACCTGCCCGGAGAGGGCGCCTTTTACGGTCCCAAGATCGAATACACGCTCAAGGACGCGCTGGGGCGCCCCTGGCAGTGCGGCACGATTCAGGTGGATCCGAATATGCCCGAGCGCTTGGACGCAGAGTTTGTGGGCGAAGATGGCGCCCGCCATCGGCCCATCATGCTGCATCGCGCCATCGTTGGAAGCTTGGAGCGCTTCATTGGCATTCTGATCGAGCAGCACGCGGGTGCCTTGCCTACATGGCTCGCTCCCGTGCAGGTCTCGGTGCTGAACATCACTGACGCTCAGTCCGATTACTGTCGTGAAATCGCAGCAAAACTGCAAAAAGCGCTGCCCAATCAAGGCCTTAGGGTGGCCCTGGATCTGCGCAATGAGAAGATTACGTATAAAATACGGGAGCATTCGATGCAAAAGCTGCCCTACATCCTCGTCGCAGGCGACAAGGAAAAGGCAGCCGGCGCCGTTGCAGTGCGAGCCCGGGGTAATCGTGATCTCGGCGTGATGTCTGTGGATGCGTTCATTGAATTGATCGCTAGTGACATCGCCACCAAAGCCTGATTTTGAACACAAAACTGCTTTGCCGCTCGCGGACTGTGCGGAAGTAGCTACTTTATTTGTAGCATTTTGATTCAAGGAAGATAGCCATCGCTACTGAATTTCGTGATCGTCGCCACCGGGAAGAGCGCAAGCACCGCCTGAACCGTGAAATCATGGCCCCGGAAGTCCGCCTTTCCGGGCCAGACAACGAGCCTTTGGGGGTTGTCAGCCTCATGGAGGCCTTGCGCATGGCCGGTGAGCTGGACGTGGATCTGGTGGAAATCGCCGCTACGGCGAATCCGCCGGTATGCCGCCTCATGGACTACGGCAAGTTCAAGTACCAAGAGCAAAAGCGTGCGGCAGAAGCCAAAGCCAAGCAGACGGTCATTGAGATCAAGGAAGTCAAGTTCCGCCCCGGGACGGACGATGGCGACTACAACATCAAGATGCGCAACATTCGCCGCTTTTTGGCGGAAGGTGACAAGTGCAAGATCACGCTGCGGTTCCGCGGTCGTGAAATCACGCACCAGGAACTCGGCTTGGCCTTGCTGAACCGGATTCGTGACGAGTTGGCTGACAGCATCATCATTGAGCAGTTTCCTAAGTTGGAAGGCCGCCAGATGATCATGATGATTGCTCCGGGCAAGAAGAAGCCCGCGGCCAAGCCAGCGGCTGAAGGCGCGGCCCCTGCAACGGGTGCGGCGGCGTAGGTTTGCCAATCAGTGTCAGATTTTGAGCGCCACGCCCGAAGGGGCGGGGTGTTTGAAAAGGTGGGGCTTTCGAGCACTGCCGACCGGAAGGTGAAAGCCTTTCGATAAAAGTGGCTCGGGGCCAACAAGTTTGCAGATCGGTTTGCAAACGCCTCACGAGCACAACGAAAAAGGAGCATTCACATGCCCAAAATGAAGACCAAGAGCAGCGCGAAAAAACGTTTCCGCGTTCGTCCAGGTGGTACCGTCAAGCGCGGTCAAGCCTTCAAACGTCACATCTTGACCAAGAAGACCACCAAGAACAAGCGCCATCTGCGTGGTGCGGTTGCTGTGCACGAGACCAATATGGGCTCGATTTCACAGATGCTGCCCGGCATGGGCGTTTAATTTACTGACGAACAAGGAGTACATACATGCCTCGCGTCAAACGTGGTGTAACGGCCCGTGCCCGTCACAAGAAAGTTCTCGCCCTTGCCAAGGGTTTCCGTGGTCGCCGCGGTAACGTCTTCCGTATCGCCAAACAGGCGGTAATGAAGGCTGGGCAATATGCCTACCGTGACCGCCGCACCAAGAAGCGCGTGTTCCGCCAGTTGTGGATCGCCCGTATCAACGCCGCTGCCCGTGAACTGGGCCTGACCTACAGCCAGTTCGCCAACGGCCTGAAGAAGGCATCCATCGAGATCGACCGCAAGATGCTGGCCGACCTCGCAGTGCACGACAAGGCTGCCTTTGGCAGCATCGTGGAGCAAGTCAAGGCCAAGCTGGCTGCTTGAGTTCACGATGAGCGGCTATCGTTCTGATAGCTGCTTGCGCAATAACAGCAAGGGCTAGGGCTTGAAAAGGCACTAGCCCTTGTTCATTTTCAAGAGTCGATATGAACGAGTTGGATTCCCTGGTCGAGAGCGCGACGCAACTGTTTGCCCAAAGCGCAACCCCTGCTGACCTCGAAAACGCCAAGGCGCAGTTTCTGGGCAAGTCAGGTCGCGTGACCGAGCTCATGAAGGGCATGGCGCAGCTGTCCGTCGAGGAAAAGAAATCCCGCGGCGCAGCCATCAACGTTGCCAAGCAGGCCATCGAGGCTGCGCTGACCGCTCGCCGCCAAGCTCTGGCCGATGCCGAACTTCAATTGCAGCTCAAGGCCGAAGCACTGGACGTGAGCCTGCCAGGCCGTCAGCGCGGGCAGGGTGGTTTGCACCCGGTGTCGCTCACGCTTGAACGCATCCAGGGCATCTTCGGTTCCATGGGTTTTGACGTCGCCGAAGGTCCTGAGATCGAGACCGACTGGTTCAACTTCACTGCACTGAATACGCCGGAAGACCATCCTGCGCGGTCCATGCATGACACGTTCTATGTGGAGGGCGGCACTGCCACCGCTCCCAACCTGCTGCGCACACACACCAGCCCCATGCAGATCCGCCATGCAGTCCAGCATGTCAAAAAGCATCGGGCTGCGCTCGATGCCGGTCAGGCGATGCCCGAGATCCGCGTCATTGCCCCCGGCCGTACCTACCGCGTGGACAGCGACGCCACGCACTCGCCCATGTTTCACCAGTGCGAAGGTCTCTGGATTGGTGAGAACGTGAGTTTCAAGGACCTGAAAGTCATCTTCACGGATTTCTGCCGCACGTTCTTCGAGAGCGACGATCTCGTGTTGCGCTTTCGCCCCAGTTTCTTCCCGTTCACAGAGCCCAGCGCCGAGATCGATATCCAGTTCCAGACGGGCCCGCTGGCAGGCCGTTGGCTCGAAGTGGCTGGCTCGGGCCAGGTGCACCCCAACGTGGTGCGCAACATGGGTCTTGACCCTGAGAAGTACATCGGCTTTGCATTCGGCATGGGACCCGACCGCCTGACTATGCTGCGCTATGGCGTCAATGACCTGCGCCTGTTCTTTGACGGCGACATCCGCTTCCTGTCGCAGTTCCAGTAAAGCCCGCCGACTTCGCGCCGCGCGCGTGCCCTGTGGCCGTGCTGCGCACCTTCCGTACAAGAGTGTCCGACTATGCAATTTCCTGAATCCTGGTTGCGTGAGTTCTGCAACCCCCCTTTGACGACGGCCGAGCTGGCCGAAACGCTGACGATGGCCGGTCTGGAGGTGGAAGAGCTGCGCCCCGTGGCCCCGCCTTTCACCAAGATCGTGGTGGGTGAGATCAAGGAGGCGGTACAGCACCCAGACGCCGACCGCCTGCGTGTGTGCCAGGTGGACGTGGGGCAGGGCGCCCTGCTGAACATCGTTTGTGGTGCGCCCAATGCCCGCGTGGGTATCAAGGTGCCTTGCGCACTGGTGGGTGCCGAGCTCCCGCCGGGTGACGATGGCAAACCTTTCCTCATCAAGGTGGGCAAACTGCGCGGCGTGGAAAGCCAAGGCATGTTGTGCTCCGCCCGTGAGCTCAAACTGTCAGAGGACCATGGCGGTCTGCTCGAGCTCGACGCCTCTGCACCCGTGGGCCAGGACATCCGCGAACACCTGAACCTGGACGACACGCTGTTCACGCTCAAGCTCACGCCCAATCTTGCCCATTGCCTGAGCGTCTATGGCATCGCGCGGGAAGTGTCCGCATTGACGGGTACGCCGCTGAAAAATCCATCGTTCCCTGCCGTGGCCGCAAAGCTGGCGGACAAACTGCCCGTCAAAGTGAGCGCGCCTGACCTGTGTGGCCGTTTCTCCGGCCGCATCGTGCGCAACGTGAATACGCGGGCTGCCACGCCTCAGTGGATGCTCGATCGCCTGGCACGCTGCGGCCAGCGTGGTGTGTCGCCGCTGGTAGACATTTCCAACTATGTGATGTTTGAGTTGGGGCGTCCTTCGCATATTTTTGACCTGGACAAGATCCATGGTGGCCTGGACGTGCGCTGGGGAAAGCCGGGTGAGCAGCTGAAGCTGCTCAATGGCAACACCATCACGGTGGATGACAAGGTGGGCGTGATCGCCGATGACAGCCAGGTGGAATCGCTGGCGGGCATCATGGGCGGAGACGCCACGGCGGTGTCTGATGACACCCGGAACATCTATATCGAGGCGGCTTTCTGGTGGCCCAAGGCGGTGGCAGGCCGTTCGCGCCGCTTCAACTTCTCGACGGATGCCGGCCATCGTTTTGAGCGCGGCGTGGATCCGAGCCTGACGGTGGAGCACATCGAGCGCATTACCCAACTCGTCATCGATATCTGCGGTACGGCCGATACGGCATGCGGCCCTATGGACGACCAAGTGGTGAACTTGCCAGTGCCACAGCCTGTCACGCTGCGCGTGGCGCGTGCTGCCAAGGTCATCGGCATGCCGCTGACGCAGGTGCAATGCGCCGACGCGCTGACCCGCCTGGGCCTGCCGGTGGTGCAGGGCGACGGTGCGCTCACGGTCACGCCGCCGTCGTTCCGTTTCGATATCACCATCGAGGAAGACCTGATCGAAGAAGTGGCCCGTATGGTGGGCTACAACAACCTTCCGACCACTCCACCGCTGGCACCCATTACGCCCAAGCTAGCGCTCGAGGCCACGCGCAGCCCGTTTGCGGTGCGCCGTTCGCTGGCAGCCCTGGGGTATCAGGAAACGATCAATTTCAGCTTTGTGGAAGAGCGTTGGGAGCACGAGTTGGCCGCCAACCCGCAACCCATCAAGCTGCTCAATCCGATCGCAAGTCAGATGAGCGTGATGCGCTCGACTTTATTGGGTTCTCTGCTACAAGTTTTGAAGTTCAACCTGGACCGCAAGGCCGAGCGGGTGCGCGTCTTCGAACTGGGCCGTGTGTTCCTGCGCGACGGCGGCGTGCGCAACACCGACACCACGGTCGAAGGCTTTCACCAGCCCATGCGCGTGTCGGGACTGGCGTATGGTCCGAACGACATGCTGCAGTGGGGGCGCATGGATCAGGCCATCGACTTCTTTGATGTGAAGGGGGACGTGGAAGCGCTTCTGGCCCCCCTGCGCGCAACGTTCGAGCCCGGCACCCACCCTGCCATGCACCCTGGCCGTTGCGCCCGCGTGCTGGTCGATGGGCGTGCTATTGGCTTCGTGGGCGAATTGCATCCACAGTGGCGCCAGTCGTGGGACCTGCCTCAGGCACCTGTGATGTTCGAACTGGAGCTTGACGCCGTGCTGCAGCGTGTGGTGCCTCAGTTCAAGCCGGTGACCAAACACCAGGCTGTCGAGCGCGATTTGGCCGTGGTGGTGGCAGAGCGCGTGACGCACGCCGACATCATGGGTGCGGTAGAGCAGGCCGTTCCGGGTGGCATGCTCCGCTCTGCCGCGCTATTTGACGTGTATCGGCCCAAGGCGCTGCGGGCGGGCGAAGAGGCGCCTGCGGGTGGCTTGGCCCCCGGCGAGAAGAGCCTGGCCGTGCGCCTCACTCTGGGGCGCGATGAAGCCACGCTCACTGAGGCAGAAATCGACGCAGCGATGCAATCCGTGATCACTCAGTTGACGCAGCGCACGGGCGCCCGTCTGCGGGTGTGATGATGTCCAAGGGGAGTGACGAGCCATGATCGAATTCGCAGTTGAAAGCCTGGAAACACCGGCACTGACCAAGGCGCAGTTGGCGGATCTGTTGTTCGATCAGATCGGCTTGAACAAGCGCGAGTCCAAGGACATGATCGATGCCTTCTTCGACTTGATTGCCCAAAGCCTTGTCGAAGGCAAGGACGTGAAGCTTTCGGGGTTTGGTAACTTTCAGATCCGGACCAAGGCTCCCCGTCCCGGGCGCAATCCCCGCACGGGCGAGGCCATACCCATCAAGGCGCGTCGCGTGGTGACTTTCCATGCCAGCAGCAAGCTCAAGGAGCAGATTCAGACGGCCGCTGTTGCGTGAGTTTGTGCTGTTTTTGTTGCCAAGATGTTCTTGGTGGCTGGCGGTGCAGGCTGGTCTGCAGTACGCTTGAAAGCTTTCCCGTTTGAACACGCATCTCATGGGCACCACCCTCCCTTCCATTCCCGCCAAGCGATACTTCACGATTGGTGAGGTTGCGGAGCTGTGCGGCGTCAAACCGCATGTTTTGCGTTACTGGGAGCAGGAGTTCACGCAGCTGCGGCCCATGAAGCGGCGTGGCAACCGGCGTTATTACCAGCACCATGAGGTGCTGATGATTCGCCGCATCCGTGATCTGCTGTACGACCAGGGCTTCACCATCAGTGGAGCGCGCAATCGCCTGCAAGAGCTTGCACATGCTGCGCGAGAAGTTGTTGGGTCGGACGAGGCTTCTCTGCCGCAGGACGCAGAGCCACCCAGCATGCTGGTGGACAGCGCGCGCGACCTTTCTATCGTTGCTGCGGGCTTCTCCCTGGATTCCAACGCAGTGCGCCAAGAATTATTTGAAATTCGTGCGCTACTTTCTCTGAACTGAGCTTTTTTCTGCATATAATCTAAGTCTTGTCGGCGTGTAGCGCAGCCTGGTAGCGCACTTGCATGGGGTGCAAGGGGTCGCGAGTTCGAATCCCGCCACGCCGACCATTGATAGCAAAAGCCCAGAGCCGAAAGGTTCTGGGCTTTTTTGCTTTTCTCCTCCGCTGGTTTCAACGGCGTCAGCGTTGCGGTTCGGTGGTGGCGCATCGCTCCCTGCACACACTGTGCTTGCGTGCCGTGCGTGCGGCGACGTCAGGCGCCCTTGCCGGTGGCATCGGCAGTGCAGTGATGACGGGGCCTGGGAGGGGCGCAACAACACGCCCACGATGGGCATGGAGACCTTCATGATTGATGGCTTGGTAGCCGGACGGCTTTACGGTGAGGCGGAGCGCCGCACTGACAAAGCGGGCAAGGCCTACACACTGGCGAAGGTGAGAGCCAGCACGGCAGAGGGCGAAGTGCTTTTCATCAACGTCATCGCCTTTGACGAGGGTCTCTGCGCGTCGCTTCACCAGTTGCGCGACGGTGATTCGGTGGCGCTTTCCGGCAGCTTGAATCCTCGTGTCTGGACGGACAAACAAGGCAACGCGAGGCCCGCGCTGGATATGGTGGCACACCGGCTGATCAGCCTGCCGCTCTCTGGCATCGAGCAGTAGGCATATGCGGCGCAAGCTGTGTCATGGGATGACACGCAGAGCAGGGCGCGCCCACAAGCGCACCCGGACCAGGCGCTGTACCTAGCCTGTCTTGCGAGGGCTGCCTTTGGGTGTGGGCGCGAAGCCCAATGCTTTGAGCTCATCCTCGCTCATGTGTAGCTCTGTCAATTCGGGCTGGCGCGCCTCGATGGCTCGGCGCCGCTCGAAATTGGTGGGAGGACCTTTTTCTTCCTGGCGGCGATCCTTGCCGGTGCGGCGGTCCATGCTGCCTCTGCGTTCGACACTCATGATGGTGCTGGTAGTGGAGGTGTGAGACTTTGGTGTGCGGCCTGTCGCCAGTTGACCGGGCAACCTGTGGTGGCAAGCTGAAGCGCACAGTCTGCATCAGTTGCCGATGTTTGCAAACACCTAAGCTGCCATCTGCGGATGGAACACACGCGCGACACCATTGTTGACGATGGCGGTGGGCGCACCAAGTGGCGGCCCATCCTGTTGGCAGCGCTGTATCGCATGTCCCGGCAGTGGGTTGATCTGCGCCACCCACTGGTCGCACCGCCAGTTTTTGTTGTCCGGCGGTGGGCTGGGCTGTTGCTCCGGAGCGGCCAATGAAAAACCCCTGCACCTTGCGATACAGGGGTTTTCATTTGGTGCCGGAGAGATGAATCGAACACCCGACCTTCTCATTACGAACTCCAGCACTAACTGCTTCCAATTGTTGCCAATTACTGTCTTCACTCTAGACGGTGCGATTTTAGCAGCCCGCAACAATCGGGATTTATGCCGAAATTTGGCAGCAACTGTGACATAGCTGTGACGCGATGGGTGTGGGCTAATCTGCCGCAGCGTGTTGCTTGAAGCAACGCGAAGACATTGGTCGCCTCGTCTGATCTCCTAGACTGGTGGACTATCGGAGCCGTCGAATGTCCCAACAACATACAACACCATCTGAGTCCGAGCACAACAGGACCGCCCAGCAATGGGCCTGGCAATTCCTTCGCCGCAATCCTGAGTACGTCGCTGCCTACGAGTTGATCTCATCGCTGACGCAAGAGCAGTTCGATCAACTCAGTTGTTTAGTTGCGCTGCGCAAGGGATTACTCCCAAGCGAGGACCTGCTCGATGAGTCTGTTATCTGTACGCTAGACCTCCGATTTTTCGACGATAAATACCTTGAAGATGTGGATGATCCAGGCGAAACGGTTGAAGAGTATCGCGCTAAAGCTGCCGGGATGATGGAAACGGACGAGCAGCTAGAACTCATCGTTTCCCAGCGCTTCTGGCTGGAAACCTACTGCCTGCGCAGTTGGATTGACCCAATAAAAAACACGGAGCTAGATGCCGAGACTGCCGCTGGCATTTGGGCTCACCATCCATTCATCGAATGGGGGCTTGCGAGTGCGCCTTGGCTTCCTTTGTTGGATGGAGTGGACCCTGATAACTTTCGTCCCATGCATCGGTCTGGCCGCAGCTTCAATGCCAGTTCAAAGCGTGTTGAAACGAAGGGGCCAATGGTGAAGGGGGCCGATGGGAACATGTTCATCCGTAGTGCCACGGTTTGGGGGCACGGCTACGAATTACCTGTCTTGGGCATTTCCGAGGTCGATGTGAGGTTTGATCTGAACTTACCTTTGAAATTTCAGATCGCACGCGCCAAAGAAGAACTACAAAAGCATCAAAAGTTGCTTCGCAACGCCAAGATGCTGAGTTCGTATCCAGGTCAAGCTGACAGACACGGTATCTATCAAGAGTACCTTTTGATCCTTGATCGGTTGAAAGAGGGCGCTACGCTGACTAGCCTCACTTTGGAACTGAAGCCCGTAAGGGAGAAAAAGGTGAGGCGGCGCAGAGGAAAAAACACTGAGCCTGTGCCGGTGAGTGTGATTTTCGACCCAGCGAACCCACTGCACGACAAAGAGAAGATCACGGAATCAGTGCGCCAAAAGATGGTCAGAGCCCGCAGATTGCAGGATCGAGACTACAAGGCACTGGCCTTCTTGTAGATACCTGCGCTTTCGTTCTCCGTAGACCATGCTGGCGCGTGTCGTCACGTTGTCACGGGCAAACACGAGGGCACGATTCCTGAATTGCTCAGCCTGGTGGCAGCGCGACCCGCTGCATCACGAACTCAAGGTGCTGTGCGCAATGGTTGCGCGCACGACCCATAGAGCAACTCGATTCACCGCTCACTTCTGGCGGCTGAAATCGTTCGTGTGACGCAAAACTTACCCTAGTTTGCGTCACTGTTTCCGTGCTCGAAAGCTGGAAAAGTTTGGGTGTCAGCAAGTGCTGATCAACAACTTTTTTAAGGAGTACGGTGTGAAGAATTTCCCGGCGATTTCGCCTGCAACCCATCTTTCCGGTCGCTGCCGCACGGCAGGCCGTTCCGCATTTTTTTCGTTCCTTCAGGAAACCAACCAGCGCGCCAAGCCAGCCACGGCCAGCGCCACGGCTTTCGCGCAAATGCCTCCCGCAATCACTTGGCTGACCGTCGCCCAGATGGCAGTCAAGTATCCGGCCTGGAGCGAGAACTCGCTGCGCGCACTGATCTTTGCTTCTAAAGACCGTGTTGCCGCAGTTCGCAAAGGTACCCAGAACATCATCCCCGGCAATGGTTTGGCGGCGGCAATTCGCCGCGTTGGTCGTCGCGTCCTCATCAACGAGAAAGAGTTTTTGGACTGGGTCGATCAGCAGGGCATCAAGGAACGTCAAGCACGCTGCTAAGCAGAGCACTGTAAAGACTCATTGAGCGCGGAAATCAATCAACAACACAAATCGCTTTCTTGCACCTGCCAAGGGCAATCCTAACTATGAAAAACACCACCGTAAAGAACGTCCAAGCTTCTCGGGCCACTAAGCCTCCTGTTTCGCGTACTCCCAGCAGACCCAGCACCTCGCACATTGCTGCCTGCGAACTTCCTCCGAGTGTCAAACATGTCTACCAAGCCGTTGACGCGAATGGCAATGAGCTCGGATCAGTCGTCGTGGAGGCACTTGATGCCAAGGGCCGCCAGTTTTACAGCCGCCTTGATCTCATGCAAATCGCACAGGGCCGCAACGACGAAATCGCCCGCTTGGCAGTGCAGGCCGGCATGCATGACTACCTTTCCACAAAGCGTTTGCGCGAGCTTGGCGCCGCTTTCCTGCAACACATCGGATCAGCCATTCATTTGGTTGACCGCGATGGCTTTGGTCAGGTCAAAGATCAGGGCATTGAGTACCGCTTCTACGTGCATCGCGGGGTGATTCACACCTTGGGCACGAAACCTTCGATCAAGGTTGCATGCGTGCCAAGCAGCGAGCAAAAATTGATGCCACCGTCGTGTGAGCTGCAAACGTGGAATGACCACATTGGAAAGCACCTCAAAGGCAATCCAATTATGTTGATTGCGGTGCTCGCGGCCCTTGCGTCAGCGATGCACCGCGCCTTCAATTTGCCCCGGTTGATCTTGATGATCGTTGGCCAAAGTAGCCAAGGCAAAACTACGGTACAGCAAATTGCTCAGTCGGCGCGCGAACAGGCGCGTGAGATCGAAAACTGCGCTGGCACGGCCAACGGCATTCGTGCTCGTTTGGAACAATACCAAGACTGTCCGGCTTTTCTTGACGAACTCCACCTTGCGGAGAACTTGGACGGTTTGGTGAAGCTGATTTTCCTTGTTGGTAATAGCGCTAGCCGCAAAACTAGTGCTGCCGATCAAAAGGCGCATGAAGCGCCACCATTGACCTGCGGACTTATTGCCGCGTCAGAGAAAACTCTGGCGGAGATCGTCGCCACTTCGAGAACCACACTCACTGAAGGCATCTCTGCACGGCTGCTAGAGGTGGTCGTTTCTGGGAAAAACGGAATCTTCCACAAGATTCCAGAGGGGCTTACTCCTAAGCAATTCTCTGATCAGCTGAAAACAGCGTGCGAGGCATATTACGGCCCGCTCTGGGATGCTTGGGTTTCCGGCTTGTCCCGCAATCACGAAAAAATCTCAGTTCGTCTCCCGGCGAAGTTGCAGGAGGTTGAGGCGGAATTGTGCTCCGAATTTGAGATTACGGATCGTGTTACTACACGCATGGTCCGCGGTCTAGCTGTCTGGGTTTGTGCTGGTCACGCGGCTCTCAAGATGAAACTGCTACAAGTTACTCGCTCCGAAATCATCGACGCGGCAAAGCTGGTTTTGAAAGAGCATGTGACACGCCAGAAGCATGGCACGACACCTGTCGGTGAAAAAGTGATCATGTCGGTACGCAACTTGATCGACCGTAACGCCAACCGCTTTCACTCGCTGTCAATGTTTGGCAGGACCGAGCAAAGCGGGATTTACGGGTATACCAAAGGTGATGGTGAAGACCGCCTGTTTTTGTTTTTGCCTGGGGTTTTTGAAGAGCTTGTGGGCGCTCAATTCGGCACGCAAATGGCCTGCCAGAAGTTGCTTGATGCTGGGTACCTGTTTGCAGATTCGGAAGGTTTTCAGCGTCAGTTTCGTCTTCCCCAGAGTGGTCAGGCGAAGGGTATGCGCAAGCGCTTCTACGCAGTCAAAGCATCCATCTGCTACGAATCCCTCGCTGAACCAACGTAGACGGTTGTCACGTTGTCACACCAATTTCTGAGCCATACGAATAAGTCAGCGCCGAGGTCGTTAGTAGTGCCGGATCAGCGGCAACAGTCCACTTTTGCGCTCTCTTCAGTAATACGCAACAAACCACGAATACATTCAATCTTGGAAAACGATGATGAAATCTTCAACACATCCTCGCAAGCATCAGCCCATCCCTACCAGCAACCCCCTCTGGTCTTCCAACTCACCAGCGCCAGCGCCAGCAAAACGCGCATCAGTGGCTGTTAGCCGTGCGCACAAGCTCACCGCTGCCAAACGGGCAGTGCAAGAGCAACCAGCCACGGCGGTTAAGCCGACCATGCGCTATCCGCTGGCAACCACGATGGTCAAACCGGCATTGGAATGGAAACCATTCTTTTCATGTCTGATCGATACCGTTGCGGTGCTGATTGATGTGGAGCACAAGTCCCTTCGGAAGATTGCGCAAAACAACCCCAATATCACCTGGAACGGCAACTACCAGCTTGAAGTCCATTCCCCGTTGTTTGCCAAGATCAAAGCCCGTGTCTTCAGCCGTGAAAAGGGCGGGAAGCTGATGATCGAGGCGTCCCTTCCCAAGTTCTTGACTGGCCAGAACATAGTTGGCTTGGAAGAGCTTTTCGAGCCCTGCAAACAACTGATATTTGCAGTCCTTGAGCAGATGAGAATCGAGCCCACAGAAGCAGAACGCCGCAAAATCCACCGCGGAAAATTCGAGATGAAGCGCGTGGACCATGCTCTGCACTGCGACTGCGCAACGCCCGAGCGCGCGGCTGCCGTGATGGCTGCAATCCGCAGCCTGATGTACGCAAAAGCCAAGGACCCCGGTTCCTATGGTGATGAAACCGTCTACGCTGGCCAGCACAGCAACCGTTGGACGTTCAGGATCTATCGCAAGGATTTTGAGATCAAGAAGCGCGGCCGTGGCCTGCCCGCTAACGTCTACTGTCGGGACTATCTGACTGCCAAAGTGCAAAACTGTGCGCGCATGGAACTCGTGTTGCGGGCACCTGAACTCAAGCGCCTTGGTCTGAACGACCCGCTGGCATGGAACGTTGAAGCTGCCCGCCAGCGGATGCAAGTGTGGATCGACCGTCTCTCAACCGCAGGCGGTGTGGTGCCCAACATCGAACATCTCAGCGACCTCACGAGCACTCAACAAATGAAACTGCTCTTGTGGCTTAGCGGACACCGGACGGCATTCACCAACAGTCGCAGCACGTTCGTCGCCACGCGCAAAACTATCTTGGCAAAAACCGGCATTGATATTCGCGGAGAGCCCAGCGTCGAACTTCAGCGTCGTGCCATGCAAACTATTCGTGAGGTTTTGCTCCAGGGTACCGGCTTCAAAAGCTATGCCCACAAGTGGGCTGCCCTTTGCGAAGGTGCTGATGCTGGAGACGCAAACGGCAATAAATGACAAGCGACTCGTTCAGCGCTCCAGTCATCGCCAATATCACAATATGGAATCAATTAAACGCAATTTGGCGCACTTTCGATGGCTGGCGTTGCGACACCACATGCCACCATCAAAAGTCGCTCAAAACGGCCATTTTGGCGATCTCCGGTGCCGTCTATGACACCGAAATCGACGGCAGACCATCACGGCCAGCGCAAATCGCTTCTCTTGTTGGTAGTCACTAACATAAGTGACTTTTTGCCACAACCGCTACTGCTGAAACAGCGACTGCAACCAATGCGATGCCACGCAAAATATTTGTGTCGAACGCTCGTGCTCGGACCGTAAGCCCCTGAGAAAACTAGCGCTGCGTTTGTCCCCAGTCTCGCGCAAGCTCATACACCTCCGGCATCCAAGCTTCCCTGCTGGAAAACACCACAACCATCCTGTCGTTGTTGTGGTGCCAGCCAATGCGCTGGCCACCCCATCCAGTGGCCCATGCCGTACCCGGCGCGGTGGTATTTTCCGTCCAGATCAGGTAGCCATAGCCACCGAACATCCGGCCATGCTTGCGCGCCGCAGGGTTGCGGTCATTGCCGATCTGCTTGACCATCGCGGACTTCACGAAGTCTCCGAAGCAATCCGACTTCTTGGACGACTCCTTGACCCATACGGCAAACCGCATCCAGTCTTCCATGCGCAGCCGCATGCCGGAGTCCCCCAGCCCATTCTTGGCAGGGTCTTGCGAGTACAGCCCCGGATGCGCTGCCCCCATGGGGTTGAGCACCTGTTCTTGAATCCACTGGCTCAGCGGCATGCCCGTCGCGCGGCTGACCATGAGGCCGAGCGTCATGGGGTCAGTGGACTTGTACGCGAAGGCCTCGCCGGGCTTGTAATCCGAGAAAGCACCGCGCGCAGCCTTAGCAACGCGATCCGTCGCTATCAATTCTGCAAGGTTCAGCAGGCCCTGGTTCCAGTCCTTGGTCTGCTCTGGCGTCCAGATCGTGCTGTCGCCGTTTTGCTCTGCTGCACCCGATGCCATGCGCAGCAGATCGTGCACCGTCGCATTGCCCAGCGCCTTACCCTGCAGTTCTGGCAGCACGTCGCCGGCCTTGGACTTCAGAGTGAGCTTGCCCGCGCAAATGGCTTGTCCCGTTGCCATGGCCGTGACCGTCTTACCCATGGACATGCCGAAGAACAGGGATTCAGAGTCGGCCGGGGCGTTGAACGCGGAGTACACGATGGTGTTTCCATCCATTAGCGCGAAGGCTTTGGCGGGCCGTTGGCCGACCAGGGCACGCGCACGATCCACTAGGGCTTTTTCACCGGCCGATACCGGGCGGGTGTTGATCGCGCTCGGATTCGGGCTGGGCTGCGTGATCTGGAACCAACGCGGTCCGGTCTTGGCCAGCAGCCATTCGTCGGGCGCTGCGGCACCGCCATCAGCCACCGGAGTGACTTGCGCCATGGCCCCAGCGCAGAAAGTCAGGGCCGCAGCCGCCAGCAGCCGCAAGGTGTGTTTGGTGGTGAGCTTCATTGGATGCCTTTTAGAAATGCCAGAACGTCTTTCACGGCTTGCTCGCGGGCCTTGTCGTTGCTTTCCACCGTGATCCAGGAGGTCTGCTTGCATTTCGGCATGTAGGCGTTCCATTCCTTGTCGTCGGTGAACGTCTTCCCCGAGACTTTGTCGTGCGCTGGCCCCCAACTACTGCGGTCGTTGGCGCCATAGGGCATGCGCACATCCATAGAGCAGAGATTGAAGTTGCCCTCGTTGTACTTCTTCCAGGGCTGGTTGAGCCGGTCAAAGACGTGCGTCGCACCGGCATAGACCTTGTAGCTGACCGGGTGGCCTGCCGCTGCGTACTCGTCGGCCAACTCCATACACGGCTTGGCTGGGGTCATATCGTCTTTCTCGCCCAGCACCATCAAGACCGGAGCCGGTAGCTTGCTGTGCTGATCCACGCGGTAGCGCATGTTGCAGCCGGGATAGACCGCCACGCCACCAGCCCACTTCACATTGGCGGGAAGCACGTGCTGCTGGTAAGTCGGCCATGCCGCATCAAGCAAGGCCTGCCCGCCGCGCGACCAGCCCATGTGGAAGATGCGGCTGCTGTCTATCTGAGGATGGGTCGCCAGCAGCTTGAGTGCATACAGGGCATCCGTGGTGTTGGCCATGGTGTTCCAGGTCAACTGCTTGGTGGGGCCGGTCACGCGGTCCTCGCCGCGTGGCTTGAAACTGTCCACCACGAACACGGCATAGCCAGCGTTGTTCAGTGCTCTGGCCCATACATCGAAGTACACGCCGCTGACACCCTCGCTGCCGTGGGAGAAGACCACCGCAGGTATCTTGTCATCCGCCCGCTGGGGCGGCATCAGCAGGTCGCCGTAGACCGTGACCTCGGGACCCAAGCGGCCACGGATGAGGGCCCATCGGTGGTCGGGTGTGGAGGACGTGAACTCGATGCGGCCGGTTTGACCGCCGCTAAGGTCAGCGAGGGGGGCCGCTGCGATTCCGCTTGCAAAACACGCGGCCATGGTCGCCGCAGTGGATGATCGAATCCAAACTCTTGTCGTCATTCTTGACCTTTGTTTTGTTGTCGCAGACGTGTTGGTTTGGCTCAGGGCAGCGAGAGGCCCCGACTGTCTTGGCTCAGCCCCATCTTCTGGAACTGCGCTGCGCTGAAGCTGGACATGGCATTGCTTTGGCAGCGCAGTTCAGCGATGCGTTTGCCGCTCTGCTCCACCAGAATTCCCCGGCGTGAAGAATCGCCGCCTTCACCGGCATAGACCACATAGCGGTAGTTGCCCTTGTCGAACGACACAAAGCTCACCGGCCCACCATCTGGCGCTGTCTGTGCACCGTACTGGAAGGCTGCAGCCGCAGCGGCACCGGCGCTTGGATACTCCATCTCTGGTACGCCCTCCGATGGCGCGAGCCGGTACACCAACTGCTCTACGGTCCCGCCATGGCTACTGCAGACCGAGGCGCGCTTCTTTCCGGTAGAGCAAGCAAAAATCGGAGTCTCTGAACCCGTGCACAGATGCGGCACGTTGACACTGGGAGCAGTGGCGACAACAACGGCAGGTGCCTGTGCTGTGGCTGGCTGCACGACCGGAGCGGCAACGGATGCAACGGGTGGCGCAACGCTCGGTGCCTCTTGCGAGACTGCCGCCGGTTCGGGTGGCGGCGAGTCTGCGGTTTTTGCCTCGACGGCTTTCGGTGCCGCACCTGTCATCTGGTCGAACTCAGCTTCGCTTTTGTCAAACACCCTCAGCATCGCCAGATCATGGAACAGGCCCATGAACGGTAGATGACCTGTGAGCTTGACCAGAACCTCCTTGCTGTCTTCTGTGCGCTGCACGGTGTAGGTCACGTTGCCTTTGACCGTGTTGCCATCTAGCGCGGCGCCCTGCGGCTCATAGGTGCCACGCAGGTGATTGAGCATCCGCTGATCGGTGGGGATTGCGTCTTTTGGCATCGCCGTGGTCAAAACCGCAGAACATGTGTTCTTGCCCGTTGCCTCATCAGTGCTGGCCGTGGTGATGGCCTCCACGGTGACTTTGGTGTCCTTGCTGGTGAACTGCACCCGGCGCTGCCGCTCCGGGCTCATGCTGGCGTGTTCCTTGTCAAAGCTCTGCTGGTAAATCTGCTGGACGAGTGACACTGTGGCCGGGTCCGCACATGAGGGAGTCTTGTCGCCACAGCCCGCCAATATGGCTGCAAGGGCTGCGGTCAACGTCACTGCAAAACTTCTCCGATGGCTCATTTTTTCTTCCAGAAGGTTGTAAGTAGTTGCGCCTCTCAAGGAACATTTTGGCATGCAATGCCCCTTTTAAGACGTTTCCTCAATAGGCACATTTCGAGAGCCTGCGGGGCATGTCACGGACTGCTCCACAGAAAAAAGACGCCGCCAACGAATCGCCGGTTCAGCGCCGCCGCAAAGTGCGGCACATACCGAATACCATCACCCAAGCTATTGGCAAAAACCTGCGGCACTTCCGTGAGCAACGCGGGATGACACAACTGGAACTGGCGATGACGGCCGAGGTGGAGCGCACACGCATCTCGAAGCTGGAACTTGGTTTGGTGAATCCCAGTGTCTTGACCGTGGCTACGATCTGCCACGTACTGGGCATCACGCTGGCTGATCTATTCGCCGATATTCGACTTGCGCATCCCCCGACCACGGAAGGAGGACCACTACGCAGAGCCAATCAAGCTGTGCTCGACAAAAAGCCGCAGGCCCGCCAGAGTGCCAAAGGGAGGCCCAAGGCCGGTACCACATAAGTGCCAGAACAGTCAGCCGCTGGCATTCATGACCACTGTCAGTCGCATCACGTCCGCCAGGGCCGGGTCACGCGCCGCAGCAAACCACAGGTTGGTCGTGCGTGAACCCAATGCACCATGGATCGCGCTGAAGACCGCTACGCAGTGTTGCAACTGCAGTCTGTGACTATCGCCGCGCAGCACCACGATAGCCGTCGCCAGATGCCCTGACTGCTCGTGCTGCGCAATGGCATCGCAGCAGTCATTGATCATGGTCCGCAAATCACGGCTGCGGCCCGTGGCGACAAAGCTCCAAGGCGTGTGCCCCCATTCGGCCAGTGCACGACGCAGATCACCCCAGTCCAAAGCAGGCATGGCGTCTGGCTCTGTCGCCGCCAACAAATCGTGGTGGACTTGCGCAAAACAGCCTGCCACATGAGAGGGTATGCCGGACAGCGCCAGCATCTTCAGCCATTGGCGCCGATTGACCGTCATGGCGTCCTTCGCACGCGCACCGCAGCCTGCAGATGCACCTCTTCTGGGTGCCAGGCCAGCGATTCGTAGAGCCAAGTCACCGGACGCGGTCTGCCGGTCTTCTCGGACTTGGCCGGTCGCTTCGGGACGGCATGGCCTTTAAGCCGCAGCCGTGCGTTGTGCGCCGCGAAGACGGGGCCGTCCGTGGCCGGATCGAGCAACAGCACAGTATCGGCCTGGTGCCGCTGGTCCACGAAGGCCCCTTCCGCCCCTACCGCTAGGGTCCAATGCTTGGTGCGAGCATGCCGCACAGAATGCAGCACAAGCGCCACCAGCGAGCCTTGCATCAACCAGTCGAGTGCATAGGCATCCACTGCGTCGTGGGGGCTGTACTTCGCCGTGAGTTCCAGGGGCAAGCCAAGGCTCGCGAAGCGCTCCACCCAATCCGAAGCATAGACTCCGGAGAAAAATGTGTCGCCGAACGCTCTCCAGACTGCGGCTGCTACTCCGTGCTTTCTGTAACTCATGTTGGCTAGCGCACTCGGCTTTGCAAGCGTTGTGATGCTGAGAATTGCCGCGATGACATGCACTCCACAGGCACTATCGAGTTGTGACTGCTGCACGAACGGTTGTACCGGCTCGGCACGCTGAGTCTTAACCGTGAGGGAGTGTCCGGTGATCAAAGCTGGATGTACTCGCTGGAACCGATAGGACACAGCCGGTAGATTCGTTGGTATTGCTTTGGGCATTTTCAATAATCCGAGGGGCGCAGCAGCGTGGTCACACTGCGGTCGGCTTCCGTGATGATCCAGAGCGTGGGCAAGGATGAACGTTTTTCCCTCGGCGTAGCTGCCAGACGCTCAGCGTCCACCAGCCGATAGCAACTCAGAATCCGCAGGCGTCGGTTCACGGCAAACTCGTTTTCTGCACGGTCGCCTTCGCACAGATCGCCCCAATCACCATGCACGTGGCGGCTGATCAAAGCTGCTGCGCTGAAGCCGGTTTCTTGAAGCAACTCCAAAGCTCCGGGCGTGGCCGCGACCTGGCCCAGTGGAAACCGGGCGGTGTTGGAATAGATGATCGTCGAGGTGGTCGGTGCAGGAGCCGCTGCATTGGTTGTGAACGTGGCTGTTGTGGTCATGAAAATCTCCTTGGGTGGGGAACGAAACAAAAGGGTGAAAACAAACGGGCGTGCGAAGTCCTCCGCAAACAGGTACCGGATAGAAAACGCGGGTGAGAGAAATCAGTGCGGCCGCAGAAAAGCAGCCGACGAGAGACGGGGCCTCACTGAGAGGCTGGCAACGAAACTTGCGCCTGGCAGAGCGCTATCAAAAAATCAGTGTCCGAGGCGTAGGGCTGCTCGATCCACTCGGCAAACTGGTCGGTGGCAGACAGCCAGCCGCTGAGCGATGACGGCATCACAGCTTCAGTGCCATCGCCATCGAGCAAGCCCCAGGTGTGCAACCGGCGCGATGCCAAGGCATCTCGCACAGCGTGAACCGGAATCTCGCACAGCATCGCCAGTACATCGCAGGCATGCGTGGAGTCACGCAAAGGAATGACCGGCAAGATCGCACTGCCGAAGCGCCGGACGCAGTAAGACCACCGTAGCCACTGGGACTCGAATGGCGTGAAGTTCAGCAGCCGAGCCAGCGTCTCCAGATTCGTACCGATGCATGACTCCACTGGCGCTGGTGATGGCTCCAAGGCAGCCAGCCGAGTTGCTAGTTCTAACGGGGCCGCTGGGGATGACAAGGCAACTGGATAACAGTCACCGTCCACCATCAAAAATGCAGGCAGATCACCATCGAAAATGGGCTGCCGTGGGTAACCAAGTTCACGCCACCATATCTGTTCGATAGCGCGACTTTCTCGGATCAGGTCTTGGCCGTCCAACAAGCGGGGCAGTAATACCCCAATGCGATACAGGAGGCAGCTCATGTGATGGCTGCGGAAGGCTGCATTGCCTAGGGCATAGGCTGCTCCGTTGCGACAGCACGGGTCAAGTTCGGTGGCATCCCTTTCCGCGCTGCCTGAGATCAGGTCATTGGTCATGGGTTTCTCCCGGGTGAAATCACACCAGTTGGCCCATTCGGAGGCTACCTCAATTCAGATTTTCGAAGGCCCAAATCAGACTCGCTGTCGGCCGCTCAAGCCCAGTGAACCCGGGGCATGGCAGAGTACAAATCAGTTGTGGCGAGGTGGTCTAAAGTCGGCTGAACAGAATATTCAAGCGCTGTTTGGTGGTGCGCAAAAGGGCCGAAATTGTCGAAAAATCGGTCAAAACGCGCTGAAAACAACCACAAAACCGTCAAAAGTCGATCTTTATGCAAATAACCAATAAATTATCTCAATTATATATCATTTTAAATATAACAAGTCGAATTGGCACGATTGAATGCATAAATTGGCTATTTTGCCGTCAATAAAGCGCTTTTAAGTCACAAGCGGCGGTCCTAAATTCAGCCATCTGACGCGGCCTGCACGGATAAACACCTGAATCGCTTAAAGTTACACAGTCACCGAAAAAAGACGCATTAAATCCCGTTCTCGCGGGTACTGCGTAGGCTTCCCTAAAAGCCTTGTGACTACTCGACAGAAATTCCAAAAATTAAATCTAAGGCAGCATTGCTATCCACGGCTAAAACTCGCTTGCGATTAGTCACATCCATCAAGTCCAAGCGCTTAATCTCCTTACCTACAAGCCGGATCACCTCTATGCGCCCGAAGTCCATGGCGTGTTTGGCGGCGAACTGCGCGAGGCCTTTGGCTTTGGCGTAGCTATCTGCCAGAGCGGGGGAGTGTGGTTCCAGAATGTCTACCGTGTGCCCAGCGCCATCAGTGCGCACCACCAGAAAATCTGGGTACATCGGTAGCACCTCACCACCCATTTCATAAGGCAACGACAGCGCCCAGGGCTTGCGTGACACGTTGCGCAGCCAGCCAACCACATCGGGTCGCGCTATTTCTGCTTCGATAACCGTGTGCTCCCAAGTGTTTAGTTTCGCCACAAAATGCCCGGTGGCATCGACGTACAGGTGTTCGTCGTAGCTTCGGAACTCCGGGTCCTTGGTATCTACGGCAAGCATCATTTCTGCGGGTGGCAAGAATGACAGCGCCTCCGGGTCTTTTGCAATTTCATTGACCTTGTTGTATTCCTCCTGCTCCGCAGTGGTCAAATTTTTAATGGCCGCTTTGTGTTGCTTCAGCAATGCCTCGCAGCGGGCACCACAGACTGACTCCAGCGTTTTCCACGTTTTTTCGTCTTGAAGCATCAGAAACAGTTCCAGCCGCGAACGGTTGGGCATTTCGTCGGCCTCGTCCTGGTCATAGTGCGTCTGCCAGTAGTCCAGATGAAGGCCTTCGCCCAAACGCTGCCCGGCACGGCTGAACAGGTCGTCAATGTTCTTTTCGTCCAGAGGCACCGTGATGGTCTGGCCTTGGATTTCCTTCCATGTCCCTTGCTCAACAACTACGGCGTTTAGTGTGATCTGGCCGGAACCTTTCACCTTTGCATCAAAGTTGGGATCGTCTCTTTTCAGCCGGGCAAGCTCGGCATCCAGTGTTTCAATAACCAGCTTCTTTGACCCGTCCCACGCGGTCATATCCACCTCGTGCATAGTGGACAGCAGGCGTGATAGCGCCATCAGGCGGCGCGTATTGGACACCTTGCGTACGCGCTCCACGCGGTAGGTCGGCAGCCCACTCAATGCATCAAAAGCAGCCGCCATGCTGGCATCGCGCTTGAAGGTCACCATCTTCGCTCCGTCTTCCACGTCGGTGGGCGGTAGCTCCATCGGGTCGCCTTGCTTTAGGTGGTTGACTACGCGGGTCAAACCTTCTTTGTCATAGTGCGGCAGGTACAGGGAAACTGAATTCAATATTTCACTGCCCTCGATACGGCGTGCCAACGGCGTACGCACCATACGCCCGATAAGCTGAGCAATCAGGGTGTCGTCCTGTGCTGTGCGGAAGGACATCATCACTTCGGCCCTGGGGCAATCCCAACCAGTAGTGAGCGCCATTTTGAACAGCACAAACTTGATATTTGTTTCTTCCTGAATGCGCGACGGATCAATCTTGCGGATCAGCACACCATGTGCAGAAAGGGGCGCGTCGTGTTCAAAGCAATGCGCAATCTCGGCGGTGTCAATCGGCCCTGTTTCCTTTTCGATTGTGGCAATTACCTCGTCTAGATTGGTACGTGATACACCGTCGCTACTGCCGTCTTGCACCTGGATGATCAGCGCGGGCTGAATCGTAGGTAAACCTTGAGTCTGTGCGTACTCATGCCACTGCGCGCCCATCGCGCGCCACTGCAGAACGGCGGCACGCAACATGGTTGTGTCGGTAGGAAAATCTTCTGTCGGATGAAACACCATGATGCGGTCCTTCAGCAGACCTGATGCACGTACGTCTAGTGGATTTACTTCGCATTTGCGCGGCGTGCGGTTGCTTTGTCCGTCAATCAACTGTTGAAAACGCTTCGGAGTGGCAGAAACACCCAAAATAAGGTCAATAGCCGGAATTTCGCCCTCCGAACCTTTGACAAATTTCTGCAGCACAGTTTGTCGGGTACTTTCATCCGTACGGGACACCTTGGTGCCTCGATGTGCTTCGTCGATGATCAGATAGAAACGGTCTGCTTTGGTTTTGGCTGTGTTGCTAATAGTTTCCCAGATCGTGTAAGTGCGCTTATCACCTCGACCTGAAGTAAGGAGTTTGTCTTTGCCCAGCTTCTGTGTATTGATGAAATACACCTTGCCACCGACGAAAGTTTCACGGTCGAAGTCTGCATCCACAATGACTAGATCGCTATTGCTCAACTTTGTTGACGCGGACGCAATCCGTTTCTTGGATTGCTCGTTCAACACAGGCTGATCTGACAGCCACAGAAACACTGCGTCTGGCTCCGCTGTGAATCGGTCAGAGCCGGTCAGAATCTCCTCTATCAGTGCCGCAGTGATCACCGTTTTTCCCGAGCCAGTAGGTGCGGCGAGAATCACGGCTTGGTGGTCGCCACCACCCGAAACTTCACCTTTTGCGCGCCCTAGTTGATCAATGAGTCGATCGACGGCAGCATCTTGAAAGCCCTTGAGTTCGATTTTCATTAGACAGATTTTTCGGACAGGTTAATGCGGAAATTTTCGAGATAGTCTTTATAAAGTTGCACAACTCTCAAATCGGGCCACTCACTCCGCAGCTTGTACACCGTGTCCTGCGAGTTGGTGACGATAAAGATGTGGGTCAGGTCAGTGCGGCTCTCAACGTGGCGCGCAAAATCCTTGAAGCGAGTCTCCTGCATGAGCACCACGAACGGGCAGCCATCGGGTAAAAGCCACGGTGCATGCGCATCAGGGGCGCTGGGGCGTGGGCCGCATGCACCGGCCATCATCCACAGAATGGGCAGAACAGCAGCAAACTGCCGACCCATCTGAATTTCCTGCGGGTCAAGAAAATCGAGGCGGAAGTATTCGAGATTGGCGGCGAAGCCCTGTGCCATCGGGCGCTTCTCGTCTTCAGCCACTTCTTGCGGCCCCAGTGCTTCGACAATCTGCGCTTTGAGTGCGGTGAACGCTCGACTTTCGGTCGTAACCACGCACAGGTCATTGATGTGATCTGCTTCGCTCAACGCATCTAGCCACGCAGGTGCTTGGCGCACATCCCACAGCACTGACACGGGAACGTCGTCGCTCAAAAACCAAGGACCATCGTCAATCTTGCTCTGGACAACACCGGGCAGCAGTGCGGCAACTTGTTTGCGTTGTGCCAGTGGCAGATTGCGGCCTTCGGCAAAACCCAGTTGGCGAATAGTGCGCGGCTTCTCGCGTGTAATCTGCTTGCCGGTGAGGTAGTCGCCCGGTAAAGGTGTGCCGTCATCGCGCTTGCCCAACATGGTGAACTTTGAACGAGGCCAGGTAACCGAACGGCAAATGCCGTGCTGCTCCCATTCGTCCTGCCCTGGTTGGAAGCCCTGCGCCGTCAGGGTGCGGTTTTCTTCCTCTGATACTTCGTTGTTGGTCACTAGAATGCACTGGCGCTGCCCGCCATCGGTGGCGTTGAGCAGGTTGACAGCGTTGAGCGTAGTTGCACTGCCCGCGAAAAAATCCACCAGCAGCGCATTGGGTTGGCTGCTTACCACGGCGGCGACGGCATCGCGCACGGCATAGATAGATTTTGGAAAGGCAAAGCGCCCACCTTCGCCCAGAATGTTGCGCAACAGACTGGAGCCGTAAGTTCCAGCATCGTGCGTGGCTCGATGCCAAACCGTCTTGATGGAGCGTTGTTGGCCTTCGGTGTATTCCACAGTGACAGCCCCGCTATCCGCATTGCGCCCCACGATGCGAATGGTGCCTTCCTCGATTTGCCTGCGGGCTTTTTCCCCGAGGTAGAGCACAGTCCAAGTCTTGCGTGCTTCGTCGTAGCCACCAAGGCGTACAAAGCCTTGTGCGTGCAGTTGCCGCAGCGTGGGCGGGCTGACGCGCCAATTGCCCAAGGTGTGATCGGTGCGAAACGGCCATGCCACGGTGTTGTCAACTACCGTTTGGTCCGGCACTTCACCCAGCGGCAACGGATCGCCAATGCTCACAATGGCCCGGCGCACTGGGTCGATGTGGATGGGAAAGAACAGCCCCGGCCGGTCCTCACGTTTGGAATTGGTGCCGCCACGCAACAACCATTCCCATCGTGGCGTTTGAAAGCGTTTGCTGTCCGCCCGCTCCGGTGACAGCAGATCGTCTGCGGCTGGTGGAACCGTGGCCTCCGGCATAAAGACGAACAGCGCGTATTCCTCGGCCCGCGACAAGCCGCCTTGCGCTACCCCCTTTTGGTTGATCACGATGGTTGCCATCTGCACGGTGGCGTCGGGAAATTCCTGCTCCAACAAGCAGCCGAGGTGATGAACCTCGTGCTCGTCGATGGTCACGATCAGCACGCCCGTAGCAGGGTTCAGCAAGCGTTTCGCAAGGCGCAAGCGCTTGGCCATGAAGGTCAACCACTTGCTGTGCTGCCACTGGTCGTTTTTGTCGACGTAATCGTTGTTGTACTTCCAATCCCGCGCGCCTGTGTTGTAGGGCGGGTCGATATAGATGCAATCTACTTTGCCCTCATAAGGAAACACCAGCAGTTGCAGTGCGTGGTAGTTGTCTGCCTCGATCAAGACGTGATGCGGAGCCGCGGGGTCACCGTTGGTGACGGCATCTACTGGTGTGAGCGATGGGTAAATCGTTTCGCCCATGCTGCGAACGACAACCAATTGTTGGACTGGGAAAGACTCGCGGGTGCCCGCTGTTGCTATTGCCTTGACGGTCTTCTCAAGCTCACACAGCGCCTCACCTTCTTTGACCGACACCACGCGCCAGATTTCTGACAGATTGCCGGTCTTCAGGGCTACTCGTTCGCCGCGCTTGATCCTCTTACCGAAGAGAGGGACTACCTCTGGCTGGTGTTCCTCAAAGACCAAGCCAAAGCGAGTATGTTTCTTGAGCTTTGCGACCTCCTCCCCGATGGCTTGCCGTAGCGCTGGGTCAGCAATTTCAGCAATTTTTTCTTCGATGCGTGCCATTTGCTAAGCTGATGGAATTATCCAAATAAATGTTCGAGCATACCCCGCTGTGCATGCACTTTTGCGTCCCTCGGTGGTAGACATGCGGTCCTACTCCCTCTAACGCGAGCCACCAGCAGTAAAGATCGACCTGACAGTCCCACTGCTTCGCGTAGAGTGATGCCCGCATAGATTCACGGCATCGCCAGCGAGATGAACAGCCGAAGCCTGTCATGTCGAATGGCGCGTCGATTCTGGAGGCACATAGGTCATGTCTAATCGTGCATTGTTCAGGTGCTCGACCTGTACCACTCCCTTGAGTTAGTCATCACCTTTTCGGGTTGCAGCGCCATCACATCACGTACAGCTGCCTGGCGACACCCCCTCGGAACAGGCAGTCATGAACCCCAGCATTCTCACGACCATGGCTCGGTTTTGCAGCTCCGCCTGTTGCAAACAGCAGCTGCCAAGTCTTCTCGAAGGACAAAGATTGCCGGGCCACCTTCAACACAACCGGGTGTACGGCGGGCCGATTGCCCCCTGCGGGAAATGTGGCAAGCCAGTCACTATCAGTCAGCCCCACGGGGCTTGGATCAAGGGAAAAGTGACTGCAGACATTCAGAGCGGTGATGATGCGCCGCCTGACTGGTTTGACGTGCTTACAGTGGTGTGCGACGGCTGCATAGGGAATGGCGCAGCGGGACAAGTGGAGCAGTTGGAGTCAGACATGCTCACTGGGACGAAAGGCGAAGTAGTAACACCCGACAGAGTTTCCGCATGAAAGCTACAGATGTTTGGGCATCAGGATGTTGGTGCGTGGCAGCGCTGAAGCTGTGCGACGAGCGCATCGAATGTGAGGCAGATGACGGCGTTCGATTTCCAGAACAGTGGATGTTTGTGGTTTGGCGCCCTATGACACAGCCGCTCCCTTTCGTGAGGCCGGACGGATGGGGGTTATCCATTGGCCACCCCAAACAACAATTGGCCGAGATGATTCCTCCGAACGATACGGTCTACATCCTGCAGGATCGTGAATGCCTATGGTCGGCATGGCTGAGTATCCCGCTGGTGTGCGAACGGTACGAGCCCTGGCTGACCGCCGCCATTGAAACCGCGCAGGCCCAACAGCGCTCGGCCGAGCAAAGCCGCTGGGCTCAGTGGTACGGCAATGAGCAGGGCAGATTTCAGAAATTTATCAGCCAAGTCATCTCCACCAAATCAACATAATTTATTGCTGGACCTGACAGTGTCCTTGGCAATAATGACCAATACCAAGATGGAGGAGATGAAGTGGCAAAGAGACGCAAATCAAGCCCGCTGGAGGACATGCTCGATCTGGTGGCTATGCTGCCATGGTGGGCCGGTGTAGCTCTGGGAGTCGCGGGGTATCTGATTTTGCATTGGTTGGCCGCGCCGATTTCGGCGACAGGCGTTCAGCCTGGCCAAGTGGCTGGGTTGATGCAACAAGCTGTCATCAAAGGGCTGGCGACCGCTGGTCAGTACATCGTCCCGATCATCTGTTTTGCGGGGGCAGCACTTTCTGCATGGCGGCGCAAGCAGCGCCAGTCATTGGTCAGTGATGTGGCTCAAGCGCAAAGCGTGAATGCACTGGATGGAATGAGCTGGCGAGAGTTTGAATTGCTGGTCGGTGAGGCGTTCAGGTTGCAGGGTTTCCGTGTCTCAGAAACTGGTGGTGGCGGACCGGATGGCGGAGTGGACATCGCCCTGACTAAGGGCACAGAAAAGTTCTTGGTTCAGTGCAAGCAATGGAAGGCATTCAAAGTCGGTGTGAACGTGGTCCGGGAACTGTATGGCGTGATGGCTGCCGGGGGTGCAACTGGCGGATTCGTTGTCACTTCCGGGCGCTTTACTGCTGAGGCCAAAGCCTTTGCCGAAGGCCGCAATGTGCAGTTGGTCGATGGTCCCAGGCTTTTTTCTATGATCCAGCAGGCGAAGCAATCCATGTCTGCTGCAGTCAAGCTGCCAGAAAACAAGCCAGCAATCGCCCAACCGGGAGCCGCTGTCGAGACAGCTTGTCCGCAGTGTGGTGCGGGTATGGTCATGAGAACGGCACGCAAGGGCGCTAACGCTGGTGGGGCATTTTGGGGCTGTTCAAATTTTCCGAGTTGTCGTGGTATTCGGAAGGCCGTTTAGTTGGTGTATGGGACCAATTTTTTGAGGATCTTATGAGCGAAATCGACGGAACAAACTGCACACGTGTGACTGTGAATAAACACGGTCTATTGTGTTATGTCACTATTAAAGACGATGAGATCGACAAGCTGCCAAATTACATTGCAGAGAACGAAGAAGAGGGTTTCATCGTTACTACTGAGCGTGGCGTGTGGACTGAATAATTGGTAAAAATGTCATTTTGCTTGGCAGCCGACAACCTGAGATAATAGAAAAACATCTCGTCGCAATGGCGTCATCTTGGCAGATGGTCTTCACCCGCTCGATTTATCGGTTCGTGACCCCGTTTGATTTTTTCTTGCCATGCCTTTGGCGTGTGACGTATTCACACGTCCATGCGGGGATGGCGCTCAGAATTTTTCTCTGATTTCAGGTAGCGATAAGACACAGTTATCGACTGCCAGACACCACTAAAAACGGCCCCTTTCGCGGGCCGTTTTTTATTGTTTTTCCACCTTCGTCCATAGGACTCACCATGAAGAAAATTCGCACTCCGCTGGAGGGCGCTGGCGTAGCTTTGTCCGCTCGCAGCACCACCATATCCAACCGCATGCCGCAAACGCAACCAGCGGGCGATCTGAGCGGTTTTTCGGCCACGGCCGAGCAGTTCATAGCTGCGAGTCAGTCCGCAGCTACCAAGCGCGCATATGCCTCTGATTTGAAGCACTTTTTTGCCAACGGCGGGAGCGTTCCAGTCAGCCCTGCGGCTCTGGCCGAGTACCTGGCTCGATGCGCGGAAAAGCTGTCGGTTGCTACCCTGGAACGTCGGTTGACCGCCATCCACAAAGCCCACGTTGAGAATGCTCTGAAATCCCCGGCCCGAAGTGAGACCGTCAAGCGCGTGATGCAGGGTATTCGCCGGACGCTGGGAACGAAGCAGCGGCAGGTGCAGCCGTTGGTCACAGACGATCTGCTAGCGGCGCTGGTGATGATCGACCGGCAGAAGATGCCCATCAAAGTTGCGCGCGACCGTGCACTGCTGCTCGTTGGCTTTGCTTCGGCTATGCGCAGGTCGGAACTGGTGGCGATGCGTGTGGAGCATCTGACCTACCTAGGCAACGGTGTGGAGATTTTCTTGCCATCTAGCAAGACCGATCAAGAAGGCCATGGTCGTACGGTGTTCATCCCGCACGCCAATGGAGAGCGTTGCCCAGTGCGTGCCCTGACGCATTGGCTGGAAGTCTCAGAAATCAAGGAGGGGTTTGTGTTTCGTGCCGTCAGCCGCCACGACCGCGTTGCACGGTGGGGGTTGTCAGCGCAGTCGGTGGCGCTGGTGATCAAGGCGTCGGTGCAGCGCGTCGGTGGAGACGCGAAGAAATTCAGTGGTCACAGTTTGCGGGCTGGCTACTGCACGAGCGCAGCGGAGAAGGGCTTGCAGCCGTGGCAGATACGAGAACAGACTGGACACAAGTCTGACGTCACCTTGGCCAAGTACATACGGCCTGTGAGCAGAAGGAAAATTCCCAGTTTGCTGTGAAGCGCTTGCTTGGGTGCCTTTTGCAGATAGCCTTTCCTTAGGCAAGTCAGCAATCAAGCGGCGTCCAATGGGCTCAACTATCATCCTTCAGTCACTGTTGGCGGCACCCATCAGGTCCAGGAGGGTGCCGCTTGCACCAGCTATTGAGGCATACCGTTGAATATAAAACAGCTAAATTGGGATGACCCCCGATAGAGGAGGACGACTTTGTTGATCACGCCTTTGGCCCGCGATGTGGGCGCTCCAGCTACCTCTGTCAATCGAGCTTATCTTGTGTATGACAGATGGGACGACTGGGGAAAATTTCGGACGCAGTTTGCACTCGTGGTTTTCGACGGTCAGGGGCAACGCAAACGCATTGGTGACGTGAAGATTGGCCAGCGTGGTCTTCGATCAGCGGCGCAGGCATCTCCGGGGGAAAGAGCGCCTGAATTGCCGCCACCTTTCGAGACGCTGGATGAGCAATTTTTTTCACTTGGGCAGAACGAAGCGTATTACGAGGCGCTCGCAGAGTTGCCGGAAAATCTGCGGATAGAGTTACTTCAAGGTTTGCGCGATTGCGCATTTAACCCCGATATCTTCGAAGAATATTTCAACGAAGAGGTGATGCAAGAGTCGCTGCTGCGGGATGTGAGGGCAAGTAGTGTACGTGGCCGTCTGCGTCGGCTAGCACACGGCGATGCCCGACTCACCGAGTTTGACTTCAGCTTTGAACTGCCAGAAGAAGAGGGGGCCCCGCCGGTGAGCCTTGATTTCCATGTTGTGCCGGACTCTATGCCCCCAACCAACGTCCATGTACTCATTGGTCGGAATGGCGTCGGAAAAACTCTCTGTATGCGTCAATTGACTCATGCTCTTCTCGGTCGGCCTGCACCGGAGAATGCACGTGGGGGGCAAATAGTGAAGCGCAACTTCGGGTTGGACGCGGACTGGGATTTTGCTGGACTGGTTCTGGTTTCCTTTAGTGCATTTGATAGTTTTGACCTTGCCGCGAATAGAGATGACGCTTTGCCCTGCAAACAAGTTGGGCTGCGTGAACACGTTAACGGCACTGTCAGCGTGAAGAGCGCGGAGCGACTGGCGTTGGATTTTGCCGAAAGCTTGCGTAGTTGCCGTGAAGGTCAGCGTGCGTCGCGATGGCGAGAGGCAGTTACTGTCTTAGAGACAGATGATCTTTTCGCTGAAGCCGAAGTGCAAAATCTTCTTGAGTTGCAAGATTCGGAAGAGCAATGGAAAGCAGCCGCCGCTAGGAGATTTGAGCGCTTAAGTTCAGGACATGCAATTGTTCTGTTGACTGTGACCAGGCTTGTCGAGCTGGTAGACGAAAAGACGCTTGTCCTTTTGGATGAGCCAGAAGGGCATCTTCATCCGCCTCTCATTGCCGCGTTTGTTCGTTGTCTTTCAACGCTGCTCGTGAGACGGAACGGCGTTGCAATCATTGCCACTCACTCGCCAGTTGTGCTTCAAGAAGTACCTGCATCCTGTGCTTGGAAGCTGCGTCGCAGTAGCAGTGAACTGATAGCTGAACGGCCGGAAATAGAAACCTTTGGCGAGAATATTGGTATCCTGACACGAGAGGTTTTCGCCTATCAGGTAACCAGAGCGGGTTTTCACAAAATGATTACCGCCGCTGTTGATGCTGGCGAGGATTTTTCTGGGCTCGTTGCAAAATTCAATGATCAGCTTGGCGGTGAAGCTCGCGCCATTGCTAGAGGTCTGATCGCTCATCGTGACAGTGAGTCAGCTTAATAATGAGAAGCTTGCCTAAACCGAATTTGGTTGTCGATAGCATAGTGGACGACTGTGTGCGAAGTGTTCAAGATCATGATCTGAAGAACCGACTACGACAAGCGAAGCAATCTATTGCTAGTGCAGCACAGATTTATGACGGTCACGGCGCAGCCGGTAGCTTGTATCTTATAGCGGGTGGTGAAACTGTTGACACGGTTTCAGCAGTAGAGATGGAAAAGCTCTACAAGCAAACCTTCGTGAAAAGCAAACGAACACGTCCGATATATTCATCGCTCAAAAAAGCGTGTAAAAACGACATTTGTCCTTTATGTGGGCAGCGCACAGTACATCAATTGGATCATTATCTTCCTGTTTCCCAGCACCCGGTATTGGCGGTAACTCCAATTAATTTGGTGCCTGCATGCTCAGAGTGCAATAAAGAGAAGCTTGATCATGGCCCAGAAACTGCAGAGGAGCAGACTCTCCATCCATATTTTGACAATTTGGCCCAAGTTCGCTGGCTTTATGCTGAAGTCCAACAAACTCAGCCCGTAAGCTTAACTTTCCGGGTAAGCCCACCGGCTGACCTAGGAGATGTTATGAAGGCTCGCATCCTAGGGCACTTTACAACCTTTAAGTTGGGTCAGCTCTTCGCATCTCATGCTGCGGAGGAGCTTGGCAACATCCGTTATGGGCTTGAGGTTTTGGCATCAAACTCAGGTGCGGCCGCAATGGACGAATTGCGAGGTCATCTTAGACGTGAGTCTGAAAGCAGAGCATTCGTGCATCAAAATGCTTGGCAGACCGCAATGTACGAAGCTCTTGCGCAATCGGACTGGTTTTGTGCCGGAGGCTACCGCCAAGAGTGAAACCCAAAAGCATCGGAATTTTATGTTATCAACGTGACGATTTACCCAGTCCAAACTTCTTTGCGTTCATACTCCGAACTACCTCGTCAATGTGAGAGGTGGCCAAGTGCGAGTACCGCTCTGTCATTTTGGTGGTCTGGTGGCCCAACACCTTGCTGATGGACAAAAGGCTGGCGCCATTCATCGCAAGGTAACTCGCTGTCGTGTGCCGGAGATCGTGGAAACGAAACTCTTCAATACCAGCAGCGAGCAGTGCAACGCCCCATGGTTTGCGAAGATCGACGGGTGTATCGGCTTTCACAGTGCTTGGAAAAACTAGTCCGGTTGCAACCTTGACCTTCCGGCCTTCAATCACCTTCGCGCGCCGTTCTTCGAGCAATTCCAGCGCGAGGGATGTGAGCAAAACTGAGCGTGCTTTGTCATTCTTGGTCTTGGTGAGATGTACCCGGGTGTAGCCCTCGTCCGGAGCGGTATGAATGTCTTGCCAACGCATACCCATGATTTCGCCTTTGCGCATGCCAGTCGAGATCGCCAGCACCACCACCAAATACAAATCGGAGTTTGCTGAGCTTTTGCAAGCGCTGAGCAAAGACTCGCGCTCTGCGTCGGTCAGATACCGTGTGCGCTCGTTGCTGACCTTCGGGCGCTGCACGTTTTCAACTGGCGAAGACTCGCACCAGTTCCACTGCTTGCGCGCCACGGTGAATGCATGTGAAAGGGCCATCATGTAGCGCAGTACGGTCGCTGGGGCAGGGGGCTTCCCAAGCCGTGTCTTCGACTTTTTGAACTTGTCGATGCTCCGTGTCACAAGATCAGTTGTGACTTCGGACAAGGCGTAGTGCCCAAGTTCGTCAATCCACCAGGCGACGTGGGTCTTATGGTCTTTGCCGCCGTTGGCCTTGTCGGTCAGCACGTTGTCGCGGTAGCGCTCCAGCATCTCGCGCACTGTGTGCTTGCTGGCGGAGTTTTTCCGGATGGTCATGCCAGTGCGGATTTCCGTTTCCGTCTGGATGGCCCATTGCTTGGCGTCGGTCTTTCGCAAAAAAGTTTTCGACTGCGGCGGATAACCCTGGATACGGACCTGAGCTTGGTAGCTCACTTTGCCGTTTTGGTCTTTGCGTTCACGGATGGCAGCCATGTTGTGTTTTGTGTACGGTCAGCGAAATGTGACGGCACAAAAACTGGCTGGAGAGAGATGGCACTGTTGTTCAGTGCTGCCAAATTGTGCCGTCTACTGTGACTTGAGTGTGACAGGAGACGGCACTTGGGGCAACAATGACTCGTAAGTCATTGATTTTATTGGTGCCGGAGAGATGAATCGAACACCCGACCTTCTCATTACGAATGAGCTGCTCTACCGACTGAGCTACACCGGCTTAGCCTTGGATTATAGCGTGGAATGGTAGCTGGTCACGCGCTCAACCTCATTTTTTGAGCCGAGGATCACGCTGACGCGCTCATGAAGCTGGGTGGGCTGGATGTCGAGGATGCGTTGCTTGCCATTGGTGGCAGCGCCACCGGCTTGTTCTACCAGCCAGCCCATGGGGTTGGCCTCGTACATCAGGCGCAGCTTGCCGGGCTTGTTGGGCTCGCGTTTGTCCCACGGGTACATGAAGACGCCACCACGGGTCAGTATGCGGTGCACGTCGGCCACCATGCTGGCGATCCAGCGCATGTTGAAGTCCTTGCCGCGCGGGCCTTCCTTGCCCTGCAGGCATTCGTCGATGTAGCGCTTCACGGGCTCGTCCCAGTGGCGCATGTTGCTCATGTTGATCGCGAATTCTTTGGTGTCCTCGGGGATGCGCACGTTCTCCTCGGTCAGCACGAAGGAGCCCTGTTCGCGGTCGAGCGTGAACATGGCTACGCCATCGCCCACGGTGAGCACCAGGGTGGTCTGCGGGCCGTAGATGCAGTAGCCCGCTGCCACTTGCTGGGTGCCGGGCTGCAGGAAGTCGCCTTCCTCCACGCCGCGATCACCATCGGGCTTTTTCAGCACGCTGAAGATGGTGCCGATGCTCACGTTCACATCGATGTTGCTGGAGCCATCGAGGGGATCGAACAGCAGCAGGTATTCACCTTGCGGGTAGCGGTTGGGCACGAGGTAGATGCCGTCCATTTCTTCAGACGCCATGGCCGCCAGGTGGCCGCCCCATTCGTTGGCCTCGATCAGCACCTCGTTGGCGATGATGTCGAGCTTTTTCTGGATCTCGCCCTGCACGTTTTCACTGCTGGCCGTGCCCAGCACGCCGCCCAGTGCGCCCTTGTTCACGGCGTGGCTGATGCTTTTGCAGGCGCGGGCCACCACTTCCAGCAGCAGGCGCAGTTGCGAGGGAATGAGTCCGTCCACCCGTTGTTGTTCAACAAGGTAGCGGGTCAGGCTGATGCTTTTTGCCATGTCAGTCTCTTCTCGGTCGTGGTTTATTCGGCGAGTGCGCGGGTCACTACCTCGCGCACATCGTTGGACAGATCAGGCTTGGCGGCCACGCGAGCAATGGCCTCGCGCGCGGCGCTGCGCCAGGGGTCCGCCAGCTTCTTCCAGCGGTCGAGCGCGCGCGCGAGGCGGGCCGCAACCTGCGGGTTGATGGCGTCCAGCTCGATCACGCGGTCGCTCCAGAACACGTAGCCCGCAGCGTCCGACCGGTGGAACGCACCGGGGTTGGCGCTGCAGTAGCTGAAGATCACGCTGCGCGCCCGGTTGGGGTTCTTCAGGCTGAAGTCCGGGTGCTGCATGAGCTGGCGCACGGCGGGCAAGACGTTGCCGCCACGGTCGGGCGCACCCGCTTGCAGTGCAAACCACTTGTCGATGACCAGGGGCTCGTCCTTGAACAGCGCATGGAAGCGGGCGAGGGCGGGTGTGGCCAGTTCGCTGCCGCTGGCCACCAGGGCCGTGAGGGCATTGAACCGGTCGGTCATGTTGCCCGCGACCTTGAAGCGCTGGTACGCCTTGCCACGCCAGACCACATCGCCTGTCTTTTGCGCGGCAATACACAGCATGTGCAGCGCCAGGCCACTGAGTGCGCGGCGGCCGGACGAGACGGGGTCGGGGCGGTAGCCGCCGGTGTCCTGGTTCTGTTCCCAGACGGTTTCCCAGTCGGCCTGCAGCGCCAGCGCCAGTTCTTCGCGCATGGCTTCACGCACTGCGTGGATGCGCTGCGGGTCCACCACATCCAGCTGCTCGGCGATGTACGTCTCGGAGGGCATCGTGAGCACCAGTTCCTTGAACGCCGCATCCAGGGCCGGGTTGCGCAGCACGCTGCGCATAGCCTCTACAAACGCTGTCGACAGAATGGTTTGCTCAAATCGGCCGGTAGCGCCGGTTGCATATGCTTCATTAGCTATTGTATTAATAGCAATTCGCAGTGCCAGGCGCTGCCCAGCTTCCCAGCGGTTGAAAGCGTCTGCGTCGTGCGCCAGCAGAGTGAGCAACTGCGCGTCGGTGTAGTCGATGTCCAGCACCACGGGGGCACTGAACCCGCGCAGCAGCGATGGCACCGGCTCGCTGTCCAGGTTGGTGAAGGTCAGGGTCTGCGATGCCTCGGTGAGCACGACCACGCGCGAGGTGGTGTGGGCTGCGCCTTCTGCAGCGCCTTCACCTGCGAGGTGTAAGGGCAGGGCGGCACCGGTGGTGGCATCGATCAGGCCCAGCTCGACCGGGATGACGAAGGGCAACTTCTCGCTTTGGCCGGGCGTAGGGGCGCAGCTTTGCGACAGCGTGAGTGCATAGCAGCGCGTGGCAGCGTCGTAGCGGCCCGTGGCGCGCACGCGGGGCGTGCCGGCCTGGCTGTACCAGCGCTTGAACTGCCCAAGGTGCTGCGTGAGCGGGCTGCCCGGGTTGGCATCGGCTATTGATCGCACAAAATCGTCGCAGGTCACGGCCTGGCCGTCGTGGCGTTCGAAGTACAGCTTCATGCCCTTGGCAAAGCCTTCGCGGCCCACCAGGTTGTGCTGCATGCGCACCACTTCCGCACCCTTTTCGTAGATGGTGACGGTGTAGAAGTTGTTGATCTCGACGTAGCTGTCGGGCCGCACCGGGTGGGCCATGGGGCCCGCGTCTTCGGGGAACTGGGCGGTGCGCAGCACGCGCACATCCTCGATGCGCTTGACGGCGCGGGCGGACGGGCTGCCCGCGAGGTCCATGCTGAATTCCTGGTCGCGGAAGACCGTGAGGCCTTCCTTCAGGCTGAGCTGGAACCAGTCGCGGCAGGTCACGCGGTTGCCCGTCCAGTTGTGGAAGTACTCGTGGCCCACCACGCTTTCGATGTTGGCGAAGTCGGTGTCGGTGGCCGTGGATTCGCTGGCCAGAACGTACTTCGTGTTGAAGATGTTCAGGCCCTTGTTCTCCATGGCGCCCATGTTGAAGTCGCTGGTGGCGACGATCATGAAGCGCTCCAGGTCCAGCGGCAGGCCGAAGCGGGCCTCGTCCCAGGCCACGCTGTACATCAGCGAGTTCATGGCATGTTCGGTCTTGCCCAGATCGCCGGGGCGCACGTACACCTGCAGCAGGTGGTCGGTGCCCGAGCGGCTCTTGATCTTCTGCTCGCGGGCCACCAGCTTGCCTGCGACCAGGGCGAACAGGTAGCAGGGCTTCTTGTGCGGGTCCACCCACTTGGCAAAGTGGCGGCCGTCTTCCAGGTCGCCGCTGTCCACCAGATTGCCGTTGGAGAGCAGCACCGGGTACTGGGCCTTGTCGGCGCGCAGCGTGACGGTGTAGCTGGCCATCACATCGGGGCGGTCCAGAAAGTAGGTGATGCGGCGAAAGCCCTCGGCCTCGCACTGCGTGAAGAAGGTGCCCTGGCTCACGTACAGGCCCATGAGCTGCGTGTTCTTGGCGGGGCAGCAGGTGGTGAAGATTTCGAGCGCAAAGGGCTCGGAGCCTTCAGGCAGGTTCTCCAGCACCAGGCGGGTGCCTTCCATCTTGAACGAGGTGCCCTGGCCGTTGACCAGCACACGTGCCAGGTTCAGGTCATCGCCATCGAGCTTGAGCGGCTGTGCCGCCACGTCGGGGTTGCGGCGCAGCGTCATGCGGTTGAGCACGCGCGTCTTGTTCGGGTCCAGGTCGAAGGTCAGCTCGACGCTGTCGATCCAGTAGGCGGGGGCGGTGTAGTCCTCGCGGCGGATGGCGATGGCCGGGGCCGCGCCGTCTCCGCTTCCGTCGGCTTTATGCAGTTGCAACATGGATGCTCTCCAGAAAGTCGGTGTTCATGAGTTCGGTGTAGTCGCGCACGGCGGCCAGCACATGGGGCCCGGCCAGTTGTTCGGGCGTGTGGGTGCTGCAGATGGCCACGGCACGCATGCCCGCGCGGCGCGCTGCCTCGATGCCGAAAGGCGCGTCTTCAAAGACGATGCAATGCTCGGGGGCTGCCGCGATGCGGCGTGCCGCCTCCAGGAAGATCGCGGGCTGGGGCTTGCCGGGCAGGCCCTCATCGCCACGCACGATGGCCTGGGGCGCGGGTTCCAGGCCCAGGTGGCCCAGTGCGAATTCCACGTTGCCGATGTCACCCGCGGTGCCCACCGCCACCTTGAGACCACGCGCGCGCACCTGGGCCGCAAACTGGCGAAAGCCCGCCACTTCGGAGAAACGCGGGGCGAACAGCTCGCGGTAGATGGTTTCTTTTTCGTGCGTGAGCGCGTCGGCCTCGTCCTGCGACACAGGGCGCCCCAACAGTTCCACGATGCACTCGGTGCCATTGCGGCCCGTGGTGCGGGCCATGAGGTCGGGCACGTCGATGTCCATGCCCCGGCGGCGTGCGAACTCGACCCACGCCTGGGCGTGCCAGGGCATGGAGTCGATCATGGTGCCGTCCATGTCGAAGATGATGGCGTCGGTGCGCATCCGCATCGCTCAGACGCCTTGCTTCAACGAAGCTTCGATGAAAGCGTCCAGGTCGCCGTCCAGCACCTTTTGCGTGGCCGAGATTTCAACGTTGGTGCGCAGGTCCTTGATGCGGCTGTTGTCCAGCACGTAGCTGCGGATCTGGTGTCCCCAGCCCACGTCGGTCTTGGTGTCTTCCAGTTTCTGTTGCTCTTCCATGCGCTTGCGCATCTCGAAGTCGTACAGGCGGCTGCGCAGGCGCTGCCATGCCACGTCGCGGTTGCTGTGCTGGCTGCGACCGTCCTGGCACTGCACCACGATGCCGGTGGGGATGTGCGTGAGTCGCACGGCCGAGTCGGTCTTGTTGATGTGCTGACCGCCCGCGCCGGAGGCTCGGAAGGTGTCGGTGCGCACGTCGGCGGGGTTGATGTTGATCTCGATGGAGTCGTCGATTTCGGGGTACACGAACAGCGACGCGAACGAGGTGTGGCGGCCGCCCGAACTGTCGAACGGGCTCTTGCGCACCAGGCGGTGCACACCGGTTTCGGTGCGCAGCAGGCCGAAGGCGTACTCACCCTCGATCTTGATCGTGGCGCTCTTGATGCCGGCCACGTCCCCCGGGGTTTCTTCTTCGACCGTGGCTTTGAAGCCCTTGCGTTCGGCGTACTTGAGGTACTGGCGCAGCAGCATGCTGGCCCAGTCGCAGGCTTCCGTGCCGCCAGCGCCTGCCTGGATGTCCACAAAGCAATTGAGCGGATCCGCCTCGTTGCGGAACATGCGGCGGAACTCCAGCTCTTCCACCGCTGCGCGCATCGTGGCGGCTTCCGACTCGATGGTCAAAAGGCCGGCTTCATCGCCTTCCTCTTTGCTCATCTCATACAGCTCGGCGTTGTCGGCCAGATCGCGGGTGAGCTTGTCCAGCGTGACGACCACGCTGGAGAGCGACTTTTGTTCCTTGCCCAGCTCCTGGGCCTTCTTGGGGTCGTTCCAGACGGAGGGGTCTTCCAGCGATGCGTTTACCGTGCGCAGGCGTTCAAATTTGGCATCGAAGTCAAAGATACCTCCGTAACTCTTGCGTGCGCAGAGCCAGGTCGCTGAGGGTGGTGCCGATGAGGTTGATGCGTTCTGCGTCCATGATTCTTGTCCTGCGTGTTCTGTGGAATAACCCGCGATTTTCTCATGGGACGGGCAGGTGCCCTGCTAATGCCCTTTGTGCCAGACCGCCGCCGGATCTGCGCAGGCCGGCGTGTGGGCTCCGAGTGGCATTCATATCAAAAATGATAGCTGCTCAGGCAATATCCACTAGCGCTTGCGGGCGCAAGGACTTCAAATTGCCTCAGGCAGCATCCAAAAACGCTTCGATCAGCTGGGCCACCTGCTCCGGCTGGTCATGGTGCAGCATGTGGCCCGCGTCTTGCACGACGGCGGTGCTGCAGGTACGCACATGGGTCAGGCGCTGGTGGTATTCGTCCAGGGTGTACCGGCCGTTCCACCACTGGCCCAGGCTGTCGCCACTGGCCTCGATGGCCAGCACGGGGGCCGCAATGCGCTCGTAGATGGCCAGTGCCTCGTCCGCTCGGTACAGCTGCGCGCTGGTGATCTTGTGGGCGGGGTCGCCCAGGATTTCCCACTGCCCCTGCGCGTTGGGTCGCGCCCAGTGCTGGGCCAGCCATTGGGCCTTGTCTTCGGACAGGCGGGGGTTGGTCTTCATCAGGCGGCGGGCGACGCCGTCGGCGCTTTCATAGGTCTTGAGCTCCTTGGTGCCCTGGTGCAGCTGCTTGATCTCGTCGATCCATTGCGCGTAGCGGGTGGGCGCCTGCGCGGGGCGTGTGGCGGGCAGGCCAAAACCTTCCAGGTTGACGAGCTTGCGCACGCGCTCGGGCCGCACACCGCCGTACATCATGGCCACGTTGCCGCCCATGCTGTGGCCCACCAGGTCAATGGCTTCGCCGGGGGCATAGTGGTCCAGCAGCAGGTCCAGGTCGGCCAGGTAGTCGGCAAACACATAGTGGTCTACCGGTGCACCGGTGGTGAGGCCAAAACCGCGCCAGTCCGGCGCGATGATGCGGCGTGGTTGCCGCAGCGCGTCCACCGTGAACTGGTAGGAGGCACTGACGTCCATCCAGCCATGCAAAAGCACCAGCGTGGGCAGGTCGCTTTGCTCGGGGCCCCAGTGGCGGACGTGGTAGTTGAGGTGCCGCAGCGCCAGTGTGCTGCTGCGCGAAGGGGTGAGGACTTGGTACATGCTGTGCCAATGTTACGTTGCCGCCACGCTGGCGGGGCGCCCTGCGGTGTCACCAAGGAGTCCGGCGTCCGGCAGGTTTTGGCGATCGCTTGTACCATCGCCAGCCGGGGCCGTAGCAGGCCCTGCTTACTTTTCCACCTTCTGGAGCCTTCACCGCATGAACACCGTCCGCTTGGGTCAGAGTGACCTGCTTGTCACCCCCATTTGCCTGGGCACCATGACCTTCGGCGAGCAGGTCAATGAGGCCGACTCGCATGCCATCCTGAGCCAGTCGCTTGCGCGCGGCGTGAACTTCATCGACACGGCCGAGATGTACGCCGTGCCCGCCAAGGCCGAGACCTTTGGTGCCACCGAAACCATCATCGGCAACTGGTTTGCCAAGAACCCTGGCGCGCGCCGGAAGCTGGTGGTGGCGACCAAGGTGGCCGGCCCCTCGCGCGGCATGCCCTGGGTGCGCGAGGGCAAGGGCATGACCCCGGCCGACATCGTGGCGTCGTGCGAGGCCAGCCTGCGCCGCCTGCAGACCGATGTGATCGACCTCTACCAGATCCACTGGCCCGAGCGCCATGTGCCAGCGTTCGGCAACCTGTATTACGACCCTTCCAAGGAAACCTCGCAAACCCCCATCCGCGAGCAACTGGAAGCGTTGGCCGGGCTGGTGAAGGCGGGCAAGGTGCGCTACATCGGCCTGTCAAACGAAACCCCGTATGGCGTGCACGAGTTCGTGCGCCTGGCCGAGCAGCATGGCCTGCCGCGTGTGGCCACGGTGCAGAACCCGTACTGCCTGATCAATCGCACCTGGGAAAACGGGCTGGATGAAACCTGCCACCGCCTGGATGTGTCGCTGCTGGCCTATTCGCCGCTGGGTTTTGGTTTGTTGACGGGCAAGTACGACGAAAGCGGCATTACTGGCCCCAATGCCCCGCAGGGTGCGCGCATTGCATCGTATGAATCCGTGCGCAAACAACGCTGGGGCCGCCCTGAGGCGCTGGAGGCATCGCGCCGCTACAACGCACTGGCGCGTGCCAATGGCATGACACCCACGCAGATGGCGCTGGCGTTCTGCTACACCAAGTGGCAAGTGGCCAGCACCATCATTGGCGTGACGTCGGTGGTGCAGCTGGAGGAAGACCTGAATGCCTGGGGCACGACGCTGTCGCCCGAGGTGCTGAAGGCCATTGACGCGATCCGCTGGGAGCTGCGCGACCCTGCGCTGTGACCGGGGCAGGGCGTGGCCCTGCGAATCGGCAAGATCAAACCAAGGGGCCGTACAGGCCCCTTTGTTTTTCTGCGAGTTTGTGCGCGCTGCTGTCAGGCAGTTGCCTCCTGCCGGGTGGTGCGCCCTTCAGTCCACGGCGTCCCTTGGGCCTCACCCAGGTCCCAGAACAACCCGGCCATCACCGCCAGACCTTCTCGTGCCACGGGCGCCAGCAAATGTTCGTTGGGTGCATGCTGGGCGCAGGCGGGGTACGAGTGCGGCACCCACAGCGTGGGCAGACCGAGCTGGTCGGCAAAGATGTCGTTGGGCAGCGAGCCTGCCAGGTTGGGCAGCAGCGTGGCGGGCTGGCCTGCGCTGGCCTGCAGCGAGGCCATCGTCCAGTCCACCCAGGGGTTGTGCAGATCGAGCCGCGTGGCGCCGCAGTGCATGCCCATGGTGATCTCGACCTGGCTGAAGCCATGCGCATCCAGGCGTTCGCGCAGCGTGGCCTGCACGTTCTGCCAATCGGTGCCCACCACAAAGCGCAGCTGGCAGTGCGCCACAGCCTGTGCGGGGATGGCGTTGATGGGCCGCTGCGCGTTGCCCGCGCCCAGCGCCAGCACCTCCAGCGTGTTCCAGCCCACCAGCTGCTCTGCGGGGGTGAGGCCGGGCTCGCCCCAGCCGGGGGTGAGCGCGGGGTCATCGGCGCCGGTGCCAATCACCACGTCCTTGAGGGCAGTGCGCAGCTTGTCGGGCACCGCAGGCGGCAGCAGGCCTTTGACGAGGATGCGGCCCTTCGCGTCCACCAGCGTGGCCAGGGCGTGCGTGAGCACGGTGGCCGGGTTGGCCAGCACGCCGCCCCAGTTGCCCGAGTGGTAGGCCTTGTCGCGGCTGCGCACCGCGAGTGAGAAGTTGATGGCTCCGCGTGAACCCAGGAAGAGGGTGGGGTGGCCCGCGTTCACGCGGGGGCCGTCGCTGGCCAGAAAAAGGTCGGCCCTCAGCGCGTCGCTGTGCTGCTCGCAGAAGGCGGCCAGGCCGGGCGAACCCGCCTCTTCGCCCATCTCCATGAGCAGCGTCACGTTGTACCCCAGGCGGCCGCCCCGGGCCTCGATGGTGCGGGCGAGTGCGGCCAGGCTCACGGTGTGCTGGCCTTTGTTGTCGGCCGTGCCTCGGCCATACCAGCGCTCGCCTTCGATGGTGAGCTCCCAGGGCGAGAGGCCCTCGCGCCATTGCGCGTCCTGTCCGTTGACCACATCGCCGTGGCCGTAGGTGAGCACGGTTGGCAGTGCAGGGTCTTCCACGCGGCGGGCCACCAAGAAGGGGCCGCCTTGTGGCGACGGGTTGTCGAGCACCTCGCATTCAAAACCCAGGGGCGCGAGCCAGGGCACCATTTCGTCGGTGAGGTAGGTGTGCAGTTCGGGCGGCACCTTGCCAGTGTCGCTTTCGGTGCGCCAGGCCACGCGGCGGCGCAGGTCGGTGGCGAAGCGGCCATCGTCAAAGTAGCGCTGGACGTCTTGAATGAGTTGTTGGCGGTTCATCGTGCAGGTCCTTGTTGGGTGTTCGTCAGTCCACCACGATCTTGGCGCGGTGGGCCAACGCGCGGTAGCGGCCGATCTCGTCATCGATCATGGCGCGCGTGGCCACGGGGCCCAGGTGCACGGGCTCCATGCCCTGGGTGCGCATCTGTTCCTGCAGACCACTGTCGCGGGTGACGGCTTCCACCTCGGTCACCAGCTTTCGGATGACAGACTGTGGCGTCCTGGCGGGGGCGGCGATGGCATACCAGGCGTCGAACACGGCGTCTGGCAGTTTGAGTTCCTCCACGGTGGGCACCCCCGGCAGCATGCTGGAGCGCGACTTGCCCGCAATGGCCAGGGCGCGCAGCTTGCCGGCCTTCACTTGCGGCGCCGCAGCGGCCACGGTGTCGATACCTAGCTGGATTTCGCCGCCCATGAGGGCGATCAGCGACTGGCTGCTGCCCCGGTAGGGCACGTCCTGCAGCTGGATCCCGGCCGCCTGCTCCAGCAGTGCGCCTGCCAGGTGCGGGCCAGAGCCCGAGCCGAAGGTGGCGTAGTGGATGCTCTTGGGCTTTGCCTTGGCTGCGGCGATCAGTGCGTTCAGGTCCTTGTACGGCGCGCTGGCGCTGACGACCAGCACCAGGGGTGCCCGGGCCACGGTGGCCACGGGCACGAGGTCCTTGGCAGGGTCGTAGGGCAGCTTGCTGCGCAAGGCAGGGTTGACCGTGTAGCTGGTGGAGCCCGAAACCAGCAGCGTGTAGCCGTCGGGGTCGGCACGCACCACGGCTTCGGTGCCGATGATGGTGGAGGCACCCGGCTTGTTGTCGATCACCACCGGCGTGCCCAGGCGGCTGGCCAGCTTCTGTGCGAGCGCGCGTGCCACCACGTCGGTGCCGCCGCCGGGCGGGAAGGGCACCACCATGCGCACGGGGCGCTGGGGCCAGGCGTCGGCAGGGGCTGCTGCCTGGGCGCAGGCCAGGCTGGCATGGCCGGCAAGAACTGCCACGGTGGCAGACAGGAACGAGGCTCGAACAAGGCGTTTCATGCGGACTCCGGTGGTAGGGCCCCGGCAGCGGGCGGCGTGGGAGCAATGGCCACGTGGCGCCCGCGCAAGGGCATGGGTGAATTGGAGCCTCAAGCCATGCAAGATGGATGCTGGTTTACCATTGCTTGGAATAGAGATTTGGCAACTGACCGTTGCCTTTTTGTGATTTAAACAATCATGGCCATTTCACTGCTCAGCCTGCCCTTGCGCTACTTTCTGGAGGTCGCGCGCACCGGCTCCGTCAACCAGGCCGCGCAGCGCCTGCACGTAGCCGCTTCGGCCGTGAGCCGGCAGCTGGGCAAGCTGGAAGACAGCCTGGGTGTGGTGCTGTTCGAGCGCCAGGCGCGCGGCATGAACCTGACCGAAGCGGGCACCCGCCTGCTGGCCCACGCCAGTGCACACGATGCGCAGGCGCTGGAGCTGGTCGAGCAATTGCAGGATCTGTCGGCCCAAGGGGCCCTGCGGGTGCGGCTGGCCTGCACCGAAGGGTTTGCGGCAGCCTTCATGCCGCTGGTCATGGCGGGGTTTCGGCAGGTGCACCCGCAGGTGCAGCTGCAGTTGCAGGTGGCCGTGCCGCAGGAGGTGTCGGCCCTGGTGCTGCGCGGCGAGGCCGACCTGGCGCTGAAGTACAGCACGGCGCCCGAGAAGGGCCTGCAGGTGCTGCACTCGGCCATCGCACCCATTTATGCCGTCATGCCCGCACAGCACCCGCTGGCGCGTCAGCGCAGTGTGAGCGTGGCCGACGTGGTGCGCTACCCGCTGCTGCTGGGGGCCGCCAACACCACGGGGCGGCAGCTGTTTGACCTGAGCTGTGCGGTGCAGGGTCTTCGCTATGTGCCCGCAGTGGAGAGCAATTTTTCGTCGGCCTTGTTGCCGCTGCTGAGCGGGCAGGACGTGGTGCTGGCCAGCTACCTCACGGCGGCGCGATGGGTGGAGGCGGGCCTGCTGGCTGCCCGGCCGTTTGACGAAACCCAGTTGCAGCAACGGCGCCTGCAGGTGCTGGCAGTCGAGGGCCGTAGCCAGTCCGCCCTGGTGCAGCAGTTCACGCAAGCGCTGGTGATCGCCATCGAGGAATACGGCAAGCGCAAGGTCGGGCGGCGCCGCAAGGCCACCGCAGCGCCTGCCTCGGTGTTCTGACACATTGCCGCAGATTCCAGCACGCTCACATTTGGATACGGATACCATCGGTGCCCTATCCGCACCACACCATGGCCAAGAAAGAACACGTTTCCGAGACCCAAGCCACCCAGCTGCTCAAGGCGAACAAGGTGGCGTTCACCGAACACCCGTATGAGTACCTGGAGCACGGCGGCGCGATGCACAGCGCCGAGGTGCTGGGTCTGGACCCGTTCACCGTGGTCAAGACCCTCGTCATGCAGGACCAGGATGCCAAGCCGCTCCTGGTGCTGATGCATGGCAACCGCAAGGTCTCCACCAAGAACCTCGCACGCCAGATCGGCGCCAAGTCGGTCGAGCCCTGTGCACCCGAGGTCGCCAACCGGCACAGTGGCTACCTGGTGGGGGGGACGTCTCCGTTTGGCACGCGGCGCACCATGCCGGTTTACATCGAAGAAACCATCCTCGCGTTGCCCCGCATTGCCATCAACGGCGGGCGCCGGGGCTTTCTGGTGCAGCTGGACCCGCAGGTGTGTGTGCAGTTGCTGGGCGCCAAACCGGTGCAGTGCGCGCTGGCAGAATAGGCCGCCGCGCGATACAGCCCGTCAGAAGGCTGACCATTTGATTTCCAAGGAGTTGCTTTGACCGCCGTCTATCCCGTTCTTGCCACCGTGGCCGCCTACCTGCTGGGCTCGCTGTCGTTTGCCGTCATCGTGACGCGTGTCATGGGCCTGAGCGATCCGCGCACCTATGGCAGCAAGAACCCCGGCGCCACCAATGTGCTGCGCTCGGGCAGCAAGGCGGCGGCCATCGTGACCCTGCTGCTCGATGCGATGAAGGGCTGGCTGCCCGTGGCGCTGGTGATGTGGTTTGGCCACCCCTACGGGCTCGAAGACGGCACCGTGGCGCTGGTGGGGCTGGCCGCGTTCCTGGGGCACCTGTGGCCAGTGTTCTTCCGGTTTGAGGGCGGCAAGGGCGTGGCGACGGCACTGGGCGTGTTGGTGGGCATCAGCGGTTGGCTGGGGCTGGCCACGGCGGCCACCTGGCTCATCATTGCGTTCTTCTTCCGGTACTCGTCGCTCGCCTCGCTGGTGGCCGCCGCGTTTGCTCCGGTGTACTACTTGCTGGTGGATGGCGTGGTCTGGTATGCCGAAGGCACGATTGCCGCCTCGATCGTGGTGATGGCGCTGCTGCTGGCCTGGCGGCACCGCGAGAACATCCAGCGCCTGATTGCCGGCACGGAATCACGCCTGGGCAGCAAGAAGGCGAAACCTGCCGAGGGTGAAGAGAGCGCCAAGGCAAAGCCCACCGCAAAAGCCAAGGCCAAACACTGATGTAGCCACGCGCCCGGTTGGGCGCGTGCCCCGTGTCAGAGCGCGCCGGGCGCAGTCACCAGCCCGCGCAACCCTGCGCTGTGCTGGGCGGCGTACAGCCCCAGCCGCACCATGGTGCGGTGGTTGAGTTCCAGGCTCACTGCGGACCGGGCCAGGGCAGACTGGATGCGGGGCTTGCCACTCGCGGTCTGGTACAGGCTGGGCTGGCTGCGGTGGTTGCCGGTGCTGTCCAGCAGGCTGGCCACCAGCGGGTGGTTGGCCTTGTCGCTGCGGCGCAGCACGATGGCGGTTTCGCCGTTGTCCAGTTTCACAAACGTACCTGGGGGGCACAGGCCGATGGAGCGCACCAGGGTGTAGCTGACCTCGTCGCGCTGGTCCACTTCTTGTCCCACGATGGCACGCACCGAATCGGTGGCACTGCGTCCGGCGCGGGATTTGCGCGGGCTGATCATGGCGGCATACCGGTCAATGGTGCCGAGGATGCGGGTGAGCCGGTCTATCGGCTCCTGGTTGGCCAAAGGCACGCGTTCGGCAATGCTGGCATGGTGTTGCCCCACCACGTCCAGCCAGAGCGGATCGTTGATGAACAGGCGTTCCAGCAGCAGCATGCTGTCTTCGGGGTGGCTCTTGATGGCCTCCTGCTGCTCCGCCGTGGGGCGCTCGCGCTGCACGGCCAGTTCGTCCTGCAGGGTCGTCATGCCAATGTTCATGGTGAGTGCCGCCCGCACCAGGCTGTCGCGCTCACGCTGCGGCAGCTTGAGCTCCAGCGCCATGATGTGGCACAGCGTGCCGCACACCAGCGCGTGCGATGCGCTGTAGCCCACGGTGGATGTGGAGGCGTGCTGGAACATCAGGTACAGCGCCGCGTCGATGTCGTGCGCCACCAAGTCTTGCAGCCAGGCATCAAACTGCCGCACCTTGCCCGGAAAGTCCTGCACTTGCAGCGGCCGGCTCAGCAGCACCGACAGGGCCGACTCCAGGTCGGACCAGAGGCTGAGCAGGTCTTCGTACTCCCCTTCGGAGTGCGCGTGGGTGGAGGAGGGGTGTGCGGACATTGCGGGTGTACAGGCGTCAGTGGCGCTTTTCGAGCACCATCTGGTCGTTGGTGCGGGTCATCTGGAACTCGTTCAGGAAGCTGTTGCCCAGCAGCACATAGGGCATGGGCTGCGAGGTGATGATGGCCTCTACCCCAAAGACCTCGACGTCACCGATGCGGATGGAGTCGAGCTTCATGCGCCAGCCCTGGGCGACGCCATTGGCAGTGTTCACGCGGACCGGCTGGCCGCTTTGGTAGTTGAGACCCATACGCTCTGCATCCGGCCGTCCGATGGCGACGGTGGAAGCCCCGGTGTCGACCATGTACTGCATCACCTGCCCGTTGATGGTGCCGCTGTTCACAAAATGGCCTCTGCCATCTGCCACCAGCAAAATGCGTTTGCCGCTGCCACTGCGTCCGCCCACACTCACGGGCGCCTCGCCCAGTCGCAGTGTGCGCCGTGCGCCCTGGATCTCCACGGTGGCTTCGTCCTTGGCGACGGCGATGACTTTCACCCCCTGGAACTCATCCCCCGCGCCCACCGCCTTGGGCGGGTTGGCATTCACCACGATCAGCGCCTTGCTGCCCAGTACACCCGCCAGCGCCACAGCCTGCGCATGCGCCCAGGTGGGGCCCAGCATTAACCCGATGCACAGGGCGAGGAGGCGCTGATACCGGCGCAGCCCTGGTGAGAGCCGCCGCGCAAGGACCGCCCCGCCGCGCTGGCGGCGTCCCCCTGCCTGCAGCGCTCCGCGCTGCGAGAGCGGGGGGAGGGCCCGCAGGACCTCAGCGGGGTGTCGCTTCATATCAGTCGCGGAAGTTGTCGAACGACAGCGGCACGTCCGTCACATCCTTGCGGATCAAGGCCATGGCGGCCTGCAGGTCGTCGCGCTTGGCACCAGTCACGCGCACCTTGTCTTCCTGAATAGCGCCTTGCACCTTGAGCTTGCTTTCCTTGAGCAGCTTCTGGATCTTCTTGGCCAGCTCGCTCTCGATGCCGTTGCGCACCTTGATGACCTGCTTGACCTTGTCGCCACCCATTTTCTGCACATCGCCCATGTCCAGAAAACGCACATCCACGCTGCGTTTGGTGAGCTTGTTGCGCAGAACATCTTCAATCTGGGTGAGCTGGAAATCAGCATCGCCGATCAGCGTGATGTCCTTGTCCTTGATCTCGATGCTGGCAGAGGTGCCCTTGAAGTCGAACCGGGTGGCGATTTCCTTGGCGGTGTTCTCGACGGCGTTTTTCACTTCAACCAGATTGGCTTCGCAGACGGTGTCAAAAGATGGCATGGTGGGTCTCTATCTCGGGGAAAACAGGTGCAGATATGGGGGCGGATCGCAGGGAGCCAAAAGGCCGGGTGCGACAATCGGGCCTATGGTAGTCGAGAAAAACGCCCCTTTACAGCCCTGCAACACCTTCGGCATTGCCGCGCGCGCCCAAACCCTGGTGCGAGTGCATTCGGTGGACGATCTGCGGGCTGTGCTGGCAGACCCCCAGCTCGCGCCCGCACCGAAATTTGTGCTGGGCGGCGGCAGCAACATCATCCTGACCGGTGACGTGAAGTCCGTCGTGCTCAAGATGGAAATTAAGGGCCTGCGCCTGGTGGATGAAACGCCCAAGGCCTGGATCGTGGAGGCGGGTGCTGGCGAAGTCTGGCACGACGCCGTGGCCTGGACACTGGCGCACGGCTATCCCGGATTGGAGAACCTGGCCCTGATCCCGGGCACGGTGGGGGCATCGCCCGTCCAGAACATTGGCGCGTATGGCGTGGAGCTGCAGGACCGTTTTGAGTCGCTCGACGCCATCGACCTGGCTACGGGCCAGTCGTTCAGCCTGGATGCCGCGCAATGCGGTTTTGGCTACCGTGATTCCGTTTTCAAGCACGCACCTTCCGAAGCGCAGGACGGCAGCGGGCTGCCGCGCGGCATGGGGCTGGCAGGCCGGGCGGTGATCACCCATGCGCGCTTTCGACTGCCCAAGCCGTGGAAGCCGGTGCTGGGCTACCTGGACCTGGAGCGCCGCCGCGCCGAGGCGGGGGTGGAACACCCCAGTGCCCAGCAAATTTTTGACTGGGTCTGCGACATCCGCCGCGCGAAACTACCCGACCCTGCCGTGGTGGGCAACGCGGGCAGCTTCTTCAAGAACCCCACCGTGTCGCCCGACCAGTGCGCCGACATCATCGCCCGCGAGCCCAAGATCGTGCACTACCCCATGCCCGACGGCAGCATCAAGCTGGCGGCGGGCTGGCTGATCGATGCCTGCGGCTGGAAAGGCAAATCCATCGGCAAGGCCGGGGTGTACGAGAAGCAGGCCCTCGTGCTGGTCAACCGGGGGAAGGGCGCTGACAGCGTGACAGGGGGCGAGGTGATGACCCTGGCCAAGGCCATCCAGACGAGTGTGTACGAGCGCTTTGGCATCCGGCTGGAGCCCGAGCCGGTGGTGGTGTAGCGCGAAGTCTGAGGCGACCGCTGCGCCTCGAAAGGGCCGGTGTCGCACCTGGTACGAGACCCCAATGAAAAAGCCACCCCAAGGGTGGCTTTTGCTCATCTATTGATAGCTGGAGAGGCAAATTGCACTAGTGCTACCAGCCATTTTTGCTCCAAATGAGCCGCCAAGCTGCTCCCAGTGGCAACCTGGGAAGCTGGGGGCCCATGGGGCGAGTGCTGCCTTACTTGCGGTCGTTGTCCAGCTGGGCCAGGGCGGCATTGCCTCCCAGCGACAGCAGGCCCGCCCGCGAGTACACGCCCAGCTTGCCACGCGTGTCCGAGATGTCCAGGTTGCGCATGGTCAGCTGGCCAATGCGGTCCAGCGGGCTGAACGGCGCGTCTTCCACCTTTTCCATCGACAGGCGCTCGGGTGCGTAGGTCAGGTTGGGCGACTCGGTGTTCAGCAGTGAATAGTCGTTGCCACGGCGCAGTTCCAGTGTCACGGTGCCGGTCACGGCGCGGGCCACCCAGCGCTGGGCGGTTTCGCGCAGCATGATGGCCTGGGGGTCGAACCAGCGGCCCTGGTACAGCAGGCGGCCCAGCTTCAGGCCATTCATGCGGTACTGCTCGATGGTGTCTTCGTTGTGGATGCCAGTCACCAGGCGCTCGTAGGCGATGTGCAGCAGCGCCAGGCCGGGGGCTTCGTAGATGCCGCGGCTCTTGGCTTCGATGATGCGGTTTTCGATCTGGTCGCTCATGCCCAGGCCATGGCGGCCGCCGATGCGGTTGGCTTCAAGGATCAGCTCGACGGGGTCGTTGAACTCCTTGCCGTTCAGCGCCACGGGCTGGCCTTCGTTAAAGGTCACGGACACTTCCTCGGCCTTCACTTCGACCTCTGGCTTCCAGAACGCCACACCCATGATGGGGTTGACGATGCGGATGCCGCTGGACAGGAACTCCAGGTCCTTGGCCTCGTGGGTGGCGCCCAGCATGTTGCTGTCGGTGCTGTAGGCCTTCTCGGCGCTCATCTTGTAGCCAAAGCCGGCCTGCGTCATGAACGCCGACATTTCGGCGCGGCCGCCCAGCTCGTCGATGAACAGTTGGTCCAGCCACGGCTTGTAGATCTTGAGCGAGGGGTTGGTCAGCAGGCCGTAGCGGTAGAAGCGCTCGATGTCGTTGCCCTTGAAGGTCGATCCGTCGCCCCAGATGTTGACGTCGTCCTCCTTCATCGCGGCCACCAGCATAGTGCCGGTGACGGCGCGGCCCAGGGGGGTGGTGTTGAAGTAGGTCAGGCCGCCGGTGCTGATGTGGAAGGCGCCAGCCTGCAGGGCGGCGATGCCTTCGTGGGCCAGTTGCGTGCGGCAGTCCACCAGGCGGGCCTTCTCGGCGCCGTACTCCATGGCCTTGCGCGGGATGGCGTCGTAGTCGGGCTCGTCGGGCTGACCCAGGTTGGCGGTGTAGGCGTAGGGCACGGCGCCCTTGAGCTTCATCCAGTGCAGTGCGGCGCTGGTGTCCAGGCCGCCGGAGAAGGCGATGCCGACCTTTTGGCCGAGGGGGAGGTTCTGGAGGATGGTTGCCATGGAGTCTTCTTCAAAAATGATAGCTGCCAGCGCATTGTGGACTAGCGCTAGAGGCCAAAATCAATCAAATTTCAGCCCGAACATCTCAGCCGAAATGGCAGATGTAGTGGTAGGCCTCGGTCACGCGGATGTCGAACTTGGAGTTGCCGGGCACGCTGAACTTCTCGCCTGCGGACGATTTCACCCATGCATCGGTACCGGCCAGCTTGTATTCGCACGAGCCCGCCACGCATTCCATGATTTCAGGGGCGCCGGTGTTGAACGTGAGCGTTGCGGGCAGCACCACGCCCACCGACTTCTTCGTGCCGTCCGGGAAGGTGATGCCGTGGCTCACGCACTTGCCGTCAAAGTACACATTGGCCTGGGTGGTGACGGACACGCCGTCGATTTTTTCGGTGGTCATGGATGCGCGGGTAGGAATGGAGGAAACCCGCGATTTTAGGGCAGGGTGCTGACGCATTGGGCTGTGCGAACCAACGAAACCCATGCCCGCCGCCGCTTGCACCAAGAAAAAGAGCCCCGAAGGGCTCTTTGTTCACTGGCTTGTGCGGCTATGCCACCAGCCTTCAACGCCAGTAAGGGTTGCGGTGGTGCGGGTAGTAGGGGCGGCCGCTGTCGTAGCCGTATTCAATCACCGTCACCGGGGGCGTCACATAGGTGGGGGGCGCCTGGTACACCGGCTGCACGGGGTAGGTGGAGGTCACCACACCCGGTTGGCTGTAAACACCCTGGGCCGCATACGGGTCGGGTTGTGTGGAATAGGTCTGGCCAGCGGGCTGCACGTTCACCGGGATCCAGCGGCCTGGGTCGTTCTGGGTGCGGGTGGTGTACTGGCGGCCTGCGTATTCATACACCACGTTGTAGCCTACGGTACGGTTTTCGTAGTACGTCTCGGTGGAGCAACGCTGCACGTTCTGGTATTGCGGCTGGCCGTTGCCCTCGATCTGGTTGCCTACTACGGCGCCACCCAGCACCCCGATGGCGGTGGCTGCTGCGCGACCGCTGCCCTTGCCGATGGTATTGCCCACCGCGCCCCCGGCAATCGCGCCAATCACAGCGCCGGCGCCCGTCGTGCGGTTGCCGTTGTAGACGGTCTCGTTGCCACACACCTGCTGCGGAACGCCGACCTGCTGAATGATGGGCGTGGCAGACAGCACACGGCCTTGTTCCTGAGCGCTGGCCACGACGGCGACGGCTGCCAGGGCAGAAAAAATGACGATCTTTTTCATGGAGAAACTCCTTTCGGGTCGGTACATAACGCACCAGACTGCAGAAAAGTTTAGGCCCGCAAGGTCAATTCGGGGCCCGGACGCCGTAAATCTGCGTAAAGATTTGTGCGATTTTCCCGCGTTCCCCGTCCCAAGTCAGCCCTTGGATGCGCCATTCGGCCCGCCAGGCCACTGCTCCGGCACAAATCCGACGGTCACATGCAGGCCTTGGGCGTCCTGCCACTGCACCACGGGGCGCTTGATCACACTGGTTTGTTGCTGCATCAGCGCACTGGCGCTCGCGTCGTCCTGCACCGATGCCTGTGTGGCTGCGTCCAGCTTGCGCCAGGTGGTCCCTTGACGATTGACCAGCTTCTGCCAGCCCACGGCCTTCAGCCAGCCAGGGAGCAGCTCGGTGGGAACGCCTTGCTTTTTGAAGTCATGAAACTGGACTTCCAGCCCTTGTTCTGCAAACCAGGCGCGGGATTTTTTGACGGTATCGCAATTGGGGATGCCGTAGACGGTGATGGCGGTATTCATGCCGCGCATCATCCTCGAAATCGCGGGGGTGAATGCTGGCTCGGCGACAATCCCGGGCTGTATGCAAACCAAACCCCACACCCTGGAAGGCTGGCTGCGCCATTGCGAGCAGCTGCACCCCCGCAACATTGATATGGGCCTGGATCGGGTCGCCGAAGTCGCCCGCCGCATGGCGCTGCGGTTCGAGTGCCCGGTGATCACGGTGGCGGGCACCAACGGAAAAGGATCGACCTGTGCCATGCTCGAAGCGGTGGCGCTGCAGGCGGGTTATCGCACCGGCGTGTACACCTCGCCGCATTTGGTGCACTTTGAAGAGCGCTGCCGTGTGCATGGCGAAATCGTGTCGGCGGCAAACCTTGTTCCCCATTTCGAGGCGGTGGAGAGCGCCAGAACTCAGAACGGAAACGAGGTGTCTCTCACGTACTTTGAGTTCACCACCCTGGCCATCCTGCGCTTGATGAGCCATGCGTTGCTGGACGTGGCAATTCTCGAAGTCGGCCTCGGAGGGCGCCTGGATGCCACGAACGCGATCGACACCGACTGCGCCATCATCACCAGCATCGATATCGACCACACAGAATTTCTGGGCCCGGACCGCGAGAGCATTGGCCGCGAAAAGGCGGGCATCATGCGCACGGGGCGCCCAGCCATCGTGAGCGACCCCATGGCCCCGCAGAGCGTGGTGGATCACGCGCGGGAGATCGGCGCCGATTTGTGGAGTTTCGGGCGCGATTTCAATTTCTCGGGCGACAAGCAGCAGTGGAGCTGGGCTGGCCGCGGGCGGCGCTATGCCGGGCTGGCCTACCCGTCGTTGCGGGGGGCCAACCAGCTGGTGAACGCCTCGGGCGTGCTCGCCGCTTTTGAGGCATTGCGTGATCGGCTGCCGGTGACCGCCCAGGCCGTGCGCAACGGCATGGCCATGGTGGAGTTGCCGGGACGTTTTCAGATTGTGCCGGGGCAACCGACCCTGGTGCTGGATGTGGCGCACAACCCGCACTCCGTGGCGGCGCTCACGGCCAACCTGGATGCGATGGGGTTCTTCCCCGTCACCCACGCGGTGTTTGGCGCCATGGCGGACAAGGACCTGACGCCCATGCTGGCCAAGGTCGGGCCTCTGGTGGACCGTTGGTATTTCACCGATCTGCCCACTCCGCGCGCTGAGTCGGCCGCCGTGTTGCAGCAGAAGTGGAATGCCGTGCATATGGTGGCGGGCGGTCGTCGGGACGTTGCATCCAGCTTGCATGCCGACCCACTGCAGGCCCTGCAGGCGGCGGTGGCCGCCGCAGACCCCGCTGATAGAATCGTGGTCTTTGGCTCGTTCTATACGGTGGGTGGGGTGTTGATCAATGGAACACCCCGCTTGCACGCCAAACATATGGGCGCCTGAGCGCCTCACGAGTCCTTAGTCCATGGCATTTTTCAAGTTCCGGTGGCCCGGTCAGGGTGAGCAGCAACAGGCCGAAAAGCCGTCCAAGCGCCCGCGTACACCACAGGCTGAGAGCATCGAAGTGATGCGCCGCCGCGCCCGGCACCGTTTGATTGGCGCCGCAGTGCTGGTACTGGTGGGGGTCATCGGGTTTCCGTTGCTGTTTGATACCCAGCCACGGCCTATCCCTGTGGACATTCCCATCGAGATCCCAGACCGCAACAAGGTGGCTCCCCTGGTGGTGCCTGCGCCAGTGGCCGAAACTACCGCCGCCAAGCCTGCTGCGCCCTCCACCCCAGAGCCAGCCCCGACGGCTGCTGCGCAGCGGCCTGCGCCCTCGCGCACTGCCGCAGCCAATGGCTTGGCGGATGGTGAAGAGCTGGTGCCTAGCGCTCGTACTGCAGCGGCCAAACCTGCGCCAGCCCCAGCGGTTGCCCCCCCAAAGCCCGAGGTGAAACACGAGGCCAAGCCGCCCGCTGCTCCCGCACCTTCTCCCGTCCCTGAGCCCAAGCCTGCACGTGCTGACGATTCGGCACGTGCCCGCGCACTGTTGGAAGGCCGCAGCACCGAGGCGCCAGCCGCCGCCGGTGCCGAGGAGGCGCGCTTCATTGTGCAGGTGGGGGCCTTTGCAGATGCCGAGAAGGCCCGCGAAGCACGCACGAAGGTGGAACGGACGGGTCTCAAGACCTATACGCAGGTGGTGGACACCAAGGACGGAAAGCGCACCCGGGTGCGTGTGGGTCCGTTCACCAACCGGGCAGAGGCAGACAAGGCGGCGGCGCGTATCAAGGCGCTGGACCTGTCGGCGTCGGTGCTCACTCTGTAAACATTGATCAGGCTGCCGCTTGTCCATGGCTGCGTTGGATTGGGTGTTTGTGGCCGTGTTGCTGGCCTCCATGCTGATGGGTGCGTGGCGCGGACTGGTGTTTGAAGTGCTGTCGGTACTGGGCTGGGTGGCGTCTTTTTTTGTGGCGCAATGGTTTGCGGCCGACGCAGCGGCCTTGTTGCCCATGGGTGGGTCGGGCGAGTCGCTGCGGTATGCAGCCGGTTTTGTCGTGGTGTTTGTGGCTTCGGTTTTTGCCTGTGGTTTTCTGGCATGGCTGGCCAAGAAGCTGGTGGAAGCCGTAGGGCTGCGCCCGGCGGATCGCACCCTCGGCGCTGTGTTTGGTGTGTTGCGCGGCCTCGTTTTGTTGCTTGCTGTGGCCGTGGTGGCTGGTATCACCCCCGTGCACGAGGCACAGTGGTGGCGGGAGTCGCGGGGCGCGCCGGTCTTGGCCGAGGTGCTAAAGGGGTTGAAACCGGCGCTGCCGGACGAATTTGGAAGGCATCTGCCTTCGTGAGATCGAAGCGGCAGCGGTCAGAAGCTGCTGCCGTTGGATGACCGCGGGGCTGTTCCCGCAAACGGATGGAATACAACTATGTGTGGAATCGTCGGCGTCGTCAGTCCTGCGCCCGTCAATCAGCTGATCTATGACGCTTTGCTGCTTTTGCAGCATCGTGGCCAGGATGCTGCTGGCATCGTGACTCAGCAGGGCCGCAAATTCTTCATGCACAAGGCCAAGGGCATGGTGCGCGACGTTTTTCGCACGCGCAACATGCGCGCTCTGCCGGGCAATGTGGGGCTGGGCCAGGTGCGTTACCCCACCGCCGGCAACGCCTACAGCGAAGAAGAGGCGCAACCGTTTTACGTCAATGCCCCGTTCGGCATCGTGTTGGTGCACAACGGTAATCTGACGAACGCCCGCGAACTGCGCACCGAGCTGTTCCAGACGGACCACCGCCACACCAACACGGAAAGTGATTCGGAAGTCCTTCTGAACGTGTTTGCGCACGAACTCGAACGCGCCACGCGGGGCGTGCCTCTGCAGCCCGAGGACGTTTTCACTGCCGTGCGTGCGGTGCACAAGCGCATCAAGGGTTCCTATGCTGTGATCGCGCTGATCGCTGGCCACGGCCTGCTGGCCTTCCGCGACCCGCACGGAATCCGCCCGCTGGCCATGGGCCGCAGCCAGGACGGCACCGTGATGGTGGGCAGTGAGTCGGTGGCGCTGGAGGGCACCTCCCACGTGTTCGAACGCAACATCAATCCGGGCGAAGCGATTTTCATTACGCTGGACGGACAGGTTCACGCCAGCCAGTGCGCAGAGAACCCGCAGCTCAACCCTTGCATCTTCGAGTTTGTGTACCTCGCGCGGCCCGATTCGGTGCTTGACGGTATCTCGGTCTACCAGGCCCGCCTGAACTTGGGTGAAGCCTTGGCCAAGCGCGTGGTGTCCACCGTGCCGCCCAACGAGATCGATGTGATCATCCCCATCCCCGAGTCCAGCCGCCCCAGCGCTACCCAGCTGGCGCATCTGCTCGGCGTCCCGTACCGGGAAGGTTTCGTCAAGAACCGCTACGTGGGCCGCACCTTCATCATGCCGGGGCAGGGCGTGCGCAAAAAGTCGGTGCGCCAGAAGCTCAATGTGATTGGCAGCGAATTCAAAGGCCGCAACGTGCTGCTGGTGGATGACTCTATTGTGCGCGGCACCACCAGCCGCGAGATCGTGCAGATGGCACGCGACGCGGGGGCCCGCAAGGTGTACTTGGCCAGCGCGGCGCCGCCCGTGCGCTACCCCAACGTGTATGGCATCGACATGCCCACCAGCAGCGAACTGGTGGCCCATGGCCGCACGGTGGAAGAGATTCGCCAGGCCATCGGCTGCGACGCTCTCATCTATCAGGATGTAGATGGCATGAAGAGGGCTGTGGGTGCGCTCAACAGTGCCATCGTCGGCTTCGATGCCTCGTGCTTTGACGGTGTGTATGTGACTGGCGACATCACTGCGGAAGGGATTGCCAGCCTGAATGAAGGGCGCGTGGGTGCGGAAGAAGGCGAGGAAGACACCTCGCGCCTTGCGTTGCCCAATGCGCAGGAAGCGTAGCCAAGGGCTTGCGCAGCCACCGCAGACCATCGCACGCGATGTTGTGCCCCTGGTTGTGCGCGTGATGCCCTAGCCGGGTCGGGCTGCGCCCGACGGATTGATCCTAGTTTGAACTGGCCCCATGGAGGGCCAGCATTGATTGTTATGACTGAAACCACTGCCACCAGCACGGGCCGCGTACGCACCCGTTTTGCACCGTCTCCCACCGGCTTCATCCACCTGGGCAATATCCGCTCGGCGCTGTATCCCTGGGCGTTTGCCCGTGCCACGGGGGGGGATTTCATTTTGCGCATCGAAGACACCGACCTGGAGCGCTCCAGCCAGGCGGCGGTGGACGTCATCATCGAGGGCATGGCCTGGTTGGGTCTGAACCACGACGAAGGCCCGTTCTATCAGATGCAGCGCATGGATCGTTACAAGGCGGTCCTTGCAGAGTTGCAGGCCGCCGGTCACGTGTATCCCTGCTACACGAGCGTGGCTGAGCTGGATGCCCTGCGCGAGCGGCAGATGGCTGCCAAGGAGAAGCCTCGCTACGACGGCACATGGCGTCCTGAAGTTGGCAAGACCTTGCCAGCCATTCCTGAAGGCGTGCAGCCGGTGCTGCGCTTCAAGAACCCACAGGGCGGCGTTGTGGCCTGGGACGACAAGGTCAAGGGCCGCATTGAGATCAGCAATGATGAGCTGGATGACCTGGTCATCGCACGGCCCGATGGCACGCCCACCTACAACTTCTGCGTGGTGGTCGACGATATCGACATGGCGATCACGCACGTGATCCGAGGCGATGACCATGTGAACAACACGCCGCGTCAGATCAACATCTTCCGCGCCCTGGGCAAGGAACCTCCGGTCTATGCCCACCTGCCCACCGTGCTGAACGAGCAGGGCGAGAAGATGAGCAAGCGCAATGGCGCCAAGCCGGTGACGCAATACCGCGATGAAGGTTATCTGCCCGATGCCATGGTGAACTATCTGGCGCGTCTGGGCTGGAGTCATGGCGATGACGAAATTTTCAGTCGCGAGCAGTTTCTGCAGTGGTTCAACCTCGACCATCTGGGCCGCAGCGCGGCGCAGTTCGATGAAGCCAAGCTGCGCTGGGTGAATGCCCAGCACCTGAAAGCCATGGCTGACGACGCTTTGGCCGCGCTGGTTGCTCCGCAATTGCAGGCGCGTGGTGTTTCGGCTGAGGCGCTGGCCGATGGGCGTCTGCCCCGGATCTGTGCGCTGTTCAAAGACCGGTGCGACACCACCGTCGTGCTTGCCAACTGGGCGCAGGTGTTCTATGGCGACGTGGCTCCGGTGGATGCAGAGCGCGCTCAGCATGTCACCGATGCTATTGCGCCCGCTCTGGACGCACTGGCTGAAGCGCTGTCCGCCTGCGAGTGGGACAAGGCGTCCATCAGTGCTGCGTTCAAGCAGGTGTTGACGGCTCAGGGTCTGAAGATGCCCCAACTGGCGATGCCTGCGCGTGTCCTGACGGTCGGAACTGCCCACACACCATCGGTCGATGCTGTGCTGGAACTGGTCGGACGTGAAAAAGTTATAGCGCGTTTGCGAAACCGCTAAAAATCTGTCTATAATTCAAGGCTCAGGTGATGACAACAAATACAAAGTGTTTGAAGTCATTCAGTGGGGGTATAGCTCAGCTGGGAGAGCGCTTGCATGGCATGCAAGAGGTCATCGGTTCGATCCCGTTTACCTCCACCACGTCGCTTGATAACGGTTAGTTCCAAGGTTTTGACCCTATCGTCTAGAGGCCTAGGACATCACCCTTTCACGGTGAGTACCGGGGTTCGAATCCCCGTAGGGTCGCCAAGTTTGTAGCACTTGGCTTGTGTTGGTAAATACAAGCGAAAAGCTGCCTGCCAGGAGTGGTAGTTCAGTTGGTTAGAATACCGGCCTGTCACGCCGGGGGTCGCGGGTTCGAGTCCCGTCCACTNTAAATACAAGCGAAAAGCTGCCTGCCAGGAGTGGTAGTTCAGTTGGTTAGAATACCGGCCTGTCACGCCGGGGGTCGCGGGTTCGAGTCCCGTCCACTCCGCCAGTCATAAGCCTTTGCAGCTCTTTTGGGTGCGCTGGTTTTTCTTTGGCGTAAGTCGAAGAAGTTTGGGGGTATAGCTCAGCTGGGAGAGCGCTTGCATGGCATGCAAGAGGTCATCGGTTCGATCCCGTTTACCTCCACCAAATTTGTCAGTGGTAGTTCGGTTAGTTCCAAGGTTTTGACCCCATCGTCTAGAGGCCTAGGACATCACCCTTTCACGGTGAGTACCGGGGTTCGAATCCCCGTGGGGTCGCCAAGTTTGTAGCACTTGGCTTGTGTTGATAAATACAAGCGAAAAGCTGCCTGCCAGGAGTGGTAGTTCAGTTGGTTAGAATACCGGCCTGTCACGCCGGGGGTCGCGGGTTCGAGTCCCGTCCACTCCGCCAGNAGCGAAAAGCTGCCTGCCAGGAGTGGTAGTTCAGTTGGTTAGAATACCGGCCTGTCACGCCGGGGGTCGCGGGTTCGAGTCCCGTCCACTCCGCCAGATATCAACCGCTGCAGTCGCAAGGCTGCAGCGGTTTTTTTATGCCTTGTTCTAATGCGCCCTGCGCTGGCAGGCTGTGCAGGCAGCGTGAGGCGGGGCCGCTATTGGGATTCGACCTGTTACAAGTGGTGGGGCCTGTGCAAGAATCGTCGGTACCCGGCCGCGCCGCCATACCGCTCAGGCGGTCCTCACAGATCCATCCAGCGCCCATGAACCTTATTCGGCTGCAGATCCACCCACAGCACCTGGCCAGCTTCAAAGCCGTGGCGCCGGTGCTTTCCCTGTTAACCGGTGGGGTGATCGCAGCGTGGGTCTATTTTTCGGTGGCCAGCCCACAGCGGGTGGGGCATTACCTCACGTTGCACCAAGTGCTGGAGACGCTGTCCATTGCAGTGTCTGCCCTGGTGTTTGCGGTGGGGTGGAAGGCGCACAGTCTCAATCCGCAGCGCAACGTGCTCATCCTGGCCTGCGGCTTCCTGGGCGTGGCGATCCTGGATTTTTCGCACATGCTGTCGTTCGCCGGCATGCCCGACTACATCACGCCCAACTCGGTAGCCAAAGGCATCAATTTCTGGTTGCCCGCCAGATACCTGGGGGCGCTGACGCTCCTGGCTGCGGTGACGCTGCACTGGCGCGTGCCTGGCGATGCGGCCGCACCCGGCCCTGGCAGATTTGTGGTGCTGATGCTGGTATTGACTGCAGTGGCCGCCATTCATGCTGTTGTGTTCTGGTTTCCTCAGTGGTACCCGCAGACCTACGACGCCCATGGGCTCACGCGGTTCAAGATCGCCTCCGAGTACGGCGTGGTGGCCTTGTATGCAGCATCGCTGGGCGTGCTGCTGCACTGGGCGCGGGAGCGTGCCGCCTTTGATGTGGCCAGACTCTTCGCGGCCGTGTGGGTGATGGCACTGAGCGAGTTCTTCTTCACGTTCTACATCATCGCTACCGATCCATTCAATCTGCTGGGCCACATATATAAGGTGGTGGGGTACTACTACCTCTACCGTGCCATCTTTGTGGGCACCATCGAGGCGCCGTATCGGGTGCTCAAGCAGTCCGACAAAGCCATGCGCGCTGTGCTGGATGCCGTGCCCGACCTGATGTTCGAAGTGACCCGCGATGGCCACTACGTGCAGATCCATACGCGCCAGCCCGAGCTGTTGCTGATGCCAGCCAGCGAGGTGGTGGGCCGCTCTATCCACGACATCTTGCCCCCAGCGGCCGCAGCGGTAGCGCAGGCTGCAATCAATACGGCGGCTGACCAGGGCCTGGCCCGTGACTTCCAGTACGCGCTGGACTTGCCTGATGGCAAGCACTGGTTTGAGCTGTCTGTGGCGCGCAAGGTGATGGACGATGAAGCGGACGATCACTTTGTGGTGCTGTCGCGTGACATCACGCAGCGCGTTCAGACGCTCGATACTTTGCGCAAGCTGCGCCATGCCGTGGAGCAGGCGCCCAATTCCATCTTCATTGCGGGCGCTGATGGCAACATCGAATACGTGAACCCTGCGTTCACCGCCACGACGGGCTACAGCCCCGAGGAGGCGATAGGCCGCAACCCGCGCCTGCTCAGCGCAGGGGCCACGCCAGCCAGCGTGTATGCCGACCTGTGGGCGCATTTGACGTCAGGCCGTCCGTGGCGCGGCGAGTTCGTGAACCGGCGCAAGGGCGGAGGCGAGTACAACGAGTCCGCCATCATCTCGCCACTGCACGACGAGCAGGGTCGCATCACCCACTACCTGGCCGTGCAAGAGGACGTGACGGAACGTCGGCGTGACGAGGAGCGCATCCGCAAGCTGATCAACTTTGATGCGCTGACAGGCTTGCCCAACCGCACAATGTTCGCGTCCCGTTTCAGCCAGGCCCTTGCATTGACCCAACGCAGCGGCCATCAGCTTGCCTTGTTGTATCTGGACCTAGACCACTTCAAGAACGTGAACGACTCGCTGGGTCACCAGGTGGGCGATGGGTTGCTGATCGAGATTGCGCACCGCTTGCAGTCGGTGGTGCGCGACGAGGACACGGTGTCCCGACAGGGCGGGGACGAGTTTGTCATTGTGCTGCCGCTCACCGATGCCCAGCAGGCAGCCCACGTGGCCGACGAGCTACAGGCACAGGTGCGCCGCATCTGCAAGCTGGAGCACCACGAGCTGGTGGTCACGTCATCGATCGGTATTGCGATGTACCCCGAAGATGGTGGCGACTTTGAAACCCTGGCGCAGCGCGCCGACGCAGCCATGTTCCGCGCCAAAGAGTCGGGGCGCGACACCTACCGGTTCTTCTCGGCGGACATGCAGGCACGCTCGCTCAGGGTGTTGCACATCGAGAATGCTCTGCGCAGCGCCCTGGTGCAGGGCCAGCTGACGCTGCACTACCAGCCGCAAATCCGGCTGAAAGACCGTCAACTGGTGGGGGTGGAGGCCTTGCTGCGCTGGACCCACCCCGAGCTGGGCGCCGTCAGCCCGGCCGAGTTCATACCGGTCGCCGAGAGCAGCGGCCAGATTCTGGGCATCGGTGAATGGGTGCTGCGCACTGCGCTGGCCCAGGCCTGGCAATGGCGCGATGCTGGCCACACCGAGCTGGTGGTGGCGGTGAACCTGTCGATGGTGCAGTTTCGCCATCCGGGTCTGGTGGACATGGTGGGCCGGGCACTGGCCGACAGCGGGGTGCCGTCGCAAATGCTGGAGCTGGAGCTGACCGAGAGCATCGCCATGGATGCGCCAGAGCAGGTGATTGCCATCGTGCGGCAGCTGTATGACCTGGGTGTTCAGCTGTCCATTGACGACTTTGGGACCGGGTACTCGTCGTTCAGCTATATCCAGCGCCTGAAGGTGCACAAGCTCAAGATCGACCAGTCGTTTGTGCGGCATTTGGGCGACGACCCCAGCGCGCCCCACATCGTGCGCGCCATCATCGGACTGGCGCAAAGCCTGGGCCTGGAAACCATTGCCGAGGGCGTGGAGACGGCTGCGCAGCGTGACGTGCTTTGGGGACTGGGCTGCGACACCGGGCAGGGCTACCACTTCAGCCGCCCCGTGCCAGCTGCCGACTTGGAGGGGCTTCTCACCCAAGGCCACGCAGTCTTGGGTTGAGGAGGCGGGAGACCGAGGTAAGCCACCGCCACAACGAAACCGCCGCGTTGTGAGCGCGGCGGTCGGGTGGGCATCAGCAAAGTGTTTGGCTCTCAGTAGTCCTGCGGCCTTTCCGGGCACCTTGTGGACGACTTTTTGTGCCAAACAGGCACCATGCGCTAGAGGAATATGCCTGAGGCGCTATCGAAAGAGTAGCATTCAGACATGCCTCTTTAACTCAATCCCCAGCTCAGCGTGGTGCCAGGCGAATGGCGCCGTCCAGGCGGATCACCTCGCCATTGAGCATGTCGTTTTCGAGTATGTGGCGCACCAGCTTGGCGTAGTCCTGGGGGGTGCCCAGGCGGCTGGGGAAGGGCACGCCAGCGGCCAGCGCGTCCTGCACTTCTTGCGGCATGCCAAACAGCATGGGGGTGCCGAAGATGCCGGGGGCAATGGTCATGTTGCGGATGCCGTTGCGCGCCAGGTCACGGGCAATCGGCAGGGTCATGCCGACCACGCCGCCCTTGGAGGCTGCGTAGGCGGCCTGGCCGATCTGGCCGTCGTAGGCGGCCACGCTGGCCGTGGAGATCAGCACGCCACGTTCGCCGGTGGATTCCGGCTCGTTCTTGCTCATGGCCTCGGCGGCCAGGCGGATCATGTTGAAGCTGCCGATCAGATTGACCGTGATGGTCTTGCTGAACAAGGCCAGCGCATGTGCGCCGTTCTTGCCCACCGTCTTCTCGGCGGGGGCGATGCCGGCGCAGTTCACCAGGCCCACCAGTTTGCCCAGCGACACGGCCTTGGCCACCACGGCCTGGCCGTCTGCCTCGTTGCTCACATCGCATTTCACGAACGCGCCGCCGATTTCCTTGGCCACGGCTTCGCCTTTTTCTGCCTGCATGTCGGCAATGACCACGGTGCCGCCCTGGGCGGCCAGCATGCGTGCCGTGCCTTCGCCCAGGCCCGAAGCGCCGCCGGTGACGATGAATACCTTGCCTTGGATGTCCATGGTTGTCTCCAGTAAGTGACGTTAACGTAAACGTCAATTATGGCGCATCTCCTCACCGTGCTGAACGCGAAAAAAAGCCCGGACCGGGCCGGGCTTGTGGTGGGTGAGGGCAGGGCAGCTTACTGGAAGCCCACGCGGTCCAGCATCTGCTGCACCTTGGTCGTGTTGGCGCCCACCGCGCTGATCGGGATGGTCTCGCTCTTGAAAGGCTTGCCGCCGGTCATGGCCTTGAGGGCCGGGTTGTCCAGTGCCACGCCCTTGGCAGCAGGCCACTCGTTGTTGCCGTTTGCAAAATAGTTCTGTGCCTCGGGGCTGGCCAGATATTCGAGGAACTTGATGGCGTTGGCCTGGTTCTTGGAGTGCTTGGCCACCGCGCCGCCGGCGATGTTCAGGTGCGTGCCCCAGGATTCCTGGTTGGGGAACACCACGCCCACCTTGTTGACCACAGCCACGTCTTCGGGCTTGTTGGAGCGCATCATGCGCGCCAGGTAGTAGGTGTTGGTCACGGCGATGTCGCACTCACCCGCAGCCACGGCCTTGATCTGGTCGGTGTCGCCGCCCTTGGGTGGGCGGGCCAGGTTGGCCACCATGCCCTTGAGCCAGGCTTCGGCCTTCTGTTCGCCCATGTGTTCCGTCACAGCGCCGAACAGGCTCAGGTTGTAGGGGTGCGAGCCGGAGCGGATGCACAGCTTGCCCTTGTTCTTGGGGTCACCCAGTTCTTCGTAGGTGTCCACATCGGCCTTCTGCATCTTGACCTTGTTGTAGACGATGACGCGCGCGCGGGTGGACAGGCCAAACCACGAGATGCCGCCGTCCGCTGCCGGCTGGCTGCGCAGATTAGCGGGGATGGCATCGTTCAGCACCTTGGACTGGATGGGCTGAAACAGGCCATCGACCTCGCCCTTGTACAGGCGGGCTGCGTCCACCAGCAGGATCACGTCGGCGGGCGAGGCGGTGCCTTCGGCCTTCAGCCGGGCCAGGATGCCGGCATCGTCCGCGTCCACGCGGTTGATCTTGATGCCCGTGGCCTTGGTAAAACCGGTGTACAGCGCTTCGTCGGTGGAGTAGTGGCGGGCCGAGTAGAGGTTGACCACTTGTTCCTGGGCGTGCACGGCGCCTGCAGCGGCGGCCAGGGCACAAGCGCTCAGCAAGGCTTTCACAGTCTTCGACATGGGTTGCGTCTTTCGGGGTTAAAACTGCGTCAATGATAAAGCAAACGCGAATTATTCTTGATCAATGTCTTGCGCAAAGGCCGGATTTCGGGTCCGGGTTTGAGGTGGCGCAAGGGCCGCATGCCGTGGATGCCGGACCACCGTAAAAAGATCGGTTCGCTGCGCGGGCCCGTCCCACGCTTGCGGCCTGCGGGTGGTCAGGCCAAAAAAAAAGCCCGGTCGTAAAACCGGGCTTTAAAAGGATCCTTGAAACGGGGGTTTCGAGAGGATCCAAGGAGACAACTGAGGCGCTGTAGACAAGGTCAGCAGCGCATGGGTTGAATTATCAGGGTATTCCCTGAACACGGCCTAGAGGTTGCACTCCAGACCGCAGGTAGGGCGATTAACGCTTGCGGGGAGCGGCCGTCTTGGCAGCGTTGGCAGCGGTGTTGGCCACGGCGTTGAAGTTGGCTTCAGCCACATCAGACGCTTGCTTCACAGCCTTTTGTACCGACTCAAACGCGTTGTTGGCGGCAGACACGGCGCTCTTCATCACGGCCACAGCGGTTTCGGAACCGGCGGGGGCGTTCTTGGCGGCGCTGTCCACCAGGTTGGTGAAAGCCTTCTGTGCGTCGGTGGCCTGGGCTTCGAAAGCCTTGCCGAACTCAGCGCCCGTGCCCGAAGCGATGTCGTACAGGTGGCGGCTGTAAGCGGCGGTCTTTTCAGCCAGGGGCTGGAACAGGCCAGCTTGCAGGGCCAGCAGTTCTTGTGCGTCCTTCACGCCCAGCACGGCTTGCGTGTGGTTGGCGGCTTCGGACAGGGCAGCGCGCGAAGCGGTCACGTTCAGTTCGACCAGCTTTTCCACGCCTTCGAAAGCCTTGGTGGTCAAGCCAAACAGGGTTTCGATGTTGGCCTTGTGGGATGCCAGGATTTGTTCTGCGGTCAGCGACATGTCATATCTCCTAAAAATGAGGGCCCAGGGGGCCGGATGGTTCACAGACATCTGCGCTGACCTTGACCTGTTGGTCATGTTGCAGTGCAGCATGGGTTGAATTTTAGGGACTTGCAGCGCTATTGCAAGGGCTTTTTGTTGCACTGCAGCAAATTAGACACGATCACCCAGAAATCCCCGGCTTGCCACAATTGCGTCATGCACGCCTACTACGCCGACCACTTCGTTTTGCCTTTGCCGGATGGTCACCGCTTCCCCATGGCCAAGTACCGCATGCTGCGCGACCGGATCGCCCAGCACCTGCCTGACGTGCTGTTGAAAGAAGCCCTACCAGCATCGGATGAGGCACTGGTGCGGGTGCACAGCCCGCAGTACATCGACGCCATCGCTCATGGCACGCTGGTGCCTGCCGCGCAGCGGGAGATCGGGTTTCCCTGGAGTCCTGCCATGGCAGAGCGCGCTCGCCGCTCGGTGGGCGCTACTCTGGCGGCCACTCGCGCCGCCTGGCGCGAGGGTGTGGCCGGCAACCTGGCTGGTGGCACCCACCACTCGTATGCCGACAAGGGCAGTGGCTTTTGTGTGTTCAACGATGTGGCGGTGGCTGCCCGGCAGGCACAGGCAGATCACCTGAACGATGGATCGGGCTGGCCGCTCCAGGTGGCGGTCATCGACCTGGATGTGCACCAGGGCAATGGCACGGCCCATATCTTTCAGGGCGACGACAGCGTGTTCACCCTGTCGCTGCATGGTGCACGCAACTTTCCTTTTCGCAAGGAGCCGAGTGACCTGGACGTGGAACTGCCAGACGGATGCGCTGACGACGACTACCTGCACGCCCTGGACCAGGCCCTGGAGGCGCTGGACCATCGCTGCAAACCGGACCTGGTGTTTTATCTCGCGGGGGCCGACCCCCACGTGGGCGACCGCCTGGGTCGTCTCGCCGTCACCCACGATGGGCTGGAGGCACGCGACCGGCGGGTGTTTGACTGGGCCTGGCAGCGGCGCATTCCCACGGTGTTCGTGATGGCGGGCGGCTACGGCAACGACCTGGAGGACACGCTGCAGGCGCAGCTCACCACCTGGCGCGTGGCCTGGCAGTACCACCAGCGCTGGCAGAATGTGCGGCCATGACCTCTGCTGCCAGCCCCTCTCCCGTCGCTTCTTCCGCACCAGTCCGCCTGGCTCCGCAGCCGCGCAGCGCCTACCCCGTGTTCCGCCCCATCACCACACGCTGGGCTGACAACGACGTCTATGGCCACGTGAACAACGTCGTGTACTACAGCTGGTTTGACACCGCCGTGAATGCCCACCTGATCGACCAGGGCGTGCTCGACATCCACGCGGGGGAAACCATCGGCCTCGTGATCGAGACCCAATGCAATTACTTTGCGCCACTGGCGTTCCCGCAGACAGTGGAGGCTGGCATCCGCGTCGCGCGGCTGGGTGGCTCCAGCGTGCGTTACGAGGTGGGCCTGTTTGCGCAGGGTGAGCCACTGACGGCGGCGGCAGGACACTTCATCCACGTGTATGTGGACCGCGAGACCCGTCGCCCGGTGGCGGTGCCAGATGCATTGCGCAATGTGCTGCAGGCGCTGGTCATGCCTGGCTAATGGGTAGTTGATGGGCGGCTGATCGGCGGCCGCATGCCGTTGCCACTGATTTGATAGCACCAAGCGCTGGCGCAATTTGCACTTGGGCCCTGAACAGCCTGAATTTCCGGCAGCGGCTGAACGCTGGCTGACGCCGCCCGCAGTGCCGCGCACCGGGCGCCGTGATGGCCTACACTTTGCGGCTTTATTGTCCGGTCTGCGGCCGGAGCATCGCGTGCCCAGCGTGCGCGGTTTCTGAGGCGTGCCCTGTCCATGATCATCACCAGCCTGCTCGACACCGACCTGTACAAGTTCACCATGATGCAGGTGGTGCTGCACCAGTTTCCCGGGGCGCAGGTCGAGTACAAGTTCAAGTGCCGCAACCCCGGCGTGCAGCTGGCACCGTTTGCCAACGAGATCCGCGACGAGATCCGTTCGTTGTGCAGCCTGCAGTTTCAGGATGCCGAGCTGGCCTACCTGCGATCGCTGCGATTCATCAAGAGCGACTTCGTGGACTTTCTGGGCCTGTTCAAGCTCAACGAAAAGTACATCACCGTAGTGCCCCAGCACAACGGTGAAATCGACATCACCATCCGCGGACCCTGGCTGCACACGATCCTGTTCGAGATCCCGGTGTTGGCCATCATCAACGAGGTGTACTTTCGCAACACGCAGAAGGTGCCCGACTTTCCGGAAGGCCGCCGCCGTCTCGACGCCAAGATTGCGCTGCTGCAGGGCGAGGGCCTGTCCGACCTCAAGATTGCCGACTACGGCACCCGCCGCCGCTTCTCGCGCGCCTGGCACGAAGAAGTGCTGCGCGTGCTGGTGGCACGCCTCGGTACCGGGGACCGCCGCCCAGGTGCGCCCGCAGGCCCCGGGCAGTTCGCAGGCACCAGCAACGTGCTGTACGCGATGAAGCTGGGCGTGACCCCCCTGGGCACCATGGCGCACGAATATCTGCAGGCCTGCCAGGCGCTGGGCCCGCGGCTGCGCGATAGCCAGGTGTTTGGCTTCGAGATGTGGGCCAAGGAATACCGGGGTGACCTGGGCATTGCGCTGTCGGACGTGTACGGCATGAGCGCCTTCCTGCGCGACTTCGACCTGTACTTCTGCAAGCTGTTCGACGGTGCCCGCCATGACAGCGGCGACCCGTTTGCCTGGGGTGAACGCTTGCTGGACCACTACCGCAAGAACCGCGTGGACCCGCTGACCAAGACGCTGATCTTCAGCGATGCGCTCACCATCCCGCGCACGATCGAGCTGTACCAACAGTTTCGGGGTCGCTGCCAGCTCGCGTTTGGTATCGGCACCAACCTGACCAACGACCTCGGTAGTCCGCCAGCCCACGAGCCTTTGCAGGTCGTCATCAAGATGACGCGCTGCAATGACCAGCCTGTGGCCAAGCTGTCAGACACGCCCGGCAAGGGCATGTGCGATGACGAGAAGTACCTGGCCTACCTGCGCCAGGTGTTTGATATCCCTTCGCCGGTGTGACCGTGCCCCGCAGGTGCCATGGCCCTGCGTCCCCTGATTTTTAGCAATGAGACGGAGACAAGAACCATGAAATTTTCGCGCGGGCTGGCAGTGGCCGGCCTACTGGCGGCGTTGCCGGGACTGGCACTGGCGGCCGATATTGATGGCAGTGCGTTGTCAGTGCTGTGGGGCGTGCCCTTTGCCGGCATTCTGCTGTCGATTGCCTTGATGCCGCTGTTGGCGCCCATCTTCTGGCACCACCACTTTGGTAAGGTCGCAGCCGGTTGGGCGCTGGCTTTTCTGGTGCCGTTTGCGCTGGTGTTTGGCCCCGGCGCGGCGGGCGCGAGTTTTGTGCATGCGCTGGTGGCCGAATACATTCCGTTCGTCATCCTGCTCACCGCGCTGTTCACCGTGGCGGGGGGCATCTACATCAGGGGCAACCTGCATGGCAGCCCGGCGCTCAACACGGCCATCCTCGCCATTGGCGCGGTGCTCGCCAGCGTCATGGGCACCACGGGGGCGTCGATGCTGCTCATCCGCCCGTTGATCCGCGCCAATGACAACCGCAAGCACACAGCGCATGTGGTGGTGTTTTTCATCTTCATCGTGTCCAACGCCGGGGGCTCGCTCACACCCTTGGGTGACCCACCGCTGTTCCTGGGCTTCCTGAAGGGGGTGGACTTCTTCTGGACGGTGAGCCACATTTTCCCCGAGACCCTCTTTTTGGTGGGCTCGCTGCTGGCCATCTTTTTCGTGATGGATTCCTGGTACTACCACCGGCGCGAAGAGGTGCTCAGGGCCGACCCCACGCCCGACACCAAAGCCATCGGCTTTGACGGCAAGGCCAACTTTGCGCTGCTGGGCGTGGTGGTGGCGCTGGTGCTGCTGAGTGGCCTGTGGAAGTCGCAGGTGGCGTTCACCATCGCCGGGGCCGAGGTGGGGCTGCCCGGCATCGTGCGGGACGTGGGCCTGATCATCGTGGCGCTGGTTTCCCTGCGCATCACGCCCAAGCAGGTGCATGAAGACAACCAGTTCAGCTGGGGCCCCATGCAGGAAGTGGCCAAGCTGTTTGCGGGCATCTTCCTCACCATCATTCCGGTCATTGCCATGCTCAAAGCGGGCGTCAATGGCCCGTTTGGTGCCGTGGTGTCTGCCGTTACGCGGCCAGACGGCACACCCGACCCGGCCATGTACTTCTGGGCGTCCGGGCTGCTCAGCTCGTTCCTCGACAACGCGCCGACCTACCTGGTCTTCTTCAACACCGCCGGGGGCGACCCGGCCGTGTTGATGACCACCCTGGCCCCCACGCTGGCCGCCATCTCGGCGGGCTCGGTGTTCATGGGTGCCAACAGCTACATCGGCAATGCGCCCAACATGATGGTCAAGGCCATTGCCGAAGACCGCGGCGTGAAGATGCCCAGCTTCTTCGGCTACATGCTGTGGTCGGGGGGCATTCTGGTGCCGCTCTTTATCGTCATGACTTTCATCTGGTTCCGTTGACAGGAGTTTTGAGCGCTATGAGCAAACCCCGCATCCTGGTCGCCCGCGCGATCTTTCCTGACATCGTGGACCGCCTGCGCGAGCACTTTGACGTGGAGGCCAACCCCGACGACGTGATCTGGACCCCGCAAGAGCTGGCTGCGCGCCTGGCCGACAAGGACGGGGTGCTGACCACCGGCAGCCAGCGCATCGATGCCACACTGCTGGCCGCTGCGCCGCGCCTCAAGGTCTGCGCCAACATGGCCGTGGGCTACAACAACTTTGACGTGGATGCCATGACCGCCGCGGGTGTGTTGGGCACCAACACACCCGATGTGCTCACCGAGACCACCGCCGACTTCGGCTTTGCATTGCTGATGGCCACCGCCCGCCGCATGACCGAGAGCGAGCATTACCTGCGTGCCGGGAAGTGGACCAAGTGGAGCTACGACATGTTCGCGGGCAGCGACATCCACGGCAGCACGCTGGGCATCATCGGCATGGGCCGCATCGGGCAGGGCATTGCCAAGCGCGGGGCGCATGGTTTTGGCATGAAGGTGGTCTACCACAACCGTTCGCGTCTGTCGGCCGAACTGGAGGCCGAATGCAAGGCCACCTACGTGGGCAAGGATGAGTTGCTGCGCACCGCAGACCATGTGGTGCTGGTGGTGCCCTACACGCCCGCGTCGCACCACACCATCGGTACGGCTGAGCTGGCGTTGATGAAGCCCACGGCCACGCTGGTCAACATTGCGCGTGGCGGTATCGTGGACGACGCTGCGCTGGCGGTGGCCCTGCGCGAGCGCCGCATCGCGGCCGCAGGGCTGGATGTGTTTGAAGGCGAACCCAGCGTGCATCCCGACTTGCTGACCGTGCCCAACGTGGTGCTCACCCCGCACATTGCCAGCGCCACCGTGCCCACCCGGCGTGCCATGGCCAACCTGGCGGCGGACAATCTGATCGCGTTCTTCGACGGGCGCGGGCCGCTCACACCGGTCAATCAGCCCGCCAGCCTGCGCTGATTTCAAGTTTCGAGTCCAATCGACCGGATGCGCTAGTCGAACATGCGCTGATAGCTATCAAAACCATAGTGAACCTTGACCACTGACACCCTTGTTCTCCTGGCCGCGCTGGCACTGGCGCTGGTTCTTCTGGTGGTGCTGTTGCTGCGCCGTCCCCGCGTGGATCTGCCTTCCGAGTGGCTGGCACGCCTGCAGTCGCTGGAGCAAACCACACAGGCGACGCAGATTGCTGTGGCCAAGAATGATGGCGCGCTGGACGGCATGGGGCAGCAGCTGCGTGGCTTCACCCAGACCACGCAGTCCACGCTGGAGACACTGCGCCATGCCGTGGACGAACGCCTGGCCCAGGCCGTGGCCGAATCCCGCAACGGCCGCGCCGAGCTGTTGACTGCCTTTAGCGTATTCGAGGCGCGGCTGGAGCAGCGCCTCACGGCCCTGGATGCGGCCACACGCCTCACGCTCGATTCGCTCAAGAGCGACACCCAGTCGCAGCTGGGAGTGATGTCGCAAGCGCTCAAGGACCAGCTCGAAGCCAACGGCTTTCAGATCAAGAACCAGTTTGCGGTGCTGCAAGACGCCGTGTCGCAGCAGCTTACCGGGCTGGTGCAGGGCAGCCAGCACAACGCCGAGCAGCTGCGCACCGCCCTCAACGAGCGCCTGGCCGCCATCCAGGCCGACAACGCCACCAAGCTCGAAGAAATGCGCCGCACGGTGGACGAAAAGCTGCACGCCACGCTGGAGCAGCGCCTGGGCGAATCGTTCAAGCTGGTGAGCGACCGGCTCGAACAAGTGCACAAGGGCCTGGGCGAAATGCAGACCCTGGCGGGTAGCGTGGGCGACTTGAAGCGCGTGATGACCAACGTGAAGTCGCGCGGCACCTGGGGCGAAATGCAGCTGGGCGCCATCATCGATAACGTGCTCACGCCCGACCAGTTCGCGCGCAACGTCAAGACCGTGCCGGGCAGCGATGAGCTGGTGGAGTTTGCGATCCGCCTGCCCGGCAAGAGCGACGAGCACCCGGTGTGGCTGCCCATCGACTCCAAGTACCCCGTGGAGCAGTACCAGCGCCTGCTGGACGCGCAGGACGCGGCCGATAAGGCAGCCATTCTGTCGGCAGGCAATGCGTTCGAGACGTCGATCAAGCTGGAGGCCAAGAAGATCTTTGCCAAGTATGTGTCGCCCCCACACACCACCGACTTCGCCGTGCTCTACCTGCCCACCGAGGGCCTGTTTGCCGAGGTGATGCGCCGCCCCGGCCTGGTCGAATCCGTGCAGAACGAGTGCCGCGTGATGATCACCGGCCCGGCCAACCTGGCCGCCATGCTCAACAGCCTGCAAATGGGCTTCAAGACGCTGGCGATCGAAAAGCGCTCGTCCGAGGTGTGGAGCCTCTTGGGCATGGTCAAGACAGAGTTCGCCAAGTTTGGCGATGTGGTCGAGGCCACCAAAAAATCCATCGATGCCGCCGCCAAGAAGTTTGACGAGGTGGGGGTGCGCACCCGCGCCATCCAGCGCAAGCTGCGGGATGTGCAGGACCTGCCTGCGCCCGACACGGCCGTGCCGCTGGCAGGGGCCAGCCCATCGGCATTTCCCGGGTTGGAGTCCGAGGACGACCTTCCGTGAACTGGGCCTTGGCGCGTCTGATTGCGGGGCAGATCTGCGTGCACGCCTGCATGGCAGGCATGCGATTGGCGGCGCCACTGCTGGCGCTGCGCGAGGGCCACAGTGCAGCAGCCGTGGGGGTGTTGCTGGCATTGTTCGCACTCACGCAGGTTTTTCTGGCCTTGCCCGCAGGGCGCTATGCGGACCGGCACGGCTTGAAGCGCCCCGTGGGCTACGCGGTGGCCCTTGCATCGGCAGGGGCTGCGCTGGCGCTGGTGTTCCCCGTCTTTCCGGTGTTGTGTGTGGCTGCGTTGATGACCGGTGGCGCCACCGGGGCCGCCACCATTGCACTGCAGCGCCACGTGGGGCGCGCTGCGCACGACGCCACGCAGCTCAAGCAAGTGTTCAGCTGGCTGGCCATCGGGCCTGCGGTGTCCAACTTCATCGGGCCTTTCTGCGCGGGGCTCATGATCGACAACGCGGGCAGTGCTGCGGGCAGCACCGAGGGCTATCGCGCCGCCTTTGCCCTGATGGCGGTGTTGCCCCTGCTCACCTGGTTCTGGGTGCGAGACACGGTAGAGCTGCCGCCCGTGATTGCCGCCGCGGGCGGCCCCCCGCAGCGCGCGTGGGACCTGATGAACGAACCTCCGTTTCGCCGCTTGCTGCTGGTCAACTGGATCTTGTCCTCGTGCTGGGACGTGCACACCTTCGTGGTCCCGCTGCTGGGGCACGAGCGGGGCCTGTCAGCGTCCGTCATTGGCTCCATCCTGGGGGCGTTTGCGATTGCCGCTGCAGTCATCCGGGTGCTCATGCCCATCGTGGCAGAGCGCCTGCGCGAACGGGTGGTGGTGGCGGGAGCCATGGTCGCTACGGCCGTGCTGTTTGGCGTCTACCCGCTGCTGCACAGCGCGCTGGCCATGGGCGCGTGTTCGGTGCTGCTCGGGTTTGCACTGGGCTCGGTGCAGCCCATGGTGATGAGCCTGCTGCACCAGATCACGCCGCCAGCCCGCCATGGCGAGGCGCTGGGTCTGCGGCTCATGGCCATCAACGCATCCAGCGTGCTCATGCCCATGCTGTTTGGCTCTGCGGGGGCCGTGATTGGGGTGGGAGGGCTGTTCTGGGTGGTGGGCTGCGCCGTGGGGCTAGGCTCTCGCCAGGCCTGGCTGATGGGGCGCAACCCATGAAGAGAGCCCTGCGGGGTAGGTAGGTGCTTCAGGCACCCGTCCCGCCGTATGTTGGCCGTCAGAGCTTGTAAAACGCCCGGATCAAGTCCCATGCCTCCTGAGGGTCATCGGTGTAGTGAAACAGGTTGAGGTCCTGCGCAGAGATGGTGCCTTCTTCCACCAGCACGTCGAAGTTGATGAGGCGCTTCCAGTAGTCGGTGCCGAACAGCACGATGGGTACAGGTTTGGCCTTTTTGGTCTGGACCAGGGTCAGCACTTCGAACAGCTCGTCCAGCGTGCCAAAGCCGCCAGGGAAGGCCACCAGCGCCTTGGCACGCATCATGAAATGCATCTTGCGCAGCGCGAAGTAGTGGAACTTGAAGGACAGCGAGGGCGAGATGAAGCGGTTGCCGCTTTGCTCGTGGGGCAGGGCAATGTTCAGGCCCACGTTCAGTGCGCCCGCATCATGGGCGCCCCGGTTGGCGGCCTCCATGATGCCTGGGCCGCCGCCGGTGCAGATGTAGATGCGGTCGGCAGGGCGCTGGCGTTCGCTGTAGTCGGCCACCAGCTTGGCGAACTGGCGGGCCAGGTCGTAATAGCCTGCGTTGCGCACGGCCAGGCGTGCGCGGCGCACGCGTTCGGCGTCGCCACTGGCTTCGGCCTCGCCTAGCTGTGCTGCGGCTTCGTCGGGTGCGACAAAGCGCGCGCTGCCATACACCACCACGGTGCTTTCAATGCCTTGTTCGGCCTGGCCCAGGTCGGGCTTGAGCATTTCGAGCTGAAAGCGGATGCCCCGGGTTTCGCGGCGGAACATGAATTCGGGGTCCGCAAAGGCCATGCGGTTGGCATCGGCCTGCAGCGGGTTGCCGTTGTGGGCGTGGTTGTGCAGCTCGGCCCAGGCATCGGCCAGGCGGCGTTCGTTGAGTTGGGTGTTGGCTTCCATGAGGGGCTCGCGTATCGGTAGGTGAACAGAGAAGAAAGGGGCGGCACCGGCAGCAGCGGTAGCAGCGGGTATGGGCCCATGCAGTGTGGCGTGGATTGATGACGAAATGACGTGCTAGTGCAGGAATATCAAGCGCGAGATGCTATGAAATACGAAGCACTTTGCATGCCAAGCACCGTAAGACTCAACGAGCCCACCAGGTGCAAAGCCGTGGTGCCCAGCGCCATGGCGTAGCGCTGCATCATTAGCATCTCAACGACTTCGGCAGAGAAGCTGGAGAACGTGGTGAGTGCGCCCAGAAACCCGGTGACCAGCGCCAGCCGCCACACGGGGTCGAGTTGGGGCATGGCGTGGAACACTGCGACACACACTCCGATGAGGTAGCCACCCACCAGGTTGGCGGCGAGTGTGCCCCAGGGAATGAGGCCCCCGGGGCTGAGCCACAGACCCAGGCGCCAGCGCGCCAGTGCGCCCACACAGGCGCCGATGCAGATGGCAAGAACGTTCAACATCGGGCCATTGTCGCCGGATTTTTGGAGCGTCGGACTGGCTCCTCTCCATCCCTCAAAACGCCAAGCGGGGCGTCCCCGGTGGGGGCGCCCCGCTTGGCTGTGCCTGCTGGCGGCAGGTGCGTTCAGCGTGCCGACATCTGCTGCGGCAGCCAGGTCACGATGCCGGGGAAGACATAGATCAACGCCACAGCGCCACACATCAGGAAGAACATGGGCATGGCCACCTTGGCGATCCAGGGCAGCTGGCGCCCTGTCATGCCCTGCAGCACAAACAGGTTGAAGCCCACGGGCGGCGTGATCTGCGCCATCTCCACCACCAGCACGATGAAGATGCCGAACCAGATGGTGTCGATGCCGGCCGCCTGCACCGTGGGCATGAGCACGCCCATGGTCAGTACCACCATCGAGATACCGTCGAGAAAGCAGCCCAGGATGATGTAGAAAATCGCCAGCGCCACGATGAGCTGCGCCTGGTTCAAGCCCAGCGACGCGATCCATTCCGCCAGGTGGCGCGGCAAGCCGATGTAGCCCATGGCCAGCGTGAGAAAAGCGGCGCCCGCCAAGATCAGCGCGATCATGCAGTACAGGCGCGTGGCGCCCATCAGCGAGTCCTTGAATGTGCCCCAGGTCATCGAGCCCTGCACGGCAGACAGCACCAGCGAGCCGACCACGCCCACGGCCGCGGCCTCGGTGGCGGTGGCAAAGCCGGTGTAGATGGAGCCCAGCACTGCCGCGATCAGCAGCACCACGGGGATCAGGCTGCGCGATTCGGACAGCTTTTGCATGAAGCTCATGCGCACATCGGCGGCGGGCACCTGCTCGGGGTGGCGCAGCGCCCACAGCATGATGTAGCCCGAGAACAGCGCCGCCAGCAGGATGCCCGGCAGCACACCCGCAATGAACAGCTGCGAGATCGACACCTCGGCCGACACGCCGTACACGATCATGATGATGGACGGCGGGATCAACAGACCCAGCGTGCTCGCGCCCGCCAGCGTGCCCACCACCATGTGCTCGGGGTAGCCGCGGCGCGTCAGCTCGGGCAGCGTCATCTTGCCGATGGTGGCGCAGGTGGCGGCGCTCGACCCCGACACGGCGGCAAAGATGGTGCAGCCCACCACGTTGGTGTGCAGCAGCCGGCCGGGCAGCGCCTGTACCCACGGGGCAAGGCCCTTGAACATGTCTTGCGACAAACGGGTGCGGAACAGGATTTCGCCCATCCAGATGAACAGAGGCAGGGCGGTGAGGGTCCAGCTGGAGGCGCTGCCCCAGATGGTCACGGCCATCGCATCGCCCGCCGGGCGGGCGGAGAACAGCTGCATGGCGATCCAGGCGACGCCGGAGAGGGTGAGACCGATCCATACGCCGCTGCCCAGGATCAGGAACAGTGACAGTACGAGCAGGCCGGTTATGGCGAGATCACTCATGGTAGGTCGTGCCGGGTTTATTCATTGCGCAATGCTTCGCCGGAGGAGGCATCCACACGCTTGCCCATCATCTCCAGCACCAGCTCGTCCAGGAACGCGATCGCCAGAATCACCGTGCCCAAGGCCATGGCGATCTGCGGAATCCACAGCGGTGTGGCGTCGCTGCTGGTGGAAATGTCGTGGAACTCGTGCGACTGCCAGGCCAGCTTGCAGCTGTACACCGCGAACAGTACGGCCAGCAGGGTGGCAATGGCCAAAGCCCAGATCTCGAACGCCTTCTTGGCGCCGCCCTTCAGAAAGTTGAGCAGCAGTGTGACGCGGATGTGCTCGCCGCGCTTCAAGGTGTGGGCGAGCGCCAGAAAGCCCGATGCGGCCATCAGATAGCCCGCATAGGCATCCGTGCCCGGCACGTGGAAGTGGAACTGGCGGCTGGCGATGGACAGCAGCACCATCCCCAACAAGCCGACCATGAAAAGCGCCGCCAGGGCGGCGGCGCTGTCGTACAGAAAGTCCAGCAGACGACGCATGTGCGTGGGCGCCTGGGCTTACTTGCGGTAGGCGTCGATGAGCGCCTTGCCTTCGGGGCCGGCCTTGTCCAGCCATTCCTTGAGCATGGTGTCGCCCACCTTGGCCATGTCGGCCTTCAGGGCGGCCGGTGGGGCCACCACATCCATGCCATTGGCCTTGAGCTTGGCGACGGTGTCGGTGTTGACCTTGGCACTGTTGGCCCAGCCGCGTGCTTCGGCGTCGGCACCGGCCTTCAGCAGCGCGTCCTGGCTGGGCTTGTCGAGGGCGTCAAACGCCTTCTTGTTCACCAGCACGGCGTTCTTGGGCAGCCAGGCCTGGGTGTCGTAGTAGAACTTGAGGTGTTCGTACAGCTTGCTGTCCACACCGGTGGCGCCCGAGGTCATCGTCGATTCGACCACGCCCGTGGCCAGCGCCTGCGAGAACTCTGCGGCCTGCACCGTCACGGGCTGGGCGCCGACCAGCTCGGCAATGCGGGCGGTGGCAGGGCTGTAGGCGCGCCACTTGATGCCCTTGAGGTCGGCGGCAGAGGCCAGCGGCTTCTTGGTGTAGATGCCTTGTGGAGGCCAGGCCACGGCGTACAGCAGCATCATTCCCTGCTCAGCCAGCTTCTTTTCCAGGAATGGCTTTTGGGCGGCGTAGAGCTTCTTGGAGGCGTCGTAGCTATCGGCCAGGAAGGGCAGGCCATCCACGCCAAACAGCTGCCATTCGTTCTGGAAGTTGGCCAGCAGGATCTCGCCCATCTGCGCCTGGCCGCCTTGCACAGCGCGCTTGATTTCAGGGGCCTTGAACAGCGCGGCGTTGGCATGCACCGTGATCTTGAGCTTGCCGCCCGTGGCCTTGTCCACATCGCTGGCCAGCTGCACCATGTTCTCGGTGTGGAAGTTGGTGGCGGGGTAGGCGGCGGCCAGGTCCCACTTGGTCTGGGCGAATGCCGAGGTGGCAGACAGGCCCGCAGCCAGGGTCAGGGCGAGTGCGGTCACGGGGAAGATTCGACGCTTCATGGATATTGCTCCGCAGGGTTGTATGTACAAGATTGGATGTAACAAATCACTGTATCGGAAGCCGATCCGATTGCGATAGGTGTTTTGCCTAAACGCTGACAAATTGCCAACAAATTACCATCGACTTGCCTACAATGCCCCATGCATATCCCGTGCCAATGACAGAACCCGCAGGCCTGAACCCGCCATGAAATCTGACGCCAAGCCCAAGGCCAAAACCGACTCCGGTCCCATCGTGTCTTCGGCGCATCTGGTGTCGGCGCAGAGTGCAGAGATGAGCGAGTTCGAGTTCGGCCTCATCGTGGCGGGCAACGCTTTCCACCGCTGGGTGGTGCACTGCATGGCGGCGGCGGGTCTCAAGGACCTGACGCCGCTCGACGTGGTGGTGCTGCACCATGTCACGCATCGCGCGCGCGACAAGCGACTGGCCGACATCTGCTTCATCATGAACGTGGAAGACACGCACCTGGTGAACTACTCGCTCAAAAAGCTGCAGACCCTGGGCGTGGTCGCCTCGCAGAAGAACGGCAAGGAAGTCACCTACGCCGCCACCGACACCGGCCGCGCCTATGTGCAGCGCTACCGCGAGATCCGCGAGAGCTGCCTCATCGATGCCTTGAATGCCGATGACGCGCTCAACCGCGACATCGGCGAACTGGCCCGTTTGCTGCGTGTGCTCTCGGGCATGTATGACCAGGCAGCGCGCTCCGCAGCGTCGCTGTGACAACCTGCCCCTGGTTTCTGGTTTTTTGAATGAAATGCAGCTGTAGCGCAGGTATTCAATGCGCTGGCAGCTATTGATTAGATAGCATCATCATGTCCCAACAAGTTTCTCCTTTGTCCCGCTGGCAGTTCTGGATCGACCGGGGCGGCACCTTCACCGACGTGGTGGGAAAGCGCCCGGACGGCACCTTGGTCACGCACAAGCTGCTGTCCGAGAACCCCGAGCAGTACAAGGACGCGGCGGTGGCCGGCATTCGCTACCTGCTGGGCCTGAAGCCCGGTGAGCCCGTGACGCCTGCGCTGGTGGAGTGCGTGAAGATGGGCACCACCGTGGCCACCAACGCGCTGCTGGAGCGCAAGGGCGAGCCCACGCTGCTCATCACCACCAAGGGCTTCAAGGACGCGCTGCGCATTGCGTACCAGAACCGCCCCCGTTTGTTTGACCGCCACATCGTGCTGCCCGAGCTGCTGTACGAGCGCGTGATCGAGGCGCAGGAGCGCATGGGGGCACAGGGCGAAGTGATCGAGCCGCTGGACGAAGCCCACCTGAAGGAACGCCTGTGGGCGGCCTACGACGCGGGCCTGCGCAGCGCGGCCATCGTGTTCATGCACGGCTACCGCTACACAGCGCACGAAGAAGCCGCCGCCCGCATCGCGCGCGAAATCGGCTTTACGCAGGTGAGCGTATCGCATGCCACCAGCCCCATGATGAAGTTGGTGAGCCGGGGCGACACCACGGTGGTGGATGCGTACCTGTCGCCCATCCTGCGCCGCTATGTGGACCAGGTGGCGAGCGAAATGCCAGGCGTGAAGCTGTTCTTCATGCAGTCGTCGGGCGGCCTCACGGACGCGCAGGTATTCCAGGGCAAGGATGCGATCCTCTCTGGCCCCGCCGGTGGCATCGTCGGCATGGCGCGCACCGCGGGCCTTGCGGGCCACGACAAGGTCATCGGTTTTGACATGGGTGGCACCAGCACCGACGTGAGCCACTACGCAGGCGAGTTCGAGCGCGAGTTCGAAACCCAGGTGGCCGGCGTGCGCATGCGCGCGCCCATGATGAGCATCCATACCGTGGCGGCTGGCGGCGGCTCCATCCTCGGCTTTGATGGCGCACGCTTCCGCGTCGGCCCCGAAAGCGCGGGCGCCAACCCTGGCCCCGCCAGCTACCGCCGTGGCGGCCCGCTGGCCGTGACGGACGCGAACGTGATGGTGGGCAAGATCCAGCCTGCGCACTTTCCCAAGGTGTTTGGTCACGCGGCCAACGAGGCCCTGGACGGTGATGCCGTGGCGCAAAAGTTTGGCGACCTCGCCACCCAGACCGGACGCAAGGCCGAGGATGTGGCGCACGGCTTCATCCAGATTGCCGTGCAGCAGATGGCCAACGCCATCAAAAAGATCAGTGTGGCGCGCGGCTATGACGTGACGCGCTACACGCTGCAGTGTTTTGGCGGCGCGGGTGGCCAGCATGCATGTTTGGTTGCCGATGCCCTGGGCATGACGCGCGTGTTTGTGCACCCGTTGGCGGGGGTACTCAGCGCCTACGGCATGGGCCTGGCGGATCAGAACGTGATCCGTGAACAGGCGGTGGAAACCAAGCTCGTGCCGGACGCGTTGCCCGGCATCGAAGCCACGCTGGAGCAACTTGCCACCACCGCACGCACCGAGCTGGAGCGCCAGCAGGTGGGCGCGGGCACTGCCGTGGTGCACCGCCGCGTGCACGTGCGCTACGAGGGCAGCGACTCGGCACTCATCGTGCCGTTTGGCTCGCTGGCCGAGATCACCGCCGCGTTCGAGAACGCTTACCGCCAGCGTTTTGCCTTCCTCATGCAGGGCAAGGGCCTGGTGGTGGAGGCTGTGTCGGTCGAGGCCGTTGTGCCCGGCGATGCCCCCGTGGAGCCACGCCACGCGCTGCAGCCCGCCCGCACGGTGCCGCGCCGCAGCACCGTGCGCATGTACACGGGTGGTGTGGATGGAATCGCTGCCTGGCACGATGCGGCGCTGGTGGTGCGCGAGGACCTGCGTCCCGGCGACGTGATCCCCGGCCCGGCCATCATTGCCGAGAAGAACGCTACAACAATAGTAGAGCCCGGCTGGGAGGCCGCGCTGACCGACCTGGACCACCTGCTGCTCAACCGCCGTGTGGCGCGCGCCGTGCAGCATGCCGTGGGCACCACGGTGGACCCGGTGCTGCTGGAGGTGTTCAACAACCTGTTCATGAACATTGCCGAGCAGATGGGGCTGCAGCTGCAGAACACGGCGTACTCGGTGAACATCAAAGAGCGCCTGGACTTCAGCTGCGCGCTGTTCGATGCCGAAGGCAACCTGATTGCCAACGCGCCGCACATGCCCGTGCACCTGGGCAGCATGGGCGAGAGCATCAAGACCGTGATCCGCGAGAACGCGGGCCGCATGCAGCCCGGCGATGTGTTCGTGCTCAACGACCCGTACCACGGCGGCACGCACCTGCCGGACATCACGGTCATCACGCCGGTCTACATCGCCAACGAGGCCGAGCCCACGTTCTATGTGGGTAGCCGGGGCCACCACGCCGATGTGGGCGGCACCACGCCGGGCTCCATGCCGCCGTTCTCCACGCGCATTGAAGAAGAGGGCGTGCAGATCAACAACGTGAAGCTGGTGGAACGCGGCGTGCTGCGCGAGGCCGAGATGATTGCGCTGCTGGAAAGCGGCGAATACCCCAGCCGCAACCCCCAGCAGAACATGGCCGACCTGCGCGCGCAGATCGCAGCGAATGAGAAAGGCCAGCAGGAGCTGCGCCGCATGGTGGGCGAGTTTGGCCTGGACGTCGTGCAGGCCTACATGCGCCATGTGCAGGACAACGCCGAAGAGTCCGTGCGCCGTGTCATCACACGGCTCAAGGATGGTGCGTTCACGCTGCCTCTGGACAACGGCGCGCAGATCAGCGTGGCCGTGAAGGTGGATGCCACTAACCGCAGTGCCACCATTGATTTCACCGGCACCAGCCCGCAGCAGACCAACAATTTCAATGCGCCCACGGCGGTGTGTATGGCGGCGGTGCTGTATGTGTTCCGCACGCTGGTGGATGACGACATTCCGCTGAACGCGGGGTGCCTCAAGCCGCTCAACGTCATCATCCCGCCCGGCAGCATGCTCAACCCCAACCCACCAGCGTCAGTGGTGGCGGGCAATGTGGAAACGTCCACCTGCATCACCAATGCGCTGTACGGCGCACTAGGCCTGATGGCGGCGGGACAGTGCACGATGAACAACTTCACGTTTGGCAGCACGCGCTACCAGTACTACGAGACCATCTCGGGCGGCAGCGGCGCGGGCGGTGTGTGGGATGCCAACGGGCAGCTGGTGGGCGGTTTTGGTGGCACCAGCGTCGTGCAGTGCCACATGACCAACTCGCGCCTGACGGACCCCGAGGTGCTGGAGTTCCGCTTTCCGGTGCGGCTGGAGGGCTACGAGATCCGCAAGGGATCGGGCGGTGCCGGGCAGTGGAAAGGTGGCGACGGCGGCGTGCGCCGTGTGCGCTTTCTGGAGCCGATGACGGCCAGCATCTTGTCGAACGGCCGCCACCATGGCGCGTTTGGCATGGCGGGCGGCCAGCCGGGTGCCGTGGGTATCAACAAGGTGGTGCGCAGCGATGGCCGGGTGGAGCAGCTGGACCACATCGGCCAGGCAGAGATGCTGCCGGGCGATGTGTTCGAGATTCACACCCCCGGCGGCGGCGGGTTTGGTGTGTCGGGTGCGAAATAAGAGCTAAAAGTGCCGCAAGCGCATGTTTTATATGCGTCTGCAGCTATCAAATCAGGAGTGGTTGGTCAGGCGTCTTTGACTTCCGTGCTCACACCCACCTTGGGTTGGCTCAGGCTGGGCGGCACGTCGCGCCCGGCCTGCCGTGCGCGGAACAGCGCCGCGCGCATGAGAAAGATCGACATCACCGGCACCGTGATCGCCACGAACACGGCGATCAGCAGCGCATGCAGCGCCAGGCTGCGGTCGGCCACCGAGAAGTACAGCACGGTGCCGTGCATGATCAGCCAACAGCCCAGCGTGGCAATGATGGAGGGCGCGTGTACCCGTTCAAAAAAAGTGGGCAGCCGCAGCAGCCCGATGGAGCCCAGCAGGGCCAGCGCGGCACCGGCCAGCACCAGCACGGCAACGATGATTTCCAGCCACAGCGGAAGAACAGCGGTGGCGGTGGTGGCGGCTTCGGTCATTCGATCACCTCGCCGCGCAGCAAAAACTTGGCCATGGCCATGGAGCCGACAAAGCTGAACAGCGCCAGCAGCAGCGCAGCCTCGAAGTAGTTCTTGCTGCCGTAGAGCAGACCCAGCACCAGCATCACCAGCATGCCGCTCAGGTACATGCAGTCCAGAGCCAGCACGCGGTCTTGCGCAGACGGGCCCTTGAGCAGTCGGATCAACGCACAGCCCATGGCCAGCGCGAGCATGAGCAGGGCGGCCGGCAGGGCCCAGTCCAGCACGGGGGTCATTCAAAAATCTCCATCAGGGGCGCCTCGTAGCGCTGCTTCACGTCCGCGATCACCGTGGCGGGGTCGTCCAACTCCAGCACGTGCAGCAGCAGCATGCTGCGGTCCAGAGAAATCTCGGCCCACGCGGTACCAGGTGTGATGCACACGATCATCGCCAGCACGGCCAATGCGTTGGGGTCCAGCACGTCCAGCGGGATGTGCACAAAGCCCGCAGGGTGGCGCCTGCGGCCGGGCGCCAGCAGCAGGCGGGCCACCGCGAGGTTGGACCGGGTGGTGTCGGCCACCACCGTGAGTGCCAGGCGCAGGACGGTGCCCGGCTTGCGGATGCGCACCGGCAGCGGGCGCAGCCCGGCGGTGAGCAGCGGGATGGCCAGTGCCAGCACCGTGCCCAGCACGAAGTGGCCCGCGCTCAGGCTGCGGTTGAGCAGCAGCCACAGGCCCAGGAGCGCCAGCGAGAGCAGCGGGGCCGGCACCAGGCGCCGCAATGGACCCGGGCGTGGCGGCATGGCGGGGGCGTTGGACGCCGCAGGTTGAGCAGGTTGGGTCATGGCTTGTCCCCCGGTGGCGTGGTTTCAGGCATCGCCGCAGGCGAAGCCGCGACGGGAGCAGCGGTCATCACCGCACGCACGTAAGTGCTGGGCGCATGCAGGGCATCGGCCGTGGCCTGGGCGTAGCGCATCACCGCCCCAGCCTGCCACACCAGCGCCACGCAAGCCAGCAGCAGCAGCGCAATGGGCAGCCCCTCCAGCACCAAAAGCTGCGGTGAAGCACGGCCCTGGGCCGACCAGAAATGGCGAATGCCCGCGCGTGTGAGTGCCAGCAGCGCCAGCAGCCCCGAGCTCACCAGCAACGCCACCAGCATCCAGCCCGCAGCGCCCAGGCGGATGCCCTGGGCCGCGCCCAGCCCCAGCGGGTTGAGCAGTGCGTGGATCATGGCGAACTTGCCCACAAAACCGGGCAAGGGCGGCAGGCCCGCAATGACCAGCGTGCAGGCCATGAACGCCAGGCCCAGAAAGGCCGCTGCGGCGGGGATGACCTGGCCGATCAGCGCCTGTTCCTTGTCGTCCAGGTTCATGCCCTCGGTGGGCACCAGGTCGGCCGACAGAAAGGGTGCGTCGTCGGTCTGCTCATACGGAGCGAGGTTGGCACCGTTGTTGCGCCAGCGGTCGATCAGGTCGGTGAGCAGGAACAGCGCACTCACAGCCAGGGTAGAACTGAGCAGGTAGTACAGCAGTCCACCCGTGAGCAGGTTTTGCCCAAAGCCCACGGCGGCCAGCAGGGTGCCCGACGACAGCACGGCGCTGAACCCTGCCAGGTGCCCCAGCCGCTGCGAACCCAGCATGCCAATGGCACCAAAGGCCATGGTCAGCATGCCGCCGCCAATGAGCCACTGGCTGCCAAACAGCGCGGATTCACCGGCCTCGGCGCCAAACAGCAGCGTCCACAGCCGCAGCACGCTGTACACGCCCACCTTGGTCATGAGCGCGAAAAGCGCACCCACGGGTGCCGTGGCCGCGCTGTAGGCAGGCACCAGCCAGAAGTTGAGCGGCCACACGGCGGCCTTGATGAGGAACGCGACCGCCAGAATGGCCGCGGCCGCATGCAGCAGCCCCCGGTCTGCCACGGCCACACCCGCAATGCTCTGGGCCAGGTCGGCCATGTTGAGCGTGCCGGTGATGCCGTAGAGCATCGACACCCCGATGAGGAACAGCGAAGAGGCGGCGAGGTTGATGGCGATGTAGTGCAGCCCCGCCGACACGCGCGGGCGGCCCGAGCCATGCAGCAGCAGCCCGTAGGACGCCGCCAGCATGATCTCGAAGAACACAAACAGGTTGAACAGGTCGGCCGTGAGGAACGCGCCGGCCAGCCCCATGAGCTGGAACTGGAACAGCGGGTGAAAGTGCACACCCGCCCGGTGCCAGCGCGCGGCCGAGAACAGCACCGTGGCGAGCGCCACGGTGCTGGTCAGCACCAGCATCATGGCCGACAGGCGGTCGATGACCAGCACGATGCCGAACGGCGCCGGCCAGTTGCCCGGCAGGTACACGCCCAGGCTGGTCTGCACGCTGGGCTCCTTGGCCTGCACCAGCAGCAACACAGCCACCACCAGGCCGACCAGGGTCGATGTGATGTTGAGCGTGACCTTGGTGCGCTGGCGTTCCTCGCGCAGCAGCAGCATGAGCCCGGCCGTGAGCAGGGGCAGCGCAATGGGCGCGAGGATCAGGTGCGGCATGAGCCGCTCAAGCAGCATGTGCATGAATGTCATGTCATTTGTCCAAGGCGCTGCGCATGAAACTGGCACGCCCCAGGCCGGGGCAGCCAAGCAAGGGCCGCCCCGCAGCGAGGGCTGCGTCCCCCTGCCCGCAGCGCACAGCGCTGCGAGAGCGGGGGGAAGCGGCGAAGCCGCTCAGGGGGGTGTTCTCTAGTCATGGCATTTCCTGCACGTCTTTACCCTTGGTGCCGTCCACATGGTCGGTGCCCGCCATGCCACGCGATGCCAGCAACACCACGAGGAAGAGGGCGGTCATGGCAAAGCCGATGACGATGGCCGTGAGCGTGAGTGCCTGGGGCATGGGGTCGGCATAGTGGGCCAGGTCTTGCGGCACCCCGGGCTGCAGCACGGGCTCTTTGTCAATCGCGAGGCCCAGGCGGCCCATGCTGAAAATGAAGAGGTTGACCGCGTACGACAGCAGCGACAGGCCCATGATGACCTGGAAGGTGCGGGGCCGCAGCAGCAGCCACACGCCGGAACCTGTGAGCACGCCGATGGCCAGGGCCAGTATCAGTTCCATGGACCTTCTCCCGGTGTGGCGGCGGCCTGGGCTTCTTCGGCCGCGCGTGCGTTGTTGTAGCGGTGGCTGCGCACCGACTGATGGGCAATGCCGGTGAGGATGAGCATGGTGGAGCCCACCACCAGGGTGAACACGCCGATGTCGAAGAACAGCGCGCTGGCCACGTGGATCTCACCCACCACGGGCAGCGAAAAATGCGCCGTGTGGCTGGTCAAAAACGGATAGCCCCAGGCCAGTGCGCCCAGGCCCGTGGCCAGTGCGGCGAGCAGGCCCACACCGATCCAGCGGCGCGGGTACAGCGGCAGATGCGCCTCGACCCACGAGGTGCCCGAGACGATGTACTGCAGCAGCAGGGCCACCGAGAACACCAGCCCCGCCACAAAGCCGCCGCCGGGCTCGTTGTGGCCGCGCATGAAGAGGTAGACCGCTACCAGCGTGGCAAACGGCAGCATCAGCCGCACCAGCACGGCGGGCACCATGAGGTAGCCCACGGCGGTGTCGGCAGTCTGGCGTGGGTTGGCGAGGTCGGTGTCCACATCGGCGGGCAGTGCGCGCTGCTGGGGCGGCAGGTCCATCACCTCGCGCGCAGGGCGGAAGCGCCGCAGCAGCGCATACACCGTGAGCGCCACAATGCCGAGCACCACGATCTCGCCAAAGGTGTCAAAGCCCCGGAAGTCCACCAGCATGACGTTGACCACGTTGGTGCCGCCCCCTTCGGAAAGCGCACGCTCCAGGAAGAAGGTGGAGGTGCTGTCGGGGAAGGGGCGGCTCATCATCGCGAACGACAGCAGGGCCATGCCACCCCCTGCGGCCAACGTCAACGCCATGTCGCGGTAGCGGCGCAGCTGGGTGCGGCGCTCTTCGGCCAGCGTGGGCACGCGCAGGCTCTCGTCGCGCCGCGGCAGCCAGCGCAGGCCCAGCAGAATGAGGATGGTGGTCACCACCTCCACCACGATCTGTGTGAGCGCCAGGTCGGGCGCCGAGAACCACAGGAAGGTCAGGCACACGCACAGCCCGGAGCCACCCAGCAGCGTCAGTGCCGCCAGCCGGTGGTATTTGGCCTGCCAGGCTGCCGCCACGGCGCACACGGCACCCAGCAACCACAGCAGCGCAAAGGCGGGGGACAGCGGCAGCTGCATCCGGTCGCCAATGGGCAGGCCCCGCGCCCACAGGGGCAGGGTGCCCGCCACCAGCGCAGCGCACACCAGCCACAGCATCTGCCACTGCAGGCGACCAGTGCCCAGCAGGCGGCGGCCATTGCGGCCCATCAGGCTGAGCACGGCCAGCGTGGCCTCAAAGGCCCGCTGGCCGCTGATGCGGCGCATGACGGGTGGCGCATCGATGGCACCCTTTTCGCGCTGCCAGCGCAGCAGTGCGTAGAGCGCGATGCCCCCGCCCAAAGCCACCAGGCTCATCACAAAGGGGGTGTTGAACCCATGCCAGACCGCCAGGCTGTACGTGGGCAGCTCGCCCCCCACCACGGGCCGCGCGGCAGCGGCCAGGTAGGCCCCCACCGACCACGCGGGCAACGTGCCCACCACGAGGCAGGCCAGCACCAGCAGTTCGACCGGAACGCGCATCCAGTGCGGCGGCTCATGGGGCGGGCGCGGCAGGTCGGTGGCGGGCGGGCCAAAGAACACATCCACCGTGAAGCGCAGCGAGTACGCCACGCTGAACATGCCGGCCACCGTGGCGGCCACCGGCAGCAGCCATTCGAGCAATGGCGTGGTGTTCACGTACACCGTCTCGGCAAAGAACATTTCCTTGGACAGGAAGCCATTGAGCAGCGGCACGCCCGCCATGGCTGCACTGGCCACCATGGCCAGGGTGGCGGTGATCGGCATCATGGTGCGCAGGCCCGACAGGCGCCGGATGTCCCGCGTGCCGCTTTCATGGTCCACGATGCCCACGGCCATGAACAGCGAGGCCTTGAAGGTGGCGTGGTTCATGATGTGGAACACGGCCGCCACGGCGGCCAGCGGGCTGTTCAGGCCCAGCAGCAGGGTGATGAGGCCCAGGTGCGAAATGGTCGAGTACGCCAGCAGCCCCTTGAGGTCGTTCTGGAACATGGCCGCGTAGCCGCCCACCAGCAAGGTGGCCAGGCCCGCGCCGCCCACCAGCCAGAACCACTGCTCGGTGCCCGCCAGCGCGGGCCACAGGCGCGCCAGCAGAAACACGCCCGCTTTGACCATGGTGGCCGAATGCAGGTAGGCCGACACAGGGGTGGGCGCAGCCATGGCGTGGGGCAGCCAGAAGTGGAAGGGGAACTGCGCGCTTTTGGTGAGCGCGCCCAGCAGAATCAGTACGAGCGCGGTGGTGTACAGCGCGTGGTTCTGGATGAGCTGGCCGGCGGCGAGCACATGATCGAGGTCGTAGCTGCCAACGATGTGCCCCAGCACCAGCATGCCCGCCAGCATGGCCAGCCCCCCTGTGCCGGTGACGGTGAGCGCCATGCGCGCCCCGCGCCGCGCATCCTTGCGGTGGTGCCAGTAGCCGATCAGCAGGAAGGAAAACAGGCTGGTCAGCTCCCAGAAAAACGCAATCTGGATGATGTTGCCCGACAGCACCACGCCTGCCATCGCACCCATGAAGGCCAGAAAAAACGAGAAGAAGCGCGGCACCGGGTCGGCCGCAGACATGTAGTAGCGCGCATACAGCACCACCAGGCTGCCCACGCCCAGCACCAGCATGCAGAACATCCAGGCAAAGCCGTCCATGCGGATGACGAGGTTCAGGCCCAGCGCGGGCAGCCAGGCCAGCTCTTGCCGGATCACGCCGCCGTCTGCAATCTGCGGGAAGTAGAGCGCCACCTGCACGGTGCAGAACAGGGCGATGAGTCCTGCCAGGGTGGACTCGGTATTGCGGGCGTTGGAGGGCAGAACCGCTGCCAGCAGGCTGCCGATGAAGGGAAGAAGGATGAGCGTGATCAGGGGCATGCGCGATTGATTCTAGGGCGTGTCCCCCTTCAATTCCCCCACGCGCTGGCGGTGCAATGCGGATGGATGCCCGACAAAGCAGACGCCGCATTGCGCAGCCAGCCCGAAGGGAAAGCCGGCCAAGCCACACATTGCGTCGTTGCCCTTCGCTTGTGTAGCCACGCTACACGGCGCTCAGGGCGCCTGGCACTGCACGGCCTGGATGGCTTTCGCGTGGGGGAATTGAAGAGGAACACGCCCTGGGGGCAGCGCCTAAAAACCCTGCCCGCCCCTTGCTGTCGCGCATGCCCTGCCGCAAAAAAACAAGCCCGCTGGAGCGGGCTTGCTACTTGTGAAGCGTGCTTAGTTTTTGCTAGCGCCGGTTGCCGGTGCTGGCGCGGCCGGTGCCGCAGTCGCCGTGGCGGGTGGTGTGGCTGGCGTGGTTGCCGTTGCGGCCTCCTTGTCAGCGCTGCCACGGGCCTTGCGGTCTGCTGCCTGGGAGCTGCTGTGCTTTTTACTGGATTTGGCTTCTGCCTTGGCGGCGGCTGCTGCGCTGTACTTCTTGCCGTTGACGGTCAGGCCCTCTTTGGAGAAGTTGACGGCACTCTTGTTGCCCACGCCGCCCACACGGCCGATGAAGTCGGCCCAGTCCTTGAAGGGGGCACTCTGGCGCTCCTGGAGGATGCGGCCCGACAGGCCGGGCCCGATGCCCTTGATTCCGTCCAGTTCGGCCTCGGTGGCGGTGTTCACATCCACGGCGGCCCAGGTGGCGGTGGCGAGCAGCGTGGCAACCAGCAGGGTCAGCAGTTTCTTCAGCATGGCAAGGGTCTTACAGCGTTGGGGATGAAGGCTTGGGTCAGAGTTCTTCGACGCGGCGTGCGGGGTAGCTGTCCCAGGTCTGGCAGCCGGGGCATTGCCAGAAATGCTGGCGCGCCTCGAAGCCACAGGCCGCGCATCGGTAGCGGGTCAGGGGCTTGACGGCATGGTCCAGGGCACGTTGAACCTGGGGGTGGAATTCTTCGTGTTCCAGCTTTTCGGTAGCCAGCCATTTGGCGGCAGCGACCAGGGAGCGCTCCTTGTCCAGGTGCTCCACATAACGCTGGCGGGCGGATGGGCGGGTGGCCTCGTCGGCGGCTTCCATGGCCACGATGCTTTCCAGCACGTCCAGCGAAGGCGCTTGCGCATAGTGCGCCTGCAAAAGGGCATGCACTTCCTGGGTGCGGCCGGTAGCGGTGGCAGCCTCGACCATCAGCGGGGCGGCCAGGGGCAGCGCTGCGGGGTTGCGCTCGCCCAGCGCCTTGAGTGTGGACAGCACGGCAGCCGGCTGACCCATCAGGCGTTGCAGGCGCGCCAGTTCAATGCGCGCGCGCGCGGCCTCGGGAGCCGCGGCCACTGCCTGGTCCAGCAGGGCCTGAGCGCCCGGCAGGTCGCCTTGCGCGCTCAGCGCCAGCGCCTGCTCGCACAGGTAGTGGGCTTGCCGGGTGCTGAAGTCGCCCTGATCGGCGTCGTGCATCTTGCGGGCAATGGTGGCGGCATGGGGCCAGTCGCGCGAACGTTCGTAGATGGCCAGCAGCGCCAGGCGGGCCTGGGCCTCGAACGGGGTGCCCTCCAGGCGCTGCAGCGCATCTTCGGCGCGGTCGAGCAGCCCGGCCTTGAGGAAGTCGAGCGCCAGCGCATGCTGGGCGCGTTCGCGGTCAGTACGGCTCAGGTCGCCGCGAGAGAGCAGGTGCTCGTGCACACGCACGGCACGGTCGTATTCGCCCCGGCGGCGAAACAGGTTGCCCAGGGCGAAGTGCAGCTCGGAGGTGTCGGGGTCGTTCTGCACGGCCTCGATGAAGGCGTCGATGGCTTGGTCCTGCTGCTCGTTGAGCAGGAAGTTCAGACCCTTGAAGTACGCCTTTGGGGCGCGGCGGTTTTCGGCGCGCAGCTGGCGCAGGTCAAACCGCGACGCCAGCCAGCCCAGCACAAAGGCCAGGGGCAAGCCCAGCAGTATCCAACTCAGGTCAAATTCCATGGATCGAAGGCAGGTCAGGAGGTGGTGGGGGCGCTGCCGGGGTGGCGCTGGCGGCGGGGGCCGTTACGGGCGTTGGTGCAACCACGACTGCTGCCTGGGCGCGGCGTGCAGCGTTGCGGTGGCGCCACCAGCGCGGCACCATGCCCAAGGCCCCAACGACCAGACCTGCGGCAAATGCGGTCAGCACCACCAGCACCAGCGGCGCACGCCATTGCGTGCCAAAGAAGAAATGCACGGTCGCATCCTGCTGGTTGTTCAGCGCGAAGGCGAAGAGCGTAAAAAAAATGGCTGCCTTGAGCAGCCACAGGAGGTATTTCATCGGTCTCCCCAGTGGTGGGGCGATTCTAAGAGCTTGGCGCAGGGGGCCTGTGGATGCCGTCTCTCAGGTCAATACAAGTCAAAACGGCAGCAGGCGCTAGTGAATCATGCGCTTGCCGCTATCAATTTGATATCAGTTGCCCAGGGTGCCCGTTGCGGGCGGTGCCTTTTCTTCCATTTCGGCCGTGCGTTTGTCGACGGCTTCGCGCAGGGCCTTGCCCGGCTTGAAATGGGGCACACGCTTTTCGGGAATGGCCACGGCCTCGCCGCTGCGTGGATTGCGGCCCATGCGGGGAGGGCGGTGGTTGACCGAGAAGCTGCCAAAGCCCCGGATCTCGATGCGGTGCCCGCGCACCAGGGCCTCGCCCACGGCGTCCAGAATGGTCTTGACGGCGTATTCGGCATCGCGGTGGGTGAGCTGGCCGAAACGGGCGGCCAGTTCTTCGACGAGGTCTGAGCGGGTCATGGAATCTTGGGACATAGGCAGTCTTGGCTGAAAAAAGAGCGGGCGCCGAGGCGCCCGCTGTCTGACCGTTTAACGGGTCAGCGCTTTACTTTTCCGAGTTGTCCAGCTTGGCGCGCAGCAGGGCGCCCAGGCTGGTCGTGCCGGCGCTTTCGCGGCTCGATTGCTGGCTCAGGTTGGCCATGGCGCCTTGTTCGTCAGCCATGTCCTTTTGCTTGATCGACAGCTGGATGTTGCGGGTCTTGCGATCCACGTTCACCACCACGGCCGTGACTTCGTCGCCTTCCTTGAGCACGTTGCGGGCATCTTCCACGCGGTCGCGGGAGATTTCCGAAGCGCGCAGGTAGCCCACGATGTCTTCGCCGAGGTCGATTTCAGCGCCACGGGCGTCCACGGTCTTGACCTTGCCGGTCACCGTCTGGCCCTTGTCGTTCACGGTCACGAAGGTCGTGAATGGGTCGCCGTCGAGCTGCTTGATGCCCAGCGAGATGCGTTCGCGGTCCACGTCCACGGCCAGCACGATCGCTTCCACTTCCTGGCCCTTCTTGTAGTTGCGAACAGCGGCTTCGCCGGGTTCGTTCCACGACAGGTCAGACAGGTGCACCAGGCCGTCGATGCCGGCAGCCAGGCCCACGAACACGCCGAAGTCGGTGATCGACTTGATCGGACCCTTGACGCGGTCGCCGCGCTTCGTGTCCTGTGCGAATTCTTGCCATGGGTTGGCCTTGCACTGCTTCATGCCCAGGCTGATGCGGCGCTTGTCTTCGTCGATTTCCAGAACCATGACTTCGACTTCGTCGCCCAGCGAAACCAGCTTGGCGGGAGCGATGTTCTTGTTGGTCCAGTCCATTTCAGACACGTGCACCAGGCCTTCGATGCCGGGTTCGAGTTCCACGAATGCGCCGTAGTCGGCAATGTTCGTGATCTTGCCGAACAGGCGGGTGCCTTGGGGGTAGCGGCGGTTCACGCCCATCCATGGGTCGTCGCCCATTTGCTTCAGACCCAGCGAGACACGGTTCTTTTCAGTGTCGAACTTCAGGATCTTGGCAGTGATTTCCTGGCCAGCGGTCACCACTTCGGAGGGGTGACGCACGCGGCGCCATGCCATGTCGGTGATGTGCAGCAGGCCGTCGATGCCGCCCAGGTCCACGAACGCACCGTATTCGGTGATGTTCTTGACCACGCCTTGAACGATGGAGCCTTCCTTCAGGGTTTCCATCAGCTTGGCGCGCTCTTCGCCCATGGAGGCTTCCACAACAGCGCGGCGGCTCAGCACCACGTTGTTGCGCTTGCGGTCCAGCTTGATGACCTTGAATTCCATGGTCTTGTTTTCGTACGGCGTCAGATCCTTGATCGGACGGGTATCGATCAGCGAGCCGGGCAGGAATGCGCGGATGCCGTTGACCAGAACGGTCAGACCGCCCTTGACCTTGCCGCTGGTCGTGCCAGTGACGAATTCGCCGGATTCCAGGGCTTTTTCCAGGCTCATCCAGGAAGCCAGACGCTTGGCGGTGTCGCGCGACAGGATGGTGTCGCCGTAGCCGTTTTCGATGGAGCCAATGGCCACCGACACGAAGTCACCCACTTGGACTTCGACTTCGCCCTTGTCGTTCTTGAACTCTTCCAGCGGCACGTAGGCTTCGGACTTGAGGCCAGCGTTCACGACCACGAAGTTGTGCTCAACGCGCACGACTTCAGCGGTGATGACTTCGCCTGGGCGCATTTCCGTGCGCTGCAAGGATTCTTCAAAAAGGGCGGCAAAAGATTCGGACATGTGTTTCCTTGCCACAAACAGGATTCCGGCAGCACCATTGCTACCGTTTTTATAGCTGCTTGCGGTGGTTTTTTGCGGCAGAGCCGCGGGTTAGGTTATCGATCCACACAACCTGCGCGCTGACGCGCGATGGGGGCTGCGTGGGCCTGTGGCAAGGCCTTTCGGCACTGCCTGGAGCCCGAAGGCTCCACGTTGTCAGCGCTGCGCAGAAGCTGCGAAGGGCTGGCGCTCCTGCCACCAGGCCAAGACCTTTTCGACGGCTTGTTCAATCGTCAAATCGGAGTTGTCCAGGACCAGAGCGTCTTGCGCGGGCTTCAAGGGAGCAACGCTGCGGGAACTGTCCCGGGCGTCGCGCGCCTCCAAATCTGCGCGAAGGTCTTCGATACTAGCCGAAAAACCCTTAGAAATCAACTGCTTATAACGGCGTTCCGCGCGGCAGGCGGCGCTGGCCGTGAGATACACCTTCAACGGTGCCTCGGGGAAGATCACGGTGCCCATGTCGCGACCATCGGCCACCAGCCCCGGCAGGCGCTGGAAGCTATGTTGCAGGTCCACCAGCGCCGTGCGCACGGCAGGCAGGGCGGACACGCGGGACGCGTTCATACCGGCTTCTTCGGTGCGGATGGCCTCGGTCACGTCGTCGCTGCCCAGCCACACCTTGCCACCCTCAAACCGCACCGGCAGCGTCTGGGCCAGGGTGGCGATACGGGCTTCGTGGTCCGCATCGATGGCGAAACCCGCCCGCAGCGCGGCGAGGGCGGTGATGCGGTACATCGCGCCGGAATCCAAAAAGCGATAGCCCAGCCGTTGCGCCACCGCCGCCGCCACCGTGCCCTTGCCCGAGGCTGTGGGGCCGTCAATGCAGATCACCGGGATGTGAGAGGTTTCGACCTGGGCGACCGAGAACAGCGCCTCGAAATAGTCCGGGAAGGTCTTGGCTACGCACTTGGGATCTTCGATGCGCACCGGCAGACGCGCCGGATTGAAGGCGGCCAGCGAGAAGCACATGGCCACGCGGTGGTCGTCGTAGGTGTGGATGCTGGCGGCTTTCCAGTCAGCGGACTGGGCGGGAGGCGTCACGCGGATGTAGTCCGCACCTTCCTCCACCGTGGCGCCGAGCTTGCGCAGCTCGGTGGCCATGGCGGCGATGCGGTCGGTTTCCTTCACGCGCCAGCTGGCGATGTTGGTCAGCGTGGTCGTGCCCTCGGCATACAGGGCCATCACGGCCAGCGTCATGGCCGCATCAGGGATGTGGTTGCAGTCCAGGTCAATGGCCTTGAGGGGCCAGGCGCCGCGTTCGATCTGCAGCCAGTTGGGGCCCCCGGTGATCACCGCGCCCATGGCCCGGGCCGCTTCGACAAAGCGAATATCGCCCTGGATCGAGTCGAGGCCCACGCCTTGTATCTTGATGCCGGATTTGGCATCTTTTTGGCCAGTAGCACCAGTCGCTATTGCTCCAAGCGCTATGAAATAGCTAGCGGATGAGGCGTCTGCCTCCACATGAATACTGCCGGGCGACTGGTAGCGGCTACCCGCCGCGATGGTGAAGCGCTGCCAGTTCTGGTGCTCGACCACGATGCCAAACCGCGCCAGCAGCTGCAGCGTGATGGCGATGTAGGGCTTGGAGATCAGCTCGCCCACCACCTCGATCACGATGGCCTGCTCGCCGGCCGCCAGCGGCAGCGCCATGAGCAGGGCAGTGAGGAATTGGCTGGACACATCGCCGCGCACGCGGATGGGCTCTGCCAGCGCCAGCGAAGGCACGCCCTGGCCGTGGGCGATCCTGAGTGGTGGGTAGCCGTCGTTGCCCAGGTAGTCAATCTGGCAGCCCAGCTGGCGCAGCGCATCGATGAGATCGCCAATGGGGCGCTCGTGCATGCGCGGCACGCCAGACAGCTCGAACTCGCCGCCCAGCAGCGCCAGCGCCGCCGTGAGCGGGCGCATGGCCGTGCCCGCATTGCCCAAGAACAGCTTGGCGGGGGATTGGGGCAGGAGGCCCCCCAGGCCCGTGATGCGCACGGTGCTGCCCGCTTCATCCACTGTGCACCCGATCTGGCGCAGAGCGTCCAGCATCACGCGCGTGTCGTCGGACGCGAGCAGGTCGTGCACGGTGGTGGTGCCATTGCTCAGCGCTGCCAGCAGCAGCACCCGGTTGGAGATGCTCTTGGAGCCCGGCAGGTGGACTTCGCCTGCAGCGGCTTGCAGAGGGGGCAGATCAAGGAATGCGGTGCTGTACATCAGTGTCTTTCGTCCATTTGCGCAAGTGCCCGCCGCAACTGGCGCGTCCAAGGCCAGTGCCACCGTGGAGCTGGCTTTGCCAGCCCACGGGTGGCGTCCCCCTTGGGGGAAGGCGCCGCAGGCGACTCAGGGGGTTACTTCCGCTTCGCGCCCATGCGCCAATGCGCACGGGTTTCGCTGGCCAAGGTCAGCATGTCTTCAAGCGCCTGGGCATTGCCTTTTTCCATGGCCTGCTCGATGTTGCGCAGGGCCTGCTGGAACAGCTTGGACTGGGCAATCAGCTCGTCCCGGTTGGACAGCAGGATGTCGCGCCACACCTTGGGGTCGCTGGCGGCAATGCGGGTGAAGTCGCGGAACCCGGGGCCTGCGAGGGACAGAAAGTCGTCACCGTGCGTCTGGCCCGTGATGCTGTTCATCATGGCAAACGCCAGCAAATGGGGCAGGTGGCTGACGGCGGCAAAGGCCGCGTCGTGCGACTCCGGCGACATGCTGGTCACGCGGCAGCCCAGCGCAGTCCAGATCTTTTCGGCGTCCTGCAGCTGGGCCGTCAGGGTGCGCTCGGTGGGAGTCAGGATCACCTGGCGCCCGCTGTACAGGTCGGCTTCGGCGTGTTCCACCCCTGACACTTCCCGCCCCGTGATGGGGTGTGCGGGCACGAAGGAGCCCACCTGGTCCCGCAGCGAACGCTGTGCGGCCTGCACTACATCGGACTTGGTCGATCCCACGTCCATGATGAGCATCTGGGGGGTGACAAGGTGCTTGATGGCCTTGAGGGTGGCCTCGGTGGCTGCCACGGGGACTGCCACCAGCACAATGTCTGCGCCCGCCACGGCCAGTAGCGCGGAAGGCGCCTCGACGTCGATCACGCCCAGCTGGCGGGCGCGGTCGGTGGTTGAGGGCGACTTGCTGTAGCCCACCACGCGTTTGACCAACCCGGCCTTCTTCATGGCCAGGGCGAATGAGCCTCCCATGAGCCCACAGCCGATCAGTCCCAATTGTTCAAACATGGCGGCCGCTCCTCAGGATGACACGGGGTAAGTGCCCAGGACCTTGTAGAACGCACACAGGCTGCGCAGTTCTTCCAGCGCCCGTGCCACGTGGGGCTGGGCGGGGTGGCCGTCGAGATCGATGTAGAAGTAGTACTCCCACTGGCCCGTGCGGGCAGGGCGCGACTCAAAGCGCGTCATGGACACGCCGTGCGTCTTGAGCGGCACCAGCAGGTCGTGCACGGCGCCGGGGCGGTTGGGCACCGACACCACGAGGCTGGTGCAATCCTTGCCCGAAGGAGGCGGCGTCTGCAGCGTGTGGGGCAGGCAGATGATGGCGAAGCGGGTACGGTTGTAGGCGTCGTCCTGGATGGCGTGGGAGACAATGTGCAAGCCAAACTGGGTGGCCGCACGCTCGCTGGAGAGTGCTGCCCAGGCCGGGTTGGTGGTGGCCAGTCGCGCACCTTCGGCATTGCTGGACACCGGGCGGCGCTCGGCATGCGGCAGGTGCTTGGACAACCACGCCTGGCACTGTGCGAGTGCTTGCGGATGGGCCAGCACCACCTCGATGCCTTCGAGCGAGTTGCTGGTGCGCAGCAGGTTGTGGCGCACCAGCAGGCTGACCTCGCCCACCACATGCGTAGGGGTGTGCAGGAACAAGTCCAGCGAGCGTGTGACCACGCCCTCGGTGGAGTTCTCTACGCCCACCACGCCATATTGGGCACTGCCCGCCGCCGTGGCGTGGAACACCTCGTCGAAGTTGGCGCAGTACATCAGGTCGGCGGCACCGCCGAAGAATTCAATCGCGGCCTGCTCGCAGAACGTGCCCTCGGGGCCCAGCACGGCCACACGCTGGGGTGATTCGAGGGCCAGGCAAGCAGACATGATCTCGCGCCAGATCGCCGCCACGTGCGCACCCTTGAGCGGGCCCGGGTTGGCGTTGGTGATCTTGTCGATGACCTGCGCCACACGGTCGGGGCGGAAGAAGGGCGTGCCTTCACGTTTCTTGACTTCACCCACCTGTTCGGCCACCAGCGCCCTCTGGTTCAGCAGCGTGAGCAGTTGCTGGTCGATGCTGTCGATCTGCACGCGCAGGCTGGCGAGGTCGGGTGAGGCTTGCGGATTGTTCATGGACGGTGGGGTAGCGGTGCGTGCTCTGGGAGCCGTTTTTTTGTTGCTGTCGTATCGGGTGCGCGCTCAGGCGTGCTTTTGCTCAAATTCTCGCATGTAGTCCACCAGCGCCTGCACGCCCGCCAATGGCATGGCGTTGTAGATGCTGGCGCGCATGCCTCCCACGGACTTGTGGCCTTTGAGCTGCAGCAGCCCGCGCTCCTTGGCACCGGCCAGGAATGCGTCGTTACGGCTTTCGTCACGCAGGAAGAACGGGACGTTCATGCGCGAGCGGCAGTTGGCCGCCACCTTGTTGACGTACAGCTGCGATTGGTCGATGGCGTTGTATAGCAGCGTGGCCTTGGCAATGTTGCGCTGCTCCATGGCGGCCACGCCGGTCAGGCTGCCTTCTGTCTGGCGCTTGAGCCACTGGAAGGTCAGCCCAGCGACGTAGATGCCCCAGGTGGGTGGCGTGTTGTACATCGACTGGTTGTCGGCCACGATTTTGTAGTCGAAAGCGCTGGGGCAGGCGGGCAGGGCATGGCCCAGCAGGTCCTCGCGCACGATCACCAGCGTGAGGCCTGCGGGCCCCAGGTTCTTTTGCGCTCCGCCAAAGGCAAGGCCCACGCGGCTCCAGTCCACGGGCCGCGAGGCCACGTGCGAGGAGAAGTCGATCACCAGCGGCGCATCGCTGCCCAGCGCCTTGAGGTCGGGCAGCTGGTGGAACTCGGTGCCGTGGATGGTTTCGTTGCTGCACAGGTGCAGGTAGCTCGCGCCCCGACTCACTGTCCACGAAGCTGGGTCCGGCACGGTGGTATAGCCCGTCTCTTCACCCGTGGCAACGATGTTGACTTCGGACGCATATTTGCGTGCTTCCTTTTGCGACTTCTGGCTCCAGCTGCCGGTCACCACAAAATCGACCACGCCGGCACGCGACAGGTTGAGCGGAACGATGGCGTTTTCGGCCAAGCCACCACCTTGCATGAAGAGGATCTTGAAATGCGACGGCACGGCCAGCAGCTCGCGCAGGTCGGCTTCCGCCTTTTCGTAGATGGACAGAAACTCCTTGCCGCGGTGGCTCATTTCCATCACGCCCATGCCGCTGCCGTGCCAGTCCAGCATCTCGGCGGCGGCTTGTTGCAGGACTTCGGAGGGGATGGCGGCGGGGCCTGCGGAGAAGTTGTAAGGGCGTGTCATGTTAGGGACTAAAAATGCATCAGGCGCTTATTCAATAAGCGCCTGATGCTTTGCTTTTGATAGCATTGGCGGGGCGTTTTCACGCCCTGCGGTGGTCAGGCGTCGGGGGCTTCAGGTGCGGAGGAATTGCCACCGTCCGGGCTTGCATCCCCATCAGCTTCTGCATCCGTCACATTGGCGTCGTTCTCAACAATGCGCTGCAAGCCACTGAGCTTGGAGCCTTCGTCCAGTGCGATCAACGTCACGCCCTGCGTGGCACGACCCAGTTCGCGGATCTCGCTCACGCGGGTGCGCACCAGCACGCCCTTGTCGGTGATCAGCATGATCTCGTCGTCCGCGTGCACCAGTGTGGCGGCAACGACCTTGCCGTTGCGCTCGCTCTGCTGGATGGCGATCATGCCCTTGGTACCACGGCCATGGCGGGTGTATTCGGTGATGCTGGTGCGCTTGCCGTAGCCGTTTTCGGTGGCGGTCAACACACTCTGCGTTTCGTCTTCGGCGACCAGCATGGCGATCACGCTCTGACCGTCTTCCAGCATCATGCCGCGCACGCCACGTGCCGCACGGCCCAGGGGGCGCACATCGTTTTCGTCGAAGCGCACGGCCTTACCACCGTCGCTGAACAACATCACGTCGTGCTTGCCATCGGTGAGGGCGGCACCGATCAGGTAGTCGCCGTCATCCAGGTTCACGGCAATGATGCCGCCCTTGCGCGGATTGCTGAACTCGTCCAGTGCCGTCTTCTTCACGGTGCCCATGCTGGTGGCCATGAACACGTAGCGGTCCGCAGGGAAGCTGCGCATGTCGCCGGTGAGCGGCAGTACCACGTTGATCTTTTCGCCGTCCTGCAGCGGGAACATGTTGACGATGGGGCGGCCACGCGAGCCGCGCGAGCCTGCCGGCACTTCCCACACCTTGAGCCAATACAGGCGGCCACGGTTGGAGAAGCACAAGATGTAGTCGTGTGTGTTGGCGATGAAGAGCTGGTCGATCCAGTCGTCTTCCTTTGTCGCGGTCGCCTGCTTGCCGCGTCCGCCACGCTTTTGGGCACGGTATTCGGACAGGGGCTGGCTCTTGATGTAGCCGGTGTGGGACAGCGTCACCACCATGTCGGTGGGGGTGATCAGGTCCTCAGTGGAGAGATCCTGTGCGCTGTATTCAACGATGGAGCGACGTGCGCCCAGCTTGTGCTGGCCGAACTCCTGCTTGATGGAGGTGAGTTCGTCGCCGATGATGACCGACACGCGCTCGGGCTTGGCCAGGATGTCCAGCAGGTCTTCGATGACCGCCATGACTTCCTTGTACTCGGCGACGATCTTGTCCTGCTCCAGGCCTGTCAGGCGCTGCAGTCGCATCTGCAGGATTTCCTGGGCCTGCGTTTCCGACAACCGGTACAGGCCGTCCTGGCCCATGCCGAATTCCTTTTCCAGGCCGTCGGGGCGATAGTCGTCGGCGTTGATCACACCGCCATCGGCACGCGTGCGCGTGAGCATCTCGCGCACCAGCTTGCTGTCCCAGGGGCGGGCCATCAGCTCAGCCTTGGCCACAGGCGGCGTGGGCGCGTTGCGAATGATGGCGATGAAGTCGTCGATGTTGGCCAAGGCCACGGCCAAGCCTTCCAGCACATGGCCACGGTCGCGTGCCTTGCGCAGCTCGAACACCGTGCGGCGAGTCACCACTTCGCGGCGGTGCTGCAGGAAGACGCTGATCAGATCCTTCAGGTTGCACAGGCGGGGCTGGCCGTCAATCAGCGCCACCATGTTCATGCCGAACGTGTCCTGCAGCTGCGTCTGCTTGTACAGGTTGTTGAGCACCACCTCGGGCACTTCACCGCGCTTGAGTTCGATCACCAAGCGCATGCCGGATTTGTCCGACTCGTCCTGGATGTGGCTGATGCCTTCGATCTTCTTTTCGTGCACCAGCTCGGCCATACGCTCCTGCAGCGTCTTCTTGTTGACCTGGTAGGGCAGCTCGTCCACGATGATCGCCTGGCGCTGGCCGCGGTCGATGTCCTCAAAGTGGCACTTGGCACGCATCACCACCTTGCCGCGTCCGGTGCGGTAGCCATCCTTCACGCCGTTGATGCCGTAGATGATGCCGGCGGTGGGGAAGTCTGGGGCCGGGATGATTTCCATCAACTCATCGATGGTCGTCTCGGGATTGCGCAGCATGTGCAGGCACGCATCGACCACTTCGTTGAGGTTATGTGGCGGAATGTTGGTGGCCATACCCACCGCAATACCTGCCGATCCATTCACCAGCAAGTTGGGCAGCTTGCTGGGCAATACCAACGGTTCTTTCTCGCTGCCGTCGTAGTTGGGGCCGAAATCGACCGTTTCCTTGTCAATATCTCCCAGCATTTCATGGGCGATTTTGGCCAGGCGGATTTCGGTGTATCGCATGGCCGCAGCGTTGTCGCCGTCCACGGATCCGAAATTACCTTGTCCATCCACCAGCATGTGGCGCAACGAGAAGTCCTGCGCCATACGCACAATGGTGTCGTACACCGCAGAGTCCCCGTGCGGGTGGTATTTACCGATCACGTCGCCCACGATACGAGCCGACTTTTTATATGGCCGGTTCCAGTCGTTATTGAGCTCATGCATGGCGAAAAGAACGCGGCGGTGCACAGGCTTCAAGCCGTCACGCGCGTCGGGCAGTGCACGACCCACAATCACGCTCATCGCGTAATCGAGGTAACTGCGCCGCATCTCTTCTTCGAGGCTGATCGGCAGGGTTTCTTTGGCAAACTGGGTCATTGGGACGGCGGGGGCGGCAAAGGAGAGCCATTTTAGGCGTAAGACCGTGTAGCGACGGCGCAACATATCGAAGCAATTCAGGTTTTGTCCTACGGGCCCCGACCAGCGCGCGCAGCTTTTGCCCTGTTACGTATGGCACAATCGTTTGAACGCTTAGGGTGGTGGTCACCCCAGGCGTCCTGATTCGCAGCGCGGCTGCGGCTTTTTCCCCAAGAGGAGAACCATGAAGAAACTGAACAAAGTGGCGATGTTGTTTGCCTCTGCAGCGCTCGCAACCGCCGCTGGCGCACAAACCGTTGACAACTGGCGCGATGCTTCTGGCCAACTGGTCTGGAAGAACGGTACCAACGAATACTGCTGGCGCGATGCCAACTGGACGCCTGCTACGGCAGCTCCTGGCTGCGACGGCGCAATCGCTGCTCCCGCTCCTGCCGCTGCACCAGCTGCTGCTGCTCCAGCACCCGCTGCCGCCCCTGCACCTGCTCCCGCACCAGCTCCTGCAGTCGCCACCAAGGTGACCTACGCTGCTGACGCCTTCTTCGACTTCGACAAGTCGGTGCTCAAGCCAGAAGGCAAGGCCAAGCTGGACGACCTGGTTTCCAAGGTCAAGGGCATCAATCTGGAAGTGATCATTGCTGTGGGTCACACTGACTCCGTCGGCTCTGATGCTTACAACCAGAAGCTGTCGGTGCGTCGTTCGGAAGCCGTGAAGGCTTACTTGGTGTCCAAGGGCATCGAAAAGAACCGCGTGTACACCGAAGGCAAGGGCGAAAAGCAACCCGTGGCTGACAACAAGACCGCCGAAGGCCGTGCGAAGAACCGTCGCGTGGAAATCGAAGTGGTTGGCACCCGCGCCGCTCAGTAATCTTCGGATTGCTTCACAAAAAAGCCCCGCTTGCGGGGCTTTTTTGCGTCTGGGGCTTTTCGCGCTCTCCCTTCATGGACAATCAGCGACATGATCGAAACCGTCAATGCAGATCCGGCCGAACTGGCCAAGTTTTCCGAATTGGCCCACCGATGGTGGGACCCTGACAGTGAATTTCGTCCCTTGCACCAGATCAACCCGCTGCGGCTTGACTGGATTCATGGGCTGAGCGCCTTGACCGGCAAGCGTGTGCTAGATGTGGGCTGTGGCGGGGGCATTCTGACCGACTCCATGGCGCGCAAGGGGGCAGATGTGCTGGGTATTGACCTGGCAACCAAGGCGTTGCGCGTGGCGCAGTTGCATGCTCTGGAGGCTGGAACCCAAAACGTGCAGTACCGTGAGATCAGCGCTGAAGCGATGGCCTTGGAGCAACCTGCTGGTTTTGATGTGGTGACCTGCATGGAAATGCTGGAGCATGTTCCGGATCCCGCCTCGGTGGTCCGCGCATGCGCCACCTTGGTCAAACCCGGGGGCTGGGTCTTCTTCTCCACCATCAATCGCAACGCCAAGGCGTTTATGCTGGCCATTGTGGGCGCGGAATACGTGCTTAACATGCTGCCGCGCGGCACCCACGAATACGCCAAGATGATCCGCCCCAGCGAGCTTGCAGGGCATTGCCGCAGTGCGGGCTTGGATGTTCTGCACACCAAGGGCCTGGAATACAACCCCCTCACGCGTCGCTATTGGCTCAGCGCCAACACCAGCGTCAACTACCTGTTTGCCGCGCGTCGCCTGGGCTGATATGGCTACCGTTTTTCATGGCATTCGCGCAGTCCTTTTTGATTTGGATGGGACTCTGATCGACAGCGCACCAGACTTGGGGGCGGCCGCAGACAAAATGCGCACCGACCGAGGTCTGCCTTCGCTGCCCCCGGCCCGATATCGCCCGATGGCGGGAGCAGGCGCCCGCGGCATGCTGGCAGAAGCCTTTGGCATGGGGCCAGATCACCCAGACTTTGCCGTCATGCGCGAAGAGTTTTTCGTGAACTATGAAACTCGCATGACCGAGCAGACCACCATTTTTGAAGGTGTGCCTGAATTGGTTCGCCAGATTCTCGAACGTAACATGACGTGGGGTGTGGTCACCAACAAGGCTGCCCGCTTTACCGAACCCCTGACCCAGGCCATTCCGCTGTTTGCCACCGCTTCGGCAGTGGTCAGTGGCGACACCACGCCACACGCCAAGCCCCATCCAGCACCCCTGCTGGAAGCGGCTGCGCGGTTGTGTGTGCCGCCGGAGCAGTGCATTTATGTGGGTGATGACGAGCGTGACATCGTGGCAGGTCTGGCGGCAGGCATGGGTACAGTGGCCGCCATCTACGGCTATTTGGGCGCCAGGACCGACCCTGCAGAGTGGGGCGCGCACGCCGCAATTAAATCTCCCAGCGAGCTCTTGCAATTGCTCGCGAACACCTAAAATAAGAAGTCTAGGGGCTGTCCTGGTTTCGACGTGGGTTCGGGATCAGTGTGGTGCATGTCGAGCTTGAGTCACGCTCGTAAATCTCGATTTAACAAACTAACTGCAAACGACGAACGTTTCGCACTCGCTGCTTAATTGCCAGTGAGCCTTGCAACAGTTGGCCGATGGGCTGGGCAAGGGGGTTCTGAGCAATCAGTGCCTCCCGGCTGCAAGGATAATTACATGGGCTGGCTTCCATCCGGGTACCTTGGGTGGAGGCGAGAAAATAGGGTGCTGGCGGCCCATGTAGCGTGCGACTGCGCGACATGGGTAGCGAGATCCAAATCAGACCGCTAAACATGTAGATCTGCCTGACGAAGGCTTGCGGACGCGGGTTCAATTCCCGCCAGCTCCACCATAACCCCATCCAAGGGCGTCCACACTAATCCAGTGGACGCCCTTTTTCTTTGGTGAATCAATGACTTGCAGTCCATGGCCGTCTACAGCCGTCCATGCCCAGCCAAGCAAAAGTGGGGGTACAAGTGGGGGTACAAACGCAGAAATCTGGTGAAATCGGTGTTTTGTACCCCCACTTTCCCTCTGTAGAAGGGGGTTCGCCATAGGGGAATCTGTACCCCCACCGGCTACCTTCATCCATCGTTTTGTACCCCCATGCTGACTGACCTTGAGTGCCGCAACGCCGTATGTCCCCCCGAGCGCAAGCAAGCGCGATTTAGTGATTCGGCCGGGCTCTATCTTCAAGTCAGCCCGAACGGCTCCAAGCGCTGGTTTCTCAAGTACCGGGTCAACAACAAGGAAAAGCAGCTCGCTTTGGGCAGCTACCCGGCTGTTTCCCTGACGGCTGCACGCCGGGCCAGGGATGCCGCCAAGCACCAAAAGGCCACCGGGGTCGATCCGGTGCAGGCCCGAAAAGTGGAAAAGCTCAAGGCGACCAACCCCGAGGGAGACTCTTTTCAGGTGGTCGCGCTGGAATGGCACACCAAACAGAGCCCAGTTTGGAGCGAAGGGCACGCTGCACGAGCGCTTCGCCAGTTCGAGCGCGATCTGTTTCCGTGGTTGGGCGAGCGCAGATTGGTCGATATCAAGCCTGTAGAGTTGTTGGCCACCCTGCGAAAGATCGAAGAACGTGGTGCGATAGAGACAGCAGACCGGGGTTTGATGCTGGCCAGACAGGTGTGGCGCTACGGCGTGGCCACAGGACGGGTAGGGCGGGACATCACTGGTGACCTCAAAGGGGCGCTGTCGCCATACCGGGGGCGGCATTTTGCGGCCATCACCGACCCGACCAAGCTGGGGGAGCTGTTGCGCGCCATACAGGCGTACCGGGGCGGGCCTGTCGTGCGCGCTGCATTGCAGCTTGCACCCCTTCTGTTCCAGCGACCGGGCGAACTACGTGCCGCCACCTGGGCAGAAATCAATTTCGACGCGGCGTTGTGGACGATCCCCGCCGCTCGCATGAAGCGCGGCAAGGATGGCAAGGAGCATGGCGAGCCACATCTGGTGCCTTTGCCCAAGCAAGCCGTGGCCGTCTTGCAGGAGCTGCACCCGTTGACCGGCCGGGGTGCCATGGTGTTCCCAGGCGAGCGCAACCACGACCGCCCCATCTCTGAAAACTCTGTGCGTACCGCATTGATCTCCATGGGCTACACGCCCGATGTGCACACATGGCACGGCTTCCGGGCCACAGCCCGCACCATGCTCGCGGAGCGCTTGGACGTGGACCCCTTGGTGATCGAGGCCCAACTGGCCCATGCCGTGAAGGATGCCAACGGCCGCGCGTACAACCGCACGCAGTACATGGCCCACCGCACAAAGATGATGCAGCGCTGGGCCGACTACCTGGACGAGCTGCGCGCCGGTTCGGCCGAGGGCTGATCTGTCGGCCGCAGCACGCGCCGAACCCCCACACCATCCACCTATAACGCCTGTTGTTACCTGCCCTGGCCAAGCTCCTGCACGTGCGGGTGGGGCAGGGCGGCCCAGGCCCCCTCAAGGTGAGCGCAACCCTTGGCGCGCTGTCGAGACCCCGCCGCGCCTGCTGGCTTCGTGCGTTGATTTCGTCGGGGGTGCCGCCTGGGTGCATCGCCAAGCCTGACGCGGGCTTGCGGGACGCTACAGGGCTCCTTTTGCTGTCGGGAATTGACGGAGTTTTGAGGCCGTGTGTCGGGTGGCTCCGGAGCCTGTGACGTAACGGGAAGAACCTTTTTCAAACTAGAAATACTTGGAATCAACTACCTACAAACACACCAATGAAGACCAGTTTGTAGGCTTTGTAGGTAGTTCTTTTCGGGTATCTCAAATTTGAATTGGTATGGGTTCCCGCAGGGTCTAGTCCGGTGCCCTGGGCAAAACACTTGCTCGCGCTTCGACGGTCGGTAAACCCTCCAAAGCCTACAAACCCCACCAAGCGGCGGCCACCCGGAAGGTTTGGCGATGGCGTCTCCGGGTGTCTCGAATTTGATTTGGTGCAGGTTCCGGCGGGGTGCAGGCCGGTTCCTTGCGCAAAACACTTGCTCGCGCTTCGATGGTCGGTAAACCCTCCAAAGCCTACAAACCCCACCAAGTGGCGACCACCCCGAAGGTTTTGCAGATGGCGTCTCCGGATTTCTCGAATTTTATTTGGTGCAGGTTCCGGCGGGGTGCAGGCCGGTGCCCTGCGCAAAACACTTGCTCGCGCTTCGACGGTCGGTAAACCCTTCAAAGCCTACAAACCCCACCAAGCAGTCGAAGGCACTGACCTGGCGCGGTTGCTTGTTTCCATTTGCGCGCGTTTTGTCGGAAAAAAACCCTTCAAAACCCACCAAACCCACCAAGGCCGAGCCGCGCTACCATCCCACTATGATTGGTTCAACGTCATCTTGGCTGCGCTGGGTAGGGTGTTGTAGGTGAAGGCTAAACAACCGGCACGCCGGGTGGTCGGTCTGCTGTCCCCATGAGCACATGGCAAAAACCGACAAAATTGTGACCAGCTCGAAGCGCATGGCCCGTTCTGCGTAAAGCAAGGGTGAAGCGACTTCATCTGCACTTGGACTGCATGTTGCAGCGATCCTGGCTGTGGAATCCGGCGTCGTGACGCAGAGAATTTTCACCGTCCCATGTGCAGATATCTCTATCTAACGACTGCGGACGGTGATCTGTAGTGAGCGTCAGGCCGAGTCCTAACTCATTAAATAATCAAAGATGCCTCCGTCTCTGCTATGGAGGCATTTAGCCGAACGCTGGCTATATTTTCTAGATCAGGCCACCGCAGGTGCCTCTTGTTTCGCTTTAAACATGGCGGACTCATCGACATCGAGCACGCCGGAAAAGAAAATGGAACTCTCTGACATAGGACGCGGATAAAAATGGTACGTCAGATGATCTTTTATGAGCTCCAACTGAGGTGGGCTGGACAGGTATGCAAGTAATTCTTGGGAAGTAGGGCGCTCTCCTGACCAGAGTCTATGGATAACCTTCCTCACCTTTTTAATACCGTTCTCCCAGTGGAACTCGGAAATGGTACTTTCTTCGAAGAATTTTCCTAGTGCTGAATAATCGGAAACATAGACGTCGTCCACGGGCGTTCTGGAGTAGGTCATGGAATTCAATATCATTGGCACCACCTTCAGATCGGAGAGCTTCCGTGCGAATAGCGACTCAACTACCTCAGGACGGGAATTTAATCCATATTCTAGGCGTTTAACCTGTTTAACTGTATCGTCGATAAATTTACTATAGCGCAGTGCCTGCACCTCGCTATTTCCCGACAGTGAAGTGTTCTTGCATTCGATTATAAATAAAGTGTCGTCCAGCAAAAGTAAAGCATCGTATTCGTAAGGAGCGTTATCTACGCTGAAGTTGGCCGCTTTACATGGGTAGCCTCGCGCCTGGAAGAACGAGACCACCTTATTTTCAAAACCTTTCCCTTTTTTTTCAAACTGCGTATCGAGTGAGCTCAATCTGGAAAAAAGTACGTTAGGAACGTTTGCGGATATGAAGGCATCTGCGAGTAATGAGTATTTTTCGTCCTGCGAGTAGATTAAGGGTGAGTCGTAGAGATCACGGCTGTCCTGACCGAATGTTAAATGTTTAATAAGTGTGGAAATACATGCGTCGGGAATTTGGTAATCGCTGAAACCCCGCTCCAGGGCTATTTTGTCAAGTGTTACCAAGCAGGAGTCGGTCCGTTTTTCATCTGCAATCAGTTTTAGTGAGCAGTATCCTCGTACCCACTCCCGCAGCGTCAGTCCGTGATAGCGCGTTTGATCTGAAAAAACGTCAAACGACAAAATATCTGCTAATGCCGCAAGGGTAATTGCTTCTTCCTCTGAAACGAATAGCCCCTCTGATAGCTTGGGCGCTGTCGCTCCTTCGGTCATAACGGGAATTTTTGAGCCCATCCCTTGTGTAAGCCGAACTGTGTTCTGCATTGCCCAAGAATGAAGTCTACGGTTTGCCATGTAGTCGTAAATCTCAACGTCAGTAGGTGTACGATGAAAAACTATAGGGTCCCCGAATTTCGAATAGATGCCTTCTGGAAGAGTGTTACGAGGGATGCTAGATTTTTCTATGCTGGTGATTTCGCCACCAAAGAACAGCGTTCGGTTTGCGATGTCCTCAAGAGCGCTCCAGGTGATCGCGTAGAGTTGAATGGAGCCTGCTTTGAAAACATGCTCATCGGTGATCGTGACTTTCGGTGGCGCGACCAGCGTGCCTCCTATAAGCAAACTGTGCTCAAAAGAGAGCATTTTCAACGTCAAGCTCGACGTGGTGATGATGTTGGAATATGCAACATCCAGATTTATTTCATTGCCGTCTGGATCTTTGAAAATTACCATTTCTGGCATCGAAAACGGCGTCTTGCTCTTAGCCTTCGCGCTAATCTGTTCCATCGCCCGATCGCGTGCATCGCGGAGAATGTTGAACTCTTGTGATGCTCTTTCGATATGGCTCCAGAATTGAATATCTTTTGGAAAATTAGAGATGTCGCACTTTGGGAGCGACGAACGAGTTTCATCAAAGCACTGCTCAATTTTTTGAATCTTGTCGCGCAGATCCAGGGCAAACGCCCGTGCCTCCGTGTGTTGGCTAGTTATGGCTGGAGCATTAAGGAGCGAGTCGTAAAATTTATTGCGCTTAGCACGATTTCCGCGAATCTGAAAAGCCCCGGGCTGTTTTAGTTTTGCTGCCAATGCAGCTGCAACAGCTTTAGTGCTGAGGTGTTTCGCAGCCTCAAGTGCTTGAGATAATTCAAAATTTTCAAGAGCTTTTTTAAAATTGTTAATGTGTTCATCGTAATCAGTGTTCATTAATTTTCCCTAAATTTTGATGTGTGTAGACAAGGCGACTACCCAGCCTGTCTGTATATAAATGTCTTCAGGGTGAGTGTCCGGGAGTCTCTAGCTCTCTGGCTTGCAGCCTGAGGCCCACGCCTCAGTTAAGGCGATTGGAAAACGACGTGCAGCGCTGCTGCCCACGTCCATTTTCATCTATACATCCACCGCATTTTTAACGCCTTCAACCCCATCTCGCGAACAGCAACGGCAGCAGCTAGTGCTGCATCACTGCAAGACTGTCTGGGGTTGTTTCAGGCTGGTCACCCAGAGGGGCTGATGGATCGTTGGTGACCGTACTCGTCGAGCCTACTCTCTCACTCCGAAGCTCATTTGACTGCATTGCGCTGAGTGCGCGACCACGGCGCGCCCGTCGTTTTCGCGGCCACTTTCTCCACCACTAACTGTGGGGAGCGCAGCCACAGCATAGGTTTCTTGGCTTTCAGCAGTCCACACAAGACCATAGGGACATGCAAAGAACAGCCACGCAAACCACACCCATCCAAGCCGGTCCCGGCCCGTCCGATGTGCGCCCGTACCGCGAGCGCTTGCTACGTATTGACGATGTGTGCTTTATGACCGGCCTGGGCCGCAGCACCATCTATGCCAAGGTCAAGGCCGGAGACTTCCCCAGCGCCGTGCAACTGCACGGCACCTGCGTGGCGTGGCGCGAAACCCAGGTGGATGCATGGATCGCGGCACGGCCTGCAGTTCAGACACAGGGGGCCGCATGAGAGCCACCTCGATGTTCTACCGCTGCCCGCACTGTCAGGCGCCTTCGACCATCCGGCACAGCGCCCAATCGTCCGCGATCCTGCGCGAGATGATTTATCAGTGCACTGACGCTGAATGCGGCCACACCTTCGTCGTACATGCCGAGGCCGTCCGCACGCTGTCGCCATCGGCCAAGCCTGACCCGCTGGTGTACCTGCCCATCAGCGAAAACACGCGCCGCGCGGTAACCGAGCAGCCCTCGATTGCGCAGCCAGGCGGCGCGCCGGGTGTGCGCGTCGCGGCAAAAATTAAGGAGGCCAGACGTGCTGCTCCCCTCTGATCGCTGCCACCTCGTTGCACAAAACATTGCGCGGCACATGCGAGCCGGGCTACACTGCCGCGTCACGTCAAAAAAAGGCGTGATCGGGATTGGCGTCCCGGTGCACCTCTGCGACGCAAGCCGCAGACTCTCCCGCAGAGTACCTGCGGCTTGTTCGTTCGTGCCTCCAGTTTTTGGCGGCTCGGACAGGGAGCCGCAAGGCTCGCCGGTTCTCGCAAGAGGTGCCCGGTACGCCAACCTGTTCGAGCTGCCGCCCTCCATTGGCGTGGGGGTCGGTGGTTTTTGCAAACCGCACCTCTTGGAGGCCATCATGGCTGACCGCATCCCCGCACGCGCACCTGCCGCGTGCACACCCTCGCCCGAACTGGGCACCCCCGACCCCATCCAACTGCACGCCACCGCGCACAACGCGCTGGGCACTGCGCTGCACCACCTGTGCCAGCCGCACGTGGACGCCGCCCGCGCACGCCGCAAGGTGATGCAGGCCCTGGCCGCACTGCGCGGCCTGGACGTGGCTTTGAGCCTGGAGGGGTAACCATGCACACGACCACCCACAACGCTGCCCGCGAGGCAGTGCAGGCGGAGCTTTGCCTGCCGCAACTGGTGCTCGAAGCCCAGGACTTCACCGAATCCCTGCGCACCGTGCTGCGCGCCTGCCATGCCGTTGCATCGCTGGCCGCAGGCGTCACCAATCCACACGCCACCGTCAACATGGACGGCCTGGGCGAGCTGCTGCACCTGCATAGCGACGTCATGGAGCAGCGCCTGGACGCCATCGGCGTGCGGCTCGATGCAGTACGCACGGCCACCGGCGGCCGCGACACCAGCGACCGCGCCCGCCATCTGGCCATGGACGCGAGCGACCAGCACACCCACATGTGCCAAGCCCAGCTTGCGTTCGAGGCCGTTGCCGACATGGCGCCGTGCGCGGCCGACACCCTTACCGGCGAGAACCTTGCGGCCGCGCTGCGCCTGCTGGCCGATGCCATGGCCGAACGCACCGCTGCCATGGACGACATGCTCGACGCACTGCACGCCGTGCTGGTGCAGGAAGGCCAGCCAGCATGAGCGCAGCAGGCGCAAGGCACGCCTACGAAGTGAACCGGGCGCGCATCGCCAGCCTGTGGGCCGAAGCGCGGCCGGTGTCGGCCGACGATGCGGCCAGCCGCTACCTCGCCCGGAGTGGTGTTGCGCTGGGAGCGTGGCCACAAGCCTTGCGCCTGCATCCTGCGCTCGACTACTGGCACATGCAGGCCGACCGCAAGCCGGTGTGCCTGGGCCAGTTCCCCGCGCTGTTATCGCTGTTCGAGGTGGACACCTACCCGCGCGGCTTGCAGGGCGCACCAGTTCCTCACGCGGTGGCGCTGCAGCGCATCTACCTTGCGGCCGATGGATCGCTGGCACCCGTGCCCGCGCCCATCAAGCTGACCGGCAAGGCAGGCCCGGCGCTGGGCGCGTGTGCCCGGCTGGCCCCTGCAGACGGCGCCAGCCGCGTGATGGGCATGGCCGTGGGCATCGCCACCGCGCTGCGCATCGCCCAGGCCGCACGCATGCCGGTGTGGGCCGTGCCCGATGCGGCGCTGCTCGCGCATGCCCGCTGGCCCCGTGGCCTGCGGCACCTGCATGTGTTCGTGGACACCCGCGACCCCGGCCAATGGCGCAGCGCGGCCGAGCTGGCGCGCAAGGCCACCGCCTGCGGCCTGCAGGTCTTCCCGATGGTGGCCGACATGGCCCACGCCGAAGGCGACCACACCGTCCCCCAATTCACCGCCACCCGGCTTTAGAAAACGATCCCCCCATGGCTACAAAGAAGGCCAGCGCACCAAGCACGGGCGCTGCAAAAAACACCCCATCCGCGCCACCCGCTGGCGCCCTGCAGTTCACCGTCTTCACCGCCACGGTCCCCGACCGATTGACCAAGGTTCTGACCCTGGCCCCCGATGGCACGCTGCACAAGGAAAGCGCCGCCAACATGATGCGCGGCAGCGCGGTGCGAACGGTTGCGCACGGCCTGCAGGAACTGGCCGATGTGCTCGAAGGTTTGGACCCCGCCCAGGCCACGAGCTGGGGCGTGTGCGATGGCAGCGTGGGCAAGCCGTTGCCCATCGTGCCCGAGCGCGAAGTGGCAGAAACACCCGGCGCCATATCGCGCACCCGCAGGCACTTCGCCTACCCAGTCGGCCCCGGCGTGCTGATGCTCGACCATGACGGCGCACCCGATGGCGAGCTGTCTGCGGATGTGTTCCGCCAGCGCCTGATAGAAGCCTGCCCGGCGCTGGCCGATGCGCCCATGCTCTGGCGCCCGAGCTGTTCGGCAGGCGTGTGCACGGCAGATGGCCGCGAGCTGTCTGCGATGACCCGGCATCGTTTGTATATCCCCGTGCGCGACGCCTCGCGCATCCCCGAGGCCGGGCGCGCTCTGGTGCAATTGCTCTGGGCTGCAGGCCATGGCTGGTTCGACGTAGGCCGCGCCGGGCAGGCGCTGGAACGCACCCTGATCGACGCCAGCGTGTGGCAGCCTGAGCGGCTGGACTTCTGCGCGCCGCCGCTGCTGGGCAAGAGCCTGCAGCGGCCGCATGCCGCGCCCCGCATCTTTGGCGACCCGCTGGCCCTGTTCGACCTCGCGCTGATCCCGCACGATGCCGACACCCACAAGCAGGCCCAGGCGCTCAAGAAGGCCGCGCGGGTTCAATTGGCAGGCCAGTGCGCAGCCCAGCGCGAGCGCTGGGTGGCGACCAATGCCCCCGCCCTGGCCAAGCGCCGGGGCATCCCCGTGGACAAGGCCCGCGACGTGCTGCAGCGCGCCAGCGCCCAGCGGGTATTGATGGGCGACTTCGTTCTGATGGCAGAGCAGGGCAAGCCCGTCTCCGTGGGTGAAATCCTTGACCGCCCCGAGCGCTGGCACAACGCCCAGTTTGCCGACCCGCTGGACCCGGACACCGACACCCGCGTGGCGGTTGTCAACCTCAAGAGCGGGCAGCGCCCCTACCTGTTCACCCACCGCCACGGCGGCATGCGCTTTGAACTGCTGCGCCAGAGCGCCCGCATTCAGGTGGGGCGCGGCATGCGCGTGGCCACGACCGATGCGGTCCTGGCGGTACTGCAGGACCGCGGCGAGCTGTTCGACTACGGCGAGGGCGCTGTGGCCTATGTGAGCGACGGCAAGGCCCGGCCTGTCACGCCTGACTGGCTCACCGACCATATGGGCCGGGTGTGCGAGTTCTATTCGATGCGCCACCGCCGCAAGGCCGATGGCGAGGAAGCACCCGAGGAAGGCCCGGAAGATGCGCCCCTGAGCGTGGCCCGCGCCATCCTGGCCAAGCATGGCGAGCGAGGATTCAAGAAGCTGGTGGCCGTGGTGACCGCGCCCACCCTGCGCATCGACGGCAGCATCCTGGACCGCCCTGGCCACGATGAAAACTCCGGCCTGCTGTTCTACTGCGAACACCCGAACCCGCCGCGCGTGCCGGTCAAACCGACCGTGCAGGACGCCCTGGCCGCGCTGCGCTTCTTGTGGGCACCGCTGGCCCTGTTCCCGCTGGTGGATGCCGTGGCCAACGGCGTGGCGCTGCACGGCCTGCTATCGGCAGCGCTGCGGGCCAGCCTTCCGACTGCGCCCGGCGTGGGCTTTGATGCGCCTGCGGCCGGGAGCGGCAAGACCTTGCTGGCTCGCTGCATCGGCATCCTGGCCATGGGCTCTGAGCCTTCGATTCTTCCCCCGGCCGACACCGACGAAGAAACCAGAAAGCGCCTGTTTGCGGTGCTGCGCGAAGGCCAGCGCGTAGTCCTTTGGGACAACGTGCGCGAGCCCTTGGGCTCTGCATCGCTCGATGCCTTCCTGACCGCCCCCACGTTTGCCGACCGGGTGTTGGGCAGCAGCGAAACCATCACCTTGCCCAACCGGGCCTTGTTCATTGCCACGGGCAACAACCTGCGCATGACTTCGGACACCTGCCGAAGGGTGCTGACAGCCCGCATCGATGCGCAGAGCGAGACACCGTACACGCGGGACTTCTCGTTCGACCCAGCGCAGATGGTGCAGACCGACCGGCTGGCCTACGTGGTGGCTGCGCTGACCATCGTGCGGGCCTACATCACCGCAGGGCGCCCCAAGATGGCCAAGGGCCGCACGGCCAGCTTCGAGCATTGGGACGATCTGGTGAGGCAGCCCATCTGCTGGCTGGCGCAGCAGGTGGCCACCCTGGCAGGAACGCCCGAAGCACAGGGCCTGCCAATGCTGGCCGACCCCATGGAAGCGGCCGCCCGCGCCTTCGAGCAAGACCCGGAAACCACCAAGCTGCGCGCGCTGGTGGAGGCATGGTTTGCAGCGTTTGGGCCGGACCAGACCACGGTGGGCGGCGCCATCCGGCGCAGCGATACCGATGCGCTGCTGGCCATGGCCATGGATGACATTGCAGGGCAGGCGGGCAAGATCAATTCGCGCATGCTGGGGCGCTGGATCGAGCGCATGCAGGGGCGCATCGTGGACGGCAAAAGGTTCGTGCGCATCGGGCACCGTGCAGGGTTGCTGCACTGGGCGGTGCACCAGTCGGCAAGCCGGAACCTTGCGGCCGAGGCTATGCCTGCGGCCGACGACGTGGCCACGTTCTGAGGGGGCGGCATGAGCGACACCAAGACCGCCGCCGCTGCGCTGCTGGAACGGCTGCGCCACAAGGGCCTGCACCTGTCGGCCACGGCCGAGGGCTCGCTGCAGGTGTGGCCCGCCGTGTGGCTCGATGAAGCCACCAGCGAACTGATCCGGCAGCACAAGCCCGGGTTGCTGGCGCTGCTGTCGGCCGCAGCCGTGGATGTGCTGGAGGACGACCGCCACCGCTGCCGCGACTGCTACCACCTGCAGCGCAAGGGCAACTGCGCCATGGCCGCGCAGGGCCGTCTGCCGGGCGTTCCCGAGTGGTACACGCCGCACAAGGACGTGCTGCAGCGCTGCCATCGGTTCTGCGCCCTGCCGTACTGAGCATGGCCATGCACACCGACAAGCCAACCCCCATGACGGATGCAGAGCGGCAGCGCAAGCACCGGCTCAAGCGCCAGCGCGAGCTGCAGGCGCTGCGCGCTGTGGTGCCCGCCACCGCGCAGGAACGCGAGAGCGTGGCCCAGGTGCAGCGCCTTGCGGTCCAGCTCGACAAGGCCACGCGCACTGCGGCCGCGCTGCAGGCGCGTGTTCAAGCGCTGGAGGTCGGGCAGGGCGATCTGCAGGCCCTGCGCGAGGCCGTGCGTTCCCTGATGCCGAAGCTGACCCCGGCCGCGCAGCAGGTGGCGCGCAGGCATCTGGAGGGTTGCGGGGCAGGGCAGTGGCTCGCACCCGAGGAACCGCCACAGCCTGTGGCCGCGCCGCCTTCAACCCTTTCTTCCCGCGTGTTTTTTTAACCCCAGTCCACCAAGGAGTGATTCATGACGTTCGATGTTCAACACCACGCCCGCAGCGCCCAGGCTGCGCTGCACGAAGCCCTGGCCGAGCTGGCCCGCGCACGCACGGCCTACGACAACGATGCAGGCCCCAGGTTCGCCCAGGCCAAGGCCGCGCAGGAGCTGCTGGGCCGCAAGATCAAGGCGGCAGAAGAGGAAGCCGATGCGGCTTCGGATGCGTTCCATGCGGCGTTCGCAAGTGGTGGGTATGAGACCAGCGATGCAGCCACGCGCAGTGCACTCAACCGCAAGAACGATGCGCAGGCCATGGCCGAGGTGATGCGGGTGGCCCAGGCCAAGGGAGCCAAGGAACTGCAGGCGCTCGCGGCCGAGGCCAGCAGGCAAGCGCATACCTATGCGGCCGCGTATGAGCGGGCCTACACGGCGCACGCGCGGGCCGAGGGCTACAAGGTGCTGCAGGAGGCCGGGGAGGCTGTGGCCAGGGCCATGGCGCTGGCGGCGCATGCACCTTGCAACACCAGCGTGCATGAGGATTCAATGGGGCGCCCGCCCAGCTCTGCAGCCCTGCGCGAGGAAATGGTGGCGGCGCGGTGGGCGTTCATCCTCGATGGTTTGAAGGCGATGGCCGAAGGGCTGCCCGAGTACAACGCGCGGCCGCAGGTGGAGGCGTTGGGGGTGTTCGACCTGGGGGCGCTGACGGCGCAGGATGTGCTGACGCCTGCGCAGATTCACAAGGTGCGGCGGGGTGGGGAGGTGGTGCTGTAGGGCGTGTGGCCCGAAGGGGGCAATCATCAGTTTTGTCAGAAAAAATTCGCTGACAGCGAAATTTGTTTGCACTGTTGTCCGGCTTTCATCTATACTGGCGCCGGGTTAACAGAGATAACTGTCGTTTTACTTGGGACGTGTAAGCGTCCTGTGGGGTCGTAAGACCCTGTGCATTCGCGCCACCCGCGCACCATGGGGCCGCCCACGTAGCTCCACGATGCCGAGCGGTGCGAGCCCATCCGGGACGACTCCCGGATGGGCTGTTGAGAGATTATGGGGATACCGCCGTTTGCTCTGCTCGGTTGCGGACGACAGCCACGGCAAATGCATTTCGCATTTGTTGATTGGTGCAGCCAAGGAGAACTGTCCATGAACAAGGACATTCACGATACCCACAAACGGCGGGAGTTGAAGAAGCAGCGTTCTCGCTGGGTTCGTCCGGAAACGATCAAGACGGCCATTTTGGCCTTGCGCTTGGTTGATATCCTGGCACGAATTATCAGCAAGTTCCTGTAACTCTTCGGCTCCCCCTTTTTTCAACATGGGAATAATCATGCTACATAGAGCACTAAGGTTGCTGAGAACCTATCACCAGCTCTCTCAAATCGAACTCGCAAAGCGCCTTGGAATCTCTAATTCTTATCTGAGTGAATTGGAGAAGGGGGATGGTAAAGAGCCTACGCTTGATTTGTTGAGCAAATACTCAGAAATATTTAAAATGCCGGTCTCCTCAATCCTGCTTTTCTCCGAGCAGATCGATTCCGGCATGAGGCCTGGGGCAAAATTGCGGGTGGTAGCGGCCGACAAGATACTTCGACTTTTGGAGTGGCTTGAGGAGCGAGATAATGTCAAGACTCCGGCGTAAACGCTATTTAATCGATCAATCTGCTTTGTATCGAATTAGGGGTAAAGGGCAATTTAAGGCAATAATAGGAATCGAATGGGATAGTGTTCCTTCCCTTTTGGAAGCAAATCTTTTTCGGGTTTGGCTGAATGATAAAGGGCGCGAAATTCAACAGCCCATCGGTAAGCTTGAGAAGCTACATAAGCGGATCGGTGATTTGCTTGCACGCATTGAGCTGCCTGATTACCTTTTTTCTCAACGTGGTCGCTCATATGCGGACAATGCACGGCAGCATGTTGGTGAAATACCGTTGATAAAGACTGATATTCACAAGTTCTATCCAAGCACCACTAGGGCAATGGTGTATAGGATGTTCGTTGAAGATTTTCAGTGTGCCGAGGATGTAGCAGGGCGGCTGGCTGATATCTGTTGTTATCGGCAGGCTCACCTGCCGACTGGTAGTGCTGTGAGCGGGCGTATTGCTTTCTTCGCGGCGCGGCAAATGTTTGACAGCATTTCAAGCTTGGCAACCAGTCAAGGTTGCAATATGACAGCTTACGTTGATGACATTACTATTTCCGGAGAGGCTGCATCCAAGACGCTTTTGGGTGAAGTCCGGAAAATAGTTCATCAATATGGTCTAAAGACAAAACAGGCAAAATCAAAAACATTTTCTGCAACAGCAGCCAAGCCTGTGACTGGGGCCGTAATTGCAGGGGATCAGCTCCGGCTGCCAAACGTGCGCCATAAAAAAATTCACGAGGTGCGGCAGGAGCTAGCGGCAGCGCCCAATCTTGAAAAGCCTCGTATTCAGCGAGCATTGCGTGGGCGACTCCAGGAAGCTAAGCAAATACTTGGGTGAGTCCGGTATTGCCAGTGTGTCCCTTGAGCTGGCTAAAAAACTAAGAAGACGGATCAGCGCGAAGCGGCTGCGGCTGTTTCGAGCTTTTTTGTTGGTCACCGTGCGACCGGCCTAAGTGACCACTATCAAGTGCTCACTGACGCTTGCGGCTTATTGAGCTTTGTCGCTCCTTGATGGCGGAATCCATCGCAGACAACTCGGCGGCCACTGCAGGCGTTATGGCTGTTTCGTGCTCCTGCACCAGCTTCTGGAATGCTTCGAACGCGGCATAGCAATACTTGCACTGCTGCTCAAGCAATTCGACAACAAGGGGCAATGTCAACGGCCCTATGCCACCAAAGCCATAGCTCACCACCTTCGATGCGGGATTGACGCGGCGGGTAACTAAGCCGGTCTGGCCTATGACAATACGGGGCGAGAAGCGATGGTTGTAGCGGTTGCGGAAATCGTGAGTCCCCGCTTGATAGGTCTTGTCACCTACCCGCTCCAACCTAAGCTTGAACTTCCCGTATTGCTTCCACGCCTTGCCGGCCTTGTCCGCCTGCAGGAAGTAGATTTCATCGTCCAGTGGTAGGTCGTCCTTCCAGCCCTTAACTTTGGTCCTCCCAGCTTGGTGGCAAAGGTGAGCGGCAGCGAAAATGAACCGCGAGCGGATAACGTACGGCAGGTTCAATGCGAGAGTGCCGAGTGGTTCGATGAAATCAACTGCGACATCGATCTTGCCGTCATCGTCGAGGGAGTCCACGACGTCTCGCCAAGCCTTAAGTTGATGCGTGTAGCGCGTCAAGCCGTTGACTACGTTTGCCAGCTCACTAGAGAACTCTTGGAACATCTCAGCATAGGCTGCCCACGTGAACGGAAGCTTCGGCGGCAAGTTCCCCCATTCATAGGGCATGTGTTTGCCGGTGAAAGCTACGGCCTTCAAGGCTGCGTGATATTGGCGGTAGCGGTAGACAGTCATCGTGTGGTCATGGTCTCAGTCTGTTTCCAGTTAACGCCTCGCAGTGTGGCCGAATGCGGCCATGCCATCAACGCATGCACGTCTGGGTGCGTTGCGACCAGCACCGCGCGCCTCGGCCAAACTGGCTAGCGGATAGCAGCTCTTACCCCCATCGCCATCGTACGAATATGGAAGTGCCCGGGCGCGCAAGCCGCCTTTCATCTTTAGGTCGGGTGACACCAGCCATTGCCAATGAGAGTTCTCCGCTCAGGTGGGAGGTTTCCAGAGACTTTGTTTTGAGTGCCTTGCGGCTGACGTGGATTGGTAGGGTTTGGTGGGTTTTGAGGGGTTTTTTTCCGACGAAACGCGCGCTTGTGAAAAGAGCAGCGGGCAACTCGCAGACTTGCAGGCAGGGCAAATTGGTGGGGTTTGTAGGCTTTGGCGGGTTTACTGACCGTCGAAGCGCGAGCAAGTGAAAACGCCAGAGACCCGAATTTGCAACCTTCACCCCGGGGCCGATTGGTGGGGTTTGTAGGCTTTGAGGGGTTTGCCGACCGTCCAAGCGCGAGCAAGTGTTTTTTCTGTGGCCGCGCACTGCGCGCTATCCTGCCGCCAGCGCTGTTTGGTCGGTAGCCAAACTGGGGTGGGGGTACAAGCGGGGGTACAGTGAAAAAACTGAATTGCGGAAACCTAGCATCTATGCGGGTTTGCGGGCTTCATTCAGTAGCCGCCAGCCCAAACATAAACCCCCAACTGGTAACGGTTGGGGGTTTTTCTTTTCCCACTGATTTTGTACTGCTGCGCAAGGATAGTTGCTTCCGTTCGCCCTTACCGAACTATTCGATGCACCTCCTGGCTCTGAGGCGTGACGTCTTTGAACCATGTCCCTCAATGGCAATCCGCAGTGGCTGTATATCCCCGGCTTCGCGTTGTAAACCCCTGAAAAAATCGGCTAACACGCTGCCGTTCGCGCAGTCAACCACCTGTCAACGTGCTTCGCCAACACAGCCCAAGAAACAAAATGAAATAAACCGAAACTGGCTCGAGACCACGTTCCAAGCCGCTGCGCGCACCATCAGGGTCATGTTCCATACCGTCTTTGAAAGGACAGCATCATGAAACCCTGGATCAAGAAAACGCTGATGGGCATTTTTGGTGCGTCCATCGCGGTGGGTGGGCTGACGGCCTGCTCCAGCGGGCACCACCAGCGCGGCCCGATGACTGCGGAAAAGATGGCGGAAGTGCGCGGCAAGATGGTGGACCGGGTGAGCAGCAAGCTGGATCTGAACGAGGTACAAAAGACCAAGCTCAATGCCTTGGCCGATCAACTGGAAGCCCAGCGCGCAGCGTTCGTCGGCAAGACGGCAGACCCCCGAGCCGAGGTGCAGGCCATTGTGGCGGGCGACAAGTTTGATCGGGTGCGGGCGCAGTCCCTGCTCGAAGACAAGACGCGTGCGGTGCAGGCCCACAGTCCCGCGGTGGTCAATGCGATGGCCGACTTCTATGACAGCCTGAACCCTGACCAGCAGCAAAAAGTGCGCGAGCTGATGCAGCGTCGCAAGGGCTGGATGGCCCGCGGGTGATGGGCGGGGAGCATTGCATGTCACCCACGCTGGAACCTATCCACCGCCTCGCCCAGGGCGTTCGTGTGCACGGGCCCGCGCTGCTGTCGGGCATGCCGGAGCCTCACGATGAGCTGATGTCGCTGGTCTGGGGGCCGCGCTTTGACCGCGAGCATGCGATGGGCCTGGTCGCTCGCCAGCCCTCGGTGGCGGCCCACACGCTGCCTGCCCTGCTGGCGGCTGCCGACCATTTTGATGCGCTCCATGCCGGTGCGCAGGGCCGTTTGCGGCGACTCATCGTGCGACACCGCGCATTGTGTGCGGCTGGCGCTTCTGTCGATACCGCCCTTGGGGAGCGCGCCTGACGGTGTGAGAATTGCTCATGCACCGCATATTGTTGATTGACGACGACGCGCAGTTGGGCGCTCCCCTGGCCACTTACTTCCAGCGTTTTGAACTGGAACTCGTTCATGCACTTCGGCCCAGCGACGGCTTGGCACAGCTGACGGCCGGCGGGTTTGACGCTGCCATCCTCGACGTGATGCTGCCCGAGATGGACGGGTTTGAGCTGTGCCGCACCATCCGCAAGCAGGGCGACCTGCCCATCGTGATGCTGACCGCGCGCGGCGAGGTGATGGACCGGGTGGTGGGGCTGGAGCTGGGGGCTGACGACTATCTGCCCAAGCCCTTTGAGCCACGTGAACTGGTGGCGCGCCTGCAGACGGTGTTGCGCCGGCGCAGGGCGCCGGGGCAAGGCGTTGCCGTGGGCGCGCTGGAGTTCGAGGGCCTGTCCATCGACGCAGCGCGCCGCAGTGTGCAGCGCCATGGTGTGGTTGTGGAGCTGACCGGCACGGAGTTCGACCTGTTGCACCTGCTGGCGCGCGAGCCCGGCAAGGTCTTCAGCCGCGACGACATCCTGAACCAGCTGCGTGGTCATGAGGCCGAGCTGTACACCCGCGCGGTGGACATCGTAGTGAGCCGGTTGCGCAAAAAGCTGGAGCCGCTGGACTGCATCAAGACATTGCGCAACGTGGGCTACTCCCTGGCTTTGCGCCGCGCTGCCCCATGAAGCAGATTTGTTCTCCCATTCACGACCCGAACTGCCCCTGGCACCGCCGGGCGCGCCACGCGGTAGGGCATTCGCTGCGCATTCGGCTGGTGCTGGTGTTCATGGCACTGGCCGTGACTGTGGCGGTCACGTTCATGGGCGGGGTGCAAAAGGCCGTGTCCGTAGGCTGGCGCGAGGCTGCGCGGCCGCTGCTGATGGACTATGTGGACCGCCTTGCCGCCGAGATTGGCAGCCCGCCGAGCATTGAGCGCGCGCAGGCGATTGCCAATCGCCTGCCACTGACTTTGCGCATCGACGGGCCGCAGATCCACTGGGCATCGCACCCCGACCAGCAGAACCCCGACTGGGTGAGCGACAAGGTCCGCCAGGAAGATCGCTGGACCGGGGACGAGAACGGGCACAGCCTGCTGCGCCGCACGACGGCAGATGGGCACCATATCGAGTTCGGCCTGAACGCGCTGTCCTGGGACAAGCGCCCGCGCATTGCGTGGGGCACGCTGACCGTGCTGCTGCTGCTCACGGCGCTGGCCTATGTATATGTGCGGCATCTGTTGCGTCCGCTGGACGACATCCGCCAGGGCGCGCAGCGCTTTGGCAACGGCAACTTTGCCCAGCCCATACCGGTGCGGCATGCCCACCGGCCGGACGAGCTGGGCCAGCTGGCCGAGACCATCAACACCATGGGGGATGACATCCACCAGATGCTGGAGGCCAAGCGTGCACTGTTGTTGGCGATGAGCCATGAGCTGCGCAGCCCGCTCACGCGGGCCCGCCTGAACACGGAGCTGCTGCCCGAAACGACCGATGTGCAACCACAGCGCCTGGCGCTCATGCGCGACCTGGGTGAAATGGCGGGCCTCATCACCGACCTGCTGGAAAGCGAGCGCCTGGCGGGCCGCCATGCGGCGCTGCACCGCGAGCCCACCGATGTCACCGAGCTGGCGCGCGAAGTGGTGGCCGACCTGTGTTCCCGCCATGCCGGGGCCGCCAACATTGCCTTTCAAGTGGCGCCGGACTTGCCCTCGGTGCGGCTGGACCGATCCCGCCTGCGGCTTTTGCTGCGCAACCTGCTGGACAACAGCTTGCGCCACAGTGAGTCTGGTGCCTTCCCCCCTGAGCTGCATTTGCGGCTGGCGGATGAGGGGAGGGTGCTGGAACTGGAGGTGCGTGACCATGGGCGCGGTGTGCCCCCCGAGCACCTGCCACACCTGGCCCAGGCGTTCTACCGCCCGGACACCGCACGCCAACGTGCCACCGGCGGCGTCGGACTGGGTTTATACCTGTGCCGGCTGGTGGCGCAGGCGCACGACGGGCAATTGCACATGCGCAATGCAGAGCCTGGCCTGTCGGTCACCGTGCGTTTGCCGGTGGTGGAATAGGTCGCGAGCCGGTGGCATAGACAGGTTGGCCTCTGCGCTGGCAGGTGGCGTCGCACCGACGCGGCCAGGCCAGCGCACAGGCCTGGTGCAATGGGGAAGTGGACCTGCCAGCGGCCATGTCCGGCTTCTCAACGCAAATTGATGGCTTTTTTGCGCTGTGGCGCAGGTGTTTATTGCCTTGATAGCTATCAAATCAGGAGTTGTTTCTGGTGTCTGGGACCACCAGAGAACACACCATCCTCCCTGGCCCCGTTCTTGCTGAAGATCGACACCCCCTCGCATGAGTCGGATTTTTCAGTGTTTACCCTGTATATACAGGTATGCTGAAACTGTCATCATGGCTTCCGGTACGCAGGTGCGTTCCGGTGGGCAGGGCCAAGGTACTTTCTTCAAACAGGAGCAGATGATGACTCGATCGGTTGTGAAATGGACGTCGCTGGCAGCGGCAGCAGCATGCATGATGGCCCTGGCCGCACCGGCCCAGGCGCAGGACACCAAGATTGTGCTGGGCATGTCCGGCTGGACAGGTTTTGCACCGCTCACGCTGGCCGACAAGGCTGGCATCTTCAAGAAGAACGGCCTGGATGTGGAGATCAAGATGATTCCGCAGAAGGACCGCCACCTGGCCCTGGCCTCCAAGTCCATCCAGTGCGCCGCCACCACGGTCGAGACGCACGTCGCCTGGAACGCCAACGGCGTGCCGATCGTGCAGATCTTCCAGATGGACAAGTCCTACGGCGCCGACGGCATTGCGGTGCGCGGCGACATCAAGGGCTTTGCCGACCTCAAGGGCAAGACCATCGGTGTGGATGCGCCCGGCACCGCCCCGTACTTCGGCCTGGCCTGGATGCTGAGCAAGAACGGCATGAGCCTCAAGGACGTGAAGACCACCACGCTGTCGCCCCAAGCGGCCGCGCAGGCCTTCGTGGCCGGGCAAAACGATGCCGCCATGACGTACGAGCCCTATCTGTCTACCGTGCGCGACAACCCTGCGGCCGGCAAGATTTTGGCCACCACGCTCGACTACCCCATGGTGATGGACACCGTGGGCTGCGACCCCACCTGGCTCAAGGCCAACGGCAAGGCCGCACAGGCACTGGCCAATTCGTACTTCCAGGCGCTGGACATGATCAAGGCCGACCCGACCAAGTCCAACGAGACCATGGGCGCTGCGGTCAAGCAGACGGGCGAGCAGTTCGCCAAGTCGTCGTCCTTCCTGCGCTGGCAGGACAAGGCCGCCAACCAGAAGTTCTTCGCGGGCGAGCTGACCACGTTCATGAAGGACGCCACGGCCATCCTGCTGGAGGCCGGCATCATCCGCAAGGCGCCTGAAGACCTGGCCGTCACCTTCGACGCGAGCTTCATCAAGTAAATAGACGGAAGAAGAGCGCTCCATGTCCGCCGTGCAACCCCTGTCCGTTACCGAGCCAAAACCCGAGCAAAAAGCCGGACCACATGCCCCCGCGCGCCGGCGCTCGCTGGCCCCGCTGGAGCCTGTGAGCAGCCGATCCCGCTGGATGCTGGGGCTGGCCTTTTTCGCCCTTTTCGTGGCGGTGTGGGCGTTCTTCACATTGGGCGGCTTCGTGTCGCCCACCTTCCTGGCCAGCCCCGTCACCATGGTGAAGGAAGGCTGGCTGTTGTTCACCGAGTACGGCTTCATCAAAGACATCGGCATGACCATCTGGCGTGTGGTCGGTGGCTTCATCCTGGCCGCCATCATTGCCGTGCCGCTGGGCATTGCGATGGGCGCGTACAAGGGCATCGAGGCGTTCTTTGAGCCCTTCGTCTCGTTTTGCCGCTACCTGCCTGCGTCTGCCTTCATCCCGCTGTTGATCCTGTGGGCTGGGATTGGCGAGGCGCAGAAGATCCTGGTCATCTTCATCGGTTCGGTCTTCCAGATCACCCTGATGGTGGCCGTCACCGTGGGTGGTGCGCGGCGTGACCTGGTGGAAGCTGCTTACACCCTGGGCGCGGGCCACAAGGGCATCGTCACGCGCGTGCTCATCCCTGGCGCTGCGCCCGAGATCGCCGAGACCCTGCGCCTGGTGCTGGGCTGGGCCTGGACCTATGTGATCGTGGCCGAGCTGATCGGCTCGTCCAGCGGTATCGGCCACATGATTACCGACAGCCAGTCGCTGCTCAACACCGGGCAGATCATCTTCGGCATCATCATCATCGGCCTCATCGGGCTGGTGTCCGACTTCGCCTTCAAGGCGCTCAACCACCGTCTGTTTGCCTGGAGTTTTGTGCGATGAGCAGCGTATCCATCCAAGCCGTCTCGCGTGTCTTCGAGACTGCCAAAGGCCAGCGCACGCAGGCGCTGCAGCCGGTCGATTTCGAGGTGAAGGACAACGACTTCGTGACCATCCTGGGCCCCTCGGGCTGCGGCAAGTCCACGCTGCTGCGCATCGTGGCGGGGCTGGACCACGCCACCAGCGGCCGCGTGCTGCTGGATGGGGTGCCCGTCGAAGGCCCCGGCGCCGACCGCGGCATGGTATTCCAGAGCTACACGTTGTTCCCCTGGCTCACCATCGAGCAGAACATCCGCTTTGGCCTGCGCGAACGCGGTATGCCCGAGGCACAGCAAAAGGAACGCGCCGCGTACTTCATCGCCAAGGTCGGCCTGCGCGGCTTTGAGCAGCACTTTCCCAAGCAGCTGTCGGGCGGCATGCAGCAGCGCACCGCCATTGCGCGCGCATTGGCCAACGACCCCAAGATTCTGCTGATGGATGAGCCCTTCGGCGCGCTCGACAACCAGACCCGCGTGCTCATGCAAGAGCTGCTGCTGGGCATCTGGGAGGCCGAGCGCAAGACCGTGCTCTTCGTCACCCACGACATCGACGAAGCCATCTTCATGGCCAACCGCGTCGCCGTGTTCAGCGCCCGGCCCGGCCGCATCAAGACCGAGCTGGCGGTGGACTTGCCGCGCCCGCGCCACTACACGATCAAAACGAGCCCCGAGTTCATGGACCTCAAGGCGCGCCTCACCGAAGAGATCCGCGCTGAATCCATGGCGGCGGACCTGCACTGATCTGAACCCGCACCAGCCCCGCATCCACACATGAGCGCCCGTCCTTCCCGCCGCACCGCAGCCACTGCCCCGCGCAGCGCCACGCCCGCCAAGGCGCTGGTCGCCGTGGCTGCACCCGCGCAAGCCATGGCGCTGTACGAGCAGGTCAAGGACCACATCTCGCGCAAGATCCAGGAAGGCATCTGGCGTGCGGGCGACCGCCTGCCATCCGAGAACGAGCTGGTCACCCAGTTCGGCATCTCGCGCATGACGGTGAACCGCGCGCTGCGCGAACTGGTGGAGCAGGGCCGCATCGTGCGCGTGGCGGGCGTGGGTAGTTTTGTGGCCGAGGACAAGCCCCAGTCCACGTTGTTGCAGATTGCCAATTTGGCCAGCGAAATCCGTCAGCGCGGGCACGACTACCGCTGTGACGTGCTCACGGTGGAACGCACCTCCGCCACGCTGGAAGTGGCCGCCGCGCTGGACCTGCGCACGGGCGAGTCGGTGTTTCACTCGCTGTGCATCCACCGCGAGGACGGCCTGCCCGTACAACTGGAAGACCGCCACGTGAACCCGCGCCAGGTGCCCCAGTTCGTCGCGCAGGACTTCACACTGCTGCAACCCTCCGAATACCTGGTGCGCAACGTGCCCTTCGACCAGATCGAGCATGTGGTCGATGCCGTCATGCCCACCGCCGAGCAGGCCGCGCTGCTGGAGATGTCTCCGCAGGAGCCCTGCCTGCTGCTCACCCGCCGCACCTGGTCGCGCGGCGTGCCGATCACCGTGGTGCGGTGTTTGCACCCTGCCACCCGCTACCGTTTGGGCAGCCGCTTCCGCGCCGACGGCAATCCCGTCGCCGGTTGAAAGTTTTCGCCAAAAGCACAGATTTTTTCGCTTGTACCTACTTGTATATACAGGATCAACGCCATGACACACAACGCTTCATCCCTCACCCTGCACCCCGGCCGCGTCACGCTGGCCGAGCTGCGCCGCATCCACGCGGGCCCTGTGCAACTGGTGCTCGATGCGTCGGCCCGCGCGGGTTTGCAGAAGTCCCTGGCCACGGTGCAGCGCATCGTCGATGAAGACCAGGTCGTCTATGGCATCAACACCGGCTTTGGCAAGCTCGCCAGCACCAAGATTGCGCACGAGCGCCTGGCCGAGCTGCAGCGCAATCTGGTGCTGTCGCACAGCGTGGGCACGGGCGATGCGCTGCCCGACGACGTGGTGCGCCTCATCCTGGCCACCAAGGCCGTGAGTCTGGCGCGCGGCCACTCGGGCGTGCGCCCCGAGCTGGTGGATGCGTTGCTGGCCCTGGCCAACGCCAACGTGCTGCCGGTGATTCCGGCCAAGGGCTCGGTGGGCGCGTCGGGCGACCTGGCGCCGCTGGCGCACATGGCTTGTGTGCTGATTGGTGAAGGCCAGGCCAAGGTGGACGGCAAGGTGGTGCCGGGGGCAGAGGCCATGCGCTCCATCGGTTTGCAGCCGTTTGTGCTGGGCCCCAAGGAAGGGCTGGCGCTGCTCAACGGCACGCAGGTGTCCACCGCACTTGCACTGGCCGGGCTGTTTGGCGCCGAGAGCGTCTTTGCCGCCGCGCTGGTTGCGGGCTGCCTGTCGCTCGAAGCCATCAAGGGTTCGGTCAAACCCTTTGATGCACGCATTCACGAGGCACGTGGCCAGGCCGGGCAGATCGCCGTGGCCGCTGCCGTGCGTGCGCTGCTCGACGGCAGCGCCATCGACCCTTCGCACCCGAACTGCGGCCGCGTGCAAGACCCGTACTCCATCCGCTGCGTGCCGCAGGTGATGGGCGCTTGCCTGGACAACCTGCACCACGCCGCGCGCGTGCTGACCATTGAGGCCAATGCGGCTTCCGACAACCCCCTGGTGTTCGACAACGGGGACGTGATTTCCGGCGGCAACTTCCACGCCGAGCCCGTGGCTTTTGTGGCCGACATCATTGCGCTGGCCGTGGCCGAGATCGGTGCGATTTCTGAACGCCGCCTGTCGCTGCTGCTGGACCCGGGCCTCTCGGGTCTGCCCGCCTTCCTGATCCTCGACAGCGGCGTGAACTCGGGCTTCATGATCGCCCAGGTCACCGCCGCCGCATTGGCGGCCGAGAACCAGTGCCTGGCCAACCCCAGCAGCGTGACCAGCCTGCCCACATCGGCTAACCAGGAGGACCATGTCTCCATGGCCACCTACGGCGCGCGCCGCCTGGGCGACATGGTGCGCAATGCGGCGGTGATGGTCGGCATCGAGGCCATGGCCGCTGCGCAAGGCATGGAATTCGACCGCACCCTGAAATCCTCTCCGCTGATCGAAGCGCAATTCGCCGCCATCCGCGAGCGCGTGGCCTACCTGGAGCAGGACCGCTACCTCGCCCCCGACATCGAAGCCATGCGCGCATGGGCCCAGCAGTCCGCCTGGCCTGCAGCACTCACGCAATGCCTGCCCAGCTTCGCCTGATTTTCTCTACGCATACCCCATTGATTCACAGGAGCCCACCATGAACGCCAACGACGCCATCATCGCCGCCGCCTCCAACACCGACCCCCGCCACGACGCCAGCCGCGTGATCCGCGCGCCGCGCGGCAGCCAGCTTACTTGCAAGAGCTGGCTCACCGAAGCGGCCTATCGCATGATCCAAAACAACCTCGACCCCGAGGTGGCCGAGCGCCCCCAGGACCTGGTGGTGTACGGCGGCATTGGCCGTGCCGCGCGCAACTGGGAGTGTTTTGACCAGATCCTCGCCTCGCTCAAGGACCTGAACGACGACGAGACCCTGCTCATTCAGTCCGGCAAGCCCGTGGGCGTGTTCAAGACCCATGCCAACGCGCCCCGCGTGCTGCTGGCCAACAGCAACCTGGTGCCCAAGTGGGCCAACTGGGAACACTTCAGCGAGCTGGACCAGAAGGGCCTGTTCATGTACGGCCAGATGACCGCCGGCAGCTGGATCTACATCGGCACGCAAGGCATCGTGCAAGGCACGTACGAGACCTTTGCCGAGGCGGGACGCAAGCACTTTGGCGGCTCGCTCGAAGGGCGCTGGATCTTGACCGCTGGCCTGGGCGGCATGGGCGGCGCGCAGCCGCTGGCCGCTACCTTTGCGGGCGCGGTGTCGCTTAACATCGAATGCCAGCAAAGCAGCATCGACTTCCGCCTGCGCACACGCTACGTGGACAAGCAGGCGCGCGACATTGACCACGCGTTCGAGCTGATCCAGCAGCACACGGCGGCCAAGGAGGCGGTGTCGATCGCCCTGCTGGGCAACGCCGCAGAAATCCTGCCCGAGCTGGTGCGCCGTGCCAAGGCCGGCGGCCTCAAGCCCGACCTGGTGACAGACCAAACCTCGGCCCACGACCTCGTCAACGGCTACTTGCCCGCAGGTTGGACGGTGGCCCAGTGGCGTGCCGCGCAGCAGGACGTGACACAGCACGAGGTGCTGAAGAAGGCCGCTGCCAAGTCCTGCGCCGTGCATGTGCAGGCCATGCTCGACTTCCAGCACATGGGCATCCCGGTGGTGGACTACGGCAACAACATTCGCCAGGTGGCGTTTGACGAAGGCGTGAAGAACGCGTTCGACTTCCCCGGCTTTGTGCCCGCCTATATCCGCCCCCTGTTCTGCGAAGGCAAGGGCCCGTTCCGCTGGGTGGCCCTGTCGGGTGACCCGGAAGACATCCGCAAGACCGACGCCAAGATCAAGGAGCTGTTCCCCGAGAACAAGCACGTGCACCGCTGGCTCGACATGGCGGGTGAGCGCATCGCCTTCCAGGGGCTGCCCGCGCGCATCTGCTGGCTGGGCCTGGGCGAGCGCCACATTGCGGGCCTGGCCTTCAATGAGATGGTGAAGAACGGTGAGCTCAAGGCCCCCATCGTGATCGGCCGCGACCACCTGGACACCGGCAGCGTGGCCAGCCCCAACCGCGAGACCGAAGGCATGAAGGACGGCACCGACGCCGTGAGCGACTGGCCGCTGCTCAACGCGCTGCTCAACACCTCGGGTGGCGCCACCTGGGTCAGCCTGCACCACGGCGGGGGCGTGGGCATGGGTTACTCCCAGCACTCGGGCATGGTCATCGTGGCCGACGGCACTGAAGCCGCGGCCCAGCGCCTTGCCAATGTGCTGGTCAACGACTGCGGCAGCGGCGTGATGCGCCATGCCGATGCGGGCTACGAACTGGCGGTGGAGACGGCCAAGAAGCAGGGCCTGAAGCTGCCCATGGTGAAGTGAAGGTGCGAGGTAGGGAATGACAGGAATGTGAAAAAAGGGAACTACATTCCCATTCGTTGGGAATGTTGGGTTTGAATGCCGCTGCAATCCTTTGATACTGAGTCCATGCCAACCCGTGGACCCACCTCCGTTGCCGCCGCCGACCGTGTTCTGCACGTGCTGGCGGTGCTGGCGCAGCACGGGCAGCCCATGTCGGCTGCCGAGCTGGTGGAGGCCACGGGCCTGGCGCGCAGCACGCTGTACCGGCAGCTGGCGCGGCTCAAGCTGTGGGGCTTTGTGCTGGAGAGCAGCGGGCACTACGCGCCCGGGCCGCTCAGCCTGCAACTGGCGCTGGGCTTTGACATGGCGTCGCATCTGGTGCACCACGCGCGGCCGGACATGCAGGCCCTGGCCCGGCAGTCCCACGAGAGCGTGGGGCTGGTGGTGGCCGTGAATGACAGTGTGGTGTGCCTGGACATGGTGGACAGCACGCAGGCCCTGCGCTGCTCGTTTGAAAAAGGGCGCAGCGTACCGCTGCGCGCGGGTGCATCCGCCAAGTGCCTGCTTGCCCACGTGGCCTCGGCCACGCGCAATGCCATTCTGGATCTGCACTACGGCGCAGACACTGCTGAGCGCCAGGCGGCGCTGACCGAGCTGGAAGGCATTGCCAAGGCGGGTTACGCCGTCAGCTCCGGCGAAGTGGATGCCGGTGTCTGGGGCGTCAGCGTGCCCGTGTTCGGTTCTCCCCGGCAGGCCGCCGGAGCCATCACCCTGATGGCCCCGATCTTGCGGGCCCAGGGGCAGGAGACCGCACTCACCGGCATGGCCGTCGTCGCCGCAGCGCGCATTTCCCGTCAACTCACTTCTCCCTGATTTCCCTCACCCCTCCTCAGGAGCTTTCCCCATGAACCTTCGCCGCAACCTTCTTCTGGCCAGCCTGGCCGCCGCAGCCTTCTGCACCACGGGTGCACAGGCCCAGGACAACGTCCTGCGTGTGGGCACCGATGCCACGTTCCCGCCCATGGAGTTTGTCGAGAACGGCAAACGCACGGGCTTCGACATCGAGCTGGTGGAGGCCATTGCCAAGACCATGGGCAAGCAGGTCGAGTGGGTGGACATCGACTTCAAGGGCCTGATTCCCGGCCTGATTTCTAAGCGTTTTGACATGGCGGTCTCGGCCATCTACATCACCGACGAGCGCAAGAAGGTGGTGGACTTCACCGACTCCTACTATGCCGGTGGCCTGGTGGTGATGGTGAAGGCCGACAACAAGGCCATCAACAAGCTGGCCGACCTGGACGGCAAGAAGGTCAGCGTGCAGGTGGGCACCAAGTCGGTGGCGTACCTGACCGAGAAATTCCCCAAGGTGCAGCGTGTCGAGGTCGAAAAGAACCAGGAGATGTTCAACCTGGTGGACATCGGCCGCGCTGATGCTGCCGTGACCGGCAAACCCGCCGCGTTCCAGTATGTGCGCACCCGTCCCGGCCTGCGCGTGCTCGACGAGCAGCTCACCACCGAAGAGTACGGCATGGCCCTGCGCAAGGACACGCCTGAGCTGACGAAGGCCGTCAACGGTGCCATCACCAAGCTCAAGGCCGATGGCACCTATGCGGCCATCGTCAAGAAGTGGTTCAGCAACAGCGCTGCCAAGTAAACCGCAGCCACATGTTGCCGAACTGAGCCATGGAACTCGATTTTTCTCCTGTCTGGGCCGGGTTGCCCCAGTTGCTGGCGGGTGCGCTGGTCACTGTGGAAATCACGGCTGCCTCGCTGCTGCTGGGCTGTGTCATGGGCCTGCTGGTGGGCATTGGCCGCCTGAACCCCAAGCGCCGCGTGGTCTACGCCCTGTGCACCGCCTACGTGGCCGCCATCCGGGGCACGCCGCTGCTGGTGCAGCTGTTCATCCTGTTCTTTGGCCTGCCGCAGTTCGGCATCCTGCTGCCCGCTTTTGTGTGCGGCGTGATCGGCCTGGGCATCTACTCGGGCGCCTATGTGTCCGAGGTGGTGCGCGGCGCCATCCAGTCCATCGACAAGGGACAGATGGAGGCGGCGCGTTCCATTGGCATGTCCTCGGGCCTGGCCATGCGCACCGTGGTGCTGCCACAGGCCGTGGTGCGCATGATTCCGCCACTGGGCAATGAGTTCATCGCGCTGATCAAGAACTCGGCGCTGGTGTCGCTGCTCACCATCCACGACCTGATGCACGAAGGGCAGAAGATCATCAGTGTGTCGTATCGCTCGCTGGAGGTGTACCTGGCGATTGCGGTGGTGTATTTCATCCTCACGGGTGTCACTTCGTTGGTGCTGCGCCGCATGGAGTTGCGCCTGCGTGCCGGGGGGATGGTGCAATGAAGAAAAATTCTGTGATGACCGGAGCAAGCCCATCCGCCGAGCCCATCGTGCGCATTCGCGGACTGCGCAAGTCGTTTGGCAACCATGTGGTGCTGAACGGCATCGACTTTGACGTACTGCCGTCGCAGGTGGTGGTGGTCATCGGGCCCAGCGGCTCGGGCAAGAGCACCTTTCTGCGCTGCTGCAACGGGCTGGAGCAGCCCGAAGGCGGCACGGTCGAGATCTGTGGTCGCACACTGGTGCAGGACGGCCGCATGCTGCCCGACCATGACCTGAACGCACTGCGCGAAGAAGTGGGCATGGTGTTCCAATCGTTCAACCTGTTTCCGCACCTGTCGGTGCTCGACAACGTCACGCTGGGTCCGCGCAAGCTGCGCGGCCTCTCGCGCAAGGAGGCCGAGGAGCGCGCACAGGCCCTGCTGACCAAGGTGGGCCTGGCGCACAAGGCTTTGGCCATGCCTGCCAGCCTGTCGGGCGGGCAAAAGCAGCGTGTGGCCATTGCCCGCGCACTGGCCATGGAGCCGCGCGTGATGCTGTTCGACGAGCCCACGTCGGCGCTGGACCCGGAGCTCGTGGGCGAGGTGTTGCAGGTCATGAAGCTGCTGGCCAGCGAAGGCATGACCATGATGGTCGTGACGCACGAAATGGACTTTGCACGCGAGGTGGGCGATGTGGTCGTGGTGATGGACGGCGGCGGCATCATTGAGGCCGGTGCCCCCGCCACCATCTTCACCAACCCCACGCAGGAGCGCACGCGCTCCTTCCTGCAGGCGGTGCTCACGCGCGCCTGAGGCTGGGTGTGCGTGATGGACGACAACGGTCAATAGCCTACAAGGAGACAGCTCGTATGCACCCGGTTTCACCTGCCAGTGACCTGAGCCAACAACAGCACTTTCAACAGCGCTTGCAGGAGCGCCTGACCGCCGACGACATCGCGCGGTTTGACCGCGACGGCGCCATCTGCATCAAGCAGCTGCTCACGCCCGAAGAGGTAGCGCTGCTGCGCGACGGCATCGACGCCAACCTGGCCGCGCCCAGCCCGCGAGCCAAAGTGGCGAGCAGGCCGGATGACCCGGGCCGCTTCTTCGAGGACTTCTGCAACTGGCAGGACATCCCGCAGTTTGGCCGCTTTGTGCGCGAAACGCCGCTGGCCCTGGCCGCGCAGCGCCTGATGCAGTCACGCACTGTGCGGCTGTACCACGACCATGTGCTGGTGAAGGAGCCTGGCACGCGCCAGAAGACGCCCTGGCACCAGGACCAGCCCTACTACAACATTGACGGCCAGCAGAACATCAGCATGTGGATTCCGGTCGATCCAGTGTCGCGCGCGGCCACGCTCGAATTTGTGGCTGGTTCGCACAAGGGCCCCTGGCTCATGCCGCGCACCTTCATGGACAACCAGGCCAAGTGGTTCCCTGAAGGCAGCCTGCAGGACCTGCCCAACGTCGAGGCCAATCGCGACGCTTTTCCCATCGTGGGCTGGGAGATCGAGCCGGGCGACGTGGTGTGTTTTCACATGCTCACGCTGCATGCGTCCGGCGGGGTGGAGGGGCCCAATCGGCGCCGCGTGTTCTCGGTGCGGTTCTTGGGCGACGACACGCGCCACGCGCCAAGGCCGTGGAAGACCTCGCCCGAGTTCCCGGGGCTGGCGGACCAGCTGCCCGCTGGGGCAGCCATGGACCACCCGCTGTTCCCGCTGCTGGTGGACGGGAACGGTTTGCCGCAGGGTGAACGGGCGTGAAGCAGTTTCTGGACCTGGCCTCCACGCCCCCGGTGCCCTGGAAGAACGGCGGCGGCAGCACACGCGAGCTGGCGTGCTGGCCGCCCGGCGCGGGCATGGACAGCTTTGCATGGCGCGTGAGCGTTGCCACCATTGCAAGCCCCGGGCCGTTCTCGGCCTTTGTGGGAGTGGATCGGCAAATCATGTTGCTGGATGGCGATGGCGTACATCTGCAAGGCGCAGAAGGACATTGGCAGCACGCGCTGACGAACCGCTGGGAGCCGTTTGCGTTCTCCGGCGAAGAGCCGGTGGACTGCCGCATGCTGGGCGGTGTTTCTACCGACTTCAACCTGATGCTGCGCCGGGGTGAGTGGACCGGGAACCTGAAGGTGCTGCGCGATGCGCCGCCGCCCGCTGAGGGGGCTGCAGCGGGCCTGTGCATGGTGCTGCAGGGCACCTGGCGATGCGAGGACTGCGATACCCACCAAGTGCGGATGCTGGCAGTGGGGCAGGGTCTGTGGTGGGTGAACGAAGGGGGCGAAGCAGCGCCGTCGATCACCCCTGTGCGCCGCGCCGAAAGCGGTGGGTCTGCCGACGATGCACCCGTGCTGGCCTGGGTGGCCTTGCGCAGGGGCTCTGCACCATAATTTGAATCAAATGGGCTGCAAGCGCTAGTGGAATATGCTCCATTAGCTATATAAACGATAGCAATTCAATCCATGAACACAGCAGCAGGTAGCAACAAGCAGGGCGTTGTCCCGCCAGCATCTTCCGCACCCAGTGCCGATGGCGTGTGGACCAACCTGCGGCCCGTGGCCGCGTTGTGGGCGACGGATGTGCCGGTGCCTGAGTGCACGCTGGCGTGTGTGGTGGTGCAGGGCGGCGCCGTGCAGTGGGTGGGCCCGCAGGCCCAGGTGCCAGCAGCCTTTGCGGCCTTGCCTCGCATTGACGGCAGGGGCGCCGTCACCACCCCCGGTCTGGTCGATTGCCACACCCACCTGGTGTACGGTGGGCTGCGCGCCAACGAGTTCGCGATGCGGCTGGCGGGTGCGACGTATGAAGAGGTGGCCAAGGCGGGCGGGGGCATCGTGTCGTCGGTGCGCGCCACGCGCGAGGCCAGCGAAGACGAGCTTTTTGCCCTGGCCGCGCCGCGCCTGCAGGCGCTGCTGGACGAGGGCGTGTGTGCCATCGAGATCAAGTCCGGCTACGGACTGGCGCTGGAGCACGAACGCAAGCAGCTGCGCGTGGCCCGCCGCCTGGGCGAGGCCTTTGGCGTCACGGTGCGCACCACCTTCCTCGGCGCGCATGCGCTGCCGCCCGAATATGCAGGCCAACCTGAAGGTAGCCAGGACTACACCAACCTCGTCTGCAACGACATGCTGCCCGCACTGGCGGCCGAAGGCCTGGTGGATGCCGTGGATGTGTTCTGCGAACGCATCGCCTTTACGCTGGCCGAGACCGAGCAGGTCTTCCAGGCCGCACGCAAGCTCGGCATCCCCGTCAAGCTGCATGCGGAGCAACTGTCCGACATGGGCGGCTCGGCACTCGCTGCGCGCTACGGTGCGCTGTCGTGTGACCACATCGAGCACCTGTCGGCCGACGGCATCGCTGCGATGAAAGCTGCAGGCACTGTGGCCGTGCTGCTGCCCGGCGCCTACTACACGCTGCGCGACACGCACCTGCCGCCCATCGCGGCACTGCGCGCAGCGGGTGTGCCCATGGCTGTCTCCACCGACCACAACCCGGGTACCTCGCCCGCGCTGAGCCTGCTGCTCATGGCCAACATGGCCTGCACGCTGTTCCGTCTGACAGTGCCCGAGGCGCTGGCGGGCATCACCACCCACGCCGCACGAGCGCTCGGCCTGCAAGACACCCACGGCCTCATCGCATCCGGCAGGCCCGCTCACTTTGTGCTGTGGCCGGTGGGCGAGGCGGCCGAACTGGCCTACTGGCTGGGCCAAAAGCCTGCCTGCACCATCGTGCGGCAAGGGCGCATTCACGGAGTCTTGCCATGACGCAACAACTGTTCGCCGCCGATGCACTGCTGCCCACGGGCTGGGCGCGCAACGTGCTGATCACATGGGATGGGGCAGGGCGCATCACTGCCGTCACGCCCAACGCCCAGCCAAACGGCACCTCTGTGGCCTCGGGCCCCGTGCTGCCCGGCATGCCCAACCTGCACTCGCACGCCTTCCAGCGCGCGTTTGTGGGCCTGACCGAATACCGGGGCGAAAGCCAGGACAGCTTCTGGAGCTGGCGCAACCTGATGTACCGCTTTGCGGCACGCATTACGCCCGAGTCGCTGGAGGCCATTGCGACCTGGCTGTATGTGGAGATGCTAGAGGCGGGCTACACCAGCGTGTGCGAGTTCCACTACGTGCACCACGACCAGGATGGCACACCGTATGCCGACGATGCCACGCTGTCGCTGGCACTGCTGCGCGCGGCGCAGAATGCGGGCATCGGCATCACGCTGCTGCCGGTGCTGTACCAGACGAGTGGTTTTGGTGCCAAGCCACCGCGTGCGGACCAGGCCCGCTTCATTCGCAGCACGGACAACATGCTCTCATTGCTGGAGCGCCTTGCACCCGCTGCAAGAGCGCAAGCGGCCGTTTTGGGGCTGGCGCCGCACTCGCTGCGCGCGGTGCCACCCGGCAGTCTGGAAGTTGCGGTGCAGGGCCTCACGGCGCTCAACGCGCAGGCGCCCATTCACATCCACATTGCCGAGCAGACGCAAGAGGTTCAGGATTGTGTGGCCTGGAGCGGCCAGCGCCCGGTGCAGTGGCTACTGGAGAACGCCCCCGTGGACGAGCGCTGGTGCCTGGTGCACGCCACGCACATGACACCGCAGGAGTACCAGGACGCAGCGCGCACGGGCGCCGTGGCAGGCATCTGCCCCACCACCGAGGCCAACCTGGGCGATGGCATCTTCGACATGCCGCTGTGGCTGCAGCACGGCGGGCGCTGGGGCGTGGGCTCGGACAGCCATGCCTGCGTGAATGCGGCAGAGGAATTGCTGATGCTCGAATACGGCCAGCGCCTGTCGCTGCGCCAGCGCAATGTGCTGGCCACCGCTGTGCAACCCGAGGTGGCCACGGCCATGACCTTGCAGGCCGTTCAGGGCGGGGCGCAGGCCGCGGGCCGCGCCATTGGGGGCCTCGCCGTGGGCCAGCAGGCCGACCTGGTGGCGCTGGATGCGCAGCACCTGGCGCTGCGCGATTTGCCTGCGCACAGCATGCTGTCGGCCCACGTGTTTGGCAGCCACCGCACCTCAGCCATCGACAGCGTGTGGGTGGCGGGGCAGCGGCGCATCGCCAGTGGCCGGCACACGCTGCATGGCGCCGCGGCCCATGCGTTCGTGGCCGCGCGCTCGGCCACCATTGCACCCGATTGACGCGTCCGATTGAATTCCTACCCCTGAGCTTGTGATGACAGATACCTCTCCACCTCCTTTTGTCTTTTACCCCGGCACGGCGCCGCTGCTGGTGTCGATGCCCCATGCCGGTACCTATGTGCCGCCAGCGCTCGCTGCGCGCTTCACCGATGAGGCCCGCCAGGTGCCCGACACCGACTGGCACATGGAGCGCCTCTATGCGTTCGCCAAGGACCTGGGCGCGTCCATCCTCGTGGCCACGCACTCGCGCTATGTGGTCGATCTGAACCGCCCGCCGGATGGGACCAGCCTCTACCCTGACCAAAGCGTCACCGGCCTGTGCCCGGTCGATACGTTTGACGACACGCCCATCTATGCCCGGGGCGATGTGCCCGATGATGCCGAGGTGGCCGCGCGCCGCGATGCCGTCTGGGTGCCGTACCACGCGCAACTGCGTGCCGAGCTAGACCGCATCCGCGCGCAGCATGGTGTGGCGGTGCTGTGGGACGCACACTCCATCCGCTCGGTGCTGCCGCGCTTCTTTGAAGGCAAGTTGCCCGACCTGAACCTGGGGACGGCCAACGGCGAAAGCTGCGATCCGGCGCTGGCGCAGGAGCTGTTGTCCATCGCCAAAGAGGCCCAGGGCTACACCGCAGTGCTCAACGGTCGCTTCAAGGGCGGGCACATCACGCGCCACTATGGGCAGCCCGCGCAGAACATCCACGCGGTGCAGCTGGAGATGACGCAGTGCAGCTACATGCAAGAAGCCTTGCCGTTTGACTATCTGCCCGATGTCGCGGCGGGCGTGCAGCCGCACCTGCGCCGCATGCTGCAGGCCACGCTGGCTTTTGCGGCAGCGCAATCAGTTTGAAATGGGCACCCCGCGGCGGGAGGGATCGGTGCTAGTATGAACTGGTCGGTCCACCATGGACCGCCGTCAGGGCCCGCATTCACGCAAGGGCCCGTTGTAGCGGGAGGAGCCGCGCCCCATGGACCCCACCGCTTACTACTACATGCCCCTGTTCAAGCCCGGCGCGTTTGTGCAATGGAACCACCAGCGCGAAACCGTGAGCCATGTGGTGGTGCGCCGCAACTCTCTCATGGTGTATCTGGTGGGGCACGAATCCCCCGTTCACCCTGAAGCGCTGCACGTGGCACCCACCGCCTTCCGGCTCACGCGCGCGCCAGACCGTTTGTGAGCGCGGCGCCCCGGCCGAAGGGCTACTGGGCTGATGGGCTGAAGGTCAGCCGCCAGTGCACTGTGCCATCGCCTCGCCCAGCTGGATGGGGCGCGTGGGCGACCACTGCGGGTTGAACTGCAGCGGCCCCTGTGGGAACAGCATCACCACGGTGGAGCCGAGCAAGAAGCGGCCCATTTCCTCACCTTGCTGCAGGCTCACCTGGCCCTTGGCGTAGTCCCACTGCCGCAGCGTGCCGGTGCGCGGCGGGATCACCTGCCCATGCCACACGGTGGCCATGCTGCCCACGATGGTGGCGCCCACGAGTACCAGCACGAACGGACCCTGGGTCGATTCAAAAAAGCACACCACACGCTCATTGCGCGCGAACAGGCCGGGCACGCCGCGTGCCGTGGTGGGATTGACCGAAAACAGGTCGCCCGGCACATGCACCATGCGCGTGAGCTCGCCCGCGCAAGGCATGTGGATGCGGTGGTAGTCGCGCGGGCTCAGGTACAGCGTGGCGAAGTGGCCGTTGTCAAAACGGGCTGCGGCGGCCGCATCGCCACCCACCAGGGCGGTGGTGGAGTAGGTGTGCCCCTTGGCCTGGAAAACCTGGTCCTTGGCGATGGGGCCAAACTGGCTGATCGCACCGTCCACAGGGCAGATCAAATCGGCCTGGGCCAGCGGGCGGGCGCCGGGCTTCAGCGCCCGCGTGAAGAAGTCATTGAACGACGTGTAGCTGGCAATGTCGGGGTTGGCCGCCTCGGCCATGTTGACGTTGTAGCGACCCACGAACCAGCGGATCACCGAGGTGGTGAGGCCGCCCAGCCGGGCCGATGCGAACTTGCCCGCCAGGGTGGTCAGTGCGCGTTTGGGAAGAGCGTATTGGGGCAGTACGGCGAGGCGATCGGACAAAACGTTCTTCCTGAGTCGATAGAGCGAATGATTCTAACGACGGGGGGGCTGCTCGCGACCCGGGTTATCAAGTGTGCGTGTGCATGCGGTGGATGGAGTCTGGCACTCCTGGTAGCTAGGTGATAAATTTGAAATTATTATCAAATTTATTGATTTCTCCGTTTCAAACAATTACATTTACTCCATCAAGGCACACCCGCACGAAAGTCGGGGTCGCAAAGCCACCGGTCTAACCCCTTTTGAATGGGCATGGCAGCGGGGTTGCCACGGTTCTCCAGGGTGTTTGCTTGGGGGGTGCTCCAGGGCGCGTCGGCAATCCTCACAGGTGTTTGCATCCCGGCTTTCTTCGGTGTGTGCGGTGTGATTCCCGCATGTCATGGAGAACAGAATGCCAACGCAGACCCGCCGTCACCTTTTCACTCGCAAGCCCCAGCATGCTCGCTGGGCGTTGCTCTCTGTCGTTCCCTTGGTTGTCTTGGGGTGCGGCGGCTCTGCCGACACGGAAGGGCTTAGCGACGTGGCCTCCACCACCACAACGCTGCAAGTGTCTGCCGAGATGTTGCCGCCAGAGGTGGAAAGCTTGGGGGCGCAGCCCACGTTCCACATAGCGCCAGTGGTGCTAGAGGCTCCTGACGACATGGACGTGCGGGATGCCAACCAGTCCGCGCGGAGTGCGCCCAAGTCGCAGCCGGTGCCGGAGATGTTCAAGGCATTGTCCACCCGCCGTCTCACACCCTCCACCCTGGAGGAGGTGCAGGAGAAGTCGGCGAATATGACCTGGACGGCGCCCAAGGATGCGCTGGCAGCGCCTCTCGCAGGTACCGGTGTGGTCACCACCTATTCGGTCGCTCAGGTACGCGCGGCCTACGGCTTCGGGGCGTTGCCCGCTGTAGGCTCCAAGCCGTCCGGAGCCCAAGCCGCTCAACTGGGGGCAGGGCAGACGGTGTATGTCATTGGAGCGAAGCACAACCCCAACGTGGCAGCCGAACTGGCAGCTTTTAATCAGAAGTTCGGGTTGCCCACCTGTGCTGCCAAGGTGTTGCCAGTAACCACTGGGCTGCCCCTGGCCGCTGCCTCCCCTGCAGCGGGTTGCGAATTGTGGGTGGCTTACAGCACAGCATCTGGCGGCATTTCTGGCGTGGCGCCCGCATACGACGCCGGGTGGGCGACGGAAATCGCGTTGGACGTTCAGTGGGTGCATGCGATTGCACCGCTGGCACGTATCGTTCTTGTGGAGGCGCCCGACGCATCGGTGAACAGCTTGCTGGGCGCCGTTCGGCTGGCCAACACCATGGGGCCGGGAGTGGTGTCCATGAGCTTCGGTGCGCAGGAAGGTGCATGGACAGCCTCTGTGGACTCTGCTTTTACTGCCGCGGGAATGACCTATCTGGCGGCGACCGGCGATTCTGGCGCAGGGGTGAACTGGCCTTCAGTTTCTTCCAATGTCATCGCGGTGGGCGGCACAACGCTGACCTATTCCGGCAGCGGGGCTCGCAGTGAGGTGAGCTGGTCGGGCACGGGTGGTGGTACCAGCGGCTTCATCGCCGTGCCGGCGTACCAGAAGTCGTCTGTGCCGGGTACTGGCTCGCTGGTGCGTCGCACGGTGGCTGATGTGGCCATGAATGCCGACCCTGCCACCGGGCAGTACGTGGCGGTGATGCAGCCAGGAAGCAGTGCTGTGCAATGGATCAGTGCAGGCGGTACCAGCCTGGCAGCACCCATGTGGGCCGGACTTGTAGCAGTCGCCAACGCAGGCAGGCAGCAAGCTGCGCGACCAGTGATGGGCGGTGGGCACGCGTTGCTCTATGGGCAGATTGGCGCAGTGGCATCGAACTATGCGAGCAGTTTTTCCGACATTCGCTTGGGCAGCCACGGCGTCTGCGGTACTTGCTCGGCCGGGCCTGGCTATGACCAGTTGACAGGCCTGGGTACTCCCAATGCCGGCGCGCTGGTGGGCTTGCTGGCTGGCGCTGCAGCACCTGCGCCAGCGCCGGTGGTCACATCGGCCAGTATCAGCGGTACCGTAGGTGCGGCACTGACCTTCACTGTGTCCGTCAACGCTCCCAACCCCGTGACTCTGAGCCTTGCCGGTGCGCCCACTGGCATGTCGATCAGTGCTGCCGGTGTGGTGTCGTGGCCGGCTCCTGTGGCAGGGGCCTACGCCGTCACCGTTGTGGCAAAGGACACCAAGACGGGGCTCACTGGGCAGGGGGTTTACAACATCAACGTGATCGCTCCGGTGGCCCCGACGATCGAAAGCGCGAGCATTGCAGGCCGCCCTGGTGTCGCTCTGTCTTTCAAGGCGAATGTCAGCGCTGTCAATCCGGTGGCGTATTCCCTTGCAGGGGCTCCATCGGGAATGCTTGTGGCTGCAGATGGTGTGGTGAGCTGGCCCAAACCGGTGGCTGGTACGTACAGCGTGACCTTGACGGCGAAGGACACCAAGACGGGCTTGTCGGGCAAGGGCGTCTTCACGGTCAAGATCGCGACGGCAGGGCCGGTGATCACGGCCTCAGCCATGGTGGGCGTAGCCGGTCAACCGCTGTCCGGCAGCATCAACATCACCTCGCCGGGCGCTACCTCGCTCTCCGTCTCCATCACCGGTGTGCCATTGGGCATGGGCTTTGCTGTGTCCGGAAGCACTATCACGGCCAACTGGCCCAAGCCGGTGGCTGGCAGCTATCAGCTGGTGGTCACAGCCAAAGACTCGGCGGGTTTGTCCGCACAGCTGAATGTGCCGGTGACGATCAGCCCGCGCTAGGAGGTCGAGCCGCTACGCGGCCACCGAGCTCCTGCTTTATCCCAGGCTGGCTGTAGCCGGTGCGCTCAAACCCCGAGGTACTGCTCCAGCAGCAGGGGCTGCGCATGCAGTGCGTCCGAGCTGCCGTCAAACACCACCTGGCCCTTGACCAGGATGATGTTGCGGTCGGTGATCTGCGTGACGTGCTTCCAGTTCTTGTCCACGATCACGCTGCTGATGCCGCTGTCCTTGATGAGGCTGCAGATGCGCCAGATCTCGCGTGCGATCAGCGGCGCCAGGCCCTCGGTGGCTTCATCGAGGATGAGCACGTCGGGGTTGGTCATCAGCGCGCGGCCGATGGTGAGCATCTGCTGTTCGCCACCGCTGAGCTGCTGGCCGCCGTGGCCCAGGCGCTCCTTCAGGCGCGGAAAGGTCTCCAGCACGCGCTCGTAGGTCCAGTCGCGCTGCCCACGTGTGCCGGCGCGGGCGGCCATCTGCAGGTTCTCGACCACGCTCAGGTTGCCGAAGATGCCCCGGCCCTCGGGCACGTAGGCAATGCCCAGCCGGGCCACTTCGTAGGGCGGCTTGCCGGTCATGTCGCGGCCGGCCACGGCCACGCTGCCCGAGCGAGGCTTGACCAGGCCCATCAGCGACTTGAGCAGGGTGCTCTTGCCCATGCCGTTGCGGCCCATGAGGCCGATGGTCTCGCCCCGGCCCACGGTGAAATCAATGCCGTGCAGGATGTGGCTGCTGCCGTAGAAGGTGTGGATGCCCTTGGCATCGATCCATGGAGTGGTCATCTCAGTGGTCCTCCCCCAGGTAGGCGGCCTGCACGGTGGCATCGGCACGCACCTCGGGCGGTGTGCCATGCGCAATCACCTCGCCGTTGACCATCACCGTCAGGCGGTCGGCCAGCGCAAACACGGCATCCATGTCGTGCTCGACCAGCATCATGGCGTGGGCGGGCTTGAGGCGCTGCAACAGCTCCACCATGCGCTCGGCCTCGGCCACGCCCATGCCGGCCAGGGGCTCGTCGAGCAGCAGCACCTGCGGCTCGGTGGCCAGGGTCATCGCAATTTCCAGCTGGCGCTGCTCGCCGTGGCTCATGGCTCCCGCGATGGCCGTGCGCCGGTCTTTGAGGCCTGACAGCTCGATAGCGCTTTCAAGACGTGCGCTGGTTGCTCTGTTTTTGATAGTGTCCGAGCGGGTGTCCTGGCACCAGCGCAACGGGTTCCAGGGCTGCTGCGCATCGCGCGATTGAGCCGCCAGGCGCACGTTTTCGTGCACGGTGAGCGGCAGGAAGATGTTGGTCTTCTGGTAGCTGCGGCCCAGGCCCTGACGCGAAATGCGCTCGGGCGCCCAGCCGGTCACATTGGTGCCGCCCAGCAGCACCTGGCCTGAGGTGGGGGGCAGGTCGCCCGAGAGCAGGTTGGTCAGCGTGGACTTGCCCGCGCCGTTGGGGCCGATCACCGCGTGGATCTTGCCCCGCCACAGCTCCACCGAAACACCATTGACGGCGGCCAGGCCGCCAAAGCGTTTGGTGACCTTCTGTGCGGACAACAGGACTTCAGCCATGGTGCGATCCCTCCAAAGCCTTGGCTGCGCTCCGCTGCGCAAACACGCCCAGCAGCCCGCGCGGCGCGGCCACCACCACCAGCACGATGAAGCCTCCCATCAGAAGCTGCCAGTGTTTGCTGATGTCCTTGAAGACGTGCAGCAGGTACTCGAAGGCAAACGCACCCACGATGGCGCCTGCAAAGTTGCCCATGCCGCCCAGAATGACCATCATGATGGCGTGCGCGCTCATGTGAAAGCCCATGAGCTCAGGATTCACATAGCCGGTCTGCGCGCCCCACAGGTAACCCGCCAGGCCCGCCAGCGCCCCCGCGATGGTGAAGGCGGTGAGTTTGTAGCCCCGTGTGCCAAAGCCCATGGCGCGCATGCGGTGCTCATTGATGCGGATGCCCGCCAGCGCGCGGCCCAGCGGGCTCCACAGCAGGCGGCGCAGCAGCACGTACACCAGCACCACCAGCGCCAGCGTGAAGTAGTAGAAGGTCTTGCGTCCCTCCAGATCGAACGGCAGCCAGCCGAACAGCGACGCATCAGGCCGGAAGTTGATGTACAGGCCGTCTGATCCCCCCAGCACCTTGTTGTCGAAGAACAGGTAGAAGACCATCTGCGCAAAGGCCATGGTGACCATGATGAAGTAGATGCCGTGGGTGCGCACCACAAAGAACCCGATCACCAGCGCCACCAGGCCCGACACAGCCACGGCCAGCGGCAGCGACCACCACAGGCTGACCGGCATATCCGCCGGGGTGAGAAACGCGAGAGCGTAGCCTGCTACGCCAAAGTACGCCGCATGGCCCAGTGATACCAGCCCGGTCACGCCCTGCAGCAGATCCAGGCTCATGGCAAAGATGGCCATGATCATCATGCGGGTGACCATTTGTACGTAGAAGTCGCTGCCCACCACGGGGAATAGCAGCAGCGCAGCCAGCCCCAGTGCCAGGGCGAACTGCACGCTGCGCGGCAGCACTTCGATATTGGCGCGGGGGGTGCTCATGAGTTGCCGCCGGGCCGCCCCAAGGCAGCGAAGGCCCCCACGGGGGGCAGCGAGATACATGAAGTGACGAGCGTGGGGGGAGTCATTGTTTAAACAGGCCTTCAGGTTTCCACAGCAGCACCGCCGCCATCAGCATGTAGACCAGCATGCCCGCTGCCTGCGGCAGCAGCACCTTGCCAAACGTATCGACAAAGCCCACAAGCAGCGCCGCAATCAGCGCTCCCCGCACTGAGCCTATGCCACCAATCACCACCACCACAAAGCACATGATGAGGACCGACGAGCCCATGTTCGGGTACACGCTGGATACCGGTGCAGCCACCATGCCCGCGACGGCCGCCAGGCCCACGCCCAACGCGAAGACGATCGCATGGATGAGCTTGATGTTCACGCCCAGCGACTCGGCCATGTCGCGGTTGAAGGCGCCCGCGCGGATCTTCATGCCCAAACGCGTCTTGGAGATCAGCAGGTACAGCGCCACAGCCAGCGCGATGCACACGCCCGATATGAACAGCCGGTAGACCGGGTAGGAGAGGGTGTCGGTGAGCGGGATCGACCAGTCCAGTACCTTGGGGATGGGCACGCCGTGCACATCGTCGCCCCACAGGATGGAGCGCAGTTCTTCAAAGATGTAGATCAGCCCGAAGGTCAGCAACACCTGGTCCAGGTGGTCGCGGTGGTAGAAGTGGCGAAAGAGCAGCCATTCAAGCGCCAGCCCGAAGACCACCGACAGCAGCGCGCCACCCACGATGGCCAACGCCAGGCTGCCGAAATGCCCTGAGAGCGAATACGCGAGGTAAGCACCGAGCATGTAAAAGCTGCCGTGCGCCAGGTTCACCACGCCCATGATCCCGAAGATCAGCGTGAGCCCGGCCGCCAACATGAACAGCAGCAGGCCGTATTGAACGCTGTTGAGCAGCTGGATCAGGAAGGTGGCGAAGTCCATGAATGTGGTGATGTTGGCGGCCTGCCGATGTGGCTGGTAGCCACTGGTGAGAGGGGCTTTGTGCGGGCGATGTACCCGTGGAGTTGGTAACTGGCGCGGCCCTATCGAGGGCAGCCGGGCAAGGGCCGCCCCGCAGCGAGGGCTGCATCCCCCTGCCCGCTGCGCGCAGCGCTGCGAGAACGGGGGGAAGGCGCGCGGCGCCTCAGGGGGGTGTTATCCCATCCTGCAACCGGCGCCGCTGTCGGCCAGCGCCTTGGCGGCTACGCCGATCACCTTGTTTTCCTTGTTCTCGACGCGGCGCAGGTAGATGTCCTGCACGGGGTTGTGCGACTTGCTCATCGTCCACTTGCCGCGTGGGCTGTCGATGACTGCGCTTTCCATCGCCTTGATGACGGCCGGTTTGGCAGAAAGGTCGCCCTTGACCGCGTTGGCGCCCTGCACCAGCAGCAGGCCGGTGTCGTAGCCTTGCACGGCATACACGTCGGGCTGGCTGCGAAAGGCCTTGGCGTATTCCAAGCGGAACTGCTTATTGCGCGGCGTGTCCAGCGAATCGCTGTAGTGCATGGTGGTGATGATGCCGTCGGCCGCGGGGCCTGCAGCGTCCAGCACGCCCTCGGTGAGGAAGCCCGAGCCGTACAGCGGAATCTTGTCCTTGAGGCCGGCCGCCGCATAGTCCTTGATGAACTTGGCCGCGCCGCCACCGGCGAAGAAGCAGGCCACGGCATCAGGCTTGAGGGCAGCGATCTCGGTCAGAAGCGCCTGGAATTCGACGTTGGGGAAGGGCAGGCCCAGCTCCTTGACGATGGTGCCGCCGGCCTTGGTGTAGCTTTCCTTGAACCCCTCAAAAGCCTCGTCACCAGCAGCGTACTTCCAGGTGATCCATACGGCCTTCTTGTGGCCCTTTTCGACCATGGCCTTGCCCAGTGCCAGCGTGGGCTGGGAGTTGCTGAACGAAGTGCGGAATACATTGGGCGCGCACAGCGCGCGGGTGGCGGCGTGCACGCCCGCGTTGGGGATGAGGTTGAGCACACCGGTGTCGCGCGCCACCTTCTGAATGCCCATCTGCACGCCCGAGTGCACAGTGCCAATCAGCACATCCACCTTGTCGCGCTGGACCAGCTTGCTGGCGTTTTCCACGCCCTTGCTGGGCTCGGACTCGTCATCGACCTTGAACCATTCGATCTCGCGGCCGCCGAGCTTGCCGCCTTGCTGGTCGATGGCCAGGCGCACGCCGTTTTCGATGGCCACACCCAGTTGAGCAAAGGTGCCGGTGTAGGGCAACATGAACCCCACGCGCACCTTGCCGCTTTGAGCACGCACGATGGAGGGCAGCAGCAGGCCCGTGGATGCTGCGCCAACGAGGGCGGCACTGCGGCTGATGACGAGGCGGCGGGTGGTCATGGGACTTGTCTCCTTTGTTTAGGCTTAAAGTAATTTACTGCAAGCGTTCGGTGGTGAATACCTATGGGTTACCCGTACCGGCGCTGGCGTGCGGTTCTACGTGCATGGGTCGTTGCTTCCATGCCTTCTTTATCTTCGTTGTCTTCGCTGCTTGAAGCTCGCCGGATCCAGGCGACATGGCTGCGAACGTTGATGGCTACCGCAGCCAGGGGGTAAATTTGAAACATGAATTAAAATGCATGTATTGAATTTTTGTGCAGTATAGATCGTGTTTTTTGGATTCGGGTGGCCGATTTGAACCTGCGTTGTAGGTAGTTTCCAGCAGGGAGGCGGTAGCGGCGCCGACCGGTGCCCGGAGGTGTTCAACGGACCGATGACCTCTCGCGCTCCTGCAGCATGGCTCTGCCTGCACAATCGCGGACTGATCATCGGCCCCGTCGCATATGGAAGGACGTCTTGCCGGGGTGATAGCAGTGTTGACTGCACGGCGCCCGCCACCATCCAGTCAGCGCCGAGTTGATGCAGGTTGCGGTTGCATCCGCATTTTTATTCTTTATGCCTCCTTCTTCCCCCTCCGACCTTTCTCCTTCTGTACCGTCACGGCCGCCATTGGTGGCGCGCCTGGCCGAATGGCTGCGGCATTTCTGGCCCGCCCCGCTGGGTATTGATGGCAAAGAGCGCCTTCGCTTTGTGGTGGGCGCGGTAATCGGTGTGCTGCTCACGGCATGGCTCAGCCGTTGGTGGGCCCAGGGGAATGGCACTGGACCGTGGATGGTGGCTTCTCTGGGCGCCAGTGCCGTGCTGGTGTTTGGCATGCCCTCCAGCCCGCTGGCGCAGCCCTGGCCAGTGTTGGGTGGCAGCACCTTGTCGGCGCTGGTGGGGGCGGTCTGCTGTGCGTTGATTCCGGACAAGGCCCTGGCGGGGGCTGTGGCAGTGGGGCTGGCCATCGCGCTCATGGTGCCATTGCGTTGTCTGCATCCTCCGGGTGGGGCCATGGCGTTGTACGTGGTGTTGACCTCTGGCGATGGGTGGCACCTTGCGGCATTCCCGGTGTTGTTCAACGTCGTACTCCTGTTGATCGCCGCCGTGGTCTACAACGGTTTGACAGGCCGTCGCTACCCACATCCTCAGCGTGTCACGCCGCGGGTGGCAACGAGTCAGGGCGCTTTCACTGCGTCGGATGTCGATGCGGCGCTGGCCCATTACAACCAGGTGCTCGACGTGAGCCGGGCAGATTTAGAGGGGTTGTTGCACCTGGCGGGCCGTGCTGCTTTCCAGAGAACCCTGGGAGAGTTGCGCTGCGCGGACATCATGTCCAGTCCGCCTCACGCTGTGGAGGCCGGCGTGTCGCTGAAGGAGGCGTGGGCCCTGATGCGTTTGCAGCAAATCAAGGCGCTGCCGGTGGTGGATGCGCAGCGCCAGGTGATTGGTATCGTGACGGTGGCCGACTTCATGCGGCTGGCCAACCTGGACACCCATGAAGGGCTTGGGCAGCGGTTGCGCACACTGGTCATGGGGCGTGGTGGGCAACCCCAGGCAGTGGGCGAGATCATGTCCTACCCGGTCCAGGTGGCGCGCTCGGCCCAGCATGCGATGGACCTTGTGCCGCTCTTTTCGCAGGGCGGACACCATCACATTCCCATCGTGGATGATGTAGATCACCTCGTTGGCATCATCACCCAGACCGACCTCGTGCGTACCCTGGCCTCGGCGGTGCAAGGCCGATAGCGGATGGTTTTCGAGGTTCTGGCTGCGAGCGCTGCGCCCGCGCCACAGGGCAGACCGGGTGTCCCATAGGCAAAACATGGCTTGTCGCGGTACAATTGACAGGCTTTGCACAGCGCTGACGCCTGTTCATTGAAGCCGTCTCCCGGCCCTCTGCCTGATCTGCGCCCTGGGTGCAGCGACTCCCACCGCCCGCCATGCACCGTGTGTCGAGTTTCGACAACGCTGCAGCTGCCGTGGTGAATGCAATAAAACCGCTCAGGCGCCGACCACAGAACATTTGCTTTGAAGAGATAGAGAAACACATGGCCAAAGAAGAACTCATTGAAATGCAGGGCTCCGTCACGGAAGTCTTGCCCGACTCGCGATTTCGCGTCACGCTGGACAACGGCCACCAACTGATTGCCTACACCGGCGGCAAGATGCGCAAGCACCACATCCGTATCCTGGCTGGTGACAAAGTGTCCCTGGAGATGTCGCCTTACGACCTGACCAAGGGCCGCATCACGTTCCGCCACCTCGCCGGTCGCGGTCCTGGCCCTTCCTCCAGCCGCTGATCTTTCCGTTTTCGGTCCGTGGCAGACCGAGGCGGTTCTATAGTTTTTTCTGGTTCGTCTCTTGCCACGTCGCGTTCGCGCGACCGCTCCCTCCTGCGATCTCTTCGCCCTGCTACTTTCTAAAAAAAGTCAAAAAAGCAGGCGATGAGCCGAAAACAGGGGAATTGGCGGGTTAGAATACGAGCTGTCGGAGCGTAGCGCAGCCTGGTAGCGCATCTGCTTTGGGAGCAGAGGGTCGCGAGTTCGAATCCCGCCGCTCCGACCAATGTTTGAAGGCCTTGCAGCAAATGCTGCAAGGCCTTTTTTCTTGCCCCGCCTGGTGCCTTTCAACGCAGAGGCGATCGGGGTCTCGGGGGCGAGCGGAAATGGGCTATTCACCGCCTTCGTTTCCAGCAGGCTCGCGGAATCTACGTACCATTGTGGCCATCGCCGGTTGGCTCCCATTCGCACCGCCCCTGCCGTTTACCGCGCACGGTGCTTGCTGGTATCTCCATGACCTTCTCTGTGCTCTCTAAAGCCGCTGCCGTACCGTTGCCCCAGTCCGAAGCGCTTGCCCTGCCTGCAGTGCAGCGATACGACGCGGTCGATGCTCTGAGGGGAGTCGCCATGGTGTGGATGACGGTGTTCCACTTCTGTTTTGATCTGAGCCACTTCGGCTTGTGGTCACAGAACTTTCGTGTGGATCCGTTCTGGACCACGCAGCGCACCTTCATCGTGAGTCTTTTCCTGTTTTGCGCGGGACTGAGCCAGGCCATTGCGTTGCATCAGGGGCAGGGCTGGCACCGGTTTGGGCGCCGATGGGTGCAGATCGCCGGGTGTGCGCTGCTGGTGTCCGCGGGGTCGTTTGTGATGTTTCCGGCCAGCTTCATCTATTTCGGTGTGCTGCATGGCATGGCGGTGATGTTGCTCATTGCGCGCTGTACGGCAGGGTGGGGGCGCTGGCTGTGGCTGGCCGGACTGGTGGCGGTGGCCTTGCCGTGGGCTGCGCAGCAGCTTCTGGCGGGGGTATGGGCCGATGCCGCACCCTGGTTCAATGGGCGAGCCCTGAATTGGCTGGGGTTGGTGTCCCGCAAACCGTTCACGGAAGACTATGTGCCCGTGTTGCCATGGTTGGGTGTGCTCTGGTGGGGGCTCGCTGCAGGTCAATGGGCCATGCGCGCGCGCAGGGGCTGGTTGCAATGGCCGCTACCCGTGGTGGTGCGGCCTCTGGCGACACTGGGGCGATGGAGCCTGAGCTATTACATGCTCCACCAACCGGTGATGATCGGCCTGCTGATGGCTGTGGTGTGGCTGATGGGGCGGACCTGAGCCTCGTCGAACTGTCTGGCCTTGCTAAACAGGCCGAGCCATAAAAAAACGCGACCGAGGTCGCGTTTTTTGTGGCCATGACGGCTGGGGGGCCGAGTGGCTTATTCCACCTTGGCCTTGGCGCGCAGGTCTTCCTGGAACTTGGCCAGCTTTTGCTGCTGCAGTTGCTGCGCCACTTGGGGCTTGACTTCTTCGAGCTTGGGCAGCTCTGCCTGGCGCACATCGTCTAGGCGGATGATGTGCCAGCCAAACTGGCTCTTCACGGGCGTCTCTGTCATCTTGCCCTTTTCGAGCTTGACCAGCGCTTCGGTGAACTCGCTCACGTAGCTCGATGGGTTGGCCCAGTCGAGGTCGCCGCCCTTTGCGCCGGAGCCTGGGTCCTTGGATTGCTTCTTGGCGATGTCTTCAAACTTGGCGCCCTTCTTGATGGACGCGATGATGGCCTTGGCGTCGGCTTCCTTTTCCACCAGGATGTGGCGGGCCTTGTATTCCTTGCCGCTGTTGGCTGCCACGAACTTGTCGTATTCGGCCTGGATTTCAGCGTCGGTGACGGGGTTCGTCTTTTGGAAGTCGGCGAACAGTTCGCGGATCAGGATGGCCTGGCGTGCCAGGTCCAGCTGGGCCTTGTAGTCTGCCGAGGTTTCCAGGCCGCGCTTTTGAGCTTCCTGCATGAAGATTTCACGGGCAATGACTTCTTCCTTGATCTGGCCTTCGATGTCGGGCGTCACGGGGCGGCCCGAGCGTTCGACCTGCTGCTTGAGCGCTTCGACGCGCTCCTTGGGAACTGCCTTGCCGTTAACAATGGCGACATTCTGGGCGGAAACGGGCAGGGCCAACGTGCCCAGCACGGCAGCGGCAACGAGGCCGGACAGGAGCTGTTTCTTCATGCGGAATCCAAAAAATGAGGGGTTGTTTGCCGACTGAAATCCGGCAGATGTTGACTTGAGGCCGGCTCAGAGAACTTCAATGGCGAGGGCGTGAACGCCTTGGTCAATAAATTCTTGCAGCGCATCATACACAAGGCGGTGTTGGGCCACGCGGGAGCGTCCTGTAAAGAAAGGTGACGAAATTCGCACCCGAAAATGGGTGCCGAATCCCGTGCCGTTGGCGCCCGCATGGCCTGCGTGGGCGGCGCTTTCGTCCAGCACCTCCAGGTGGCTGGGGGTGAGGCGGTCGGCCAGTGTCTGGTGCATCTGGTCTGCGATGGAGTTCATGGGCTTCACACTCGTTCAGGTGGTGGGCTCGTCGCCCTTGAGGTGGGGCGCAATGTAGATACCCTGCGCCACCAGGAAGACCAGCGGAAACGCATAGCCCCACAGCTTGAAGTCCACCCAGGCTTCGGTGCTGAAGTTCATCACCACGTACGCGTTGATGGCGGACATGAAGGCGCAGTAGATGATCCAGGCCACGTTCAGCCGCTGCCAGACGGCGTCGGGCAAGTCCAGCTGGCTGCCCAGCAGCATCTTGAGGAAATTCTTTTTGAGCGCCCAGAGCGCCACCGCCAGGGCCACCGACATAGCGCCATAGAGCACTGTGGGTTTCCATTTGATGAACCGGTCGTCCTGCAGGACCAGCGTGAGCGTGCCAAACAGCAGGATCAGCACCAGGGTGACCTTGTGCATGGTCTGCAGGCGCCGGTCGATGGCGTAGATGATGGCCATCTGCAAGGCCGTGGCCGCCATGAGCACGGCGGTGCCTACGTAGATGCCGTAGAACTTGTAGGCCCCGAAGAACAGCAGGATGGGGAAAAAGTCGATCAGAATTTTCATGGAGTCAGCAAGGAGTCCCGGGCTTCAGCGGTCGCCGGACTCGAAGTCCAGCGAGGCCGAGTTCATGCAATACCGCAGCCCGGTGGGCGCTGGGCCATCTTCAAACACATGGCCCAGGTGCGCCCCGCATTGTGCACACACCGTTTCGGTGCGGACCATGCCATGGCTGCGGTCCACGATTTCGGTGATGGCGCCGGGGATGGCTTCGGAAAAGCTGGGCCAGCCGCAGCCCGCGTCAAACTTGGTGACCGAGTCGAACAGCTTGGCGCCGCAGCAGACGCAGTGGTAGCTGCCGTCGGCCCAGTGGGCTTCGTACTTGCCGGTGAAGGGGCGCTCGGTGGCGGCATGGCGCGTGACCTGGAAGGCCACGGGTTCTGCGCCTTTTTCGCGCAGTACGGCTTGCCATTCGGCGTCAGTCTTCTGGATGGGATGGGTCATGATGAACAGCTGATCTCGATGGAAGACGCCCAGTCGGGCGGGAAGGCGGCGTAGGCGTCATGCCCCGGGTGCTCGTCAAACGGGCGCTCCAGCAGCCGCTGCAGGGTTTGGAGTTCACCGAAGTCGCCAAGTTTCGCCGCACGAATGGCCTGTTCGCCCAGGTGGTTGCGCAGCACGAACTTGGGATTGGTTTTGAGCATCAAATCGGCTTGATGCGCTACATCCATATGCCTTGATTGCTCTGAATATAGTAGCAGCCATTGGTCCAGGCCAGCACGGTCTACAAACAGGTCGCGCACGGGCTCCTTGTCTTGGGTGCCCACGGCCTGCGACAGGCGGCGCCAGAAGATGGGGTAATCCACCCGGTTCTGGGCCAGCAGCAGCAAGATGCCGTCGATGAGAGCGCCATCGCCGTCGCTGGCCTCCCGCAGCCCCAGCTTGGCGCGCATGCGGGCCATGAAGGCCTCGGGGAAAACCGTCTTGTAAGACTCCAGGGCCTGCTTGGCCAGTTCCTGGTCGCCGATCAGGGGCAGCAGCGCCTGCGCCAGGCAAAACAGATTCCAGTACGCCACATTGGGCTGGCGGTTGTAGGCGTAACGGCCTTGCGAGTCGCTGTGGTTGCACACGTGGCCGGGCACAAACGCGTCGAGAAACTGAAACGGCCCGTAGTCAATCGTCAGGCCCAGGATGCTCATGTTGTCGGTGTTCATCACCCCATGGCAAAAGCCGACCGCCTGCCATTGCGCCATGAGGCGTGCGGTGCGCTCGCTCACGGCCTGCAGCAGGGCGGCGTACGGGTTGCCTGCCAGGTCGGTGCTGTCCCGGCATTCGGGGTAGTAGCGGTCGATGACGTAGTCGGCCAGCGTTTGCAGCGCGGCATCCTGGCCGTTGGCAGCAAAGTGCTCGAAATGACCAAAACGCACAAAGCTGCGTGCCACGCGGGTGACGACGGCAGCGGTCTCGATTTCTTCGCGGCGGACGTGCGCGGGAGAGCCGGTGATGCACAGCGCGCGCGATGTCGGCACACCCAGGCCGTGCATGGCTTCGCTGCACAAAAACTCGCGGATGCTGGAGCGCAATACCGCACGGCCATCGCCCATGCGAGAGTAGGGCGTGCGGCCAGCACCCTTGAGCTGGACTTCCCACCCCGTAGCCGTCTCCCCGAGCAAGATGGCGCGCCCATCGCCCAGCTGACCGGCCCAGACGCCAAACTGGTGTCCGCTGTACACGCTGGCCAGGGGGCGCGAGCCTGCCAGCAGGCGGTTGCCGGTGAAGGCCTGCAGGGCCTCATCGCTGCGCAAGGCGGCTTCATCCAGCCCGAGCAGTTGCGCTACGGCGGGGCTGGTGCCTACCCAATGGGGCGTGGGCAGAGGGGTGGGGCGCAGTTCGGTGAAAAAGTCGGTGCCCAGCGCGGCGAAGCGGTGGTTCCAGGCGAAGCCCAGGTCGGTGTGGGCGTCGCTGTCGGCAGTCAGGGTCATGGGCTGGATTGTCTCGCAGGCCGGATGCCCCGGCGCCCACAGGGCCATGGCAGGGCGGGGATAGCCTGCACCGCGACCGCTACAACAACGCTGCCGCCGTCAGGCAGGCCGGGCCTGACGCAGGCTGTAATAGCTGCTGGCGGTATTGGCCTGGGGGCATGCCAAACCAGCGCTTGCAGGCGCGAAACAGGTTGCTCTGGTCGCTGAACCCCAGCTGGTCCGCCACCTCGGCCAGGCTGCGGCGCGGGTCGGCCAGGTATTGGCGGGCCAGCTCGCTGCGGGTGTCGTCCAGCAGTTGCTGAAAACTCACCGACTCTGCCTGCAGCCGGCGCTGCAAGGTTCGATCGGTGAGGTGCAGGCGCGCAGCCACGTCCTCGCGCCGGGGTTCACCGAGGTGCAGCATGCGCGATATCTCGGTGCGCACCTTGGCGCTGACCAGCGATTGGCCCAACGGGCCCAGTTGTCCCAGCTCGGCCTCCACCAGTTGTTCGTGCAGCGCCCACAGGCTCGGGTTATGGGTGGGAATGGGTTGCAGCAGGTCGGCTTCGGCCATCAGAAAGCGGTTTACCGGCTGGCCAAAGCGGGGGGGTACGCCAAATGCCGCGCGATGCCGCGTGTCGTCGGCCGGCGCTGGGGTGACCAGCTCCACGGCCAGGGGCGTGAGGTCGCGCCGGGTGAGCCAATCGCACAGCGTCAGCAGGGTCAGCACCGCAAACTCCACCCGCTGTCGCGGTATGGGGCGCGAGGCGCCGATGTGGTTGAGCACCATCCAGTAACCGCGTGGGTCTCGCTCCATCGAGAACGTGGTGGCGTCCGAGATCAGCGCCATGTGCCGGTCCAAGTGCCTGAAGCCTTCGAGAAGGTTGGGCCCCGAGGCCAGTGCGTGGCCGACCAGGTCCAGCTTGCCGTAGCGCGCGGCCAGCTGGCGGTCCAGGCCCAGCCCCGGGCGGTCGTAGTGCTGGGCTGCGGCCTCCCACAAGCGGCTGACGCGGTCCACATCCACGCGGGTGTGGGGGTGTTGCAGGCTCTCCAGGTCGATGTCGGCCTGCGCGCACAGGGCTTGCACCGGCAGACCTTCGGCTGCAAACAGCTCCGCAATGCCGCGCACCCAGGCGGCAGAGCTGGTGCGCTGCGGCAGTGGGTTCATGGGCAAGCCCCTGTCTCAGGGTTTACGCGCGGGTGGTGTTCTGAAGTCACTGTTTTGGTGTGGTTGCGATAGTGGGTTGTGGGCCGGGCGTTTCCACAATCGGCGCCGAGGTCGGTCCCAGGCGCGAGTGTGATGCGTTCTGCAGGCCCGCCCCATTCCTGAAAACCCCGAAGGAGACAAACAACATGGCCTATTTTGCAAAGAGCCTGCGCTGGGGCGCAGCCTGTCTCGCCGTTGTGATGACCACGGCGTGTGGTGGTTCTGGCGGTACGCCGCCCGAACTGCGCGAAACCCGCTATGGCATGGTGCGCGGTACGGATGACAGCACCACCAGCGGCACCTATGCCTGGAAGGGCGTTCCCTACGCACAACCCCCCGTGGGTGCCCTGCGCTGGCAGCCGCCTGCAGAGCCCGCCGCCTGGACGGGCGAGCGCAGCGCCACCCGGTTTGGCAGTGCGTGCCTGCAGATGGGCCGCATTTACGGACCCGGGGCCAACAACCGCTTTGACGACACGATTGGCCAGACGCTGAACACCCCGCTGGGCAGCGAAGACTGCCTGACCCTCAACATCTGGCGTCCGGCCACCGCGCAGGACAACCTGCCAGTGCTGGTCTTTATCCACGGTGGCAGTGCCATCTCGGGCTACACCGCCGACCCGGTGTACGACGGCGCCGCGCTGGCCAAGTCGGCCAATGCCATCGTGGTCACAGCCAACTATCGGCTGGATGTGCTGGGGTATCTGCAGTTGCCTGCCCTGCATGCCGGCAACAACGGCAATGGAAGCAGCGGAGGCGGCAGCACCTATACCGGCAACTACGCGCTGCTGGACGTCGTGCAGGCGCTGCGGTTCGTCCAGGGCAACATCGCCCGGTTTGGCGGCAATGCGAGCAACGTCACGTTGATGGGGCAGTCGGCGGGGGCCATCAATGCCTTGGCGCTGCTGACCGCACCGCAGGCCACCGGGCTCTTCCACAAATTGGTACCGATCAGCGGCGGGATCTCCTTGGCGTCGAACCTGCCCGCCGGGTCCATCCCCACGCTCAACCCGGTCTCCCGCTACGCCGCACAGGCCAGCCAGTTGCTGGCGCATCTGGCCGTGGCCGATGGCCTGGCACCTGGCCTGCCCGAAGCCCAGGCCCTGGTGGCCAGCTGGCCCCCCACGCAGGTGGCCAGTTACCTGCGTGGCAAGGATGCGCGGGTCGTCTTGCAGACGGTGCTGGCAAAGGGGCTGACAGGTTCTGGCCCGATCCCGGACGGTGTGGTGGTTCCGGCCGATCCGATCACGGAGATTTCTGCGGGCCGCTATCAGAAAGTGCCTGTTTTGTCCGGCTACACGGCCGAGGAGGGCAAGCTGTTTGCCCCGTTCCTGGTGCTGCTGGGCGGCAAGCCCGGCATGAAGATCGGCGATGCCGAGCGCTTTGCGATGATGCAGCGCTTCGACCCTGATGCCACCACCACCCTCACTGCGGCGGACATTCTGGATGCGTCCTACCTGCCGGTGACAGCCCCGGGCACGGGCTATAACGCACGCACCCAGATGCTGGGTAATGTGTTCATTGGCGCCAGCCGCGACAACCTGCTGAACGCCCTGCGCAGCCAGCAGAGCAATGTGTGGAACTACCAGTTCAACTGGGCCCAGCAGCCCGCACCGTGGAACGATGTGTACGGCGCGGCCCATGCGTTCGACCTGCCCTTTGTGTTTGGCAACTTCGGTCCCTCGGTGTTTGCGAAGGCGACCAACAGCACCGCCAACCAGCCGGGGCGCCTGGCCCTGTCGCGGGCCATGATGGACAGCCTGCGCGCCTTTGTGCACACCGGCGATCCCAACAACGCCACGCTGGGCCAGACCTGGCAGCCGTGGCCCCGCAAGTTCATCTTTGATGCAGACCAGAAGGCGGTGCGCCTGAGCGTGCAATGACCCTCGTGCTGCAGATGTCGAACAGACCCCGGCCGAATGCGGGTGTTCAGTGCGCGGCCGTGGCGGCGAGGTATGCGTTCAGCGCCTCGTCGTCCACGATGGCCACGCGCCCGAAGTCCAGCGACACAATGCCCATGCCCTCCAGCGACTGCAGCACCTTGTTCACGGTCTGCCGCGACAGGCCCACCAGCTGGCCCAGCTCTTCCTGCGTGAGGTTGAGCCGCCGGGTGCTGCGCCAGAACAGGCGGCTGAGGTACAGCGCCACGCGGTGCTCGGTGGACTGGGTGCGCCCGGCCTCGATGATGGTCATGGCCTGGCCCAGCCGCATGTTCAGATGCAGCACCAGGAACTGGTTGAACGCCAGGCTGGTCTCGCGCAGCGTGGCAAACAGCGGCAGGGGCAGGCACAGCAGGGTGGTGGGGCGCAGTGCCACCACGTGGTACCGGCGGGGCTCGGGCTTCATGGCCGAGCCCTCGCCAAACCATTCACCGTCAGGCACGCCGATGAAGGCGGACGACCGGCCCTTGCTGGTGGGGCTCTGCAGCATCACCAGACCCGACAGCACGGCATGCCAGCCCCGCACGGCGCTGCCGGCGGGCATCATCACCGCGCCCTTGTCGGCCTGCTCGGCAAACACCTCTTCGCGCAGCCGCTCCTGCATGGCGGCAGGCAGGCCCGCGAACCAGGGCTGGGCGGCAATGAATCGTTGGGCGGAAGGGGCAGCGCAAAGCATGGGCCCGATTGTCGCTGCAGCGGTGCCGGCGGTTCAGGGTATTCCCTTGCCCTTTGTCAGTGGGACGACAAGTGTTGGCAGCCATGCCCGCCGGGCGCACACTCCGCAGCGGTTCACGGGGTTCGGCGACTTTGCAGCCGTGCCGCCACCGGTGCCGCGCCAGTGCGGTGGTACGGCGTGCGCGGGTTCATCCCAGCGGCGTGCGGGGGCACGACGCGGGCGACACCCGGACGCCGATACGCGCGCTACGATGACCGTTCCATTCACTACAACATCCAAGGAGTATTCATGCTGGGCTTGATGCAGAGTCAACCGTTGCTGATTTCGTCGCTGATCGAATTCGCAGAGCGCCACCACGGCGACGCCGAAATCGTGTCCCGACGGGTGGAGGGGGACATCCATCGCTACACGTACCGCGACCTCGCAGCACGTGCCCGCCGCCTGGCCAACGCGCTGGATGACCTGAAGCTCCAGTTCAGCGACCGGGTGGCCACGCTGGCCTGGAACGGCTATCGCCACATGGAGATGTATTTCGGCGTGAGCGGATCGGGCCGCGTGCTGCACACCGTCAACCCGCGCCTGCACCCCGACCAGATCGCCTGGATCATCAACCACGCAGAAGACCAGGTGCTGTGCTTTTACACCACCTTCCTGCCCCTGGTGCAGGCGGTGCATGCCAAGTGCCCCACCGTCAAGAAGTGGGTCGCCCTTTGTGACGCCGACAAGCTGCCGGCCGACACCGGCATCCCCGGCCTGACCAGCTACGAAGCCTGGATTGGTGCGCAGTCTTCGGACTACGCATGGCCTGAGTTCGATGAGAACTCTGCATCGAGCATGTGCTACACCAGCGGCACCACAGGCAACCCCAAGGCCGCGCTGTACAGCCACCGCTCCACCACGCTGCACGCCTACGCTGCGGCGCTGCCTGATGTCATGTGCCTCTCGGCCCGCGACTCGGTGCTGCCCGTGGTGCCCATGTTCCACGTCAATGCCTGGGGCATTCCGTACTCGGCCGCGCTCACTGGCTGCAAGCTGGTGTTCCCCGGCCCGGCGATGGATGGCAAGTCGATCTACGAATTGATCGAAGCGGAGAAGGTCAGCTACGCGGCGGGCGTGCCCACCGTGTGGCAGATGATGCTGGGCCACATGAAGCCTGCGGGCCTCAAGTTCTCCACACTGCGCCGCACGGTGATCGGCGGATCGGCTTGCCCGCCCGCCATGATCCACGCCTTCAAGGAAGACTACGGTGTGGAGGTGCTGCACGCCTGGGGCATGACCGAGATGAGCCCGCTGGGAACGCTGTGCACGCTGAAGAACAAGCACCTCGTCATGTCCAAGGACGAGCAGATGAAGATCCTGCAAAAGCAGGGCCGTGCGATCTATGGCGTGGACATGAAGATCGTGGGTGGCGACGGCAACGAGCTGCCCTGGGACGGCAAGACCTATGGCGACCTGCTGGTCAAGGGCCCCTGGATCGTGGGCAGCTACTTCAAGGGCGAGGGCGGTGACCCGCTGATGCGCGACGCGCAGGGCAGGGGCTGGTTCCCCACCGGTGACGTGGCCACCATCGACGCCGACGGCTTCATGCAGATCACCGACCGCAGCAAGGACGTGATCAAGTCCGGTGGCGAATGGATCAGCTCCATCGACATCGAGAACATTGCGATGGCCCACCCAGCCATTGCCATGGCGGCGTGTGTGGGTATGCCGCATCCCAAGTGGGACGAGCGCCCCATCGTGGCCGTGGTCAAGCGGCCTGGCGCAGAGGTAACGCGCGAAGCGCTGCTGGCCTTCTACGAAGGCAAGACGGCCAAGTGGCAGATCCCTGACGACGTGGTGTTTGTCGATGCCATTCCGCTCGGTGCCACCGGCAAGATGCTCAAGACCAAGCTGCGTGAGCAGCTCAAGGATTACAAGCTTCCCGGCCTGTGATCAGGGTGGGGCAATGCATGTGCGCGCATCGCTTGCGAGCGCCATTTTTTGCACTGCCCCAGGCTGGTGCGCGCTCGGGGGAGCGCAGCGCCAGTCACGTGTGCGACGCTGGTAGGGGCAATCCCTGAGCATCGCTTTGTTGCAACGCGGTACGCTGCGTTGTGTCGATTTACAAGGAGACAAAAGCATGAAGTTCGCTATTAAGGCTGTAGCAGCCTCGGTAATCTTGGCAAGCGCTGGCGGGGCCTTCGCTCAAAAGGGCGAGACGGTCAAAATCGCCTGGCTCGACCCCCTGTCTGGCCTGATGGCGGCCGTGGGAACGAACCAGCTCAAGAGCTTCCAGTTCATCGCTGAAGAGTTCAACAAGAAGAACCCTGCCGGCGTCAAATTTGAAATCATCGGCATCGACAACAAACTCAGCCCTCAGGAAACCACCAGCGCCCTGCGCTCGGCCATGGACCAGGGCGCGCGCTACGTGGTGCAGGGCAACGGCTCTGGTCCCGCACTGGCCATCATGGACGCGCTCGAAAAGCACAACGCACGCAATCCCGGCAAGGAAGTCCTGTTCCTGAACTACGCTGCCGTGGACCCAGACCTCACCAACAGCAAGTGCAGCTACTGGCACTTCCGTCTGGATGCAGACACCTCCATGAAGATGGAAGCGCTGACGACCTACATGAAGGACCTGCCAGAGGTCAAGAAGGTCTACCTGATCAACCAGAACTACTCGCACGGCCACCAGGTCTCCAAGTTCGCCAAGGAGATGATGCAGCGCAAGCGCCCCGACGTGCAGTTTGTGGGTGACGATCTGCACCCCCTGGCCCAGGTGCGCGACTTCTCGCCCTACATCGCCAAGATCAAGGCATCGGGCGCTGACAGCGTGATCACCGGCAACTGGGGTTCTGACCTGGCACTGCTAATCAAGGCCGCTAACGACGCGGGCCTGAACAACGTCAACTTCTACACCTACTACGGCTCTGTCACCGGCAGCCCCACTGCCATGGGCTCTGCCGCTGCAGGCCGCGTTTACATGGTGGCTTACGCCCACATGAACCTGCCGGGCGAGCTCAACAAGATCGTGGTGGACTACAAGAAGAAGTTCAACGACGACATGTACACCGGCGCCGTGTACCACGCCTTCACCATGCTGTCCGAAGGTTTCGTGAAAGCCAAGTCCACCGACCCCGTCAAGGTGGCCGCAGCGTTTGAAGGCATGAAGTTCAAGAGCTTCAACGGGGAAGTCGAGATGCGCAAGACCGACCACCAGTTGCAGCAGGGCCTGTTCATTTCCAAGTGGGAAAAGGCCGGCGGCAAGTACCCCATCGACTCGGAAAACACCGGCTATACCTTCGTGCCGCTGAAGTACTACGAGCCCTACGTGGCCAGCACGCCCACGTCGTGCCAGATGAAGCGCCCCTAAATCCGGCGCTGGCGTTTCGGCGCCAGAACTTCGAGGCCCGACGTACTCGGGCCTTTTTTTTCCCTCCGTGATGAAAAATTCCAATGAATCCTGAGTTTTTCGTGATCTCTTTGCTGAACGGCGTGAGCTACGGGCTCCTGCTGTTCATGCTGAGTTCCGGCCTCACGCTGATCTTCAGCATGATGGGCGTGCTCAACTTCGCACACACCAGCTTCTACATGCTGGGTGCCTATTTCGCGTTCACCATCTCCGGGGTGGTGGGCTTTTGGCCTGCGCTGGTGCTGGCACCGCTTGTGGTGTTTGTGCTGGGGGCTGCGTTCGAGCGCTATGCCCTGCGCCGGGTGCACAAGTTTGGCCATGTGCCCGAGCTGCTGGTCACGTTCGGGCTGTCGTACCTGATTCTGGAAGTCGTGCAGCTGGTTTGGGGTCGCTCCACGGTGCCTTACGGCCTGCCAGAGCAATTGCAGGGCCCGCTGTTCTCGCTGTACGGCACGCAGTTTCCCAAGTCGCGTTCGTTTGTGATGCTGGTGGCGCTGCTGATGCTGCTGTCGGTGTGGCTGCTGCTCACACGCACCCGCATCGGGCTGGTGATCCAGGCGGCTCTCAAGTACCCCGAAATGGTGGAGGCGCTGGGCCACAACGTACCGCGTGTCTTCATGCTGGTGTTTGGTGGCGGCGCCGCGCTGGCGGGCCTGGCGGGCGTGATCGGCGGCAACACCTATGTGACCGAGCCTGCGATGGCGGCGTCTGTCGGCTCCATCATCTTCGTGGTGGTGGTGGTGGGCGGCATGGGTTCGCTGGCAGGGGCCTTCATTGCCTCGCTGCTGATCGGCGTGGTACAGACCTTTGCCGTGGCGCTGGACTACTCGCTGATCCACGTCTTCAAGGCCGTGGGTGTGGCGGTGACCGACCAGACCTTTGGCTATCCCTTGCTCAAGCTCACTATTTCCCAGGTGGCGCCCATCCTGCCGTACCTGTTCCTCGTGCTGATCCTGATCTTCCGCCCCAAGGGCCTTTTGGGCACGCGGGAGGACTGATGCCATGAATTCAACCACTCATCCTGTCTCCAGTGCCACGTCGCACTACCGGTTCAAGCCCTGGAACGTCGGGCGCTTCGTGATCTGGACGCTGTTTGCCGCAGCACTGATCGTGGCGCCCATGCTGTTTCGCAGCAGCCTGGCGCTGACCATGCTCTCGCAGATCGGCTACCTCATCATCATCTGCCTGTCCTACAACATGTTGTTGGGGCAGGGCGGCATGCTGAGCTTCGGCCATGCCGTGTACACCGGTTTGGGTTCGTTCATAGCCATCCACGCCATGAACATGGCAAGCAAAGGCAGCTTCAGCATTCCGCTGGTGCTGATCCCCATCGTGGGCGGGCTGGCGGGGGCGTTCTTTGCCATCTTGCTGGGCTTCGTCACGACCAAGAAGTCCGGCACCACATTCGCCATGATCACGCTGGGCATTGGCGAGCTGGTGGCTTCGATGGCGCTGATGTTCCCCGAGTTCTTCGGGGGCGAAGGCGGCATCACCACCGACCGCGTGTATGGCCAGTCGTTCTTCGGCATCACCTTCGGTCCTGCCATTCAGGTGTACTACCTGATCGCCGTGTACTGCTTCGTGTGCACCGCGGCGATGTTTGCCTTCACCGGCACACCGCTGGGCCGCATCCTGAACGCAGTGCGCGACAACCCCGAGCGTGTGGAGTTCATTGGCTACAACACGCAGCGGGTGCGCTACTTCGCCTTCATCATTGCGGGCTTTTTTGCCGGCATTGGTGGTGGTCTGGCCACCATCAACTTCGAGATCGTGACGGGTGCCGACAGCCTGAACGTGGTGCGTTCGGGTGGCTACCTGCTGTTCACCTTCCTGGGCGGTGCCACCTTCTTCTTCGGCCCCATCATTGGTGCCGTGCTGCTGGTGCTGGCGTCTGTGCTGCTGTCTGAGCTGTCCAAGGCCTGGCTGCTGTATCTGGGCCTGGTGTTCCTGTTCATGGTGATGTATGCGCCCGGTGGCGTGGCCAGCCTGATCATGATGAACCTGCGCTTGGCCAAGTTCGGCAAGCTGCGCCAGCTGTGGACCTCTTACCTTGCGCTGGGCGGTACTGCCCTGGTGGGTGTGATGGGCGCAGCCTGCATGATCGAGATGACCTACCACCTGCAGCTCAATGCCGCGCTGGGGCCAGAGTTGACCTTCCTCGGCGCCACGCTCAACGCCAAGGGCTTTACCAGCTGGTTTGGTGCGGTGTTTGTGATGGTGACGGGCTTTGCCCTGTTTGAACTCTGCCGCCGCCAATTTGTGCGCCAGTGGAGCAGGATCCAGGAAGAAATAGAACATGAAATCAAGCGCGGGGAGGCTTTGTAACCATGGCGGCTGACAACGCAACCTATGCGCTCGAACTGCGCGACTTGCGCAAGAGCTTTGGCAAGACCGAGATCATCCGCGGCGCCAACTTGGCCGTCGCGCCCGGTGAGCGCGTGGCCATCATCGGCCCCAACGGCGCGGGCAAGTCCACGCTGTTCAATCTGATCAGCGGGCGCTTTGCGCCCACCAGCGGCGATGTGATCCTGAATGGCCAGCGCATCAACGGCATGGCACCGTACGAGATCAACCGGCGCGGGCTCTCGCGCAGCTTCCAGATCACCAACATCTTTCCCAAGCTGTCGGTGTTCGAAAACCTGCGGTGCGGCGTGCTGTGGAGCATGGGCTACAAGTACACGTTCCTGCGCTTCCTGTCGAACCTGCACGATGCCAACGAGCGCGCCAAGCAGCTCATGGAAATGATCAAGCTCGACAAGAAGCGCGACACGCTGGCGATGAACCTGACCTACGCTGAGCAGCGCGCGCTTGAGATTGGCATCACCATCGCGGGCGGTGCCAATGTGATCCTGCTGGACGAACCGACGGCCGGCATGAGCAAGACCGAGACCTCACGCTTCATCCACCTCATCAAGGAAGTGACCGAAGGCCGCACGCTGCTGACGGTGGAGCACGACATGGGCGTGGTGTTCGGCCTGGCCGACAAGATCGCTGTGGTGGTGTACGGCGAGGTGATTGCCTTTGACACGCCCGACAAGGTGCGCGCCAACCAGCGCGTGCAAGAGGCCTATCTGGGCTCGGTCGTTGCGGATGAGCAAGGGGCGGGACACTGACATGCTGAAAATCGAAAATCTCCACGCCTATTACGGCAAGAGCCATGTGCTGCATGGCGTGACCTTTGATGTACAACCCGGTGAAATCGTGGCCCTGCTGGGGCGCAACGGTTCGGGCCGCTCCACCACCGCCAAGGCCATCATGGGTCTGGTGGACTGGGAGGGCACACTCAACTGGAAGGGGCAGGACCTCAATGGCAGGAAGGCCTACGAGATCGCCCACCTGGGGGTGGGTTATGTGCCCGAAAGCCGCGATGTGTTCCCCAACCTCACCGTGCACCAGAACCTGATGCTCGGCCAAAAGGGCAGTGGCAAGAACAGCCGCTGGTCGTTTGACGACATGTACGAGATGTTCCCCCGACTCAAGGAGCGCCAGCACACCGAGGCGGGCGTGATGTCGGGCGGCGAGCAGCAGATGTTGACCCTGTGCCGCACGCTCATGGGTGACCCGGACCTCATCATCATCGACGAGCCCACCGAGGGTCTGGCACCCAAGATCGTCGAGCTGGTGGGGCAGTACCTGCAGACCATCAAGTCGCGCGGCATCTCGGTGCTGTTGATCGAGCAGAAGCTGACCATTGCCATGAAGATCTCGGACCGCGCGCTGGTCATGGGGCATGGCTCGATCGTGTTCCAGGGCACACCGGACAGCCTGCGGGCCGACAACTACATCCGCAAGGAATGGCTTGAAGTCTGACGATTTCTGAAAAACCATGGCCAAAAGAGGCGCCCGATAGCTGAAGGCGCCTCTTTTTTTGCTCTACCAAATGTTGCACTGCAAACCCCCTTGTCCCGCCCGGGACAAATTGACACGCCAAATGGGTTTGAAGTCTCTACAATAAAAACGCACGATCGTTCTTTTTCACTTTCCAAGGAACAACAGCACCATGACCGCTGAATACAAAGTCCACGGCTCCGTTGCCGTGATCACCATGGCCAACCCTCCCGTCAACGGACTCGGTCTGGCGACCCGCCAGGGCATCGTGGACGGCCTTGGCCGTGCCAATGCCGATGCAGCGGTCACGTCCATCGTGATCACTGGTGCCGGTGGTGCGTTCTCTGGCGGCGCCGACATCAAGGAGTTCGGCACCGACAAGTCGCTGCAAGAACCCAACCTGCTGTCGGTGATTGCCGCCATTGAAAACTCGGCAAAGCCCGTCGTGGCCGCCATGCACAGCGTGGCCATGGGCGGCGGGCTGGAGCTGGCCCTGGGTTGTCACTACCGCATTGCGGCGCCTGGCTGCTCGATTGCACTGCCCGAAGTCAAGCTGGGCCTGATCCCTGGCGCAGGCGGTACGCAGCGCCTGCCCCGCGTGATTGGTGTGGAAGCCGCGCTCAACCTCATTGTGAGCGGCGAGCCCGTCAAGAGCGAAATGATCGGCGCCGTGCCCGGCCAGAAGCTGTTTGACAAGATGGCCGCGTCGGCCGAATCGCTGGCCGCAGAAGCCCTGGCGTTTGCCCAGAGCGTGGCCGATGCCCGTCCGCTGCCCCTGGTGCGCAACTTCCCCTGCAAGCACCCCGAAGGCGATGCGTACTTTCAGTTCGCGCGCAACATGGTCAAGGGCATGGCCAAGAACTTCCCCGCGCCCGCCAAGTGCGTGGACGCGGTCGAAGCGGCCACCAAGAAGAAGTTCGCCGAAGGCATGCTGGTCGAGCGCGAAATCTTCATCAACCTGATGTGGACGCCCGAGTCGCGTGCACTGCGCCATTTGTTCATGGCTGAGCGTGCGGCGAGCAAGATCCCTGACGTCGCATCCGACACCCCCAAGCGCGACATCAAGCTGGTGGGCGTGATTGGCGCGGGCACCATGGGCGGCGGCATTTCCATGAACTTCCTGAACGCGGGTATCCCCGTCAAGATCCTGGAGATGAAGCAGGAAGCCCTGGACCGTGGCGTGGCCACGATCAAGAAGAACTACGAAGCCCAGGTCAAGAAGGGCAAGCTCAAGCAGGACAAGTACGAGCAGCGCATGGCCCTGCTGAGCACCACGCTGAGCTACGACGATCTCAAGGACTGCGACCTCATCATCGAAGCCGTGTTTGAAGAGATGGGCGTCAAGGAAGCCGTGTTCAAGCAACTCGACGCTGTGGCCAAGCCCGGCGCCATCCTGGCCTCCAACACCTCCACGCTCGACGTGGACAAGATCGCCGCCTTCACCAAGCGTCCGCAGGACGTGGTGGGCATGCACTTCTTCAGCCCTGCCAACGTGATGAAGCTGCTGGAAGTGGTGCGTGGCAAGGAGACCGCCAAGGACGTGCTGGCCACCGTGATGGCCATCGGCAAGAAGATCAAGAAGACTTCAGTGGTCTCGGGCGTGTGCGATGGTTTCATCGGCAACCGCATGATCGAGCAGTACAGCCGCCAGGCTGGCTTCCTGCTGGACGAAGGCTGCACGCCCCAGCAGGTGGACAAGGCCATCGAAAAGTTTGGCTTTGCCATGGGCCCGTTCCGCATGGGCGACCTGGCGGGCAACGACATTGGCTGGGCCATCCGCAAGCGCCGCTCCGTCGAACGTGCCGATATGAAGTACAGCCGCACGGCCGACAAGCTGTGTGAACTGGGCCGCTTCGGCCAGAAGACCGGCGCAGGCTGGTACGACTACCAGGCCGGCAAGCGCGACGCGATCCCGAGCGACCTGGTCAACAAGATGATCGAAGACCACCGCAAGGAGCTGGGCATCACGCCGCGCAAGATTTCGGACGAAGAAATTGTGCAGCGCCTGGTGTTCGCACTGGTCAACGAAGGCGCGCACATCCTGGAAGACGGCATTGCCAGCAAGTCCGGCGACATCGACATGGTGTACCTGACCGGCTACGGCTTCCCCATCCACCGTGGCGGCCCCATGCACTACGCCAGCGAAGTGGGTCTGTTCAACGTGGTGCAGGCCATGGACCGTTTTGCCAAGAACCCGCTGGACGACGCAGCGTTCTGGAAGCCCGCTCCGCTGCTGGCCAAGCTGGCCGCCGAAGGCAAGGCCTTCCAGTAAGCCGCATCCACAGACACCGAATCAAAGGAATTCACATGACCTCCGCAGTGATTGTTTCCACCGCCCGCACGCCGCTCGCCAAGAGCTGGAAGGGTTCGTTCAACATGACGCACGGCGCCACCCTCGGCGGCCATGCCGTGCAGCACGCCGTTTTGCGCGCCGGCATTGATGGCGCTGACGTGGACGACGTCATCATGGGTTGCGCCACGCCCGAAGGCGCCACCGGCAGCAACATCGCGCGCCAGATCGCCTTGAAGGCCGGTCTGCCCATCACCGCTTCCGGCGTCACGGTCAACCGCTTCTGCTCTTCGGGCCTGCAGACCATTGCGATGGCAGCTCAGCGCATCATCGCTGGCGAAGCCGATGTGTTCGTGGCCGGTGGCGTTGAAAGCATCTCCTGCGTGCAGCAGGAAATGAACCTGCACATGATCCAGGACCTGGCTCTGGCCAAGCAAAAGCCTGAGATTTACTGGAGCATGCTGCAGACCGCCGAGCAGGTGGCCAAGCGCTACAACATCGGCCGCGAAGCCATGGACGAGTACGGTGCAGGCAGCCAGCAAAAGGCCTGTGCCGCTCAGGCCAACGGCTTGTTCGATGCAGAAATCGCCCCCATCACCGTGACGGCCGGTGTGGCTGACAAGACGCTGGGCCTGATCACCAAGCAAGTGACGGTGAGCAAGGACGAAGGCACACGCGAAGGCACGACGGTGGAGGCCATCAGTGGCCTGCGGTCGGCACTGCCCGGTGGCTTGATCTCGGCCGGCAATGCCAGCCAGTTCTCTGACGGCGCCGGTGCCTGCGTGATCACCAGCGAAGAGTACGCCAGCAAGAAGGGCCTCAAGCCCCTGGGCCGTTTCCTCGGCTTTGCGGTGGCCGGTTGTGAGCCTGACGAAATGGGCATCGGCCCTGTGTTTGCCGTGCCCAAGGTGCTGAAGAAGCTGGGCCTCACGGTGCAGGACATTGACCTGTGGGAGCTGAACGAAGCCTTCGCCGTGCAGGTGCTGTACTGCCGCGACAAGCTGGGCATCCCGGCGGACCGTCTGAACGTGAATGGCGGCGCCATCGCTCTGGGCCACCCCTACGGTGTGTCGGGCCAGCGCCTCACAGGCCACGCCCTCATCGAAGGCAAGCGCCGTGGCGCCAAGAAGGTGTGCGTGACGATGTGCATTGGCGGCGGCATGGGCGCTGCGGGCATTTTCGAGGTGCTGTAAGCCATGTCCGGGCAGGCCTCGTCGCCACCGCGCACCGACATCCCCGATGTCGTGGTGTCGCCCGAGGTCTTCCTGGCCATGGGGCGTGAGGTACTGGCATCGCAGCCGTTCAGCATCCTGGTGGGGGCGCGGCTGCATGCCTTGTCCCCAGGGCACTGCGAGCTGCACCTGCCCATCACGCCCCAGTTGCTGCAACAGCATGGTTTTGTGCACGGGGGCGTGCTGAGCTATGTGGCCGACAACGCCCTGACCTACGCGGGAGGCACCGCGATGCGGGTGCCCGTGGTGACCTCCGAGTTCAAGATCAACTACCTGCGCCCTGCGGTGGGCGAACTGCTCATCGCCCGTGCGCAGGCGGTGCACCATGGCCGCGCGCAGGCGGTTTGCCGCTGCGATGTGTTGGTGGTGCAGGCAGGCACCGAAAAGCTGTGCGCCGTGGCGCAAGGCACCATTGCCGCACTGCCACCGCGCGAAGACGCGGCACCGTCGCCCGCTGGCGCCTGATGGTGGCAAGGGATGGGAGCATGTTCCTCCTCACTCCTGCGCCGTTTACTCCTTATTTGATAGCTGCTGGCGCATGATTTATCTGCGCCTGGGGCTGTTTTAACCCTGAAATGCCATGAGCCTACGTCCCACCGTCGATTTCCTGCTCTACCAGTGGCTGAACGCCGAGAAGCTGCAAGCCCGCGAGCGCTTTGCAGACCACTCCCGCGAGACCTTCGATGCCGTGCTCGACACCTCCGAGCGCATCGCGCGCGAGAAGTACGCGCCCTTCAACCGCGTGGTGGACACCGAAGAACCCCGCACCGAGACCGAGCCCGACGGCACGCTGCGCGTGGTGCTGCCGCAAGCCACCTACGAAGCACGGCGCGCCTATGCAGAGTCGGGCCTGCTGAGCGCCGCGCAGGACTACGACATTGGCGGCATGCAGCTGCCCTACACGGTGGAGGCGGCGGCCAACAGCTTTTTCGCGGCCGCCTCGATCAGCATTGGGTCCAACCTGCTGACCTCGGGCAATGCCAACCTGCTCATGGTGCATGGCACCGACCTGCAAAAGCAGGTGTTTGCGCTCAATGAATTCAACGGCCGCTGGTCGGGCACCATGTGCCTGTCGGAGCCGCAGGCGGGCTCGTCCCTGTCCGACGTAGCCACACGCGCCGTGCCGGATGGCGAGGGCTTTGAGAGCGACCCGCTGGGTCCCCGCTACCGCCTCAAGGGCAACAAGATGTGGATCAGCTCGGGCGACCATGAGCTGACCGAAAACATCGTGCACCTGGTGCTGGCCAAGATCCCGGGGCCAGACGGCAAGCTGGTGCCGGGTACCAAGGGCATCTCGCTGTTCATCGTGCCCAAGAAGCTGGTGGACACCCACGGTCAGCTGACCGGCGTGCGCAACGACGTGGCGCTGGCGGGCCTGAACCACAAGCTGGGCTGGCGCGGCACCACCAACACGCTGCTGAACTTTGGCGAGGGCAAGTACCCCGTGGATGGCCAGGCAGGCGCCGTAGGCTATCTGGTCGGCCAGCCCGGCAAGGGCCTGCACTGCATGTTCCACATGATGAACGAGGCGCGCATTGGCATCGGCATGGCCGCCACCATGCTGGGCCTGGCGGGCTATTACGCCAGCCTGGACTACGCCAAGAACCGCCCCCAGGGCCGGCCCGTGCAGGGCCCCAAGGACGGCGCGGCGGCCGTGGTCAAGGACGCAGCCCAGCCCCAGGTGCGCATCGTCGAGCACGCAGACGTCAAGCGCATGCTGCTCGCGCAAAAGTCGTACGGCGAGGGCGCGCTCGCGCTCAACCTGTTCTGCGCGCGGCTGGTGGACGAGCAACACACGGGCGATGCCGCTGCGGCCGACGAAGCCCGCCTGCTGCTGGAGGTGCTGACCCCCATCGCCAAGAGCTGGCCCAGCGAATGGTGCCTGGAGGCCAACAGCCTGGCCATCCAGATCCACGGCGGCTACGGCTACACGCGCGACTTTCCGGTGGAGCAGTACTGGCGCGACAACCGCCTGAACATGATCCACGAAGGCACCCACGGCATCCAGGCCATGGACCTGCTGGGCCGCAAGGTGCTGATGGAAGGCGGTCGTGGCCTGCAACTGCTGGCCGGGCGCATCAACGCCACCATCGAGCGCGCCATCCAGGTGCCCGCGCTGGCCGCCCATGCCAACGCGCTGGGCAAGGCGCTGCAGGACGTGGGCGCTGCCACCAAGGCCGCCTGGGCCACGGGCGAACCCGCTGATGCGCTGTCCAACGCCGTGCCCTACATGCAGGCCTTTGGCCACACGGTGCTGGCCTGGGTGTGGCTGGACGTGGCGCTGGCCACCCTGGCGGCCGATGCAGCCCTGGCGCAGCCCGCCAGCGTGGGCCGCATGGGCGCCATGCGCTTTTTCTTCCATTACGAGCTGCCCAAGATCGGCGCCTGGCTTCAAGTGGTCAGCACGCGCGACGCGACCTGCGCCAGCTTTCCTGAAGAGGCGTTCTGATGGCCGCTGCGCACACCCTGCAGCGCTTGCACAAAATCATCTGGGCGCTGATCTACGGCGGCCTGCTCACGCTGGTGCTGGGCATTGCCACCGCCCGCACCGACGCGGCCACGGGCTGGGTGCTGATGGTGGGTGGGGGCGTGGTGGCGGCAGTGGGCGTGGTGCTGATCGCCGTGCGTGCGCGGCTCAAGGCCGACCCCCAGGGCTGACGCTGCGGCACCGCGGTAGCCACCTGGCGGGCCCCGTGCGGAGCGGACGCGGCGGCGACACAATGCAGCCTTCTGGCGCCGCACAATGGCTGCCTGTATTCCACCCCCTGGCTGGCGCATTCCAGCGCCGGGCTGTGGTCCGAGAACATCCATCGACTGGCGAAAATCCAAGGAGACATTCACATGACACGCACCATCCAACAACTGTTTGACCTGACGGGCAAGACCGCCCTGGTGACCGGCGGCTCGCGCGGCCTGGGCCTGCAACTGGCCCACGCGCTGGGCGAGGCGGGCGCCAAGATCGTGCTCAGCTCGCGCAAGGCGTCTGACCTGGAAGAAGCCACGGCCGACCTGCAAGCCGCAGGCATCGACGCGCGCTGGATTGCCGCCGACTGCGCCAAGGAAGAGGACATCCGCCGCCTGGCCGACGAGACCTTGCAGCGCCTGGGCCATGTGGACATCCTGGTCAACAACGCGGGCGCGGCCTGGGGCTCTCCGGCTGAAGACCACCCCGTGGAGGCCTGGGACAAGGTGATGAACCTTAACGTGCGTGGGTACTTCATCCTGAGCCAGCACATCGCCAAGCACAGCATGATCGGCCGCCGCAGCGGCAGCATCATCAATGTGGCGTCCATCGCCGGCCTGGGCGGCAACCCCAAGGGCATGAACACCATTGCTTACAACACCTCCAAGGGCGCGGTGATCAACTTCACCCGGGCGCTGGCGGCCGAATGGGGGGCCTACAACATCCGCGTCAACGCGATCTGCCCGGGCTTCTTCCCGAGCAAGATGACGGTGGGCACCCTCAAGGCCATGGGCGAAGAGGCATTGGCCGCACACGCCCCGCTGGGCCGCCTGGGCGATGATGAAGACCTGAAGGGCCTGTGTGCGCTGTATGCGTCGGATGCAGGCAAGCACATCACCGGCCAATGGCTGGCGGTGGACGGCGGCGTGAGCATTGTGACTGGCGGGTGAACATCCCCCTGAGCGGCTGTGCCGCTTCCCCCTTCTCTCGAATCGCTGCGCGATTCGGGAAGGGGGACGACGCAATCGCTGCGGGGCGGCCCTTGCTCTGCGTCCCTCGCCTGTGCCGCGCCCGTTGCGACCTACATTTCCAAAGGAACAAACCTTGATCAGTTTTGGTGTCGAAATCCCCTTTGTCAGCCACCTGGGCTTCACGCTGCACCGCATGGAGGACGGCGAGTCCGAGCTGCGTTACGAAGCCAAGCCTGAGCACCTGAACTCGTTTGCCGTGACCCACGGCGGCGCGTCGATGACGCTGCTGGACGTGACCATGGCGACGGCCGCGCGCAGCGTGACGCCGGACATGGGTGTGGTCACCATCGAGATGAAGACCAGCTTCATGCAGCCCGCGCGCGGGCCGCTGGTGGCCAAGGGGCGGTTGATTCACCGCACGGCCACCATGGCGTTCACCGAGGGCACGGTGTACGACGCCCAAGGCAAGGTGTGCTGCCACGCCACCGGCACGTTCAAGTACGTCAAGCGCCTGCCGGTGGACGGGCGCAATGTGAATGATCTCAAGGTCATCTCCACCGACTGAGCCAGTGGTTGAGGTCGCCAGCAGTTTTTAAAGCCTTTTTGCCTGCAAGCGCAATGTATATATGCGTTGGCAGCTATCAAAAACATAGTGTTGAATTTTCTGAAGGAGCTTTCCATGCCACGCAACCAACAAATCGTTCTCGACAACCGTCCCCAGGGCGAAGCGGTGGCCAGCAACTTCAAGCTGGTCGCGACCGACACGCCCGCGCTGCAGGACGGCCAGGTGCTGGTACGCCACCACTACCTGAGCCTGGACCCCTACATGCGCGGCCGCATGAACGAGAGCAAGAGCTACGCGGCGTCGCAGGGCCTGGGCGAGGTCATGATTGGCGGCACCGTGGGCGAGGTGGCCGAGAGCAAGCACCCCAAGTACGCTGTGGGCGACAAGGTGGTGGGCATGGGCGGCTGGCAGGAATACAGCGTGGTCAATGCCGACCAGCCCGGCGCGCTGCGCAAGGTCGATACGACCCATGTGCCGCTGTCGCACTACCTGGGCGCCGTGGGCATGCCGGGTGTCACGGCCTGGTACGGCCTGGTCAAGATCATTGCGCCCAAGGAAGGCGACACCGTGGTGGTGAGCGCCGCCACGGGCGCCGTGGGCAGCGCCTTTGCCGCGCTGGCCAAGGCCCGTGGCTGCCGCGCGGTGGGCATTGCGGGCGGTGCCGACAAGTGCAAGTACGCAGTGGAAGAACTGGGCTTTGACGCCTGCATCGACTACAAGCAACACAGCGACGTGAAGGCCATGTCCAAGGCCCTGAAGGAAGCGTGCCCCAACGGCATCGATGGCTACTTCGAGAACGTGGGCGGCTGGATCATGGACGCCGTCATGCTGCGTATGAACGCCTTCAGCCGCATCGCCCTGTGCGGCATGATCGCCGGCTACGACGGCGCACCGCTGCCCATGACCAACCCCGCGCTCATGCTCATCAACCGCATGAAGGTCGAAGGTTTCATCGTCAGCGAGCACATGGAAGTCTGGCCTGATGCCCTCAAGGAGCTGGGTACGCTGGTCGGCACCGGCAAGCTGCGCCCGCGCGAAACCATTGCCCAAGGCATTGCCGCCGCGCCCGAGGCCTTCCTGGGCCTGCTCAAGGGCAAGAACTTTGGCAAGCAACTGGTCAAGCTGATCTGATGATGCTGAAGTGGACCTGGGCCCGCTTCGATGACCTGGGCGTGCATGCGCTGCATGACGCCCTGGCCCTGCGCTGCAAGGTGTTCATCCTGGAGCAGGGCCCCTACCAGGACCCGGACGAAGCGGACAAAAAGTCCTACCACCTGCTGGGCTACGACGAGGCGGGTGCGCTGCAAGCCTGCCTGCGCGTGGTGGACCCGGGCGTAAACTACCCCGAGCCCTCCATTGGCCGCGTGGTCACCGCCAAGGAGGCGCGCGGCAACGGCACAGGCCGGGCGCTGATGCAGGAGGGCATTGCCCGCTGCAGCCAGGCGTGGCCGGACCGGGGCATTCGCATCAGTGCGCAAGCGCACCTGCGGGGCTTCTACGGCAGCCTGGGTTTTGAGGCGGTGTCCGACGAATACCTGGAAGACGATATCCCGCACCTTGAAATGCTGCGAAAGGCGGGCTGACGCAGCCGCAGCCCCTTCGATCATTCACACAGCCCACCCGTGAAGGAGCCGACATGACCTTGCCCACCGCCACCCTGGCGCGTACCCATGACGTCTTCAACCAGAGCACGCCGTGGGCGGATGTGAACCTGTTCACCACCAACCAGCCGCTGCAGGACGCGCTGAGCTTGCATGCACCTGGCCTGCATGTGGAGGGCCTCACCGCGCTGGGCGCCGAGATGGGCTCGGCAGAGATGCTGGCCCACGCGCGCCTGGCCAACACCCACAAGCCCCAGCTGCGCACGCACGACCGCTTCGGCCACCGCACGGATGTGGTGGAGTTCCACCCCAGCTACCACGCGCTGATGGGCGCCGCGCTGCGCCACGGCCTGCATGCCACGCCCTGGTCGCGCCAGGACACGGGCCACGCGCATGTGGAGCGCGCGGCGGGCTTCATGCTGTTCACCGAGGCCGAGCCCTCGGTGCTGTGCCCCGTGTCGATGAGCTACGCCGTGACCCCGGCACTGCGAGGCAATTCAGCAGTATGGGCGGACTGGAGCAAGGGTTTGGCAAGCACGCAGTACGACCCGCGCCTGGCACTGTTCTCGCAGAAATCCGCGCTCACCATGGGCATGGGCATGACCGAAAAGCAGGGCGGATCGGACGTGCGTGCCAACACCACACAGGCTGTCTACGACGGCGACGATGTCTGGGGTGCGCGCTACCGCATCACGGGGCACAAGTGGTTCTTCTCCGCCCCCATGTGCGATGCGTTCCTGATCCTGGCGCAGGCGCCCGGCGGGCTCACCTGCTTCTTCCTGCCGCGTGTGTTGCCTGATGGTGGCGAAGGGGCGGTCAACACCATTCGCATCCAGCGCCTGAAAGACAAGCTGGGCAACCACGCCAATGCCAGCTCCGAGGTCGAGTTCATCGGCGCGATGGCCTGGCGCGTGGGCGAAGAGGGCCGGGGTGTGGCGCAGATCCTGGAGATGGGCACCATGACGCGGCTGGACTGCGCGCTGGGCACCAGCGGCCTCATGCGGCAGGCGCTCAGCATTGCGCTGCACCACACGCGCCAGCGCTCGGCCTTTGGCAAAAAGCTCATCGAACAGCCACTGATGCGCAATGTGCTGGCCGACCTCGCGCTCGAAAGTGAGGCAGCCACTGCGCTCTCCATCAGGCTTGCAAGCGCTTTTGATCGCAAAGAGAAAAGCGAGCACGAAGCCGTGATGGCCCGCCTGCTCACGCCCGTCGCCAAGTTCTGGGTGTGCAAGCGCGGCAGCGTGTTTGCGCAGGAGGCCATGGAATGCCTGGGCGGCAACGGCTATGTGGAGGAGGGCGGTGAAGGCGTCATGGCTCGCATCTACCGCGAGATGCCGCTCAACTCCATCTGGGAAGGCGCGGGCAACATCATGGCGCTGGATTTGATGCGCGCCGTGCGCCGCGCCGACACCGCTGCCGCGCTGGACGCCGAACTGGCACCCGCACGCGGCGCCCACCCGGCGCTGGACCGTCTGGCCGGCGCACTGCCCCTGCGTGTAGACGCCATGACCACCGAGGCCGAGGCCCGGCGACTCGCCCAGGATGTAGCGTTGGCAGTGCAGGCGGCCCTGTTGCTGCGCAGTGCGCCCGGCGCAGTGTTCCGAGCGTTTTGCGACTCGCGCCTCTCCGGTGACTGGGGCTACAGCTTTGGCACGCTGGGCGCGGGTGTCAACCTTGACGCCATCTTGGATCGCGCACTTCCGGCCTGAGCCATCCCACAGAATTTTGCGGAGAAACCCATGTCCCACCTCATCCTGCACCACTACCCCTCGTCCCCGTTTTCCGAAAAGATCCGTGCGGTGCTTGGCTTCAAGCAGCTGGCCTGGAAGTCCGTCATCATCCCCAGCGTCATGCCCAAGCCCGATGTGGTGGCGCTGACCGGCGGGTATCGCAAGACGCCGTTCTTGCAGATCGGCGCCGACATCTATTGCGACTCGGCCCTGATCTGCGATGTGCTGGAGCATGAGCATCCCGAACCCGTGCTGTATCCGCCGCACCTCAAAGGCGTGTCGCGCGTGTTTGCGCAGTGGGCCGACACCACGCTGTTCTGGGCTGCCATGGCCTACAACCTGCAGCCCAAGGGCGCCGCCGTGTTGTTTGCCAACCTGCCGCCGGCGGCCGCGCAAGTGTTTGGTGAAGACCGCCGCGAGATGAGCGCAGGCATGCAGCGCCTGCGCCCGGCCGATGCCACGGCTGCCTACCGCTCGTACCTGCGGCGTATTGCGCACATGGCCGAGGAACACGACTTCCTGTTCGGCGCCGAGCCTTGCCTGGCCGACTTTGCGGCCTACCACCCGCTGTGGTTCACGCGCGAGTGTGTGCCCGTGATGGCCGACATCTTTGCCGCCACACCCGCCGTGCTGGAGTGGATGGACCGCATCGCTGCGCTGGGCCACGGCCGCATGGAGAAGTTCAGTGCCGCCGACGCCATCACCGTGGCCGCGGGCATGGAGCCGCTGCCGCTGACCGACGACGTGTTCCAGGACGAGCACGGCATCCCGCTGGGTACCCAGGTCACGATTGCCGCCGAGAGCTTTGGCACAGAGCCCACGGAAGGCGAGCTGATTGCCGCCACCCGCACACGCTACACGCTGCGCCGTACCGACCCGCGTGCGGGCACGGTGCACGTTCACTTCCCCCGCATTGGCTACGTGCTGCGGCCGGTGGCGCCCTGAACAACGGCAGCCTTTTTGATCGCACCGCCCCCGATGCGCTCTGCGTGTTCGGGCGGCGTTGGCCGAAGCCGTGTGTCGGCATCAGCGCCCTCCCGTGTTTCACGACTGCACCCCATCATCCATCGACAACCCCTAGGAGACACAAAACATGATCGACAACTTTGCCGGCAAAACCGCCGTCCTCACCGGCGCAGGCTCGGGCTTTGGCCTGGAATGCGCGCGCATTGGCGCCCGCCTGGGCATGAACCTGGTGCTGGTCGATGTGCAGCAGGACGCGCTCGACGCTGCAGCGGCCGAGATGCAGGCCGCAGGCGCCCAGGTGCTGGCGCGCAAGGTGGACGTGTCGAACGCCGCCCAGATGGAGCAACTCGCCGCCGACGTGCAGCAGCGCTTTGGCGCACCGCACCTGGTGTTCAACAACGCGGGCGTGGGCGCGGGCGGCCTGGTGTGGGAAAACTCGGTCAAGGACTGGGAGTGGGTGCTGGGCGTGAACCTGTGGGGTGTGGTGCACGGCGTGCGCCTGTTCACCCCCATGATGCTGGCAGCGGCCAAGGCCGACCCCACTTGGCGCGGCCACATCATCAACACCGCCAGCATGGCGGGCCTGCTGGCGGCGCCCAACATGGGCATCTACAACGTGAGCAAGCACGCAGTGGTCAGCCTGTCGGAAACGCTGTACCAGGATTTGTCGCTGGTCACTGACCAGATCGGCGCCAGCGTGTTGTGCCCGTTCTTTGTGCCCACCGGCATCAACCAGAGCCACCGCAACCGCCCCGGCGACCTGCCTGCCGAAAAGCCCACCAAGAGCCAGCTCATCGGCCAGGCGATGAGCGACAAGGCCGTGGGCAGTGGCAAGGTGACTGCTTCCGAGGTCGCGCAAAAGGTCTTCGACGCTGCTGCCCAGGGCCAGTTCTACATCTACAGCCACCCCAAGGCCCTGGCCTCGGTGCAGACGCGCATGGAAGACGTGATGATGGGCCGCAACCCCACCGACCCGTTTGCCGCCAAGCCCGAGCTGGGTGCACAGTTGCGGGCAGCGCTGAGGGCTGATTGAGCCAGAGGCGCTTGATTTACATGCCCTGAATGCTATTCAAAAGGTAGCAAATGGCCGCAGAGCTGCACGCCAACGACACGGCGCACCGCCCCACAGGCGGCTATGCGCTGTTCCCCACGGCCATCGACCACTGCGGCATTGCATGGCGGGGGGCGCTGCTGGTGGGGGTGCAGTTGCCGGAAGACGCGGGCGAGGTGGCAACGCGTGCCCGCATGCAGCGCCGGTTTCCGCAGCTCGCCGAAGGTGCGATGCCACCCGATGTGGCAGCCTGGGCAGCACGCGTGGCGGCCCTGCTTGAAGGTGCGCAGGACGACCTGCGTGATGTGCCCCTGGCGCTCGACGCCGTGCCTCCCTTTCACGCCCGCGTGTACGAGCTGGCCCGCCGCATTCCACCCGGCAAAACCATGACCTATGGCGAGATGGCTGCCGCATTGGGCGAGCCGGGTGCTGCGCGTGCCGTGGGCCAGGCGTTGGGCCACAACCCGTTTGCGCCTGTGGTGCCGTGCCACCGTATCCTGGCGGCGAACGGCAAGACAGGCGGTTTTTCGGCCGGTGGCGGCGCCACCACCAAGATGCGCATGCTGGACATCGAGGGCGCGTTTGCGCACGAGACCCTGGCGCTGTTTGCACCCAGGGGCTGAAGGGGTTCAGCCGCGCTTTTTGAGCAGGGGCGACCCCGCGCTGGCCATGGCCAGCTCGTGCGTGGTGTTCAGCAGGGCAGGGCCCAGGGCCTGCATGCGCTCGGGCGTCAGGCGCACCAGTGGGCCCGCAATGGTCACCACCCCGATCACCGGGCCGTTGCCTTGCCGGATGGGTGCGGCCATGGCCGTCATGGCCGGAGCAAACACCTCGACGATGGTGCTGAAGCCCTGCTGCCGTGCGGTGCGCAGGTAGGCCAGCAGGGCCTTCACGGTGGTGGGGGCGTTGGGGCCGTAGTCCTCGGGTTTGCCAAAGCCCTGGCGCGCCACCAGGGCCAGGGCCTCTTCATCGCTCATCGTGGACAGCCAGGCATGGCCGGCCGAGCTGCACGACAGGTTGACCGACAGGCCCATGTCCGGGTCGTAGCGCAGGCCGCGCACGGCCCCTTGCGCCTTGGCCACAAAGGTCAGCGCATCACCGTCCACCACCGCCAGACGCACCAGCTCGCCAGATTCGGCGGCCAGCCGGTCCAGCAGGGGCTGGGCAATGTCCACCACGCCCGTGGCGCTCAGATAGCCCAGGCCCAGCGACACCAGCTTGATGGTGAGCATGTAGTTGCCCTGGCTCTGGTCCTGCCGCACGTAGCCGCAACGGATCAACTCGGCCAGCAGGCGGTGCGTGGCGCTCAGTGGCATGTCCAGTTCGGAGGCCAGGCTCGACAGGGCCTTGCCTTCCGGGTGCGGTGCAAGATGCTCCAGGACTTTGAAACTGCGTTCAAGGATGCTGCTCATGGCGGGGGCTCTTCGTGATCGTGAACCGGTTTTTCCAGGATACCCAAGCGCTGGTTCTTCGGGCGCAATGTATCAAAAATTGTTAAAGGGTTTCTACTGTGGAAACGGTTTCCACTTTATTCATACGATGCAGTTCCCGATGCACTCCGGGCTTGGTGTGCACATTGCTGGTTTCTTTTTGTTGGAGAAGTCCCTGTGAAAAAAACTGCTTGCCTTCTGGCGGCCGCTGGCCTGTCCTTCTTGATGGCGCTGCCCGCCGCCGCGCAGCAGGAGCGCGTGATCCGCTTCGGGCACCTGAACAATGCCGACCATCCCGTGAGCTTTGGCGTCAAGCGTTTTGGCGAACTGCTGGCGGCCAAGAGCGGCGGCAAGATGAAGGTGATGGAGTTCCCCGCCTCGCAGCTGGGCAACGAGATGCAGCAGCAGTCGGCGTTGCAGGGCGGTGTGCAGCAGATGTCGGCCCCGGCGACCACCTCGCTGGCCGGCATCGTCAAGGAATTCGGGTTGGTTGACTTCCCCTTCTCGGTGGCCAACTTTGCGCAGGCCGATGCGCTGCTCGACGGCCCCCTGGGCCAGGCGCTGATCGCCCGATTGCCCGAGAAGGGCCTGGTGGCCCTGGGCTACTGGGACCTCGGTTTTCGCAACGTGACCAACAGCAGGCGCCCCATCACCAAGGCCGATGACTTCGATGGACTCAAGCTGCGCGTGATCCCCAACCCGGTGTTCCTGGAGACCTTCAAGGCCTTCAAGGCCAACCCCGTGCCCATGCCGTTTGCCGAGCTGTATGGCGCGCTGGAAGCCAAGGCCGTGGACGGCCAGGAGAACCCCTATGCCGTGATCCTGTCGAACAAGATGTTCGAGGTGCAGAAGTACGTGAGCGCTACCAACCACGTGTACGCCGCCAACATCGTGCTGGTGAGCAAGAAGTTCTGGGACCAGCTCACCCCCGCTGAGCAGAAGATGATGCACGACGCTGCCAACGAGTCGCGTGGCTACCAGCGCCAGGTGAGCCGCGCTGCAGCGCAGCGTTCGGTGGGGGACCTGCAGGCCAAAGGCATGGCCTACAACGAGATCACGCCCGCCGAGCTGGCGCGCATGCAGCAGATCGCCAAGCCCGTGATCGAGAAGTTCGCGGCCACCTATGACCCGGCGATTGTGAAGCTCTACAACGACGAACTCACCCGCATCCGCAAGTAAGCCACCTGGTCCGAAACCTATGAAAATTCTCATCCTCCACGGCCCCAACCTCAACCTGTTCGGGCGCCGCGAACCCCATATCTACGGCACCACCACGCTGGCCCAGATCAACGATCGTTTGCTCAAGCTCGCTACAGAGCTGGGTGTGGAGCTCGACATCGTGCAGTCCAACCATGAGGGCGCGCTGATCGACTTCCTGCACGCGAACATCGATGCAGCGCAGGGCGCACTCGTGAATCCTGCGGGGCTGACACAGCACGGCGTGCCGCTGCACGACGCCATCAAGGCCATGCCTTTCCCGGTGATCGAAGTGCACATGTCTAATATCGCCGCGCGCGAGGCCTGGCGCGCGCACTCCATCATCTCGCCCGCCGTCAAGGCCACGGTGCAGGGCTTCGGTCCCCACTCCTACCTGGCCGGGCTGCGGGCGCTGGTGGACAGCCTGCGCGAGGCCGCCCAGGTTGCCTGAGCGGTGCGGGCGCACGGTGGTGGGCGTTCAACGTGTCCTCTGAAAAGTCGTAGTCCAGTGATGGACCGGCGCTGGCTTCTGCCGTGCTGGTACCGAGCAGTGTTTGATTCGTTATTTTTGGATCAAATCGACCGCTAGTGCTTTGATTTATTGCGCTGTGCGCTATACAAATAGTAGCGTTGTAGTTGACTTCAACGCTACCCACCTCGCCAGTCGCTTTGCCAGCGAGGCCAGGCATCAGGTGGTGAGGTGCATGGGCAAAAATCAGACTGGCTGGGGTCTGTTCGACAGCGCACAGACGCGCAGCATGTGCCCCTTGTACAAGAGGATCGGAGCGTACCCGCCATGTGGTTGCGCCATTCACTTGTGTACCAGGAGCCGTCCATGTCCCATCCATCCAACCTTACCTCTGCGTGGGACACGTCTTCCGTGGGGCAGCCGGCAGACATATCGCTGCTGGAACTCTCCCATCTGGGTGAACACCTGGTGCATTGCGGCGCATTGCGGGGGCCGCTGGACCGGTTGCTCGGTGGCGCTGCATGGCTGCAGGCCCAGGTGGCAGAGCATGTGGTGACGGTTGCACTGCTGGTCACCTTGCTGGTGGGGGCTGTATCGCTGGTGCGGTAGGGCGCGCGCGCATGGGCTTACGCACACCATGGCCCTGGGTTCCCTACGCGATGGACCGCATGCTCGATGCCCGGGCAGGCTCGGTGCTGGAGCCCCTGCGGGCCGAAGTGTTTGGCGTGGCCCGCTTCGAAGAGCATGGCCGGCACCTCGGTTCCTCCCACGACGCAGGCAAGGCGCCCTTTGGCCGCACCACGTTTTACCCGCGTCTGCAGAGCAACATCCGCGCACTACGGGGCGCGTACCGCTACCTGTTTGACGCACCGCATGACGAGCATGCGATCAGCCCCGCCGCTGAATGGCTGTTTGACAACTTCCATTTGATCGAAAGCCAGCTCAAGGAGATCCGGGCCGGGCTACCGCCGCGTTACTACCGCTCGCTGCCCGTGCTCAAAGACGCTCCGCTGGTGGGCCTGCCGCGTGTGTACGGTGTGGCCTGGTCGTTTGTGGCCCATACCGACAGTGCGTTCGATGAATCGCTGCTCGTGCAGTACCTGAACGCTTACCAGGAGACCCGCGAGCTGAGCCAGGGCGAGCTGTGGGCGTTGCCCACCACGCTGCGCGTGGTGCTCATCGAAAACCTGCGCCGCCTGGCAGAGCGCCTGGCCAGCCACAAGGCCGCGCAGGAGCTGGCCAGCCTGTGCGCCGCCCGCAGCCAGGACCTGAACGGGCTGACACTGGATGCTGCCTGCGCCGCCATGGAGCGGCGTGGCGTGGCCCCGGTGTTCCTTGCCCACCTGGCGCAGTCGATGATGGGGCGCGGCGTGGTGGGCGGGCATGCCGCTGCAGGCACGCCATCGCCCGTGCAGCAGTGGTTGTTGTCCGCGGTGCCCGACCTGGTGGCGTTGCAGGCCCAGCAACAGATTAACCAGGCCGCCGACCAGCTGAGCATGGGCAATGCCGTTACCGCACTGCGGCGGGTGGGCGCTGCCGACTGGTCCGACATCATCAGCCAGACCAGCCTGGTGCTGCGCGCCATGCTGCAGTCGCCCGTGTTTGCGGCCGAGGACGAGTCCACCCGCAACACCACCTTGCATGGCATTGAAAACCTGTCAGCCCGCAGCGGGCAGGGCGAGGCCGCGGTGGCGCGGACGCTGCTATTGCTGATGTCGGGCGCAGACCGTGAGCCTCAGGATGAGACTGGGGCTGAACAGGCGTTGGCAGGCTATTGGCTGCAAGGCGCCGGGCGCGGCCAGCTGGAGCATGCCCTGGGCGTGCGCCGACATACCACCGATGTGTTGTCCCTGTGGCGTTCTGCGGTGGGTCTGTCGCGTGTGCCGTTGTACCTGGGCGCATTGCTGCTGGGCTCGCTCGGTCTGCTGGCCTGGCTGATGGCGCCCCTGTGGGGTGTGCAGGCGGGGCCCGATACCAGCGCAGCCCATCTTGCGGGCCTGGCGCTGGTCGCCGCTTTGTTGCTGCTGCCCGTCTCCGAGATCGTGGTAGCCGTGGTCAACCGGCTCATTGGCGAATCCGTCCGGCCCACCTACATGCCCCGCTACCTGCTGCCAGCGGGCATTCCGGTATCGGCACGTGTGCTGGTGGCGATCCCGGCGCTGCTCAGCAGCACCGGCACCATCGACCGGCTGGTGCACCGCCTGCACCTGCATTACCTGGCCAACCCCGAGCCCTGTGCGCAGTTTGCGCTGCTGACCGACGGTGTGGATGCCGATCTGCAAGACCTGCCCGAAGACGGCCCGCTGCTGGCCCATGCCCAGAGCCAGATGCAGGCCCTGAACCAGCAGCACCCCTTCACTCCAGGCAGTGCCCCGCGTTTTGTGCTGCTGCACCGCGCGCGCACCTACAGCCCTACGCAGCAGCAGTGGATCGGCTGGGAGCGCAAGCGCGGCAAGCTCGAACAGCTGGTGGCCGCACTCGCCACCGGGGGGCAGGGCGCCTTCCTGGACCTGGACGAACTCTCGCACCTCGCACCGCAGACCCGCTATGTGCTCACGCTGGACAGCGATACGCAGCTGCCCCCGGGCCGCCTGCGCAGCCTGGTGGGTGTGGCTGAGCACCCCGAGAACCAGCCCCGGCTGGATGCCACAGGCCAGCGCGTGGTGCAGGGCTACGGCATCCTGCAGCCCCGGGTGCTGGCGCCACTGCCCACTTTTGCCACCACCTCGTTGTGGCAGTGGCTGTTTGCGGGCCAGCAGGGGCTGGACCCGTACAGCGCCATGACCTCCGACGTGTACCAGGATTTTTTTGCCGAAGGCAGCTTCACCGGCAAGGGCCTGCTGCATGTGGCCACCGTGCACGCCGTGCTGGGCGGGCGCCTGCCAGCCGACCAGGTGCTGAGCCACGACCTGCTCGAAGGTGCGCTGGCACGCTGCGCCGTGGTGAGCGATGTGACGCTGGTGGAGGCGGAGCCCGAACACAGCGATACCGCCGCCGCCCGCCTGCACCGCTGGACGCGGGGCGACTGGCAGCTGTGGCCCTTTCTGGTCCATGCCCAGCGCTGGGGCCTTTCGCCCATCAACCGCTGGAAGCTGCTGGACAACCTGCGCCGCTCGCTCGTGGCGCCCGCATCGCTGGTACTGGTGGTGCTGGCCCTGGCGGGGCTGGGCCTGCCTTTGGCCAGCACGCTGGCGCTGGTGGTGGCTGCCTATGTGGCTGCGCCCTTGATGGGCGCGCTGGCGGGCTGGGTGCCCAGCCGCTTTGGGCTGGTCGGCATGCGTTTTGTGCACGAAGCATCGGGCGACCTGTTGCGCGCCCTGGCCAGTGGTGTGTGGCACCTGGCCCTGCTGCCGCAGCAAGCGCTGCTGCTGGGCGATGCCGTGGTGCGCACCGTGCACCGGCAGGCCGTGAGCCGCTGGCACCTGCTGGAGTGGACCACGGCCGAGGCCGCGCAGAGCAGCCTGATCACAGGCCTGGCGGCCACGCTGCGCAGACACAAGGCGGCACCCTTGCTGGCGGTGGGCTGTGGCCTGGCACTGTGGGCCGGTGGAAACTTGGCGCCTTGGACTTTGGTGGGGCCGCTGCTCGCGCTGTGGGCGCTGTCGCCGCTGCTGGTGTGGCTGGCCAACTGCGTTCCGTCTGGTCGGGGCAACGCAACCTTGTCGGCGCAAGACCAGGACCTGCTGCACGGCGTGGCGCGAGACACCTGGCGATTGTTCGAGCGCTGTGTAGATGCCTCCAACCATCACCTGCCGCCCGACAACCTGCAGACCGCTCCGTATGAAATGGTGGCGCACCGTACCTCGCCCACCAACATCGGGCTGTACCTGCTGAGCGCCAGTTGTGCGCGCCGGTTCGGCTGGATCGGCACGCTGGAGCTGCTCGACCGGCTCGAAGCCACCCTCGCGACCCTGCAAGTGATGGAACGGCACCGGGGCCACTTCCTGAACTGGTACGACACCGAAACCCTGCAGCCTTTGCACCCTCGGTATGTGTCCACGGTGGACAGCGGTAACCTCTGCGCCCACCTTGTGGCCGTGGCGCAGGCCTGCCATGCGCTGGCGGCGCAGCCACTGTCACCGCTGGCGGGTGCTCAGGCCATCTGCACCTCGCTGGCGCGGCTGCAGCCCCGGCTGGGCATCCACCACCCCGGCATGCGCGGGTTGCACCACCCCTCTGCGCTGAGCCGCCTGCTTGGCATGCGCCCGCCAGACGCAGCGCATCTGCCAGAGGCCACGGCGTTTCGCGCGCTGCTGGCGCAGGCGCAGGACGAACTGCGCAGCATGGCCCAGCCACGCCACCCAGCCATCGTGCACAGCCCGCCGACGGAACAGGACGAACTGCTGTGGCTGCTGGCCGACCACCTGGCCACACTGCAGTCGGTGGACCGTGACCAGCAAGCAGCACACCACGGCGGCGCACCCGAGACCACGCGCCGCCTCATGGCCCTGGCCGAGGGGCTGGACGCCCTGGCCTGGCAGGCCGACTTCCGGTTTCTGTACCACCCCCGGCGGCACCTGCTGCACATTGGCTACCGGGTGGACGAGCAGCAGTTGGACACCTCGTTTTATGACCTGCTCGCGTCCGAGTCGCGCACTACCAGCCTCCTGGCTGTGGCCAAGGGCGACCTGCCGGTGAAACACTGGGCGGCCCTGGGGCGGCCGTTTTTCGCGAGCGGCCACCATGCGGTGCTGCGCTCGTGGTCGGGCTCGATGTTCGAGTACCTGATGCCCACGCTGGTCATGGCTGAGCCGTATCACAGCGCACTGGGCGAGGCCGGACGGACGGCCCTGCGCGAGCAGGTGGCGCTGGTGCAGGGGCTGGGCAAAGATATGCCCTGGGGCATTTCTGAATGCGCTTACGCTGGGCGCGACCACACCCTGGCGTACCAGTACGCGCCGCAGGGTGTGCCGCGCCTGGCCTTGCGCCGCACGCCGGTGGGCGAGATGGTGATTGCGCCCTATGCCACTGCGCTGGCCACGCAGGTGGATGCCCGCGCAGCCTGCGCCAACTTCCGCACCCTGGAAGCGCTGTCGGCCCGTGGGCGCTACGGCTTCTACGAGGCATTGGACTTCACGCCCGAACGGCAGACCCACGGCGAGCGGTTTACCCTGGTCAGCACCTACATGGCCCACCACCAGGGCATGACCATCGTGGCGCTGGCCAATGTGCTGCTCAGCGGCGTGGCCCAGCGCTGGGGCACGGCGCATGCCCGCATCGAGGCCGTGCTGCCGTTGCTGCAGGAGCGCGCCCCGCGCGAGCTGCCCACCTTGCAGGCCACACCGCCGCGACTGCCGCTGCATGCGCGCCAGCAAAAAACGCCCGACCATGTGCGCCCTGTCACCCCGGGCGCCCACGCGCTGGAGCCCACACACTTACTGGGCAACGGGCGCTACAGCGTCACACTGCGCGCCAACGGGGCAGGGTGGAGCCGCTGGCACCAGACGGGTGTCACCCGCTGGCGCGACGATGCGCTGCGGGATGCACATGGCAGCTTTCTGTATGTGCGGCAGATGGGCTCCAGCGTGCCCCTGTCCGTCACCAGCCACCCCGCTCCCGATGCGCGAGCGGTGTACGGCAGCATCTTCCACACCGACCGCGTGTGTTTTTATGCACTGTGGCCGGGGTTGCGCGTGCACGCCACGGTGTGGGTGAGCCCGGAAGACGACATCGAACTGCGCAAGGTGGTGGTGAGCAACCAGGGCGACACGGTGATCGAGCTGGAGCTGATCTCGGCCTTGGACATCACCCTGGCCACCCACGCGGCCGACGAGGCGCACCCGGCGTTCTCCAACCTTTTTATTGCCGCCGATTGGCTGCCTGCACAGCAGGCCCTGCGGTTTGTGCGCACCCCCCGCCTGGAGACCGAGGCCACGCTTCAGGCTGCACACTTTGTGGCCGATACCCAAGGTCATGTGCTGGGCCTGCGTTGCCAGACCGACCGGCAGCTCTGGCTGGGGCGCAACCACACGCCAGGCCAGCCGTTGGCGATGCTGGACTGTGTGCCGGAGGTGCCCGCCACGCTGGACACGGGCTTGGACCCGGTAGCCGCCATGGGCGTGATGCTGCGCATTGCGCCCGGCGCGCAGGCCTGTGTCACGTTTGCCACGGCGGCATCGCCAGACCCGGCCACGCTGCTGGCCATCATCGACAAGTACCGCCAGCCCAGCTATCTGGAGCGGGCATCGGCCATGTCGGCCACGCTCGCCAGCATCCAGTGGGCATCGCACCGCCCGCACCGCGACTACCTACCCGCGCTGCAGGCACTGACCACGGCGCTGGTGTTCACGCTGCCCAAGGTCCACAGCACCCACCTGGGTGTGCTGACCGAGGCCCAGGCCGCCCGCCCCGTGTGTGACCGGCGCACGCTGTGGCAACTGGGCCTGTCGGGTGACCGGCCCATTGTGCTGGTGATGGCCGGATCGCCCCAGGGCATGGGCCTGCTGCGCACGCTGGCCCAGGCGCTGCGCGAATGGGCGCATGGCGGCGTGGCCTGCGACCTGGTGGTGCTCAGCAGTGAATCGCACTCGTACCACATGCCCTTGCAGCGCGAGCTGACGCTGCTGCGCGTACACCACGATGCCGACCTCGCCACACACACCGGCCCGGCGGTGACCAGCCTGCGGGTGCTGCGGCTCGATGAGCTGTCGGCTGCACAGCTGGGCACCTTGGCGAGCCTGGCCCGCATCACCCTCCATGCCGATGGCCATGCCCTCATGCACCAGGTAAAGGCCTGGGTGGCGGCACATGGCGTGTCCATGGCCAGCCCTTGGCGTGGCGGTGCCACGGACGAAGTGCCCACGCACCAGGGCAGCGCCCCGGTGCTCGCGCCGGTGGGCGGTTTTGCACCTGCGACCGGTACCTTTGGGTTTGAGGTGTCGGCAACGCTGCGGCCTGCCAAACCCTGGGTCAATGTGCTGGCCAACGCGCAGCTGGGGACCATGGTGTCGGAAACTGGCGCGGGCAACACCTGGGCGCTCAACAGCCGCTTGAACCAGCTCACCGCATGGTCGAATGACCCGGTGGCTGACCCGCCCGCCGAATGGCTGTTGTTGCAGGACCGCCGTACGCGCGAGGTGTGGAGCCTGATGCCTTCGGCCTGGGGCGCTGCCGATGTGGTGTACGGCGTGGAGCACGCCCAGGGCAGCACCACCATCCGCCACCGCAGAGGCGCGCTGGAGGTGGAGGTGCGCTGGTGCGTGGATCCCATCACGGCCATCAAACAGGTGTTTGTGCAGGTGCGCAATCTGGGCAACCGGCGCGAGCACTTGCGCCTGGTGGGCATGGTGGAGTGGATGATGGGTGAAAAGCGCAGCGACCGCGCCACGCTGGCCACCGCACCGTGTTTTGCACCGCTGCCCGACGGCCGCTTGCTGGGCCTGTTGTGCACGCAGACCGAGGCGGCTGCGGGCTTGGGCGGGGGCACGGCCTTTTTCTGCGAAGCCTCGGCTGGGCCGGGCACGGACGACCGTGCCAACGACAGCCTGGACTGGACCTGCGACCGCCGCGAGTTCTTCGATGCCCAGGGCGATCTGGTGGTACCCCTGCAGCTGGGGCAGCGCAGCGGGTTTGGGCTGGACCCCTGTGCAGCCCTGTCGCGATTGGTGACCTTGCGGGCAGGGGCGGTGTTTGAGCGCGTGTACCTGATGGGCTACGCCCCCACCGAGGCTGCGGCACGCACGCTGGGTGCCCAGGCAATGGCCGTTGCGGCCCGCACGCGAGAGAAGGCCACCCTCGACCAGTGGAATCTGCTGCTGGGCGCGACGCAGGTGGCCACGCCCGATCCACTGTTCGACGTGCTGGTCAACCGCTGGCTGCTGTACCAGACGGTGTCTTCACGCCTGTTTGCCAAAGCGGGCTTTTACCAGGCGGGCGGTGCCACGGGCTACCGCGACCAGTTGCAGGATTCCATGGCGCTGGCCTGGGCGCAGCCGGGCACCTTGCGCGCGCAGATCGTGCTGTGCGCATCGCGCCAGTTTGAAGCGGGCGATGTGCAGCATTGGTGGCACACGCCGGGCGGGGCCGGGGTGCGCACCCATTTCTCGGATGACCTGTTGTGGTTGCCCTTTGCCTGCGCTCATTATCTGGAGCGCACTGCAGACCACGGTTTGCTGCAGGAGCAGGTGGCGTTCCTTGAAGGTTCTGCGATCCCCGACGGGGCGGAAGACATCTACGAATCCCCCAGCGCCAGCGCCACAACGGCCAGTGTGTACGAGCATGCCGCCCGCACCATAGACCGCAGCCTGCGCACCGGCGCACATGGCCTGCCGCTGATGGGCGGGGGCGACTGGAACGACGGCATGAACCGCGTGGGCGACGGTGGGCGCGGTGAATCGGTGTGGCTGGCGTGGTTCCTGTGCGCCATCGTCACCGACTGGATTCCGATCGCCCGCGATCATGGCGATTGGGAGCGCGTGCAGCGCTGGGACGCTGCCCTGACCGGCTGGCGCGTGGCACTGGAAAACCAGGCGTGGGACGGTGACTGGTACCAGCGCGCCTTTTTTGACGATGGCACGGCCCTGGGCAGCCACACGCGGGACGAGGGTCGCATTGACCTGATCGCGCAGGCCTGGGCAGTGCTCTCGGGCGCAGCAAAGCTTGCGCGGCAGCGCCAGGCCATGGACGCGGTCGAGGCGCATCTGATCAACCCCGCAGCAGGCTTGATCCAGCTCCTCATGCCCCCATTGCGCCATGCATCACCTAGCGCGGGTTACATCCAGGCCTACCCGCCCGGCGTGCGCGAGAACGGCGGGCAGTATGCCCATGGCGGCGTATGGGCGCTGATGGCCGCTGCAGAACTGGCGCTGCAGAAGCCTGAGCACCCCGGTGCGTTCGATGTGCCTTACCGTTACTTCACCTACCTGAGTCCGGCGCACCGCGCCCAGCACCCCGTCTGGGGGCCGGTGTATGCCGTCGAGCCCTATGTGATGGCGGCCGACATCTACAGCCAGCCGCCCTATGTGGGGCGCGGCGGCTGGAGTTGGTACACCGGAGCAGCAGGCTGGCTGCACCGAGCAGCGGTGGAGTCCATCGTGGGGCTGCAGATGCGGGCGCAAGAGCTGTTCTTCACGCCTTGTCTGCCGCCACACTGGCCGGGTTCAGAGCTGACGCTGGTGCGTTCAGGACGCACGCTGCGGTTTGTGCTGGTGCGCGTTGCCGCAGGAGCCTCAGCGGTCTTGCCGTCGAACGTCCCACCGGACGCCCGATGGTTGCAGGTGGGCGAGCGGCTACGCTGGGGTGACGGGCCCGATGGCCAGTGTTTTGTGATTCCGTTGCCTGGGTAGGGCATGCGCAGAGTGCATCTTTTGTGGGGCCTTGGTGCACCTTGACATCCGGCATTTGGTAATTGTGTGTATGTGCGATACCGTACAGACCTTGTTCGGCGCGCTGCCACAAACTTGCGGCATGCCCAGGCGGCAGGCAAGGCCGCAGGGGCACAGCACCGCGATACACCAAGGTTCCACCATCAAACGCTCCAATATCCCCCTTCAAAACCAGTTGCTGGCAGCCTTGCCCGAGCCAGACCTGCAGCGCTGGCTTCCATTGCTGGAACCTGTGGAACTGGCTTTGGGACAGGTGCTGTACGAATCGGGTGCGGCCATGCCGCACGTGTATTTCCCCACCAGTGCCATCGTGTCGCTGCTGTATGTGCTGGAGGATGGCGCGTCGGCGGAGATCGCGGTGGTGGGCTACGAGGGCTTGGTGGGCATATCGATCTTCATGGGCGGTGGAACCACGCCCAGCCGGGCAGTGGTGCAAAGTGCTGGGGCGGGATTTCGGCTGCGTGCGGACGTCATCAAATCCGAGTTTGAACATGCAGGACCGGTCATGCACCTGTTGCTGCGCTACACGCAGGCACTCATCACCCAGATGGCACAAACCGCCGTGTGCAACCGCCACCACTCGCTGGACCAGCAGCTGTGTCGCTGGCTGCTGCTGAGTCTGGACCGCTTGCCCAGCACCCAGTTGATCATGACGCAAGAGTTGATCGCCAACATGCTGGGCGTGCGGCGCGAAGGGGTGACCGAGGCCGCACTCAAGCTGCAGCGGTCGGGCCTCATCAGCTATGCGCGCGGGCACATCAACGTGCTGGACCGCCCGGGGCTGGAGCGCCGCACCTGCGAGTGCTATGAGGTGGTCAAAAAGGAATACGACCGACTGCTGCCATTGGTCGTAGCGAGCTAGGGGCGCCGACCTGGCAGACAGTGTGAATCGGTCCCCCTCTGATCCTGCGGGATGAAGACGTCGCACAGGGCCTGCACCCTGTGTGCGCTGGCAGACAGTCGCACCGCGCAAAGCCACCCACACTGGGCTCCACCTTGCGCAAGGCAAGGCATTGCGCAGGGGTCCTGGCGCTGCACTCCCGTGCAGTGCGGACAACAGCCCAAGGCCCCGCAATGCAAAGCAAAGACAACACCCTTCTTCAGCAACTGCCGACTGCGGCGCGCGAGCGTTTGCTGCAGCACTGCGAGCCCTTCGAGCTGGTACTTTCAGCCGAACTGAGCACCCGCGGCCGACCACTGGCGCATGCCCATTTCCCGACCGAAGGTTTTTTGTCGCTGGTCATTGATGTGGACAGCCACCCCCCGCTGGAAGTGGGGATGGTGGGGTCAGAGGCCATGCTGGGCTCGGAGCTGATCCTGGGGCTCGCAGCCACGCCGTGGCGGGCCCTGGTGCAGGGCGCCGGGTCTAGCTGGCGCATTGGCGCCAAACAGTTGCGTGCGCAGATCGACGCGATTCCCGAATTGGAGGCCTTGATTCAGGCCTGCCTGCTGGCGCGACTGCACCAGCAGACGCTGGCTGCAGCGTGCCAGCGCTATCACCTCATTGCCCCCCGCCTGGCGCGCTGGCTGCTGATGAGCCAGGACCGATCGTTGTCGGACTCGTTTCACCTCACGCAAGAATTCATGGCACTGATGCTGGGCGTGCGCCGCGTGGGAGTGACGGAGGCGGCGGGGCACTTTCAGGATGCGGGCCTGATCACCTACCAGCGGGGTGAACTCACCGTGCTCAACCGTAAAGCGTTGGAGGCCGAGGCCTGCAGTTGCTACGCAGCGGACAAGGCCATCTATCGTCGGTTGATGAAATACAGCAGCCCGTAGCTCGCCGGAGTTCTGGCTAAGGACTGCGGGTACCGGGTTGACTTCTCATTCACGGTTTGATCTGCAGATCGTCTTGAATGCTGCGAATGCCCAGCACGCTGTGGGCAATCGTCACCCAGCGGTTGGCGCGGGGCATGCCCTGTGGTTGCATGACATTGGGAGATTCAGGCGCCGGAATGGGTGGGGGCAGGGGGGAATCGGCATGCACTGCACTGGCGGGGGCGGAGTGCTCGTCGGCACCCGTTGGGGCGTGGCGTTCCTGGTAGAGCTGGCTGGGTACGGGAGCCAGCAACCGCTTGGCGCGCAGCGCCTGCAGGTCCGGCGTGTGGCCTTGGCGTACTGCCAGAGCCGGCGCGGTGCCATTGGAGAACATGAAACTGTCCACCGATTTCACACCGGACACGGTTTGCGCCACAAACACAGCCAGGTCGATCTGCGTGGGGTCTGCGGCCATGCCGCTGAGCAGCACCACGCCCTGGTGCGATTCCACACGGATGTTGTAGCTATTGACTACGGGTGACAGGATGAGTGCGGCCCGCACCCGCGAAGTGATCACGCCGTCTTCCAGGTAGGCCACCGGCGACGGGCTGGCGGGTGGCCACTCGGTCACCATATCGCTGCGCTTGCAGCCCTGCAGCGGCAGCAGTGCAAGCACCATCATCAGCGCAGAAAGGGCGGTGGGCAGCGGCTGTTGGTGACGCTGAAGTGTCGGGTGGCGCATGGTGAAAGATTCCCTGGAAAAGCCCGGTCGCCCAAGCGGGGTTGGCCGTGTCTTCACTGTGTGCCCCCGTGGTGCGTTTGTCTGTTCGTAACCGTACCCACCCAGGTGTGAGCAGCCGTTGCGGGCTGCGAAGCCAGGCTGATGGCTGCCGCAAGCCAGGGCCTCCAGCTCAAGGGTGCTGGTCCGGGCGGTCTGTGATGTCGGTACCTTCCGTTTTTCCAAACGCATACCCGCATCGTTCGCGCTTGGCGGCATACATGGCTGCGTCGGCACAGGCCAGCAGGGCGTCTGCCTGCGTGCCATGCTGGGGGCAGATGGCCACCCCGATGCTGGGGCGCACCAGCAGTTGCAGGTGGCCAATCTTCATGGGGCAACACACCGCCTGCAGCAGTTTGGCGCACAACTGGTGTAGCGGCGCTTCGTCCGCCACACCTCGGAGCAGGCAGGCAAACTCATCGCCGCCCAGGCGCACCACCAGGTCGCCATGGCGCACAGCGGCGTTCAGTCGCGCGGCTGTGATGCGCAATACCTCGTCGCCCACGCCGTGACCGTGGGTGTCGTTCACGGTCTTGAAGTTGTCGAGGTCGATGAACAACACCGTCGGTCCGGGTTGCAGGGAGTGCCTTTGGTCCAGCAAGTCTTCCAGGCGCTGTAGCAGATGGCGCCGGTTGGGCAGGTTGGTCAACTCGTCGTGCAGCGCCTGGTGTCGCGCCAGGCGCTCACCGTTGCGCACGCGGTCCAAATCGGCCAGCGCCTGGGTCAGTGCCGCCTGAGTGCCTTCCATGGTGCGCTCCAGGGCGTGGCGTTCTGCGGCTTCACGCGCCATTACCTGCAGCATCTGCTGCATGGCTGCCACACAGGTGCTCACACTGGGCTCGCCCAGGTTTTGATTGGCATGCGATGGGGGCGCCATCCACAGCCGGCCGTGCTGGGTGCTGGAGCCCTGTGCCCACTTCACTTGCAGCGAACGCAGCCACAGCTTCCAGCGCTGGACTTGTTCTGCTGTGGGCCAAGTGGCCGCCAGGGCCTTGCCCCACTCCCATGGTCTTTGGTTGCTGTCCATACGATTCATCAGGTGTTTCCGCCTCGCGGCACGAAGACGGTATGAGCCACAACACCGACGCCGCTCCGGTGTGCCTGCCTCACCAGGTCAAGCGGTTGGCGGGCCAGCCAAGGCATCTGAACAGTGATTTGCCAGTGCCAGAGTCTGCTTGCTGCAAGGGGCGTGTACCGTCTGGCAGCGCACATAAACGTGGTAGGCAGCGCTGGCAAGGTCAATGTTGCAGGTGTTACATTTGTTCGAAGCGTTAGCTGCCGCGGGCGCAGCGCCTTTGCAAAGCGCTTCAGGCCGTTGCCCAGCACCTTCCGTCCCCGCCAAGGAACCGTCCCATGTCACCAGAACGCCAACGGCTCATCCGCATGCTGTTCGACGAGTACATCGAGATGTATGCCGGACGCGATGCCCGGCTGGTGGATCGCTTCAGCGAGAACTTCAGCGGCTTTGCGGGCAGCAGCGACAAGCTCATCAAAACCCGCAGCGAATGGGTGGACATCACGCAGACCGACTTTGCGCAGGTGCCCGGGCGCATCGGCATCGAGGTGCTGGACCTGTTCCCGCAGGAACTGGGCGCCGATGTGCTGGCCGTGACCGCGTTTTTCCACATCCACCTGCCCAACCCCGACCCGCTGTTTGCCAGCGAGACCGCCCGCTTGGTGCTCGTCTTCCGGCAGGAGGGCGATGACTGGAAGATTGCGCACAGCAGCATCTCCATCCCGTATGGACTGGCCCGAGACGGCGAGGTGTACCCCGTCAGCCGCCTACAGCAGCGCAACCAGGAGCTGCAGACGTTGGTGGATGAGCGCACCCAGGCACTGGCCCTGGCCAACAACCAGCTGCAGCTGCTCAGCAACACCGACGGCCTGACCGGTATCGCCAACCGCCGCCATTTTGACCAGACCTTGGCCCATGAATGGGCTCGCGCACAACGGGCCCACGGACCACTGTCGCTGATCATGCTGGACGTGGATGTGTTCAAGCACTTCAATGACCACTACGGCCATCTGGCGGGCGATGCCTGCCTGAAATCCCTGGCCCTGACGCTGGCACAGACCGGGGGACGGCGCGATGGCGACCTGGTAGCGCGCTTTGGCGGCGAGGAGTTTGTGGTGCTGCTGCCCGGCGCCGATGCCCGGGTCGCCCTGGAGATGGCCCAGCACATCCAGCAAGCCATCCAGGCGCTGGCCTTGCCGCACGAGGGTGCGCCGTGGGGCATCGTGACGGTGAGCTTCGGCGTGGCCACCATGGCGCCACAGCGCGAGCAGTTGGCCGAAGAGCTGGTACGCCGCGCGGACCGCGCGATGTACCGTGCCAAGCAAGGCGGCCGCAACCGCATCGAGCAGGCGCCGGAGCAATAAAACGGGGTGGGTCGGGTTTTACCTGGCCGCCAGCCGAGCGAATTCTTCTGCCACACCCCGCACCGTGAGCGGCGCACAGCCTTCGGCATGGTTGCTGATGGTCACGAAGGCGTTCTGTCCACGGCCTGTGATGCCTGCGATCACTGCGGCCAGTGCCGCCCGGGTGTCCAGGTCCGGGTGGTGCAGGCGGTCGTAGGGTTCGTACATCCGCTCGGCCTCTTCATAGCCGTAGGGGCCGTGCACAGGGTTCAGGTTCCAGCGGCACACCAGCGGGCCCGGCCACAGAGCACGCAGCATGGGCAGTTGGTCGTGGAGCGGCGGCATCTTGGCATGCAGCCCCAGGCAATAGGTGGCGCCCGCTTCACGCAGCACGGCCGCAAAGTCGGGCGTCAGCCACTCGGGGTCGCGCACCTCCAGGGCAATCACCCCATCGGGCGCCAGTGGTGCCAGCGGGGGCAGGGCCAGCAGCATGGTACGCAGGCGATCCAGCAAGGCGGGCATGCGATCGAGCTGCGCCAGCGGCAGGGGGCTGAGCTGGAATACCAGCGCGCCTAGCTTGTGGCCCAGGCCCTGGAGCGCCGGCTCCACACATTCGCTGCGGGCCAGCTCGGGGCTGAGGAACGCCGGGTTGGGCTGGCGGCCGCGTCCGTCTTCGCTGCGCACCAGTGCATCCGTCACCACGCTGGGCGCCTTGACCACAAACCGGAAGTCGTCGGGCACTTGCGACGCATAGCGCTCGTATTGGCTCACCGTGAGCGGCCGGTAGAAGCTGCGGTCGATGCTTACCGTGCGCATCAGCGGGTGCTGGGCGTACACGGCCAGCCCCTGTTTGGACAGCTGCGTGTCGGAATGCTCGCCCTCCCACACCAGGCCTTTCCAGCCGGGGTAGGTCCAGCTGGATGTCCCCAGGCGAAGCTGTGGGGGCAGGGCAGCAGCCAAGGCTTCCAGAGCATCGTCCGGAACAATCGGGGCCACCGTGCCAGACCGGGTACGCCGTGCCGTGGACTCAGCGCCTTGCTTGGGTGATGGTGCCGATGGCCCGTTGGCCGGCACGTCTGCCGACGGGGGCTTGGGCAGCGTGTCGCCAAAAAGATCGTCTTGCATGCGCTGCGGTGGGGCGGTTTGGTGCGGTACGGCGGGGTAGGTTGCGCTACGAGCTGCCAAACAGCCCGCTCTCGTCCAGCAGGTCAAACGTGATCTGGGGGTGGGTGTCCATGCTTTTCTTGATGGCAGCCGGGATGGCCTGCCGTGTCTTGCGGCACAGGCCCGGCTGTTCGTGCACCAGGATCGCAATGCCCCGCAGGCTGCGCACCTCGTTCGGGCTTTGGGTGATGGACAGGCGAATGCCCAGTTGCTGCTCCATGCGCTCCTGCATCCTGCGCAGGTCGGCAAGACTGCCCAGGTTCTCCAGGCGCTCCAGCATCTTCTTTTCTTCGCTGCGCGTGAGCATCAGGATGCGCAGATCCCCCCCCGGTGCTTGCATCAACGCCTCCCGGTCGCACACGCAGGTGCCAGGGGGGCATTCGGTACGGATGGGGAAAGGTGGGAGGGACATGAAGCGGCGTGCGAACAGTCCTTCATTCTATGAAGGGCTGACCGTGTCGAGCGTGTGGCCACCCGCAAGTCCATGCGGCCCAACAACAAAAAGGGCTCCCAAAGGGAGCCCTTTTTGCCTGCCCGCCCCTGCGGTTCAGTTAACACTCCCCATGGCTGCAGCACCCGCACCGCGCGAAGTGCCACCACCATGGGAAGTCCCGCAACTGCTTCAATCCAACCCAAGCAGTTGGTCTGCCAAATTACATGGCGCTGAATTCGCCCGAAGGGATCTGGCCGGTGCGCA
>NZ_LMGP01000015.1:0-247195 GCF_001427445.1 Acidovorax sp. Root568 | reverse complement strand
CGGTGAGTCGCCTTGCGGGTTCGGCTCATCGATGGGATGAACTGTACGCCGATGGTGTTCAGGGAAAAACCACCCAGTCGCAAACTAACTGTTCCAGTATTGAGAACAATCTTTCCATCCTCCCGCGCTCCGTGTGGGATCTTTCGGTGCTCGAATTTTGTTGGAAAAAACTGTATATTCATACAGCACCAAACCACAGGAGAAGCAGCGCCATGCAAGTCATCGAATCCACTTACGCCGTCACCCTGCGCGACTACCCCGAGGAACTCCCGGCCAAGGAGCGCATTGCCGCAGAAACCCGGTACGCCAGGGCCCTGGAAAAGCAGCTTGGCGGCCCCGAACAGGTGGCGGCTGCCCTGGACACCATGCAGAGCCTGGAGGAGTCGCCCCCTGAGGTGGTGTCTCCTGGCGATCTCACCTTGCTCAAGGCCTGGGGCAAGGCCAGCGTGGCAGCCCGGCAGGCCGGGTTCCGGGATCTGGGAGAAGGCGAGGGCGCGTACTTTGAGGTGCGGCTGGTCTGAGAGGCTGAGAGTCCTTTATCCATGCCCGCCTTGCACGCCAATACGCCCGGCTCGTCGTTACAAATGCTCGCCATAGCCTGAGCTATGGCTGTGCTTTGCGCCTAGATCCGAGGCGTATTCGCGCGCCTTTCGGGCCCGGCTAAAAAACTCTCAGCCTCTGAGCCTGAAAGCCCGCAGCACGCAATCGGGCTGACCGAGCCGCCGTGCAGGCGCGTGCTGGGTGTAAGGGCTGGGTCGCCCCGGTGCTTGCACACCCGCCGTGTGGGCAGATACTGTGTGTACATTGCATTACCTGCACGATCAACGCTGGAGACACCACCCCATGACCTTGCCGCTTCACCCCCTGGACTCTGACCTGTTTGCCCGCGCATTGCCGCTGCTGGACGACGAGTGGCTGACCCGCGACCCTGAACTGGCGCCCGTGCTGCCCACGGTGCTGGCGCGCAATGTGGGGCAGGACTGGCACAAGGCGGGCACGTTTCGCCACCACCTGGTGGGCGTGACGCGCACGCTGACGGTGTGGCAGCAGCCGCGCGACGTGCGCCTGCTGGGGCTGCTGCACAGTGTGTATGGCAATGCGTTTGTGGACCTGGTGAAGTTCGACCCTGCCAAGGAGCGCGCCCGGGTGCGCGAGATTGCGGGCGAGTCGGCCGAGCATCTGGTCTACCTGTTCTGCACCCAGTCGCGCACGCAGTTTGTGCAAAAGGTGCTGGCCCATGCACTGGAGGCGGACGGCAGCCTGGTGCTGCAAAAGGACGGGCAGGACCATGTGCTCACGCCCTACGAGGTGGCGGCCTTCATCATCGTGAGCATGGCCGACACCATCGAGCAGTGGTTCAGCTGGCAGGACGACATCTTTTCGCGCTTTCCTGATGTGCAACACCGTCACCAGAAGGCGCACTGGGCTGCATCGCTCTGGCCCGGACCCATGCGGCCGTCGGGGCGCATGGTGCACCAGATCAACGGCCTGGCCAAGGCGCTGCAGCACCCGGGGCTGAAGGATGTGCTGCCCATGCCACCCGTGTTTGCACACTGCTCGCAGCACCTGTCTGCCGCCAACGAGGCGGCGGCCACGTCGCTGTACTGGTCTGTCATCCAGCAAGACCAGCCGCTGGTGGACCTGGACGTGGCCACCGGCGTGCTGGAAAGCGCCGTGCGCCACAACCCCTGGGTGGGCGAGCCGCAGATGGTGCTGGCCCAGCTGTATCTGTCCGCTGGCCGCAAGGACGACGCCAAGGCCGCCGCCGAGAGCGCTCTGCACCTGTTCAGCGCTTGGGGCAATGCGTGGGACAAGCGCGTGCAGTGGGACGCCTGGGTGGCCTGGACGCGCATCCTGCTGCAGGGCGCGACGGTGGAGGGCACCTGGCCCGAGCGGCTGGACAAGCTGAACAACGTGGCACTGCGTGGGTGACTTGGAACATCCCCCTGAGTGGCTGCGCCACTTCCCCCTTCTCTCGAATCGCTGCGCGACTCGGGAAGGGGGACGCAGCCCTCGCTGCGGGGCGGCCCTTGCTCGGCTGCCCTCGCCGGGCGCGCGCCAGTTTCAGGAGGTGGGGGTGGGGGCACGGGCCTTGTCTTCTTATTCGAATGGGTTGTAATGAAATGAAAACTTAGTTGTTCCAGTTTTATCGGGGAAACCCTAGGATGCGAACCATCTCTCAACGAAAGGTTTTCCCTGTGAACAACAACAAGCGCCTTCTCCTGCAATCCGCCCTGGCCCTGGCCGCTGCTGCCGCTTTCTCGTCCGGCGCCATGGCCCAGGACAAGCCCATCAAGGTGGGCGTGACCGGCGGCCCCCACGCCCAGATCTTCGAGCAGGTGAAGAAGGTTGCCGAGAAGGACGGCCTCAAGATCCAGATCGTCGAGTTCAGCGACTACGTGCAGCCCAACGCCGCGCTGGCTGCGGGCGACCTGGACGCCAACAGCTACCAGCACAAGCCGTACCTCGATGCGCAAGTGGCCGACCGTGGCTACAAGCTGGTGTCGGTGGGCTACACCGTCAACTTCCCCATCGGCCTGTATTCCAAGAAGGTCAAGAAACTGGAAGACCTGAAGGAAGGCGCCAAGTTCGGCATTCCCAACGACCCCACCAACGGCGGCCGTGTGCTGCTGGTGCTGCAGGACAAGGGCCTGATCAAGCTGCGTGACGGCGCGGGCCTCAAGGCCACGCCGCTGGACGTGGTGAGCAACCCCAAGAAGCTCAAGTTTGTTGAACTGGACGCCGCCCAGCTGCCCCGTTCGCTGGACGATCTGGACGCCTCGGCCATCAACACCAACTTTGCGCTGTCGGCGGGCCTGAACCCTGGCAAGGACGCCATTGCACAAGAAAACGCCAAGAGCCCCTACGTCAACCTGATCGCCGTGCGTGAAGCCGACAAGGACAAGCCCTGGGTGGCCAAGCTGGTGAAGGCTTACCACTCGGAAGAAGTCAAGAAGTTCATCCAGACCGAATTCAAGGGCTCGGTGTTGCCAGGCTTCTGAAGCTGATCGCAAAAGCGCCCTGCGATGAAGGGCGCTGTGGCTCTGCGGACTGGTTGCCGCTTCGCCCTCTCTCCCGCAAGGGGAGAGGGAGCGGAAAGAGCGACTGCAACAGCAGTTAAAAATCCAAGTATTTCTGGCGTTATGCGCTTTCCCGTAAAGCGCAAATAGCTATCTAAATGATAGCGTTTCGCCAACACCATTCCCCTGCGTTGCGCTGGGAAAACTGTGGTGCCGCGCTTGCATACACAATGAGAGGGTAACGTCCAGTAACACCATCCCCTCCACCATGCCCTTTGCGGAACGAATCCTCACAGCGGTCTGGTTGAGTGCGACCACGCTGTTGTTCGTTGCGTCACTGTGGGCTCCGGTACCGGGCGTGCGGCTGTTTCTGGACAACGCCTCCTGGACGCTGGCCTTTGGGCTGTCTGCCTTCTGGGCCTGGCGTGGCTGGCGGCTGGCGCCGCCCACCGACCGCGCGCTGCACACCGGCCTGCTCATCTTTGCGGTGCTGGTGGCCCTGGGGCAAATGGTGTGGAACGTGCAGGTGGCGCTGGACTGGAACCCATTCCCCGCGCCCGCCGACCTGCTGTTTCTGGCGGGTGGGCCGCTGTGGGCTGCCACTGTCATCCGCGCCACTTTTGCGCGCCTGTCGCGCGATCGGGCTTACCCGGCCGCCCTGGACTTTGGCGGCACGGTGCTGGCGCTGCTGGCGTTCACGCTGGTGATCTACCTGCCCTCGGGCGAGGTGGACTCGCTGGCCGTGGGCACGGTGCTGGTGCTGTACCCGGCCGGGTTTCTCGCTGCGGCGGGCGTCACGGCGCTGGCTGTTCCGACGGTGGGGGTGCGCATCGACCGGTCCCATGCGCTGGTGCTGCTGGGCCTGCTGGGCTTTGGCCTGAGCTGGATGCAGTGGAACCTCATGGTCATCAGCAACACGGTGCAGCCGGGCATCTGGTTCAACGCCAGCTTCAGTGTGTCGGCGCTGGTGCTGGGCTGGGGTGCACGCTGGCTGCGGTTTGAGATGTCGGCAGATGCGGCCTACCGCCGCCAGTGCGACCAGGTCATGAACTACGTGCCACTGCTGTCCATGACGCTGGCGGCCATCACCCTGGTGCTGCTGTTTGTGGCGCCCGATGGCAGGGCAGGCATGCAGGCGCTGATCCTGGTGTGCTGCCTGCTGGTGCTGCTGCTGGCGGCACTGCGCCAGACCATTGTGGTGAGCCTGCTCAACCGCCTGCGCACGGCCGAGGCCGCCGTGCTGCGCAACGAAGAGCAGCTGTACCGCGTGGCGCACTTTGATGCGCTCACCGGCCTGCCCAATCGACGCTACTTTGAAGACGCGCTGGAGCGCGCCGTGGCCGAGGCCGCGCGCGACACGCACAGCACCAACCGCCGCGTGGCGCTGATGCTGATCGACCTGGACCACTTCAAGAGCGTGAACGAAACCTATGGCCACCGCCTGGGAGACGCGCTGCTGAGCGAGGTGGCGCAACGCATCACCCAGCTGCTGGCGGGGCAGGGCCTGGTGTCGCGGCTGGCCAATGACCAGTTCACGGTGATGCTGCTGCGCCCGGCGTCGCGCACCGAGCTGGCGCAGCTGGCGGCCTCGCTGGTGGAGGGCCTGGCGCAGCCCTGGGAGTTGTCGGAGGTGGGCGCACAGTACATGGGCGCCAGCCTGGGCATCAGCCTGTACCCGGACGACTCGGCCAACAGCGTGGAGCTGGTGCGCCACGCGCATTCGGCCCTGCACGCCACCAAGAGTGCAGGCCGGGGCTCGTACCGCTTCTACATCGAGGAGTTCACGCAGATCACGCGCGGGCGGCTGGAGCTGCGCCGGCGCCTGCACAACGCATTGCAGGCGGGCGAGTTCTCGCTGGTCTACCAGCCCCAGCTCAACCAGCAGCGCCAGACCGTGGGTGCCGAGGCGCTGCTGCGCTGGTCGGTGGATGGCAAGGCGGTGCCGCCCGACGAGTTCATCCCGCTGGCCGAGGAGAGCGGGCTCATCGTGCCCATCGGGCTGTGGGTGTTCGAGACTGCCTGCCGCCAGATGGCACAGTGGCGTGCCGAGGGCTGGCAGGCGCCCGTGGTGTCGGTCAATGTCTCCACCATCCAGCTGCGTGAGCCGGGTTTCACCCAGACCCTGCTGGGCGTGACCCAGCGCGCCGGGGTGGCTCCCGCCGGCCTGGTGCTGGAGATCACCGAGTCGCAGCTGCTGGACGAGTCCCTGTACGCCATCGCGCTCGATCTGAAGAACGCGGGTTTTGCGCTGTCGATCGACGACTTTGGCACCGGCCACTCGTCGCTCATCAAGCTCAAGCGCCTGCCGGTGAGCGAGCTGAAGATCGACAAGGTGTTTGTGCGCGACATCGTGGTGGACGTGAACGACCGCGAGATCTGCGCCACCGTCAACGCCCTGGCCCGCACGCTGGGGCTGGAGGTGGTGGCCGAAGGCGTGGAGACCGAGGAGCAGCTGCACTTGTTGATCCGCATGGGCTGCGAGCGTTTTCAGGGCTGGCTGTTTGCCCCGGCTCTGGCGCCCGGGCCACTGGCCGAGCAATGGCTGCAGCGGCAGGCGCCGCCCGCTGCGCAGTGACTGCTGGCACGGTGTGGCGTGGGGGCGGCATGGTCCGTGTGTGGCATATCAAAAATGATAGCTGCTCAGGCATGTTCCACTAGCGCATCCGGCCGTTTTGCCCTGATAAAAGCCCAAACCCGGCACAGGGCCGGGTTTGGGGGGGGCTTGCAGGGCTTGTGCCCTGCGCGCCGTTGTTGCCGCTGGGCTTAGGCGGCCTGCGACACGCGACCCTGGTTGGCGGCCACGCTGGTGTGTGTGGAAATTTCCACGTGGGCCGAGGCCAGTGCGGCCGCCTTGGCGTCCGGGCCCATGGCCACGCCTTCGGCACGCACAAAGCGCACGTCGGTGATGCCGAAGAAGCCAAACACCACCTTCAGGTAGCTCTCCTGGTGCTCCATCGCCTGGCCGCCTTCGCTGGTCGAGTACACGCCGCCACGGGTGGAGGCCACGATCACCGTCTTGCCGCCGGCCAGACCCACGGGGCCCTTCTCGGTGTACTTGAAGGTGCGGCCTGCTTGCGCCAGGCGGTCGATCCAGGCCTTGAGCTGGCTGGGGATGGAGAAGTTGTACAGCGGTGCGCCAATCACGATCACGTCGGAGGCCAGGAACTGGCTCACCAGGGCTTCGGACAGTGCGTTTTCAGCGCGCTCTGCCTCGGTGGCAGCGGCCTGGCCGGTGCGGAACCCCAGCGACTGGGCCGACAGGTGCGAAGGCGCTTGCTGGGCCAGGTCCAGGTATTGCACGGTGGTGCCAGGGTGGGCGGCTTGCCAGGCGGTCACGGTGCGGGCAGTCAGTTGGCGGGACACGGATTGATCACCGGTGATGGCAGAGTCGACGTGAAGCAGTTGCATGAGGGAACTCCTGGGGTTCTGTGGATCGGAGCCACAGCGTGTGGCCATGGGATGAATTGTGGGGATAGATCAATTTGTTGATAAGGTAGTGAACTTGCGATAGATTGTTCTATCCATAGGACGATGAAGCCCATGCAAGATCTCAACGACATGCTGTATTTCGCCGAAGTGGTGGAGCGCGGCGGCTTTGCCGCTGCGGGCCGCGCGCTCGGTATCCCCAAATCGCGCCTGTCGCGCCGGGTGTCCGACCTGGAAACGCAGCTGGGCGTGCGCCTGCTGCAGCGCACCACCCGCAAGCTCTCGCTGACCGAAGTGGGCGAAGCCTATCTGCGCCACTGTCAGGCCATGCGCGAATCGGCCCAGGCGGCGGCCGACACGGTGGCCCAGGTGCAGACCGTGCCGCGCGGCACCATCCGCGTGAGCTGCCCCGTCACGCTGGCGCAGACCGTGGTGGCCGAGCTGATCCCCCGGTTCCTGGCCAGTTGCCCGGAGGTGCGTATCGACATGCTGGTGAGCAACCGCGCGGTCAACCTGGTGGAAGAGGGCATCGACGTGGCGCTGCGCGTGCGTCCCTCGGTGGACGACAGCGGCAGCATGGTCGTCAAGCGGCTGGACCACACCACGCAGATCCTGGTGGCCAGCCCCGAGCTGCTGATCCGCCAGGGCACGCCCCAAACGTTGGACGACCTGGCCAAGCTCGACAGCATCGCCATGTCCGCGCCCGACGGCCGATCGACCTGGAACCTGATCGGCCCGGGCGGCGTGCACCAGGTGGTGCAGCACACGCCGCGCTATGTGGCGGACGACCTGCTCACGCTCAAATACGCGGCCGTGGCCGGCACGGGGGTGTGCTGGATGCCCGACTACATGTGCCAGGAAGAAATGCGCGAGCGCAAGCTGGTGCGGGTGCTGCCCGACTGGGCGCCGGCGCCCGCCATCGTGCATGCCGTGTTCCCCTCCCGCCGGGGGCTGTCGCCCGCGGTGCGGCGTTTTCTGGACTACCTGGGCGAGGCCATGCCCGGCCGCAGCAGCCTGAGCACACGGCAGGCCCTGCAGGGGCTCGACGGGGCCAATATCTGAGAACCTGTTCAGAGCACAGGTTCTGAGGCGCTGGGCGCAAAGCCTGCGCTTGTGCACGGGTTCGGTGGGCAAAGCGCTTTTTGGCGCCACAATGCAACGAATTGCAACTGTGCGGGCTGCGCCCGTCCGTGTGGTCGGCACACGCGGCGGCCCGGGGACTTTTTGTGACCGCTCCACACCCCATCGACCAAGACATCCGGCAAGCCCGCGTGCACCCTGCCGTGCGCGCCATCGTGATCCCGCCGTGCCCCGAATCGTTGCTGCGCCTGCAGCAAATCGTGGCGGCGCCCGAGCTGGACTCGACCGCGCTGGAGCAGTTGGCATCCTCCGACGTGGCCCTGGCCGCCGCCGTGATGCGGCTGGCCAACAGCCCGCTGTACGGCCTGGCCCAGCCGGTGCAGACCGTGGGCATGGCGCTGACGGTGCTGGGGCTGCAACCGGCCGTGGAGCTGCTGTCCGCCTTCATCACGCGCAATGCGCTGCAGGTGCGCTCGCCGCTGCTGGAGCATTTCTGGGAAAGCTCGCAGCGCCGCGCCATTGCGTGCGAGCACATCGGCCACCAGCTCTACAGCCTGGATCCAGGGCTGGGCTACAGCTTCGGGCTGTTCTGCCATGTGGGCATGCCGGTGCTGGTGAAGGCGGTGCGGGGCTACGCGGGCACCGTGACCGAGGCCCTGGCGCGCAAGGACCGCACCTTTACCCAGACCGAGAACGCGAGCCACCGCACCGACCACGCGGTGATGGGTGCCATCGTGGCGCGCACCTGGCACCTGCCGGGCGACGTGGCCCAGGCCATCTGGCTGCACCACGACTTTGCGTGCCTGAACGACGAGCAGTTTGATCCCACCGTGCGCCACCTGGTGGCGCTGGGGTTGCTGGCCGAGTTTCTGGTCAACCAGCACGACGGCCTGGCCCCCACGCGCGAGTGGACCCAACACGGCCAAGCCTGCATGGACCACCTGCATGTGACGCAGGACGAGCTGGACCACTGGATCGACGCGCTGCACCCCGCGTTTGAGGCGGTGCGGTTCTGATGATTCCGACGAGCAACTGACTCGCCGCTACCGCCGAGCGGGGCAGCTACGCCCGCCCCCTGCGGACATGACGTGGGCACTGCGAGACCTGCCGGTGCGCTTTTCAGCGGGCCGCTTCCAGCAGCTCTGCCAGGCGCGTGTGCCCCCGCTGTGCCGCGAGCTGTGCCGCATTCAGACCTTCGCGGTCCACCAGCGCCGGGTTGGCGCGCAAGGTCAGCAGCCGCTGCACAGTGGCGGTGTGGCCGTTCAAGGCGGCCAGCATCAGGGCGGTTTTTCCTTCGGGGTCGCGGGCATCCACCGGAGTGCCCAGTTGCACGAGGGCTTCGACCCGCTGGGGTTGGCCCGTGCGGGCGGCCTCCCAGATGGTGTTGGGCGAGGCCGCGCCCAGATTCTTTGACATGGCAGGGGCTGCAGCCGCCGTCTGGTGGTCGCGCGCTGCAGAGTCAGCCAGCGGGGCGCGGGTGGCTGGTGCAGCTGCTGCGGCGGGGGCAGCCGGAGCGGTTTCTTGAAGGGCTGGTGCAGGGGAGACTGATGCGCGTTCGCGCCTTTCGGTACTGGATTCGGCGCGGGGGGCTGCGGCCGTCGAGGGCATGGGGGGTGATGCTGGGAAACCGGAGAGGGCCCCGGCTGCGCGAGGTGCTGACAGGGCTTCCTGCTCAGTGGAAGGCGACACAGGAGCCGACTTGGCTACGGGCTGGACGGGTGCTGGTGTCTGCGCAGGCGCGGGGGGGGCTACCGTGGCGGGCTTGGGGGGCATGGCGTCGGCCGACGGGCCGGTGCTGTTCCGCGCACTTTTCTGCGTGCTTTCCGGCGCAGGCGGAGTGCCCGATGGGGGCTTTGCCGATGGCGGGAGCGTTGGTGTGGCCGCAGGGGCAGGGACAGGGGCCGTGGGAGCCTGCGCAGGCGACTCGGTCTGGCGGTGGCTGAAAGCGGTGTCCCGCTCTTCGGGCGTGCCGCGCTCAAACTGCAGCATCAGCAAGCCAGTCAGCCCCACCACGGCCAAGGTGGCCAGGGCCGAAATCTTCCAGCGGGCCTGGTTGGCGGCAGGGGGGGGCACTGGGGCCGCTGATGCCGATGCCGCAGCCGTGGCCATCATCTGGGCATGCGCACGCACGGCATCGCGCACATGCACGCCGGGGCGGGCGCCTTCCTGTTCGCTGGCCTCGTGATAACGCCGGACCAGTTCGTCATCCTGCCGGGTCATACAAACTCCTTGAGGTGCTGGCGCAGGCTGGCCCGCGCGTAGCGCAGGCGGCTTTTGGCGGTTTCAAAGTTAACGCCGGTGGCCTCGGCAATCTCCTGCACGCTCAGATCTCCTTCGGCTTGCAACAAAAAGGCCTCGCGCTGCTCTGGCGGCAACTGCTCTACGGCGGCGATGAGCGCGGCGGCCTGCTCGCGCGACTGCAGCTGGCGCACGGGCCCAAAGCCCGAGTCCGCCACCAGCGTGTCTGCCAAGCTGCGCGCATCGTCGTCGCTGGCATCCAGGCTGGCATGGTGTTTGGCGGTACGCAGGTGGTCCACCAGCCGGTGGTGTGCCAAGGTGAACAGCCAGGTGCGGAACTTAGCCTTCACCTCATAACGGGTGGCATTGCGCGCCACCGCAAACCACACGTCCTGCAGCAGGTCGTCGGCCACCGCCTGCACCTTCACGCTGCGAAACACAAACCGCCACACAGCCAGTTCGTGCCGTGCGTACAGCCGGTCAAACGCGGCCATGTCGCCACCGGCGTAGCGCAGCATCAGCGCTTCGTCGGCGTCGTAGGCATCGTGAGAGGGTGGGGCGGCAGGCACCCGGGCATTATGCGAAACCCTCATGCACTCACGGGCCGGCCCAGGCCTACCGTGGGTCGGGTACGTACGACAGGTTGTCCGACTGCGGAAACGCGCGCGGCACATGGGGCACGTGGGGGCGGGCGATGGGCTCGCGGATCACGCCGCTGGCGATCAGGTTCTCGCGGCTGTCGTAGCGGATGCTGATGATTTCATTGGGCTGCTCTTGCAGGCGCGTGAAGCTGGTGTGGGTGACAACCGAGGTCTCGCGCTGGCCGTGCGCCGTGCCTAGCTTGTCCGATGGCATGGGAACGGCCTTGGCCACACTGTCGGCAGATTGCGAGCGGGCAGAGGACTCTGCCTCGGCCGATGGGGCTGGGGCAGCAGGCGCACCGGCAGCCCCAGCGGCTGCGGGCGATGCGGTGTCCTCCCGCAGGCGCCCGAGGCCCAGGCCGTTGTCGCGGCGCTGGCTGTAGGGCTCGGGGGTGATGGCGGGGGCAGGCTGGGACATCGGTGGCTGTTCGCGGAACAGGGCGACGCCAATCACGCCCACATGCGCAGGGCGACCCGTGCGGGCGGCGTACGAGTTGGCGATGTGCGAAAACTCGAAGGCCGCCACCTGGCTGTCGCTCTTGCGCCAGCCGGTGATCTGGTAACGCTCGTAGGGCGAGAACACATAGCCGCGCTGGTCCCACGCAGCGGTTTCGCCGCTGAGCACATTCACACCGTCCACCGACGGTACGGCCAGCACCCGCTCGCCCAGGCGGTTGCGCACGTTGATGGCATAACGCGCCCCAGGCCGACCGGCCACCCAGTATTCGCCCCGGGCGTAGTGCACCGGCAGCGTGGCGCCGGTGTCGCGGTCCACGATGGTCACGTCGGCGAGGCGGCCAATGGCTTGGGCAGGCAGGTGGGCCAGGCCCAGCAGTGATGTCAGGGCGGCGAGGGCGTGCAGGGTGAGTGAACGGGGTTTCATGGCAGCTCCATCAAAAAAGTGGTGGTGCTGGGTGAAACGAACGGGGCGGGGCAATGGGGTTGAGGGGTACCGAAAAATTCAAGAATTTTTTCAGCACCTCATTGCACCCACCCTGGCGGACCTGCTGTCCGCAATGCTGTCTCAGTGTGCGAGGCGTCGCACGCCGGGGACGGGCAGGGCGTTGCCACGATGTACTGGCGTGGCACGCGGTGCATCGAGTCCCATGCCTGCTGAAGCACTGCCGCCGACCTGGAACACGGCCACCAGCTCCGCCAGCCGCTGGGCTTGCTGGCGCAGGTTTTCGGCGGCGGTGGTGCTTTCGCTCACCAAGGCGCCGTTTTGCTGGGTCATCTGGTCCAGCTGGGTCACGGCCACGTTGACCTGCGAGATGCCGTCGCTCTGCTCGGCGGCGGCGGTGCTGATCTCGCCGATGATGCCGTTCACGCGCTGCACGCCTTGCACGATCTCGTTCATGGTCTCGCCCGCGTTGGCCACGAGCTGGGTGCCCGAGTCCACCTTGTCGACGCTGGACTGGATCAGCGCCTTGATCTCCTTGGCGGCCTCGGCACTGCGCTGGGCCAGGCTGCGCACCTCGGTGGCCACCACGGCAAAGCCACGCCCCTGTTCGCCCGCTCGGGCTGCCTCCACAGCGGCATTTAGCGCCAGGATGTTGGTCTGGAACGCAATGCCGTCGATCACGCCGATGATGTCGGCGATTTTCTGGCTGCTGTGGTGGATGTCCTGCATGGTGCTTACCACCTGCTGCATCACTTCGCCGCCCTTGGTGGCTGTGCTGGCAGCGGTGGTGGCCAGGGCGTTGGCCTGGCGGGCCGAGTCGGCACTTTGGCGCACGGTGGCGGTCAGCTCTTCCATGCTGGCGGCGGTTTGCTCCAGGCTGCTGGCGGCTTGTTCGGTGCGGTGGCCCAGGTTCTGGTTGCCGCTGCTGATGTCGTCGCTGGTGGTGCGCAGCTGCGCAATGTTGTCGCGCACGGCCGACACCAGTTCATGAAAACGCTGCTGCATGTCGCGCACGGCCACCATCACGCTGCCTGTGTCGCCCGCCTTCACTTGCACTGGGGTGGTGAGGTTGCCCTGCTGGATGGCTTGCACCACCGCGCGCACTTCGCTGGGCTCGGCGCCGAGCTCGCGGCCAATGCTGCGTGATACCAGCACCGTCACCGCCACACTGATCAGCACCGCCAACAGCGTGATGGACAGCATCACGCCGGTGAACTGGCTCGCGTCCTGGTTGGCCGTCTGGCTGTTCTTGATGATGCGCGCCTCTTCGTAGTCGATGAGCTTGTTGGCCGCTGCCAGCCATTGCTCGTACTGGGGCTTGGCCTCGGTCCAGAGCATGGCTTCAGCGCCTGCGCGGTCGCCGGACTGCATCAGCGCGACCACCTTGCTGGTGGTGGCTACCGTACGCGCTTCAATGTCTTTGAGCGACTGCACCATAGGGGCCACTTCGGGCGGAATCTCCTTGGCGGTTTTCAGCACGCTGTCCAGCTGCGTGGCGGACTGGGCGTAGAAGTCCGCCAGCCGTGCGATGGATTCGACTTCCTTCTTGCGTGCGTCGTCGTTGGGGGCCAGCACCACGTCGCGCACCGCGATGGAGCGGTCGTGCGCCGAGCCCCGGAAGTTGATGGCAGCGCGCTGGATGACCGCGTTCTGCGTGGCATTGGCGGTCAGAGCGCCGTCGATGCCCCGTGCAATGAGCACGCTGTAGACCGACATGCCGAGCAGGGCCACGATGACCAAACCGAAGCCCGCCATCAGGCGCTGGCTGATTTTCCACGTGTGCATTGAAAGGTGCCTCTTGAAGTGAAGATGACTAAGGAAGAACCGACCTGGGACAAGCCGCCAATGCAAACCCAACCAGCGGCCGTCGTGCGGAACGGCGCCAGGTGACTTGTTTGCAATTCGTTACATTGTACGCGTCGGTTTGAAATTAAACCGGTTGGTTTAATTTATTCACTCAATAGTCGTTGCTTGAAAGAGGCAAGCAGAAGTCGCTTTTTTAGATGATTTGGAGATTAAATAACAAGAATTAAGTCGTTTGGGTTTTAAAGGCTGGCTCGCAGAATCCCTGCCTGTGACCACCACCACCTCCATCATCATCGTCCCCGGCTGGCGCGATTCGGGCCCCGGCCACTGGCAAAGCCTGTGGGCCGAGCGCCTGCCCCACGCGCGCCGCGTGGTGCAGGACGACTGGATCACGCCCACGCGTTCAGCCTGGGTGAGCCAGCTGGAGAAGACGGTACTGGCTGCAACGCACCCTGTAGTGATCGTGGCACACAGCCTGGGCTGCATTGCCACCACCCACATGGGGCCGGAGGCTGCAGCCAAGGTGTGCGGTGCCTTGCTGGTGGCTCCTGCCGACCCCGAGCGCCGCGCCATCCTGAGCGACTTTGCCCCCGTGCCCTACGCGGCGTTGCCTTACCGCAGCATCGTGGTGGCCAGCAGCAATGACCCGTTTTGTCCCATTCGCCTGGCGGGCGCCTATGCCAGGGCCTGGGGCAGCGAGTTTGTGCGCATGCAGAACGCGGGGCATATCAATATTGACTCGGGCCATGGCGAATGGCCGCTGGGCTGGGCATTGCTGCAGTCTCTGGAGGGCGACCACAGCACCATCCAGCCAGCGCCAGGGTATTCGCAGGTTTCTCCGGCCGCCGCCTGATTGCTATCTAATCGATAGCTGTCGGCGCATGTGTTACCAGCGCTTGGAGCCTGCAGGACCCGAAATGTCAGGCCCGGGCAGCTAGTGTGCGGTTTGGGGCCATGGCGCCGGCACGCCCTTCGAGATGTCTATATGCCAATTCTCGATTAATTAACAAGAATATATTCTTTTGAGTTTTAAGGGGTGGTCCGCACAATGCGGAATCTCCTGCATTTTTTGGGCGACTTCACCATGACTTCTTTGAAACTCAAGACCCTCCTGGCCTCTCTGGCCCTGGCCGCGAGCGGCATGGCTGCCGCTCAAAATTCGCTGCTCAATGTGTCGTATGACGTGGCCCGCGAGTTCTACAAGGACTACAACGTGGCCTTCGCTGCGCACTACAAGAAGACCACCGGCCAGGACGTGAAGATCGACCAGTCGCACGCCGGCTCCAGCGCCCAGGCCCGTGCCGTGAACGACGGCCTGGCTGCTGACGTGGTCACCATGAACACCACCACCGACGTACAGTTTCTGGCGGACAACGGCGTGGTTGCCAAGGACTGGGCCAAGAAGTTCCCGCACGACGCATCGCCCACCACTTCGACCATGCTGTTCCTGGTGCGCAACGGCAACCCCAAGAACATCAAAGACTGGGACGACCTCATCAAGCCCGGCGTGCAGGTGATCGTGGTCAACCCCAAGACCGGCGGCAACGGCCGCTATGCCTACCTGGCCGCCTGGGGCGCCGTGCGTGAAAAGGGTGGCACCGAGGCGCAGGCCGCCGAGTTTGTCGGCAAGCTGTACAAGAACGTGCCTATTCTGGCCAAGGGCGGCCGCGATGCCACGGCCACCTTCCTGCAGCGCAACCAGGGCGATGTGCTGATCACCTTTGAATCCGAGGTGGTCTCCATCGACCGCGAGTTCGGCGCGGGCAAGGTCGATGCCATCTACCCCTCGGTGAGCGTGGTGGCTGAAAACCCCGTGGCCGTGGTGGAACGCACCGTGGCCAAGAAGGGCACGGCCCAACTGGCCAAGGCCTACCTGGACTACCTGTACTCGGAAGAAGCGCAAGAGATTGCAGCCAAGCACGCCATCCGCCCCCGTTCGGAGACCGTGCTCAAGAAGTACGCCGACACCTTCAAGCCGCTCAAGCAGTTCACGGTGGCCAAGTACTTCGGCTCGCTGACCGAAGCGCAGAAGGTGCATTTCAATGATGGCGGCCAGTTCGACAAGCTGTACACGCCCGGCGCCAAGTAAATAGGCCCAGCGCTTTTCCCGACTCACCACTGCATCTATGACCACTGCGACCGCTGTGGCCGCAGCCCCGGCCGGACGGCGCGCGCCCAAGCGCGTGCTGCCTGGCTTTGGGCTGTCACTGGGCTACACCCTTTTCTACTTGAGCATCATCGTGCTGATCCCGCTGTCGGCACTGATCTTCAAGACCTTCACGCTCACCTGGGACCAGTTCTGGGCGGCCATCAGCGCACCGCGTGTGATGGCGTCGTACCGGCTGACCTTTGGCGCATCGTTTCTCGCGGCGCTGGTCAATCTGGTGTTTGGCCTGCTGATCGCGTGGGTGCTGGTGCGCTACAAGTTCCCGGGCAAGAAGATCGTGGACGCGCTGGTGGACTTGCCGTTTGCGCTGCCCACCGCTGTGGCCGGCATCTCGCTGACCGCACTGTTGGCAGGCAATGGTTGGGTGGGCAGCATTCTGGAGCCCATGGGCATCCAGCTCGCGTTCAAGCCTGCGGGCATTGTGATTGCGCTGATCTTCATCGGCTTGCCATTTGTGGTGCGCACCGTGCAGCCCGTGCTGGAAGACGCCGAAAAGGAGCTGGAAGAAGCCGCCACCTGCCTGGGCGCCACGCGCCTGCAGACCTTCACCAAGGTCATCCTGCCCTCCATCACGCCTGCGCTGCTCACCGGCTTTGCCATGGCGTTTGCGCGGGCGGTGGGTGAATACGGCTCGGTGATCTTCATCGCGGGCAACATGCCCATGGTGTCGGAGATCACGCCGCTCATCATCATCGGCAAGCTGGAGCAGTATGACTACGCCGGCGCCACCGCCGTGGCTGTGGTGATGCTGGTCATCTCCTTCATCCTGCTGCTCATCATCAACGCGCTGCAAGCCTGGCAGCGCCGCCACGCGGGGGCACCAGCATGAGCGGCAACAACTCTCGAACCATTCGCCGCGCTCAGGCGGGCACGACCGAAGCGCCCTGGGTCCGCTACACGCTGATCGCCATCGCCTTGGCTTTCATGCTGCTGTTCCTGGTGTTGCCACTGGCCGCCGTGTTTGCAGAGGCGCTGCGCAAGGGCTTTGGCGCGTACCTGGAAGGCCTGCGCGAGCCCGATGCCTGGTCGGCCATCAAGCTCACGCTGATCACCGCGCTGATTGCCGTGCCGCTGAACCTCGTGTTCGGCGTGGCAGCCGCGTGGTGCATTGCCAAGTACGAGTTCAAAGGCAAGGCCTTCTTGACCACGCTGGTGGACCTGCCGTTCTCGGTGTCGCCCGTGGTGGCGGGCCTGATCTATGTGCTGATGTTTGGCGCGCAAGGCTGGTTTGGCCCATGGCTACAGGCGCACGACATCAAGATCATCTTTGCCGTGCCCGGCATCGTGCTGGCTACCGTGTTTGTGACCTTTCCGTTCATCGCCCGCGAGCTCATCCCGCTGATGCAGGCGCAGGGCAACGACGAGGAGCAGGCCGCCATCGTGCTGGGCGCGAGCGGCTGGCAGACCTTCTGGTACGTGACCTTGCCCAACATCAAGTGGGGCCTGCTGTACGGCGTGATCTTGTGCAACGCGCGGGCCATGGGCGAGTTTGGTGCCGTGTCGGTGGTGTCGGGCCACATCCGTGGGCAGACCAACACCATCCCGCTGCATGTCGAAATTCTCTACAACGAGTACCAGTCCGTGGCTGCGTTTGCTGCTGCATCTTTGCTGGCTTTGCTGGCGCTGGTCACCCTGGTCATCAAGACCATTGCCGAACACCGCAACGAACAAGCCCTGAAGGCCGCCGCCGAATTGCCGCCCGAGCGCCCCGCGCCCGCTGGCGTGTGAAGGAAACAGAACATGAGCATCGAAATCCGTAACGTCAGCAAGCAGTTTGGAGACTTCCAGGCCCTGCGCGATGTGAGCCTGGACATTGCCTCGGGCGAACTCATTGCGCTGCTTGGCCCCTCGGGCTGTGGCAAGACCACGCTGTTGCGCATCATTGCCGGGCTGGAGACGGCCGACGTGGGCACCATCCACTTCAGCGGCGAAGACACCACCGACGTGCATGTGCGCGAACGCAACGTGGGCTTCGTTTTCCAGCACTACGCATTGTTCCGCCACATGACGGTGTTCGAGAACGTGGCTTTTGGCCTGCGCGTGAAGCCCCGCAGTGAGCGCCCCAGCGAAGCACAGATCAAGAAAAAGGTCATGGACCTGCTCAAGCTGGTGCAGCTGGACTGGCTGGCCGAGCGCTACCCCTCGCAGCTGTCGGGCGGCCAGCGCCAACGCATTGCGCTGGCTCGCGCGCTGGCGGTGGAGCCCAAGGTGCTGCTGCTCGACGAACCCTTTGGCGCGCTGGACGCCAAGGTGCGCAAGGAGCTGCGTCGCTGGCTGCGCCGCCTGCACGACGAGTTGCATGTGACCAGCATCTTCGTGACCCACGACCAGGAAGAAGCCCTGGAAGTGGCGGACCGCGTGGTGGTGATCAACCAGGGCAAGATCGAGCAAAGCGGCTCCCCCCAGCAGGTGTGGGACCAGCCTGCCAGCCCGTTTGTCTACGGCTTTTTGGGCGACGTGAACCTGTTCCACGGCCGCGCCCATGAAGGCCTGGTGCACCTGGACGGCATGCAGCTCGACTCGCCCGAGCACCAGGCGGCGCAGAACGCCAAGGCCTTTGCCTATGTGCGCCCGCACGACCTGGACGTGGAGCGCTACTCCCCCGGCGCGGGCCTGGACGCCGAAGGCCGTCCCCGTGGCATCGTGGCCCAGCTGAGCCGCGCCATCGTGGTGGGGCCGATTGCGCGGCTGGAACTTATTCCGACCGATGACCACAAACCAGCGGACAATGCGTCCCCAGAATCCCTGATCGAAGCGCAGATCCCTGCGCAGCAGTTCAAGGACATGGGTTTCAAGGAGGGTGAGACGCTGGTGGTGACACCACGCCGCGCCCGCGTTTTTCTGGATCACGCCGCCGGTATCTGAGTTGCTTCTCCTTCGAGGCCTCTCTGGGTAACCTGCGGTTTCGAGGGACAAGAATGATGGTGTTGAACTGGATTGATCAGGCCCCGCGTCGCGTGCTGGCGCTGATCAGCGTGGCCTGTGTGGCGATGCTGGCGTTTGGCATGTACCTGCAGCATGTGGTGGGCCTGGAGCCTTGCCCCATGTGCATCGTGCAGCGCTACGCGCTGATTGGTGTTGCTGTATTCACGGCCCTGGCGAGTGCGCGAGGCAATCGGGGCTGGTGGATGACCTGGGCGGTGCTGGCCGTGATCACTGCCGGGTTTGGCGCCTTTGTGGCGGCTCGCCAGAGCTGGCTGCAGTGGTACCCGCCGGAGATCGCTACCTGCGGCCGCGACTTCTACGGCATGATCGAAAACTACCCCATCAGCCGCGCCATCCCCATGATCTTCCGGGGCTCGGGCGATTGCACTGCGATCGACTGGACCTTCCTGGGGGGCTCGATTGCCAACTGGTCGTTCATCTGCTTCGTGGGGTTTGGCTTGGTGCTGCTGGCTGTGCTGGTGCGGGCGCTGAAGGGTGGCAACAAGCGAGGCTCTGGGTATTCGATGGCTTGATGCCTGTGAGGCATGGACTTGCATGAAAAAGGCGCTCCAGGGAGCGCCTTTTTCGTTATGGGAAGGGCTTCCAGCGCCGGTGTTCCTGCTCCAAGCGCGGTCCCACCTAGTCGCATGAAAGCGCACAAGGTTGGCTATCCAAGCACCACTTCCCCTGCGTCCAGCGAAGGAGGACGCAAAAGGTCTTCGTTGATGCCCATGGTCTGACTGGCGCGTTCTACGGCCTGCCACAGTGGAGCAGGCATTTGCAATATCTCTTCCGGCGACGCGGAGCGTGCGATCCATGCACTGATTTGCAGGTGCTGCTCGTGGGTGAGCAGGTCCAGGTTCAACATTTCGTCGATGATTTTCATGCAGGGGCTACAGGGTCGATGGGGTGGCTTGGAGATGGCTCTGCGCGGTAAAGCCCTGAGGAGGCTCTGCTTTGCATGAAGCGAAGAGGGGTTGCTCCGTGACAACCTCTAGCGTCACGGAGCATGGTGTTTTGTAGAAGAGATGGTACCCAAAGCACCGATCTCAAGCGGGTCCAGTGCGACCGCTTCAGCCTGGCGTAACGGTGCCATGCGGGAACGGTACGCCTTGCGTACCGTCAACCCATGCGGGCAGTTTGGGCATCACTTGGCCAAACAGCGGACTGGCCTGCCATTGCGCCAGCCAGGCCTGCAGGCGGGGCCACGGCTGTGAGGTCCACCAGTCGGCATCAATGCCTGCAAACTGCCGCACAAATGGAGCAATCGCCATGTCGGCCAGGGTCGCGTGGGTGCCGAACAGGTAAGGCTGATGTGGTGAGAGGCGGGCCTCCAGCGCACCCAACCAGGCCACGGCTTGGGCGTGTTCCGCGTCCATGTCAGCGTCCGGGTATCTGCTGGGGTACTTGCACCGGTCCAGCGCCTGCTTGAACGGGCCATCGCATTCGGCTATCAGCGCGAGCATGTCCTCCAGGCTGCCATGGCTGGGGGTGAGCCAGCCTTCAGGGTCGTGGTGTCGCAGCGCCCACAGCATGATGTCCAGGCTCTGCTCCAGCACCTGGCTGCTGGGCAACACCAGCACGGGCACCGTGCCCTTGGGGGATGCTTGTAGCAGACCCTGGGGCTTGTTCCTCAGCACCACCTCGCGCAGTTCGCAAACCTGGCCGCTCACGGCCAGGGCCAGGCGGGCGCGCATGGCATAGGGGCAGCGGCGGAACGAGTACAGGACGGGCAGGGCGGTCATGTTGTGCCATCCATGCCATCGTCCTCCGCGTGCTTGGCCACAGCGCGTGTGGGGCGGCCGGGTTGCTGCGCGCCGATGTGCTCTTGCCCACGCTGCCGGGCCAGCTGCATCTGCCGCTCGCGCTCGGCCAGGGCGCGTTCCTGCTCGGGTGTGCGGGTGCCGTGGCAATACGGACAGCTCACACCGGGCACGTATTGTGACGACTGCAGTTCGGCCTCGCCCAGCGGCATGCGGCAGGATCGGCACAACTGGTGGTGGCCCGGTGCGAGGCCATGGCCTACGGACACACGTTCGTCGAACACAAAGCAGTCACCGTGCCAGCGGCTGGATTCTTCGGGCACGGTTTCCAGGTATTTGAGGATGCCGCCTTCCAGGTGGTACACCTCGTCAAAGCCTTGTGACTTGAGGAACGCGGTGGACTTTTCGCAGCGGATGCCGCCCGTGCAGAACATGGCCACGCGGGGCTTGCCAGCCAATACGCCGCCAGGCTGCGATTGCTGCGCCACCCAGGCCGGAAACTCTGCAAAGGTCTGCGTGTGCGGGTTGATGGCGCGCTCAAACGTGCCAATGCCCACCTCGTAGTCATTGCGTGTGTCCACCACCACCACGCCCGGGTTGTCGATGAGGGCGTTCCAATCTTCGGGCTTCACATAGGTGCCGGCGTTGCGTGCGGGGTTCAGGCCTGGCACGCCCAGGGTGACGATCTCGCGCTTGAGCCGCACCCGCATGCGGTAGAAGGGCATGCGCTCGGCCAGCGCCTCCTTGTGCTGCAGGGCGGCAAAACGCGCATCGCTGCGCAGCCAGGCCAACACCGCATGCACGCCCTGTGGTTCGCCCGCAATGGTGCCGTTGATGCCCTCGGGCGCCAGCAACAGCATGCCGCGCACGCCGTTCGCGTCGCACAGGGACTGCAGGGGCTCGCGCAGGGCGGCAAAGTCTGGCAGGTCCACAAACTGATAAAGCGCGGCAGTGAGATAGCGGGGTGTGACCGAGTCCACGAAAAAGGCGTTTTTGAAACAGGAAGGGGGATGATAGCTGTCACCTTTCGTTACGATGCGGGGTTACCAACGCTGCTTGCAAGGTGGTCGCATGAGCAAGGAATCCACTCTCAATCTGTTCCGTCGGCTGGAGCAGCTCAATGGCATCGGCGCTGCGCTCTCGCGCGAGCGGGACATCGACCGGCTGCTGGAGAACATCCTGGAGGCCGCCAAGACCATCACCGGGGCCGACGGTGGCACGCTCTACAGCGTGACGGAAGACCAGTCGGCGCTCAAGTTCGAGATATTGCGCACCGACTCGCTGGGCATCAACCTGGGGGGCACCACGGGCAAACCCATCGACCTGCCGCTGTTACCGTTGCGCACGGCCGACGGCGGGCCCAATGATTCGCTGGTGGCGGCCCACGCGGCCATCCACGACCGCACGGTGAACATTGCCGACGCCTACAGCGCGGCAGGGTTTGATTTTTCGGGCACGCGCGCGTTTGACCAGCGCACGGGCTACCGGTCGCAGTCGTTCCTCACGGTGCCGATGAAGAACCACGACCTCGAACTCATCGGCGTGCTGCAGCTCATCAATGCGCGCGACCCGGACACGGGCGAGGTCATCACCTTCTCGCAGGCCGACCAGAGCCTCGCCGAGTCGCTGGCCTCGCAGGCGGCCATTGCGCTGACCAACCGGCTGCTCATCACCCAGCTCGAACGCCTGTTCGAGTCGTTCGTGAACCTGATCAACCTGGCCATCGACGAAAAATCGCCCTACACCGGCGGCCACTGCCAACGCGTGCCCGCCCTCACGATGATGCTGGCCGAGGCTGTGGATGCCACCCGCGAAGGGCCGTTGGCCGCGTTCCAAATGAGCGACCGCGACCGCTACGAGCTCAAGATGGCGGGCCTGCTGCACGACTGCGGCAAGATCACCACGCCTGTGCACGTGGTGGACAAGGCCACCAAGCTGCAGACCATCTACGACCGTATCGGCCTGGTGGACACGCGGTTTGAAGTGCTCAAGCGCGATGCCGAACTGGCCGCACTGCGCCGCCAGCTGGCGTTGCGTCCGGTGGTGGATGCACGGGCTGAAGGCCAGGAGCTGCAGGCCCTGCAGCACGAGATCCATGCGCTGGAGGAAGACCGCGAGTTTCTGCGCCGCAGCAACACCGGCACCGAGGCCATGCGCCCCGAAGACCAGCAGCGTGTGCGCGATATTGCCGCCATGCGCCACTGGCGCAACCCGCAGGGTGTGCAGACGAGCTTTTTGACGGGGGAGGAAGTGGAGAACCTCACCATCCGGTCCGGAACGTTGAACCAGGCCGAGCGCGACACCATCAACTACCACATCGTTGCCACCATCAAGATGCTGGAGACGCTGCCCTGGCCGCGCCACCTCCAAAACGTGCCCGAATACGCTGGGGGCCACCACGAACGCATGGACGGCAAGGGCTATCCGCGTGGCCTCACGCGCCAGCAGATGTCGCTGCAGGCCCGCATGATGGGCATTGCCGACATCTTTGAGGCGCTGACGGCCGCAGACAGGCCCTACAAGAGTGGCATGACCCTGTCGCAGGCGCTGGCCATCATGTGCAGGATGCGGGACAACGGGCACATCGACCCCGACCTGTTCGAGGTGTTTGTGCGCGAAGGGGTGTACCTGCGCTATGGCCAGCAGTTTCTGGATGCAGGGCAGGTGGACGGGGTGGATGTGGCGGCGATGGGGTTTTGACACCGCTGCACCCCGTGCATCACGGCGTACGTTTGCTATGTAATTGATAGCTTCTGGCGCATGATCCACTAGCGCTACCGGCCAAAATCATCCCAATTCTTCAGTCCCGGCACCCACTGTGACGCTGGCCTGTGACATCAGCCAGTCCCGGAACGCCGCCATGGCCCCCGTGGTGGTGCGCGATTGCAAGCGGGTCAGCCAGTAGGCGCCCCGGTGCAGCTCTTGTGCAAAGGGCTGCGCCAGGCGGCCCTGCTGCAGTTCGCGCGCGAACATCTTCACTGGCAACAGTGCCATGCCCGCGCCCTGCGCCGCCGCCTCGGCCAGCGTCAGGGACGAGTCGAACACCGCGCCACGCACCACGGGGCAGGGCGCACCCGCAGCCTCGAACCAGGCCGTCCATTCGTCGGTGCGGTAGCTGCGCAGCAAGGGCTGGCGCGCCAGGTCGGCCACCGTGCGCAGGCCACGGGCCAAGGCGGGCGAGCACATCACGGACATGGGCGCATCCATGATGCGGTCGGCCTGCGTGCCGTGCCATGCGCCGTCGCCAAAGCGGATGGCGTAGTCCAGCCCTTCGCCCGCCATGTCCACCCGGTTGTTGTGCGTGAGCAGGCGCAGGTCCACAAAGGGGCAGGTCTGCTGAAAGTCGCGCAGCCGGGGTAGCAGCCAGCCCACCGCGAAGGTGCCCACGGCGCCCACGGTCAGCACCTCGCGCGGGCGGGTGTCGCCCAGCTTCTCCAGGGCGCGCTGCAGGTTGCCAAACGATTCCACCACCACCGGCAGCAGGGCCTGGCCTTCGTCCGTCAGCGCCAGGCCGCGTGGCAGGCGGCGGAACAGCGGCTTGCCCAGCCGATCCTCCAGCTTGCGGATGTGCTGGCTCACGGCGGTCTGGGTCACGTGCAGCTCCTGGGCGGCGCGCGTGAGGTTCAGGTGGCGGGCCGAGGCCTCGAAGGCCCGCAGAGCATTGAGTGGCAGGTGCATGGTGCCAAAAGGTCAAAGTTTTTCTTGGGGCTTTTGGCAATTATTGTCGATGGTGCTGGGGGCTGAACCTCCGTATCGTTCGGGCCTTGTTCCCCACTACGCTTTCAATCGATATGCAAAGAAGACAGTTTTCCTTGGGTTTGATGGCCGCCACGGCCATGCCTTTATGGGGTTGTGCCGCTGCCAGCAACCCAGACCGCCGCGAGCAGACCACCAGCGCCTGGAACGATGCCCTCGCCAGCATCGAACGCGCCGCCCAGGGCCGTCTGGGGGTGGCCATGCTGGACACCGGGTCGGGCCTGGCGCTGGGCTGGCGGCAGGACGAGCGTTTTGCCATGGCCAGCACCTTCAAGCTGGTGTTGGCCGGCTGGATGCTGGCTCTGGTGGACCAGGGCAAGGAGCGGTTGGAAGCGCGCGTGCATTACCCGGCCACCGACGTGGTGGCGTACTCGCCCGTCAGCGGCCCGCGCGCGGGCGATGGTGGCGGCCTGACGGTGGGTGAGCTGTGCTCTGCCACCGTCAGCCTGAGCGACAACACCGCTGCCAATGTGCTGCTGGCCCGCCATGGCGGCCCGGCCGGGTTCACCGCGTTCGTGCGTTCGCTGGGTGACGAGGTCACGCGGCTGGACCGCACCGAGCCCACGCTGAATGAGGCTGCCGTGGGCGACCCGCGTGACACCACCACGCCGCTGGCCATGCTGCAGACCATGCAGAAACTGGTGCTGGGCAACGCGCTCAGCTCCATGTCCCGGGCCTGGCTGCAGCGCTGGCTGGTGGAGACCAGCACGGGCGATAAGCGCCTGCGTGCCGGTGTGCCGGGCTGGAAGGTGGGCGACAAGACGGGCACGGCGGGCGAGAGCGGCACGGCCAACGACATTGGCGTGTTGTGGCCCGCGGGCGGCGGCGCGCCGGTGCTGGTGACCTGTTACCTCACGCGCTCCAAGGCGTCGCCGGAGCAGCGGGATGCGGCGATTGCGCAGGTGGCGCGCGCCGTGGCGGCCGCGCGCGAGACTTTCACCCGCTCTTAGAGCTTCTTGACCAGCACCTGGCTCTTGCGGTCCCAGTTGTACTTGCGCTTGCGGGCGTCGGGCAGCCAGTCCGGGTCCACGGGGGAGAAGCCGCGCTTGATGAACCAGTGCATGGTGCGGGTGGTCAGCACAAAGATGCTGTCCAGCCCCAGCAGGCGCGCGCGCTGCTCGATGCGCTTGAGCAGCTTTTCGCCGTCGCCCGTTCCCTGGCTTTGCGGCGATACCGTCACCGCGGCCATCTCGGCCGTTTTGGCTTCGGGGTAGGGGTAGAGCGCCGCGCAGCCAAAAATCACGCCGTCGTGTTCGATGATGGTGTAGGTGGCGATGTCGCGCTCGATCTCGGTGCGGTCGCGCTTGACCAGCGTGCCGTCCTTCTCGAAGGGCTCGATCAACTGCAGGATGCCGCCCACGTCGTCAATCGTGGCCTCGCGCAGCTCTTCGAGCTTTTCGTCGATGACCATGGTGCCGATGCCGTCGTGCACATAGACCTCCAGCAGCAGCGAGCCGTCCACCGCAAACGGCAGGATGTGGCTGCGCTCCACGCCGGCCTTGCAGGCCTTCACACAGTGCTGAAGGTAAAAGCCCGTATCGGTGGGCTGCTGCGCCGGGGGCAACTGGGCCAGCAGCGCCTGCGCGGCGGCCAGCGGCAACTCGGTGTCGATGGGGTTGTCGTCGCTCTCGGGCTCGGTGGGCGACATGCGGATGCCCTGCACCTCGGTCAAAAAGATGAGTTTGTCGGCCCGCAGCTCGATGGCCACGCTCGTGGCCACTTCTTCCATGCTCAGGTTGAAGGCCTCGCCCGTGGGCGAAAAGCCGAACGGCGACAGCAGCACCAGTGCGCCCATGTCCAGCGTGCGCTGGATGCCGGCCACGTCCACCTTGCGCACCAGGCCCGAGTGCTGAAAATCCACCCCATCCACAATGCCCACGGGCCGCGCCGTGAGGAAGTTGCCCGAGATTACGCGCACCGTGGCGCCCGCCATCGGCGTGTTGGGCAGGCCCTGGCTGAACGCTGCCTCGATCTCGTAGCGCAGCTGTCCGGCGGCCTCCTGCGCGCAATCGAGTGCCACGGAGTCAGTGATGCGGATGCCATGGGAGTACTTGGCCGCATGCCCCTTGGCTGACAGCTGCTCATTCACTTGCGGGCGAAAGCCGTGCACCAGCACGATCTTCACGCCCATGGCCTGGATCAGTGCCAGGTCTTGCGCAATGCTGTGCAGCTTGCCGGCCGCAATCGCCTCACCCGTCAGCCCGATCACAAACGTCTGGTTGCGGAACTTGTGGATGTAGGGCGCCACCGAGCGGAACCAGGGGACGAAGGTGAAATTGAAGACGGCGGACATGGAGAAAGGTGTTTGGGGCAGTGGTGGTAATGCGCGAGGAGCGAATGATAAGTGTCCTTAGCGACCGGGTGCTGGGATTTGCACGCTCAGCCAGGGTGACCCTCGAACAGCGCCGCGATGCGGCTGCGCCAGCGTTCGGCATCTTCCCGCCGGTCAAACCCGCCCAGCTGCATGGGACGCTCGCCACGCACTGTCAGGCGCAGCACATGGTAGGGGCCGTCTTCTGAGGTGCGTTCCACCACCTCTGGTGGTGCAAAGCGATCAAACGCAATGTGCACAGTGCGGCCCACCAGCGGCCAGCGCGAGGTGCGCCGCACCTGGCGCCTGGCTGGGTCGAAATGTAGCGTCAGCACCCGCCCCAGAGCAATCGCCAAAAACAGCGCACCCATGGCGCAGGCCGCCACCACACACGCGGCGGCCAACAGAAGGTGCAGCCACGGCGTCCGGGCCGTGGCGTGCATCACAAAGGGAACAGGAATCAGGAACATGCCCAGCGCAATGGCGCCCACAAAGAGGCGCATCGGCACCGAGATGTGCTCGGCGTAGTGCAGCCCGTCATCGGACTCGGAAAACCCGCTGGCCATGTCGATCCTTGGTCCTTCGTGCTGGGTGTCACGCCAGCTGGCGTGCAGAGGACGCCGCCCCGCGTGCGCGAAACGCGCTGAGTTTGGCACCAAAAGGCTCCAGCACCAGACCTTCTTCGGGCAAGGTGCCTGCAGCGTCCGAGGGGGCCTCCAGCGCAATGCCGCAGCCCTGGAGCAGCGCCACCATCTCCGCAGGGGCGATGGTGCCGTGTTCCAGTAAGGCGTCCACCGTGCGCCCCAGTGCCTCGTGGTGCGTGGTCAGCAGCGCCTGGGCGCGCTGGTATTGCTGCAGCATCAGCGTCTCGATGGCCTCGTTGCTCGGGCCGATGTCGGTGTTGACATGGTTGTCCATCTCCACGGTGACATCGGTGCGGGCCAGCCGCGCGCCAAAGCCATGGTGGCGGATGTAGCGCGCTGCCTCGGCCGTCACCTGCTTCAAGTCCTGCTCGGCCCCGGTGGTGCAGGCCATTTCTCCAAACACCAGCTCCTCTGCCACGCGGCCCGCCAGGCCTACGCACATCATGTCGAGCGCGTTCTGGCGCGTGGTGGCCTTGAGGCTGGAGAAGCTGTTGTAGCCGCCCTCGAACGAGGCAATGTTGATCTTCACCTCTTGCGGAGCATGGCCGAACAACACGCAGTACGCCAGCCCGTGGCCTGCCTCGTGCACGGCCAGCAGGGCCCGAAAGTCTGCATTGGCACGTTGCTTGAGCCGGTTCAGCTCCAGCGTCACCGCAAACGCGGCCTGCACTGCGCCCTCCGGCCCCTGGCCCGACACCAGCAGGTGGCGCTTGTCGGGCGCCAGGTGAATGGCGAACTCCTGGTCCGTTGAGAGCTGCTCCTGCACCACCCATAACGCCGCGTTGACCAGGTTGGCGCTCAGGATCGCGTGCACCGACGAGAACAGTGGCCGCGTGCCCTGCGCAGGGAACACCGCGTTGGCATACAGCTCGCTCAGCACATCCTGCCCGATGGCAAACCGCACGCCACACTGCGCGGCAATATCGTCCACATAGCGTGTGCACAGGTTATGGATGAGGCGCTCATACGTCGCCTTGCTGAACGACGGGTAGACCACATGTTCATTGCCCAGCCGTGCGATCTGCTCGGGCTTGAAGCGCTCGCCCAGCGCCTTCTTCACATCGATGAGCGAGAGCTTGCGGGTTAGGCGGTGAAAGATGTCGGCATCGGTGTCGCAGTCTTCTACACGCTGTGCGGTCTCGTGGTACATCTCGTCGAGGTTGCCACATACAAACACCAGCAGCTTGCTGTAGTCGGTCTCCCACGCATGGCTGGACTGCTGAAAGCTGGCAAACAGCGCCTGCACCTTGGCGGGCGGCCACTGCATGATGGCGGACAGCGGCTCCTGCAGCTTCAGCATGCGCTTGAGTTCTTGCGCATCCCAGGCGTCCAGCTGAAAGCGGTAGGGCTTCTTGCCTGCGCGGTCGTCATCGCCATCTTCGGCGCGCTCAGCCTCGTAGTGCGCATCGGCCAGCTTGCGCTCGATGTTGGACAGCGCGCTCAACGCGGGTGGCAGGCGCCCGTCGGACAGCAGCGTCCACACGTCCTGGTAGCGCTCCACCTTCACGTCGGCGCCCTTGGTGTCCACCGTGCGAAACCGCTGGAACTCGTCCAGCACCAGGATGCCCGGCATGCCCTCGTGGATGCCCGAGTCGCCCAGCATGCCCGAGATGGACGAGCTGCGGTAGCTCGCGCCGTGGCTGAAGCCGTCCATCTGCACTTCCACAAACCGGTCGTAAAAGCCCAGCAGCTGGGCCAGCCGCCGCGTGAGCTGCGTCTTGCCTGTGCCGGTCAGGCCCCACAGGCAGACGATGACCGGCCGGGTGATGAGCTGCGGCAGCACGTACCAGGCGCGGATGGCATTGATCACGCGGTCGATCACGTCGTCGATGCCGAACAGCTCGGCTTTCAGTTGCAACGCCGCGCGCGCCAAAGCCTGCTGGCGCTGGGCCAGCTCTGCGCTGCTGGCAACTGGCGTGATGGGCGCGGCTGTCTGGGCACGCACAGGGTGCGCTGAGTGCATCGGGGATGGATGCGCTGCCAGCGTTGGCGCACCGGCCAGCGCTGGATGCGGAGTGGGATGCCGCTGGTGTGGCGGCAGTGGGTTGTTGAAGGGATTCATGTCAATCGTTCAAAAAGGGGTTCTGGATCGCCTTGCGCAGGGCGACGTTGTCCGCACGGCGCTGGGCCCCACGGGTTCGGATGTGCTTGCCTGCCGCGCTGGACAGGCTGCGTTGGGCCAGCGCTGCGGCCACAGGGTTTCGGGGCGGGCCCGAGGCTTCGAGCTTCAGCACCAGGGGCTGCTTCATGCGACGCAGCTTCTTGATTTCACCCTGGGCGAAGGCCCGAGACAGTTTTTTGGCACTCATGGTGTGCACGTACTCCACAAACAAAAAACCCCGGCGATGGAGCCAGGGCTTGCGGAGCGCGTGAAAGAGCGCGCGGGTGCATTTGCCATGGCTGAACTGTGTGTGCACAGTCCAGCCGGGGCGGTGGACTGTGGTCAGACGGGTGCGGCGTAAAGGGCAGACATGTCGGGGACCTCCAGGGGTTCGTTCGGGCCGTGCGCCGAGGGTGGCGCTGAACAGGGGCTTGCGAAGAATGGGCGCGATTTTGGCGGCGCTGGCGGGCTTTGGCAACGAAAAGCGCTGAAAACGCGGCGAAATGTCGTACCAAAAGCACAGATGCAGCGCAGGGGGCAGGGTGCTGCTATCGATAATGCGGGCCTATGTCTTCTTCTGATCCGCGTTTGCCTGCGTCGTCCCGCGTTCCTGCTCCAGCACCCGTATCTGCACCTGCACCTGCCGCGCCGCCAGCGCCGCTGCGCATCACGTTCCCCGAGTCGTTGCCGGTGTCGGGCAAGCGCGACGAGATCATGGAGGCCATCACCAAGCACCAGGTGATCATCGTGTGCGGTGAAACGGGGTCGGGCAAGACCACCCAGCTGCCCAAGATTGCGCTGGCGCTGGGCCGTGGCAAGTGCAATGCCAAGCCGGGACAGAAAGGGCAGCTGATTGGCCACACCCAGCCACGCCGCATTGCGGCCAGCAGCGTGGCCAAGCGCATTGCCGAAGAGCTGAACACGCCGCTGGGCGACGTGGTGGGCTTCAAGGTGCGCTTCCAGGACCGTCTCTCGCGCGATGCGTCCGTTAAGCTCATGACCGACGGCATCTTGCTGGCCGAGACGCAGACCGATCCGCTGCTCAAGGCCTACGACACCATCATCATCGACGAGGCGCACGAGCGCAGCCTCAACATCGACTTTCTGCTGGGCTACATCCGCCAGATCCTGCCGCGCCGGCCGGACCTGAAGGTCATTGTCACGTCGGCCACGATTGATGCGGACCGGTTTGCCAAACACTTTGAAAGCGCCAAGGGTCCGGCCCCGATCATCATGGTGTCGGGCCGCACCTTTCCGGTGGAGCAGCGCTACCGCCCGTTTGAAGAGAGCCGCGACTATGGTCTGAACGAGGCCATTGCCGATGGCGTGGACGAGCTGTGGCAGGGGAATGCGGCGGGTGACATCCTGGTCTTTTTGCCCGGTGAACGCGAGATCCGCGAGGCTGCCGACCACCTGCGCAAGCACCTGTCGCACCAGCCCGTGATGCGCAATGCCGAGGTGCTGCCGCTGTTCGCGCGCCTCAGTCAGGCCGAGCAGGACCGCATCTTTGACGGCCACACGGGCCGCCGCATCGTGCTGGCGACCAACGTGGCCGAGACCTCGCTCACGGTGCCGGGTATCCGCTACGTGATCGACGCAGGCACAGCGCGCGTCAAGCGCTATTCATTCCGCAGCAAGGTAGAGCAGCTGCTGGTGGAGCCCATCAGCCAGGCCGCGGCCAACCAGCGCGCGGGCCGCTGCGGGCGCGTGGCCAACGGCATCTGCATCCGCCTGTACGACGAGGCGGACTTCAACAGCCGCCCGCGCTTTACCGACCCCGAAATTTTGCGCAGCTCGCTGGCGGGCGTCATCCTGCGCATGAAGTCGCTGCACCTGGGCGATGTCACGCAGTTCCCGTTCATCGAGGCGCCTTCGGGCCGTGCGATTGCCGACGGCTACCAGCTGCTGGCCGAACTGGGCGCGGTGGACGACGCCAACGAACTCACGCCCATGGGTGTGGAGCTGTCGCGCCTGCCGCTGGACCCGCGCGTGGGCCGCATGATCATCGAGGCGCGTGACCGCAAGGCGCTGGACGAGGTCTTCATCATCGCCAGCGCACTGAGCGTGCAGGACGTGCGCGACCGCCCCATGGAGGCGCAGCAGCAGGCCGACCAGGCGCACGCCAAGTTCGACGACGACAAGAGCGAGTTCAGCGGGTATCTGAAGCTGTGGAAGTGGATCAACGAGGCCCGGGGCGGGGCGCCTAGCCTGCCGTCGGCCCGCGCCCAAAAGGCCATGGCCGCGCAGAAGGCGCCTTCGCAGGCGTATCTGCCGGTGGCGCAGCGCAGCGGCGGGGGCAGCCCAGCGGCAGCGCTTCCTGCACCCGGAGGTGCCGCTGTGGCCCCAGCCGCCACCCACAAGCTCAGCAACCGCCAGTACGAGCAGCTGTTGCGCCAGAACTTCATCAGCATCCGCCGCCTGCGCGAGTGGCGCGACATCCACACCCAACTGCTCACGGTGGTGACCGAGCACAAGTGGCAGATCAACACGCAACCCGCGAGCTACGAGCAGCTGCACCTGTCCATGCTGGCCGGGCTGCTGGGCAACGTAGGCTGCAAGAGTGACGAGGAAGACTGGTACCTGGGCGCGCGTGGCATCAAGTTCTACAAGCACCCTGGCGCGCACCTGAACAAAAAGCCCGGCCGCTGGATCATCGCGTCGGAACTGGTCGAGACCACGCGCCTGTTTGGCCGGGGCATCGCCGCCATCGAGCCGCAGTGGCTGGAGCAGATCGGCGGCCATTTGCTCAAAAAGCAGCTGCTGGACCCGCACTGGGAGAAGAAGTCCGCCGAGGTGGTGGCGCTGGAGCGCGCCACGCTCTACGGCATCGTGGTCTACAACAACCGCCGCGTGAACTTTGGCAAGGTGGACCCGCACGCTGCGCGCGAGGTGTTCATCCGCGAAGCCCTGGTGGGCGGTAACTGGGAGACGCGCCTGCCCTTCCTGGCTGCCAACCAGAAGATGATCGCCAAGGTGGAAGAGCTGGAGCACAAGTCCCGCCGCCAGGACGTGCTGGTGGACGACGAACTCATCTACGCCTTCTACGACCAGCAACTGCCGCCCGAGGTGTGCAGCGGCCATAGTTTTGAGGCCTGGTACCGCGAAGAAAGCAAAAAGCAACCCGACCTGCTCAAGCTCACCCGCGAGGAGCTGATGCGCCACGAGGCTGCAGGCATCACCACCAACGCCTTTCCCAAGACGGTGCGCCTGGGCGGTGTGGACTGCGCTGCAAGCTATCTGCACGAGCCCGGCGATGCGCGTGACGGCATCACCGTGACCATCCCGCTCTTTGTGCTCAACCAGGTGAGCGACGAGCGCTGCGAGTGGCTGGTGCCCGGCATGCTCAAGGACAAGATCCAGGCCCTGCTCAAAAGCCTGCCCCAGCGCCCGCGCAGCCGCTTTGTGCCGCTGCCCGACAGCGCCACGCGCCTGGCCGAGCTGCTGGGCGCACCCGAGCGCTTTGGCACGGGCAGCCTGACCGATGTGCTGCTCAAGCAGGTGCGCGACGAAACCTCGCTCGACGTGAAGCGCGCCGACTTCAAGCTCGACATGCTCAGCCCCCATTTGTTCATGAACTTCCGCGTGGTGGACGAGCACGGCCGCCAGCTGGGGCATGGCCGCAACCTGGGCGCACTCAAGGCCGAGTGGGGTGCCAAGGCGCGGGGCGCGTTCCAGGCGCTGGCGGGGCTCAAATTGGGCAGTACAGCTGCCGATACGGCGGATTTGAAGCAAAAAGCGCCGCAGGCGCTAGAGAATCATGCCCGGGGTGCTATCAAATCAGGAGTTAACGGGCCAGGCCCAGCGGCCAAGCCAGGCGGCACGACGCTTTCCACACCCGCTGCACCATCTACCCCTGCAGGCCAGCGCTACACCACCTGGACATTCGGCGAGCTGCCCGAACTCATGGAGATCAGGAAGGCCGGCCAGACGCTGATCGGCTTTCCGGCCCTGATCGACGGTGGCGACGCCGTGACCATCGAAGTCTTCGACGAACCCGAGGTGGCCGCCGCCAAGCACCGCGCGGGCCTGCGCCGCCTGTTTGCGCTGCAGATCAAAGACGCCCTTAAGTACGTCGAAAAGAACATCCCCGATCTGCAGAAAATGGCCGTAGCGTTCATGCCCTTGGGCACGCAGGAAGAGCTGCGCACCCAGATCATCGACGTGGCGCTGGACCGCGCCTTCTTGCTCGACCCGCTGCCCACCGACGAATACGCCTTCAAGCGCCGCGTGGAAGAAGGCCGGGGCCGCCTCACGCTGATCGCCAACGAGGTCGCGCGCCTGGCCGCCACCATCCTCACCGAATACGCGGCCGCCGCCCGCAAGATCAAAGATACGAAGAACGCGCCCGACGCTACAGCGGACGCCCTGCAGCAGCTACAACGCCTGGTGCCCAAGAACTTCATCGCTGTGGCCCCCTGGGCGCAACTGGCGCACTACGCCCGCTACCTCAAGGCCATCACCCTGCGCCTGGACAAATACCGCGCCGACCCCGCCCGCGACGCCGCCAAGCTGGCCGAGCTGCGCCCGCAAGAGCAGCGCTACTGGCGTCTGGTCGCCGAGCGCAAGGGCGCAGTGGATGCCCGCATGCAAGAGCTGCGCTGGCTGCTGGAGGAACTGCGCGTGAGCTTCTTTGCGCAGGAGCTGCGCACGCCCCAGCCGGTCAGCGTGAAGCGGCTGGACAAGCTGTGGGCGCAGATTCAGAGCTGAGTGGAGGAGGGTGGGCATACGCCCGCCCAGTCCTTACTCTTCGACCACTTCCCCCAGGTCTCCCGCAATCAGTCTGAACTGCGCCAGCGCTGCCTCCAGGTCTTCCACAATCTCGCGCGCAATCACGCCAGGTAGGGGCAGGTTGTCGCTGTCGGCCAGTGATTCGTCTTTGAGCCAGAAGATGTCCAGGCTGGTCTTGTCCCGCGCCACCAGCTCGTCGTAGCTGTAGGCGCGCCAGCGGCCTTCAGGTGTATCTGGCGACCAGGTGGCTTGGCGCTGTTGGCGGTTGTCGGCCTGGTACAGCGCCACAAACTCGTCCAGGTCCGCGCGGGTCAGCGGGTTGGTCTTGAGTGTGAAGTGCTTGTTGGTGCGCAGGTCGTAAATCCACAGCTGCTTGGTCCAGGGCGTTTCGCTGGCGGGCTTCTTTTCAAAGAACAGCACGTTGGCCTTCACGCCCTGGGCGTAGAACAAGCCTGTGGGCAGGCGCAGCAGGGTGTGCACATCGCACGCGTGCAGCAGCTTTTTGCGAATGGTTTCGCCCGCGCCACCTTCAAACAGCACGTTGTCGGGCAGCACCACGGCTGCGCGGCCGTGGGTGGTGAGCAGCGTCTTGATGTGCTGCACAAAATTGAGCTGCTTGTTGCTGGTGGTGGCCCAGAAGTCGTCGCGCTCGATGGTGTCTTTTTCAGTGCTGGTGCGGCCGTCTTCACCCACGATGACGGTGCTGCTCTTCTTGCCAAAGGGTGGGTTGGCCAGCACCACCTCAAAACGCTCGCCAGGGTCAGCCGCCAGCGCGTCGCCCACAACCACAGGCACGGATTTTTCAGAGCCAATGCCGTGCAGCATCATGTTCATGGCACAAACGCGGGCCGTAGCCTGCACCAGTTCGTAGCCGGTAAAGGCCTTCTCCTTGAGGTGCTTGAGCTGGTCGCGCGTCAGGTTCTTGTGGTGGGCTGTGATGTAGTTGTGCGCCGTGAACAAAAAGCCGCCCGTGCCGCAAGCCGGGTCGCAAATGCGCTCTGCCGGTTTGGGTGCCATGCACTCCACCATGGCCTGGATCAGAGCCCGGGGCGTGAAGTACTGGCCCGCGCCGCTCTTGGTGTCTTGCGCGTTGCGCTCCAGCAGGCCTTCGTAGGCGTCGCCCTTTACATCCGCGCCCAGAATTGTCCAGGTCTCGGCACCGATCAAATCCACAATCACGCGGCGCAGCTTGGCCGGGTCCTGGAACTTGTTTTGCGCCTTGCCAAAAATCAGGCCCAGCGTGCCTTTTTCTTGCCCCAGCCTTTCCAGCGCATGGCGGTAGTGGTCAAACAGCTCGTCGCCGTCCTTGGCCAGCAGCGTGGGCCAAGCGTAGTCTGCTGGCACGATGCTGGGCTGGTTGTAGGGCGGCTGCGAACGTTCGTCGGCCATCTTCAGGAACAGCAGGTACGTGAGCTGCTCCACATAGTCGCCATAGCTCATGCCGTCGTCGCGCAGCACGTTGCAGTAGTTCCAGAGCTTCTGGACGAGGGAGTGGGTGGTGGTGTTCATCAGTCTTTCAATCTTGCGATCTGTGCCAGCCGGGCTTTCACGGTGGGTTCGCGCTCGGGGTCGCTCAACAGGCCGGGCAGGGCATTGTGGAAGGCGGGCATTTGCAGCAGCGCTGCGGCTGCTTGCGCCACATGCTGGCGCACGGGTGCGCTGGCGGCGGCCACCTCGCGGGCCACAGCGGCGCGGCCCTCCAGCACGGTCATGATGTCTTCTAGGTCGTGGCTCAGGTACACATCGTTGCCGCCACGGTCTTTGAAGGCCTCCAGCTTGGTCGCCAAAAAGTGCGGTGCCGACAGGTGCCGCACCACCAGTCCATCGGCAAGCCCGTCTGCCCGCCCATCTCCCAGCGTAGCCGTCAGCGCCTCGTCAAACCCCACGCGGTACCACGGGTTGGCAAAGCCCAGCACTTTTTCATCCAGCGGCACCAAGTCCAGCTGCATGCGGTGCCAAAACCAGCGAAAGGGCGGCGTATTGTCGGCCATGGTTTGCGTAAAGCCGCGCTGCATCAGTTGCTCTGTCAGGCGGTGGTAAGCGCCCAAGGTGGCCACCTCCACAATGGCGTCCACGTCTTTGCACCAATGCGGTGGCCCTGTCGCTGCCTTCGCTGAATCCGGCGTGCAGCAGGGTGTCTTGCGTCACCACGTCGATCACCAAGTCTGCCTTTTGCTTCATTTTTAGTAGCTGCTCGCGCAATGCGGGTAAGGCAAAGGGATTGGTTGCGTCCCTGAACCGCTGGTCCGCCTCGGCGGGCGGCATGTCTTGGGTGGCGTCGATGGCGAGCGCTTCCACAATGCCGCGCGCCAGGTCGCGCAGGGTTTTGCCGCCGCTGAGCTCCACCACCTTGGCGCGGTCGGCGTCGCTGGCGTCTTTGTCCAGCCGGGCCAACCTAGCGGCGATGCTGCTCAACACTTCGTCTTCCACATTGCCCAGGCTCACGGCTTGCAGCAGTTTGTCCAGGGGCACGCTCTTTTTGGCGTCCATGGGGCGGCTGTCGGTTTTGTCGCGCTCGCACACACCCACGCAATCGACGATGACGAAGTGGTCTTTTTTGATGTGTTCGCCGGGGTTCACAGCGGCCAGGTCCGTGGGGTTGCACACGCGCACGCCACGGCCTTTCATCTGCTCGAAGAAGCTGCGGCTTTTCACGCTGCGCATGAAGACGACGATTTCCACCGGTTTGATGTCGGTGCCAGTGGCGATCATGTCCACGGTGACGGCCACGCGGGGGTAGTAGCTGGAGCGGAAGTCTTTGATGAGCTGGTCGGGGCTGGTGCCGCCGCCCTGGGCGCTGCGGTAGGTGATCTTTTGCGCAAACTCGTTGCCCCGGCCAAACTCTTCGCGCAAGATTTCGACGATCTTCTCGGCGTGGTTGTCGTCTTTGGCAAAGATCAGGGTTTTGGGCAGCTCGGTGCGGGCTGGGAACATGTCGGGCTGCCAGCGGTCGCGCAGGGTGCGGACCACGGTGCGGATCTGGTCGGGGGTTTGCACGGCGCGGTCCAGCTCTTCGGGCTGGTATTCAAAGTCGTCGTCCAGCTGCCAGGCGGTCTTGCGGCGGGTGGCTTTGTCTTGGGTTTCAAGCCAAAAGCCTTTGTCTACCTTGGCACCGCTTTCGCCCACCTCGGTTTTGATGCGGTAGACGTCGTAGTTCACGTTCACGCCGTCGGCCACGGCCTGGGCGTGGCCGTATTCCATGACCAGGTTTTGGTTGAAGAAGCCAAAGGTCTGTTTGTTGGGCGTGGCGGTCAGGCCAATGAGGTAGGCGTCAAAGTACTCCAGCACCTGGCGCCACAGGTTGTAGATGCTGCGGTGGGCCTCGTCGGTGACCACAATGTCAAAGCTCTCGATGGGGATGGCTGGGTTGTAGCCAATGGGTTCGGGGTCTTTGAACAGGGTCTCAATCTTCTCGGTGGATTCTTCGTCGGCCTCCTCGGCCAGCTCGCGCCCTTTGAGCATGCTGAACATGCGCTGGATGGTGCAGATGACCACGCGGGCGGATGTGTCGATGTGGCCGCCCTGCAGGTGCTGGACGATGTACTCCTCGCCAAATTTGTAGTTGTTGTAGGGGCTGGCGTGGGCGTCAAACTCTTTCTTGGTCTGGCGGGCCAGGTTGCCCCGGTCTACCAAGAAGAGCACGCGGCGCGCGCCGCCAAACTTGATGAGGCGGTAGATGAAGCCGATGCTGGTGAAGGTTTTTCCGCTCCCGGTGGCCATCTGGATCAGGGCCTTGGGCTTGTTGGCGGCCAGGCTTTTTTCCAGGTTGGTGATGGCGCCTATTTGTGCAGGCCACAGCTGGTAGTGCGCGCCGCCGCTGCCCCATTCGGTCACCAGCTTGGGCATGTTGCGCATGCGGGCCAGGAAGGTGCTGGGTGGTTCGCTGGCGCCGTTGCCGTTCATCATTGGTGGCAGCAGCGCCAGCCATTGCACCAGCAGCTCGGGGCGGAAGAAGGCGAACACGCTGCGTGCGCGGGGTTCGGGGTCCAGGCCGTTGGTAAAGTGGGTTTCTACGCCCGTGCTTTCCCACACAAACGGCAGGGGGCGGCCCCAGGCGGGCAGGGTGGTGGGCAGGCCTTTGGCGTAGCGGCTGCTTTGCAGCTCTACGCCGGTCAGGGTGGCGCCTTCTTTTTTGGCTTCGATCACGCCGCAGGCTTTGCCGTTGACGTAGAGCAGGTAGTCGGCATAGCCGTAGCCAGGGTTCAGTGGGAATTCGCGAATCGCCACGCCCACGGCTGCGTGGATGTTGGCGTCTGCAACGTTGCACACGTGCCAGCCTGCTGCTGTCAGCAGTGCGTCAATGGTTTGCCTGGCCTCGACCTCTGGCGTCATGCGTGTTCCTCCCTGCGGGGCATTCTAGGTGCGACCGATACATTTGGTTAATGGTTTGTGGCAGGGCGATGGATTGCGAGTACACGGCCATGTGCTTGCGTGAACAAGGCGAGTAAGCCCGACCTTCGGCGGGGTGCCATGCGTCACATGGGTGACGATCATGGGGGCATTCCCCTTGCTTGGTACAGGTGGGCCATCTAGGCTGCGGGAAACAAGGAGACTGTTTGCCCATGCGCCCTCACTACCAGTTCTGGCCCCGTCGTTTGCCCAAGTCCATCACACTGCCTGCCACCTCGCTGTGGGACAACCTGGCGACCAATGCACGCCGCTACCCTGACAAGGCGGCGCTGGTGTTTTTCGGCACTACGGTCAGCTACCGGCAACTGATGGAAGGCGCGGAGCGCCTGGCTGCGCGGCTGGCCCAACTGGGGGTGCAGCGTGGCGACCGGGTGGTGCTGTGCATGCAGAACTGCCCGCAGTTGGTGATGGCGCACTTTGCCATCCTGCGGGCCAACGCAGTGGTGGTGCCGGTCAATCCGATGAACCGGGCGGAGGAGCTCAAGCACTACATCACCGATCCCGACACCAAGGTGGCGATCAGCACCGGTGATCTGGCCCCGGAGATGGCCAAGGCCAGCAATGCGTTGGCCCCTGGCGAGCGGCTGGCGCATCTGGTGGTCACGCAGTTCTCGGATGCGTTTGACGTGGCCGTGACCGGCATGGATGCGCCGCCCGAGGCGTGGATGGACTGGCTGGGCACGCGCCACCCCTTGCCGGCACTGGAGGGTGGGCAAGCCCACGCCTGGGCAGATGCCCTGGCTTGTACTGATGCGCCCCCCGCTTTGTTGGTAGGCCCGGCCGACCTGGCGCTGTTGCCCTACACCAGTGGCACCACGGGGCTGCCCAAAGGTTGCATGCACCTGCACAAAAGCATCATGCACAACACGGTGGCCGCCAGCCTGTGGGGCAATGGATCTGCCGACAATGTGACGCTGGCGGTGGTCCCCATGTTCCATATCACCGGCATGGTGAGCGTGATGCACACGTCGATCTACTGCGGCGCCACGCTGGTCATCATGCCCCGCTGGGACCGCGACCTGGCCGGGCGCCTGATATCGCGCTACCAGGTCACCACCTGGACCAACATTCCCACCATGGTCATTGACCTGCTGGGCAGCCCGAACTTTGCCAGCTATGACCTCTCCAGCCTGGCCTATATCGGTGGCGGGGGGGCAGCCATGCCGCAGGCCGTGGCGCAGCGGCTTCTGGAGCAATATGGCCTGCGGTATGCCGAGGGCTATGGCCTGACCGAAACGGCCGCTCCGTCGCACGCCAACCCGCCGGACCACCCCAAGCAGCAGTGCCTGGGCATTCCGTTCATGAGCACCGATGCGCGGGTGATCGACCCCGACACGCTGCAGGAGCTGCCCGTGGGCGAGCAGGGCGAGATCATCATCCATGGCCCCGAGGTGTTCGAGGGCTACTGGAAGCGGCCCGATGCCACGGCGTCGGCCTTTATTGAGTTCGAGGGCAAACGGTTCTTCCGCTCGGGCGACCTGGGGCGCATGGACGAGGACGGTTACTTCTTCCTGACCGACCGGCTCAAACGCATGATCAATGCCAGCGGCTTCAAGGTGTGGCCGGCCGAGGTCGAGGCACTGATGTTCCGCCACCCAGCGATCCAGGAGGCCTGCATCATCGCGGCCAAGGACAGCTACCGGGGCGAGACAGTCAAGGCAGTGGTGGTGCTGCGCGCCACCCACAAGGACACGACCGAGCAGCAGATCATCGACTGGTGCCGCGAGAACATGGCCGTCTACAAAGTGCCGCGCATCGTGCAGTTTGTGCCGGCGTTGCCCAAGAGCGGCAGCGGCAAAGTGATGTGGCGTGCGCTGCAGGAGCAGGAAGCGCAGTGACGGGTCGGCACCCGCCGGTTTGACAAACGCGCCAAGAAGAAAAGAGATGCCGCTACGGCGGCGGTGACGAGCCCTGCGGCGGCCGTCAGTGCGCCGCGCCCGCCATGGTCAGTTCGCCCAGGTCCCGCTCCAGCAGGGCGGGGTCGCCCAGTTGCAGCTCGATCAGACGGCGCAGGTGGGTGACGCTGTCCAGGTCAATGCCCTTGCACAGCAGCCCGGTGTGCAGGCCTTGCACGTGGGCCACCTCGGTGGACATGGCGATGTGGTTGCCCGTGTCGGCCAGGGGGATGGTCAGTTGGCACAACGTGCCTTGCCCCAGCGTGGCCTGCGCGGGCACCATGATCAACGCGCCCTTGAGCGACAAATCCAGCACATGCACGCTGAACGCATCGGTGGCCGTGGTCAGCAGGGCCGGTGCATCAAAACCAACGCGGACGAAGTGGCGGCGTTCATGGGGCATCGCTGTCTCCTGGGCGGGCGGGGGTTGGGCACATGCTACCCCAACCGGCACACGGTAGTTAATTTTTGGAGATTTTTGCAAGCATTCGTTAACATGGTTTCTCCATCACCTGGGGGGGCCGGTGTGAAACCTGGCGTGAACTGGCTGGTGCGGCGTTGTGCCGCGTGGCTCAAAGGCATTGTGTGGGCGGCCGTATTGACGGCCAGCGCCAGCATTGCTGCGGCACCCCGCGAGCTGCGTGTGGGCGTGTACTCGAACGAACCCAAGGTGTTCGTGGATGCCGACGGCAAGGCCGCAGGCATTTTTGTGGATCTGCTGCAATTGGTGGCTGCGCGCGAGCAGTGGACCATCAAATATGTGCCCTGCAGCTGGCAGGACTGCCTGGATGCGCTGCGCGAGGGCCGGCTCGACCTGATGCCCGATGTGGCTCGCTCGCCCGAGCGCGAGATCCTGTACGACTTTCACCGCCTGCCAGTGCTGCACAGCTGGTCGCAGATCTATCGGACATCAGGCGCGCCCATCTACTCGTTGTTTGACCTGCAGGGCAAGCGGGTCGCGGTGCTCAAGGGCTCCGTGCAGCGGTCTACATTCCTGAACATGGTGGACAGCTTTGGCATCCAGGTGACTTTGGTGGATGCGCCCAGCCTGATAGATGCGTTTGCCATGGTGCAGCGGGGCGAGGCCGATGCGGTCATCTCCAACCATCTGTTCGGCAATTTCCATTCGGCCCGCTATGGCGTGGTGGACACGGGCATTGTGTTCCAGCCCGCTACGCTGTTCTTTGCGACCGGCCCCGGCCGCAATGCAGATGTGCTGGCGGCCATTGACCGATCCGTCGAGAACTGGCGCAGTGGCGCCGATCCGGCCTATGCCCAGGTGATGCGCCACTGGGGCGGGCAAGACCCTGGCGTGCAGATTTCCCCCTGGGTGTGGCGGGGGCTTGCGGGCTTGGTGGCGTTCAGCTTGCTGGCTGCGTTGATGGTTGCAATCTTGCGTCGCCAGGTCCAAGAACGTACGCGCCACTTGCGGGACAGCGAGCAAAAGCTCGCCACCATTTTGGACAGTGTTGGCGCGTTCATCTACATCAAGGGCAAGGACTACCGTTACCAGTACGCCAACCACCACACGCTGCATTACTTTGGCAGGCCGGCGCACGAGGTATTGGGCCATAACGATGCGGCGTTTTTCGACGCAGCCACGGCGCAACGGCTGAGGGCCAACGACCGCCGGGTGCTGGAGGACGGCGAGACGCTGGAGGCGGAGGAGGTGAACACGCCCGCCGCCACGGGCGAGACACGCGCGTTTTTGTCGATCAAGATTCCGCTGCGCCACGCGGATGGCAGCATTTATGCGCTGTGTGGCATCTCGACCGACATCACCGAGCGCAGCAAGGCCGAAGAATCGCTGCAGATTGCTGCCACGGTGTTTGAGTCGTTCGAGGGCATGATCGTGACAGGGCCCGACCAGAGGATCCTCAAAGCCAACCAGGCCTACGCGCGGCTGACCGGCTACTCGGTGGACGAGCTGGTGGGCCGGACACCGCGCCTGCTGCACTCGGGCCGCCAGGACGCGTCTTTTTATGCGGCCATGAAGAACACCTTGCACTCCAGCGGCATGTGGCAGGGCGAGGTATGGAACCGGCGCAAGGACGGCACCGAATACCCGGCCTGGATCACCATCACCACCGTGCGTTCGCCGCGCGGCGAGATCACCCATTACGTGGGCACGCAGACGGACATCTCCAGCCGCAAGGCTGCCGAAGAAGAAATTCGCCTGCTGGCCTTCTACGACCCGCTCACGGGCCTGCCCAACCGTCGGTTGATGAATGACCGCCTGCAACACAGCCTGGCCGCCAGCGCACGCTCAGGCGCGGGCGGTGCGTTGCTGTTTGTGGATCTGGACAACTTCAAGGACCTGAACGACACCCAGGGCCACGAGCTGGGCGACCAGCTGTTGCGCCAGGTCGCCGCACGCCTAGGGGGCTGCGTGCGCATGGGCGACACCGTCGCACGCTTGGGTGGAGACGAATTTGTGGTGCTGCTGGAGGGGCTCAGCGCGCAGGCGCACGAAGCGGCCGCCCAGGCCGAAACAGTGGGGCGCACGGTGCTGCAGGCTCTCAGCCAGAGCTACCAGCTCGACGGCCATTCACACCACAGTTCTTGCAGCATAGGCATTGCGCTGTATGCCGATGCACGTGGCTCGGTGGACGAATTGCTCAAGCACGGCGATATGGCCATGTACCAGGCCAAGGGCGCAGGCCGCAACACCTTGCGGTTCTTTGACCCGCGCACCCAGGCCAACGTGACCGCGCGCACGCTGCTGGAGGCGGGCTTGCGCGACGGGCTGCGCGAGGGGCAATTCTTGCTGCACTATCAGGCACAGATTCACCAGCAGCGAGGCATTGTGGGCGCCGAGGCGTTGGTGCGCTGGCAGCATCCGCAGCGCGGGCTGGTGTCGCCCGCCGAGTTCATTCCAGTGGCCGAAGCCTCGGGCCTCATCGTGCCGCTGGGCGTGTGGATTCTGCGCACGGCCTGCCTGCAACTGGTGGAGTGGGCACGCGACCCGCAGACTGCCCACTGGACCTTGGCCGTGAACGTGAGCGCACGGCAGTTCCGCCACAGCCACTTTGTGGACGAAGTGCTGGGCGTGCTGGAAGAAACCGGCGCCAACCCGCACCGGCTGAAGCTGGAGTTGACCGAGACCCTGCTGCTTGACGATGTGGAGGACACCATCCAGCGCATGGACATCCTACGTGCATCGGGCCTGGGCTTCTCGCTGGACGACTTTGGCACGGGTTATTCGAGCCTGAGCTACCTCAAGCGCTTGCCACTGGACCAGCTCAAGATCGACCAAAGCTTTGTGCGTGACCTGCTCACCGACGCCAATGACGCCAGCATTGCCCGCACCATCGTGACCCTGGCCCAGAGCCTGGACCTGGGGGTCATTGCCGAGGGGGTCGAAACCCAGGAGCAACGCGACATGCTGGCCGGGCTCGGCTGCCACACCTGGCAGGGCTACCTGTTCGGGCGCCCCGGGCCGGCGGAGGCACTGCAGCAGGCGGCTGCCAGTGCAACGGCGTCGTGATGCCGGTGGACGTATACCAGGCTTAGGCGCCGGCAGCCAAGGCCTTGCGGTACCTCATCTCGCGCCAACAACTGTCGCCATTGGCTGACATTTTGTAGCGTCTGAAAGGTGTAAGGTGCAGGAAACCTTGTGACTCACACAGGGCCGCCCTCCCTGTGCACACACTGTTTGCGTGCACGGTGTGGCAGTCAGCAGGAGCTTTCCATGAAAAACACCATGTTTCCCACGATCCGTCTTCTTGTTTCGGGTGCGGCTGCGGCCGCGCTCCTGGGCCTGGCGGGCGGCGCGCATGCGCAGGCCTACGTCAATGCCACCGTGGGGGGCGAACTGGCACCCGGCGTGTATGGCCGCATCAACATTGGCAATGCACCGCCGCCACCGCTGATTTACGCAGAGCCCGTCATCATCCAGCGCCCTGCTGTGGTGGTGCCGCGTGCGCCCATTTACCTGTATGTGCCGCCCGGCCATGCCAAGAACTGGGGCAAACACTGCGCTCGCTACAACGCCTGCAGCCAGCCGGTGTACTTTGTGCAGGAGCCGCCCCCACGCCGTGGCAACCCGTACCAGGGTCCGCGCGGGCGCGATGACCATCGCTGGGATGACGACCGTGGACGCGGCGGCAAACACGACCGTGACCATGACCGCGGGCATGGCAAGGGTGAAGGCCGTGGCAAGGGCCATGGCAACCGGGACTGAGCGGCTTGCGACCACGGGGGCTGGCCGGGTTGCGTGGATTCGGATGCGGCCCCCACACTGCCCCCACCCTGTTTGCGCCATCGCAGAACCCGTGGTGGCGGCTGCGGTTAAGCTCGGGCCTCTATGGCCCAAGTCTCCTTTTCTCCCCCTTTCACTACACCGGCTGACGTCGCCAGCCAGCTGCAAAGCAGCGGCTTTGCCGTGCTCAGCCCTGAGGCCGTTGCCGAGTGGGTTGGCGCTGACCTGTCGGCGCTGCTGGCCCTCAACAGCGACTGGGCAGCCTTGCCGCCCGATGAATTCCTGAAGGACGGTGGCCGCTACCGCCGTCGTCGCCACGCCTGCTTTGTGCTGCAGGAGGGCCGGATGGAGCAGGTGCCGCACCGCGCCCACTGGCAGCCCGTGGAGTACAACGCGCTGCACGGCGGCATGGAGCGCTGGTTTGCCCCCATGGAGCCCGCCACCGTGGCGCAGCCCGTGTGGCAGCAATTGCTGGCCGCGCTGGCGGGCGTGTCGGACGCCGTGTTTGCCGGGCCGCAGGCACCGGTGCCCTGGTTTGTAGAGGCACACCAGTTCCGCATCGACACCACCGATGGCATTGGTCGCCCCACACCCGAAGGTGCCCACCGCGACGGGGTGGATCTGGTGGCGGTGTTTCTGTTGGGGCGCGAGGGCGTCAAGGGGGGCGAGACGCGGGTGTTTGAGGCCAACGGCCCTGCCGGGCAGCGCTTTACGCTGACGCAGCCCTGGTCGCTGCTGTTGCTGGACGACGCGCGCATGATCCACGAGTCCACGCCCATCCAGCCGCTCAAGGACGGAGGCTACCGCGACACCCTGGTGGTGACCTGCCGGCGGGGCAACTTCCAGGGCGCGGACGTGGTGGGGCAGGCGCCGTCCGGGGCCTGAACACTGCGGCAGAAGTGCATCCGATTTGATGCGAATCAAGATGCGGGGTATGGTGGCGGTTCACACTGTCGCCCATGGTCAGGCCACAAGCCTGGTCCCACCCCTCATTCAAGGAGTAGCACCATGTTCAAACACATTCTGGTTCCTGTCGACGGTTCCAAGACCTCCATGCTGGCCGTCTCCAAGGCCGCAGGCCTGGCCAAAACCTTTGGCAGCGCCGTCACGGCGGTGTACGTGATCGACCCTTATCCCTTCACCGGCGTGGGTGCCGACTTTGCGTACGGCCAGGCGCAATACATCAGCGCCGCCACAGCCGAGGCCAATGCCGCGCTGGATGCCACCAAGAATGCCATGGCGGATGCTGGTGTGCAGGTCACCACCGTGGTGGGCGAGGGGCATGCGGTTCACGACGGCATCCTGCGTGCGCTCGAGAGCACCGGCGCCGACCTCATCGTGATGGGCTCTCATGGCCGCCGCGGCCTGGAAAAGCTGGTGCTGGGCAGCGTCACGCAGCGTGTGCTGGGTGTAGTGCACATTCCCGTGCTGGTGGTGCGGGACTGATTGTTTTTGCCCCATGCAAAACGGCTCCTTTCGGAGCCGTTTTTTATTGCAGCAAGCGCCTCAGGGGGTCACTCAATCTTTGCGCCCGAGGCTTCCACAATGCCCTTCCACTTGGCGTAGTCGGTCTTGAGCAGGGTGTTGAACTGAGCGGAAGACATGGCCTCCGGCTCGGCACCCTGGGCGTGGATGGCGGCCTTCATCTCGGGGGTGGCCAGCAGCTTGTTGATTTCTGCATTGACGACGTTCACCACGGTGGCCGGTGTACCTGCGGGCGCAAACACGCCGTACCAGGTGCTCACATCAAAGTCCTTGAAGCCCGACTCGGACACGGTGGGTACTTCGGGCATGGACGAGCTGCGCTTGGCCGATGTCACGGCCAGCGGGCGCAGCTTGCCCGACTTGATCTGGGCCATGGCCGATGGCACCGAGGACATGAGCAGGTCCACGTTGCCCGACAGCGCGTCCATCAGCGCAGGGTTGGAGCCCTTGTACGGGATGTGGCTGAGCTTGATGCCTGCAGCCTTTTCGAACAGGTCGCCTGCCAGATGGATGGAGGTGCCGTTGCCGGGAGACCCATAGGTGATGGTGCCGGGCGCTGCCTTGGCAGCAGCCACCACGTCGGCCAGCGTCTTGAACTTGGAGTTCGCGCTGGTGGCAATGACCACGGGCGTGTAGGCCACATGGGCCACGGCGGTCAGGTCTTTGGTGGGGTCCCAGGGCAGGTTTTTGTACAGCCAGGGGCCAATCACCAGGTTGTCTTTCTGGCCCATGACCAGGTCATAGCCCGTCGGCGCAGCCTTGACGGCCTCGCCAATACCGATGGTGCCGCCTGCGCCGGCGCGGTTGTCTGCCACCACGGTCCACTTGGCGCTTTCGGTGAGCTTGGTGGCCACCAGGCGCGACAGGATGTCGGTGCCGCCGCCGGGCGGGAAGGGCACGATCAGGCGGATGGGCTTGGCAGGGTATGCCGCAGCGGGCGCAGGCGCCTGGGCGTGGGCCGTGGTGCCCAGCGCGAAGGCGAGGGCGGTGAAGGAAAGCAGGGTGCGCATCATGGTGAGAGGTGTCTCCATCGGTTCAGTGGTGTGCGGGCCGCCGCCAGGCCGCTGGGTGCAGCTGCGGTGGCCCGGCTGATCTGGGGCAGCGGGCGCCAATGATCGCTGATCGACTGTGGCGCTCGCATTGCCAATAGCAGGTGGCAGCATCGCGGGTGGCGATGGCAGTGTGCGCACCCGCGTGCAGGTCAGAGGCGCTCAAAAATCGCCGCAATGCCCTGGCCGCCGCCAATGCACATCGTCACCAGCGCATAGCGGCCCTGAATGCGTTGCAGCTCATGGATGGCCTTGACGGTGATGAGCGCACCGGTGGCGCCGATGGGGTGACCCAGCGAGATGCCCGAGCCGTTGGGGTTGACCTTGGCCGGGTCCAGGCCCAGGTCCTTGGTCACGGCGCAGGCCTGGGCGGCAAAAGCCTCGTTGGCTTCGATCACATCCAGATCGGCCACGGTGAGCCCGGCCTTCTTCAGCGCCAGTTGCGTGGCGGGCACGGGGCCGATGCCCATGTACTTGGGGTCTACGCCCGCGTGGGCGTAGGCCACCAGGCGGGCCAGGGGCTTGGCGCCACGGGCCTTGGCAGCACCGGCTTCCATCAGCACCACGGCGGCGGCGGCGTCGTTGATGCCCGAGGCGTTGCCAGCCGTCACCGTGCCGTTTTCCTTGATGAAAACGGGCTTGAGCTTGGCCAAGTCGTCCATTGTGGCGCCGGGGCGGAAGTGCTCGTCGGTGGCGTACAACACGTCGCCCTTCTTGCTCTTCAGGGTGACGGGCACGATCTGGTCCTTGAACACACCGGCCTGCGTGGCGCGCTCGGCGCGGTTGTGGCTCTCGACCGCCAGCTTGTCCTGGTCTTCGCGGCTGATGCCCCACTTGGCGGCGATGTTCTCGGCCGTCACACCCATGTGGATGTTGTGGAAGGGGTCGTGCAGTGCGCCGATCATCATGTCCACCATCTTGGTGTCGCCCATGCGGGCGCCCCAGCGCATGTTCAGGCTGGCAAAGGGCACGCGGCTCATGTTCTCGGCACCGGCGCCAATGGCCACGTCGGTGTCGCCCAGCAGGATGGACTGGCTGGCATTGACTATGGCCTGCAGGCCCGAGCCGCACAGGCGGTTGACGTTGTAGGCGGGGGTGCCTTCGCCGCAGCCGCCGTGGATGGCTGCCACGCGTGACAGGTACATGTCCTTGGGCTCGGTGTTGACCACATGGCCAAACACCACGTGGCCCACGTCCTTGCCTTCCACGTTGGCGCGGGCAAGCGATTCGCGCACGACGAGTGCGCCCAGTTCGGTGGGGGGCACGTCCTTGAGGCTGCCACCAAAGGTGCCAATGGCGGTGCGCACTGCGCTGACGACGACGACTTCACGGGTCATGGGGAGGTCCTTTCAGAGAAATTCAGGTCAAAACGGCTGCAAGCGCTAGTGAATCATGCGGTTGCAGCTATCAAAGTAGGAGTAAATGGGCTCACGCCTCGCGCACATCGGCCACCGGGTTGGTGCCGAAGTCTGCGCGCTCCAGCCAGGCGAGCACGCGGGTGGCGGCGTCGGCAGGCGATGTGAGCTGGCCACCCGTCTTGAGGTTGGCGAAATTCTGGCGGTCCGGGAAGGCGGCCGGGTCGGCGCCGCGCAGCTGGACCTGCATGTCGGTGTCGATCACACCGGGAGCCAGTGAGCATACCTTGGCCCCATGGGGCTTGATGGCCTCGTCCAGCGCCACGCACCGGGTGAAATGGTCCATGCCCGCCTTGGCGGCGCAGTACGCGGCCTGCGAGGCCATGGCCCGGCGGCCGAGGCCAGAGGAGATGTTGAGCACCTTGCGTGGCACCGTCCAGGTGTCCGTCGCGCCCAGGAAAGCAGCGGTGAGCTGCATGGGCGCCTCCAGCCCCACGCGCAGGGCGGTGGCCAGGTCTTCCGCGTCGCTGGCCGACAGCGGTGCGATGCGCGGGATCATGCCCGCGTTGTTGATGAGGGTGGCGCTGGCAAACGCCTGCGGGCCCTGGGCCTGCAGCCAGGCTTGCAGCTTGTGGGCCGCCTGCTCGCCCTGCGACAGGTCTTGCTGCCACTGTTCGATGGCGACGCCTGCGGCCCGGGCCTCGGCGGTCAGGTCATCGTTGGCGCTGCGGGCGATGCAGATCAGGGTATTGCCGCTGCGCAAGAGCTGCTGTGCCATGGCGAGGCCCATGCCGCGCGATGCGCCGGTGAGGATGTAGAGATGGTTTTGAGGCATCCCGCCATGTTACTGCGCAGTACACAGCGCCGGGTGTCTTCACTGGCCTCTGCGTGACTCCAAAGCGGACAGCAGCAGGGCCAGCCGCGCATCCAGCGCGGCCAGATCGGCCGCCTTGAGGTCGGAAAGGATGCGGTGTTCGTTGGCCACATGGGCTTCCACGGCGCGGTCGATCAGCTCCAGCCCCTGGGGCGTGAGCTGCACCAGCGAGCTGCGGGCATCGGCTGGGTTGGGCAGGCGCTCAATCCAGCCCTGGGCTTCGAGCTTGGCCATGCGGTGCGTCATGGTGCCCGATGTGACCATGAGCGTGGAGAACAGCGTGGTCGGCGCCAGGCAGTAGGGCGCGCCACTGCGGCGCAGCGTGGCCAGCATGTCGAACTCCCAGCGGCTCAGGCCGAATTCGGCAAAGGTTTCATCCAGCCGCCGCTCCAGCAGCGCGGCGCAGCGCTTGATGCGCCCGATGGGGCCCATGGGGCTAGCGTCCAGGTCGGGGCGCTCGCGCTTCCACTGGGCCAGGATGGCGTCGACGGCGTCGGGTTGGCGTGGGGTGGCCATGGGCTTGTGGTGGTTGATTTGTCTTGAATTCGAGATTGTATGGTAGAGTTTTTGTCTTGATTTGAAGATAAATATATGGCTGCTTCACGTGCTTCTGCAAGTTCCTCAACCTGGCTGGATGCGCTCACCACAGCGCTCGGACCGGTCATCTGGGGCTCGACCTACATCGTCACCACCGAGCTGCTGCCGCCCGACCGGCCCTTCACCGCCGCACTGCTGCGCACCTTGCCCGCGGGCTTGCTGCTGGTGCTGTGGTGCCGCCGCTGGCCGGCCTGGGGCGACTGGGTGGGGTGGCGGCGCCTCACGGTGCTGGCGGCGCTGAACATTGGCGTGTTCCAGGCGCTGCTGTTTGTGGCGGCCTACCGGTTGCCCGGTGGCGTGGCTGCGGTGGTGGGCGCCGTGGGCCCGCTGGTGGTGATGGGCCTGACCTGGGCGCTGGACCACCGGCGCCCGCCCGCACTGGCGCTGGCGGCCGGGGCGCTGGGTGTGCTGGGCATGGCGGCGCTGCTGCTGTCACCCGGTGCGCGCTGGGACATGGTGGGCGTGGCTGCCGCGCTGGTGGGCACGCTGTGCATGGCAGCGGGCACGTTCTGGTCGCGGCGCTGGCGGTCTGACTTGCCGGTGCTGGCGTTTACCGGCTGGCAGCTGTTGGCGGGCGGCGTGATGCTGGCGCCGGTGGCCTGGGCGGTGGACCCGCCTTTGCCCGCACTCACCGCCACCCACATCGCGGGTTATCTGTACCTCAGCCTGGCGGGCGCGCTGGTGGCCTATGCGCTGTGGTTCCGTGGCATTGCGCGCCTGCCGTCGGTGGCGGTGTCGTCGCTGGGGCTGCTGAGCCCAGTGACGGCGGTACTGCTGGGCTGGGCGCTGCTGGGGCAGGCCATGACGGGGGTATCGCTGGTGGGCATGCTGGTGGTGCTGGCGAGCATCCTGGCCGTGCAGTGGGCCATGTCGCGCGCCGTGCCGCCGGGCGGGCGCTGATCAGTAACTCCTGTTTGCTATTGAATAGATAGCAATTGGTGCATGTTTCACTAGCGCTGGCGGGCCGTTTGGCTAGAAATCGGCCGCCCACTCCAGCGCTATCTGCTCCCCGGTGGTGGGGTGCGCAAAGGCCAGGTGACTGGCATGCAGCAGCAGGCGCGGGGCTTGTGCCTGCGTGGCGGCATCGGCATACAGTCCGTCGCCCAGAATGGCGTGGCCGATGGCGGCCAGGTGCACGCGCAGCTGGTGGGTGCGTCCGGTGATGGGCTCCAGCTCGATGCGCGTGGTCTGAACCGTAGCGTCTTGCGCCAGTGCACGCCAGTGGGTCAGGCTGGGTTTGCCCACAGCGTGGTCGATGACGCGCAGCGGGCGGCGCTCCCAGTCGGCAGCAATGGGCAGGTTGATCTCGCTCCAGTCGCCGCCCGCTGTGCCCAGCAGCCCTTGCACCACCGCCTGGTAGCGCTTGTGCACCTGGCGCTCGGCAAACACGTGGCCCAGGCGCCGCTGTGCGTCGATATGGCGCGCCATGAGCACCAGGCCCGAGGTCGCCTGGTCCAGCCGGTGCACGATGAGCGCGCCGGGCCAGCGCTGCTGGGCGCGGGCGCTCAGGCAGTCTTGCTTGTCAGGCCCCCGGCCGGGCACACACAGCAGCCCGGAGGGTTTGCACAGCACCAGCAGGTCGTCGTCTTCGTACAGCGCCTGTACGCCATCTGCCACGGGTTCAGGCAGGGTCATGGCCCACGATCAGCCGCTGCACGGTGGCGCAAAGTTCTTCCACGTCATTGGGTTTGTGGATCAGGGCTTGCGCGCCTTCGGCCAGCGCGGCCTGTTCGATCTCGGCCGTGACGTAACCCGAGGCCAGGGCCACGGGCAGGTCGGGGCGGATGAGGCGGGCCTCGCGCACCAGGTCCACGCCACAGAAGCCGGGCATGTTGTAGTCGGTGACCAGCAGGTCATAGGCTTGCGGTGCTGCCCGCAACGCAGCCGTGGCCTCGTGCGGGTCGGTATAGCCGCTCACCTCGTAGCCCCGGCGGCGCAGCAGGCGCTGCACCAGGAAGACCAGGGCCTGGTCGTCGTCCACGTACATCACATGGTGCTTCTTGCCAGGCGCACCGCCGGGTGGTTCGGCAGGCTCCGGTGAAGACGTTGCGGCGGCCAGTGGCACGGCCTGCGCGGCGGGGCTGGGCTGCGCACCAGCAGTCGCACCGGTGGCGACCGGAAAGTACAGCGTGAACCGGCTGCCCTGGCCTGGCGCGCTTTGCACATCCACGCCGCCTTCGTGCGTGCGCATCACGCCATGCACCACCGCGAGGCCCAGGCCCGTGCCCTGGCCCACGGGCTTGGTGGTGAAGAAGGGCTCGAAGATGCGCTCCAGCGTGGCAGCGTCCATGCCGGGGCCGGTGTCGCGCACTGTCAGGGCCACGTAGTCGATGGGCGCGAGGCCCAGGCGCTCGGTCAGGCGCTGGTCGGGCTGCACGGTGGCGGCCTCCACATGGATGCTGCCGCGCTCGGTACCAATCGCATGGACGGCGTTGGTGCACAGGTTGAGCAGGGCCTGCTCGACCTGCGTGGCATCGGCCAACACGGGCGGCAGGCCCGCCTGCAGTTGCATATGCAGCTCGATGGCCGGAGGCAAGGTCACGCGCAGCAGGCGCTCGGTGTCGTGCACCACCTCGGCCAGCGACACGGCCGAGCGCTGCGGGGGCTCGTTGCGGCTGAAGGTGAGGATCTGGCGCACCAGGTCGCGCGCGCGGCGGCCGGCCTTGTCGATCTCCAGCAGGCTCTCCAGCACGGGCGAGCCGGGCGCGTGGGTGGCGCAGTCGGCCTTGGCCAGCTCTACATTGCCCAGAATGGCGCCCAGGATGTTGTTGAAGTCGTGCGCGATGCCCCCGGCCATGGTGCCCACGGCCTGCATCTTGTGCGACTCGCGCAGCTGGGCCTCCAGCTCATTGCGGTGCGCCTCGGCCTTCTTGCGACCGGTGAGGTCGCGGGCGAACACGGTGGTGGTTTCCCCGTCAGCATGGCGCTCGAACGACACGCTCACCTCCACGGCCAGCTCCTTGCCGCTGGCGGTGAGGGCCGTCATCTCGCCCAGCAGGGCCTGCGTGGTGAGCTGGGCAAATGCCAGCGCCTGTGCAGCGTCGGGCAAAAAACGGTCGAGCGTGCTGCCCAGCGCGTCGCTGGCGCTGCACTGGAACAGCGCGGCCGCCGTGGGGTTGAAGACGGTGATGCGCTGGTGCTGGTCCACGCAGATGATGGCGTCCAGTGCGGAGTTGATGACGGCCTCCAGCCGCTTTTCGCTGGCGCGGATCTGCTCATTGCGCTGCTGCAGGGTCTCGGCACTGTGCTGCAAGGCCTGGCGCTCGGCCAGCAGCGGGCCCTGGTCGATCACCGCGCACAAAAACTGCGACAGCGGCGGCCCGCTGGTCTGCGGTGCATCGATGTGGGCAATGTGCAGGTCGCCAGTGATGCGCGTGGCACTGCTGATGGTGAACACCACCTCCTTGACCTCGCTGTGCCCCAGGTCGTGCGCCTGGGCAAAGGCTTCGCGCACGCGCGCGCCGTCTTGCGGGCACACAAAAGGCATCAGCGCGGTCAGTGGCCGGTCGCGCTCGGTGGGCTGGAAAGAGCGGTGTGCCATGGAGTTGGCCTGCACCACCATGTCGTGGTCGTCCACCACCATGAGGGCCAGCGGCACGCTGGCAAACAGGGTTTCGAAGCGTTCGTACGCGCTCTCAGCCACGGCCTGGCTGTAGCGCAGCACCTTGTTCTGGTTTTCCAGTTCGGCCTGGTAGGCACGCAGTTCGGCCACCAGGCCCTCCGCCGAAGCGCCGGGCGTGCGGGAGTGGGGGACAGGCGGGCGAGGCATGTGCTCTGCGGCTGCTGGCTGGCGGCCTGCAGGGTCCAGAAAAGACAGGTCGGGTTCACTCATGAAGGGGCGCGATCAGCCGGGTGCGTGCCCGGGCGCTCGCCCAGGCTTTGTCAAGTGTACGCCTGCCCATGTGGCACCACGCGATGGCGGCAGCATCAACAGAGCGCGGTTGCAAAGCGCTTGTGTGTCGATTGTTGATGAATTGCGAACAATCCGTTTCTTTGGCAGGGCTTACCGAACCCATGTGGGGTGCCTACAGTTCCACCATCGATACATCCCTCGATCCACAACTTCTTTCAGGACGCTGCCATGACCACAGACACCACTCTCGCTCAACCCCTGCTGAACAAGCTGCAATGGCGCTACGCCGCCAAGAAGATGAACCCCGCCAAGAAGGTGCCGCAAGAGAAGGTGGAGCGCATTCTTGAAGCAGCCCGCCTGGCGCCCACCTCCAGCGGCCTGCAGCCGTTCGAAATCATCGTTGTGACCGACCCCGCTGTGCGCGCCAAGATCCAGCCCATCGCCTGGAACCAGGCCCAGATCACCGACGGCTCGCACCTGCTGGTGTTTGCGGCCTGGGACAACTACACGGCCGACCGCATCAACATGATGTTCGACCTGACCAATGACCAGCGTGGCTTCAAGAACGAAGGCTGGGAAAACTACCGCCAGATGCTGCTCAGCAGCTACCCCCAGCGCGATGCCGAAGTGAACTTCCAGCACGCAGCCCGCCAGGCCTACATCGGCATGAGCGCAGCCCTGATCGCTGCGGCTTTTGAAGAAGTGGACTCGACGCCCATGGAAGGCTTCGACCCCAACGCGCTGGATGAAATCCTGGGCCTGCGGGCACGCGGCCTGCGCAGCGTCGCCATCTTGCCCCTGGGCTACCGTGCCGACGAAGGCGACTGGCTGGTAAACCTGAAGAAGGTGCGCCGCCCCCGCGAGCAGTTCGTGACCGAAGTCTGAGGATCTCCTCCTCAGGCACAAAAAGGCTGGACAGTGGTCCAGCCTTTTTTGTGTGGGGAGCCTCAGCGTGTGGCGGGCGCTGCGTCCGTCACGCGACGCATGGGTGTGAGCACAAAGGCCAGTGCCGCCAGCACCACCAGCGTTCCGCCGCTGGCCGCGAACAGCTGGGTGAGCGTGATGCTCTTCATCACCCAGCCCGTCACGGCGGCAGAGATCGGCGCCAGGCCCATGAAGATGAACATGAACAGGCTCATCGCGCGGCCCAGCAGGGCGGGGGGGACCCGGTGCTGGATCCATGTGAACACGCTCACCTGCATGAAGCCGCCGAGCAGTCCGATGACCAGCATCAGCACCGCGCCTTGCCACACGGCGGTGATCAGACCCAGCGGCATGAACAGCGCGCCAATGATGGCGTCGAACGCCAGAATGGTCATGCCCAGGCTGCCGAACCGCAGCCGGGGCACCATGCCCGACACCACCATGCCCAGCAGCGTGCCCGCACCATGGGCGCCCACGATGATGCCGAAGGCGGCGGCACCGAGCTGCGGGCTGCTGCTGGCCAGCACCGGAATGGCGATGTGGATGGGTCCCATGATGAACAGGGCAATGGCGCTCCAGTACAAAAAGCAGGTGCGCAGCTCGCTGTCACGCCAGAAGTGACCGAGGCCCTGCGCCACCGAAGCGAGCACCGCCTGTGGCGCTGCTGTGGGGGCGGAAAGGCCCGCACGCGTCTGCACCTTGGACAGCGTCCAGGCCGACACGGCGAAGCTCAGCGCATCCAGCGCGAAGGCGATGCCGATGCCAGTGGCGTTGGCGTGTGCTGGCGCATCCGCGGCGGTGTGGCCCGCGCCACCGGCGCCAAACAGGGCAATCAACAGCCCCGCGAGCAAGGGCCCCAGGAACATCGTCAGCTGCCGCAGGCCCAGGCTGATGCCGTTGGCGGCCTGCAGCTGGGGGCGTGCCACCACCGACGGCATCATGGCCGTGCCCGCCGGAATGCTGAAGGCCGTGGCGAGCCCTATGCCCAGCGACAGCGCGTACACCATCCACAACGACAGCGTGCCCGCAAACACCAGCCCCGCCAGCGCGGCCAGCAGGACCAGGTTGACGTATTTGGTGATCATCAGCACCTGTTTGGGCGAATGGCGGTCTACCAGCGCGCCGCCGATCAGGATGAACAAGGCGCGCGGCACGCTGATGAGGGCCAGCACGGTGCCCAGCACCAGCGTGTCGCCGGTCATCTGCAGCACCAGCCAGGGCAGTGCGATCAGCGTGAACTGGTCGCCCAGCATGGACAGGGCAGAGCCGCCAATCATCCAGCGGAAGTTGGGGTCCTGCAGCAGTGCGGCGCGCGGGTCTGCGGGTGGGATTGCAGGGCCTGCGCCGGGTGGGTGGGCAGGACGGGGTGAGGTGTCAGGTCGCATGAACAAGGTCTCCCAAAGAATGACGGGTGTGCGTGCGCCCCGTGAGCAAGCGGCCCACAGCGGTAAAACGCACGCAAAGGTGGTAACTGGCCAGGCACAGGGCGGTTGTGGCCAGCACATTGATCAGCATCTTGGCCGGGGCTGGAACGGGCAGGCTGTACAGCAGCGCACCCAGGCCCATCGTGAGTGGCAGGTGCACCAGGTACACCCAATACGAGCTGTCAGCCAGGTAGGCCAGCCAGGCGCGGGGCTGGCCGACATGGCGCAGAAACAGCCCGATCAGCGCAAAGCTCCAGAGCCACGACGCGCTGTTGTAGGCCAGCGCCATCCAGAACTGCAGGTGGCGCGTGGCCGATACGGGCGCGGCCAGCAGATCGGTAAACGCCCCGGTGACCAGCACCAGCACAAAGGCCGATGCCTCGGGCTGAGCCAGCACTTCCGAAAGCAGTGCAGTGACCAGAAAGCCCACCAGCCCCAAGCCGGCCAGCGCAGGCCAGTGTCGTTCGTAGCGCGCCATGAGTGCCTTGCGGTGCACATACAGACACAGGCCAAAGCCGTAGAACAGCCCGTTGTGTATCCATTCCGAGAGCGGTGGCAGGAAGGACCCGCTGGGCGTGACGATGCCGTGGTCGTATCCCGCGCCAATCCACGCCAGGGGCAGCGTGAGCATCAGCAGGCCCGCAGGTGTGCCGCCGAGCCAGAGGGCACCGCGTTGCAGGGCCTGCTGCAGCCCTGCGGGCAATGCGCGTACCGCCCTCCATGCCACGGGCGTCAACAGCGCCAGCCACAGCAGCATCCACAAGAACCAAAGGTGCATGGTGGCTGGGCCCTGGGGCACGTTGGGGCCTCGGGGCAGCAGGCTGCGGTCCACACCCCAGGTGCCATAGGCCATGCGGTGCAGAAACATCAGCCCGAGCAGCGCACAGGCCACGAACAGCGGCGGCCAGAACAGCGCAAAAGGCAGACCGAGACGGCGCAGGCGGTTGCGCACCATGCCAGCCAGCCCCTGGCGTTGGACCAGCGCCGCTACAAAGAACCCGGCGAGGATGAAAAACAAGGGCATGCGAAAGGCATGGATCACCGCCACCAACAGGTCTGCCAGGGGGCTGGACCGGTCGTCGTGCCAGGGCAGAGGCGATGGCCGGCTCATGTAGAGCACCGAGACATGCAGCACGATGCCCAGCCACATCATGGTGGCGCGCAGGTTGTCCAGGGCGTGCAACCGCCGGGTGGGGGCGGAGGGGCTGGAAGAGGGTGTCGATCCATTCATGGGGACCGACTGTGGGGCCTCACGTTGCGTGAGGGTCAAGCACTTTCCAGTGGTTTTTTTGCAGACGGTGTGAGTGTCTCAGCGGCGCGCAGCGACTGTCGCAGCCATGGCGGGAGTGGGTGTGGCCAGCGCGAGCGCCGCCTGCAGGTAGGCGCGCACGGGCGCGCTCAGCGGCGAGCCCGCCTGCAGCAGCGGCTCGTTGGCCGACGCTGTGAGCAGCTTCTGGCGCAATTGCGCATCGCCGCGGGTCAGCTGGTCGAACAGCGTGTTCCAGCGCAGGGCCGCAGCCGCTGCGTCGGTGTGGTTCGTGGGGATTTGGCGGTCCAGCAACTGTTGCACGTCACGTTCCAGTGCCGCCCACGCGGTGTGCGGCACATGGCCCAGCGTGCGCAGGTCGTCGCGGGTCAGGTACTTCTCCAGCAGCGCCAGCCGCAGCTTGATGGCGGTTTCCACGTATTCGATCATGTCGCCGGGCGGTGCGTGGTTGCGCCCCTGCGCGCTGGGCTCGGTGCGAAACATGTGGCCCCAGCGGTCCAGCAGGTCCAGGTCGCCCCCCATCCAGTGCAGCATCAGCGCCATCCAGCGGTAGGCCAATGCCTGCACCTCGGGCGCATCGGGAGGTAGCTGGCGGTCCATGGCGCTGCGCACCAGGTCTTTGACAACGAGCCAGTCGGCCTCGATCAGGCTCCAGTTGGTGAAGATCTGCTTGAGTTCGGTGGTGCTGAAGTATTTGCCGTAGGTGGTCATCAGCGCCAGCGCCTCGAGCCAGTTGCCCATGTCGGGCTCAGCACCCGCCATGAGGCCGTCCCGCAGCATGGTCAGGCGCCCACGCAGTTCTGTGGCCTGCGTGATCTGCTGGTCCAGCGCCCGGATCTGCTGGCCAATGATGCGCTGGGGTGCCACCCCTTCGCCCGCCAGCAGCTCGGCAATGTCGCTGAGCGCCAGGCCCATCTGGCGCATGGTCTGGATGCCATGCAGCCGCTGCACGTCGGCCTGGCTGTACAGGCGGTACCCCGCGTCTGACCGGCCCGAGGGCTTGAGCAGCCCCACCTCGTCATAGTGGTGCAATGTGCGCACCGTGAGGCCGGTGCGCCGCGCGAGGTCACCGACCTTCAGCAGCATGGGGTCAGCGGCCCACGGAGATCAGCTCGATCTCGAAATTCAGCGTGGCGTTAGGGGGAATGACGCCACCTGCACCCCGGGCACCATAGGCAATGCCGGGGGGACAAGTCAGCTTGGCCTTGCCGCCCGGCTTCATGCGCTGCACGCCTTCGGTCCAGCAAGGGATCACGCCATTGAGTGGGAACGAGGTGGGTTCGCCGCGCTTGTAGGAGCTGTCGAACTCCTTGCCGTCGAGGAACGTGCCCTTGTAATGCACCTTGACCGTGTCGGTGGCCTTGGGCGATTCGCCCGTGCCGTCTTTGAGCGATTCATAGACCAGGCCGCTGGCCGTGGTGACGGGTTTGGAGGTCTGGGCCATGGCGGCGGGAGCCATCACGGCGGTGGCGAGCAGAAGGCACAAGAGGTTTCGCAAAGGAGGCTCCTAAAAGGGTGAATCACAACGCAGCCCGCGATCTTATGCGTGTTCCTGCACCTGCCTGTACGGGCCCCCAACGAAAAAAGCCCTGGGCGAGCGGGCTCCAGGGCTTGCAAGAGCAATGGCTGTGGCGGCAGACCATGCAGCCGTGGCCTTCGCTGCAGGGTCAGGCGTAGTCGCTCACCGGGATGCAGCTGCAGCTCAGGTTGCGGTCACCCCACACGTTGTCCACGCGGCCCACTGGCGACCAGTATTTGTTGCTGCGCAGCGCAGCCACGGGGTAGGCAGCTGCCTCGCGGGTGTAGGGGCTGTTCCACTCGCCGCTCAGCAGGCTTTCTGCGGTGTGCGGGGCGTTCTTGAGCGGGTTGTTGTCCTGCGGCAGCTTGCCTGCTTCGATCTGGCGGATCTCTTCGCGGATGGCGATCATCGCGTCGATGAAGCGGTCCAGTTCGGACAGGGTTTCGCTCTCGGTAGGCTCCACCATCAGCGTGTTGGGCACCGGGAAGCTCAGCGTGGGCGCGTGGAAGCCGTAGTCAATCAGGCGCTTGGCCACGTCTTCGGCCATCACGCCGCTGGTGTCCTTCAGGCTGCGCAGGTCCAGGATGCACTCGTGTGCCACATGGCCGTTCTCGCTCGCGTACAGCGTGGGGTAGTGGTCCTTGAGGCGCGCGCTGATGTAGTTGGCGCTCAGGATGGCGGTCTCGGTAGCGGCTTGCAGGCCTTCGGCGCCCATCATGCGGATGTACATCCAGCTGATGGGCAGCACGGCGGCGTTGCCCAGCGGCGCGGCGCTGACAGCACCCACGCCACCAGGCACGCCCGCCGTGGCATGGCCCGGCAGGAAGGGCACCAGGTCTTGCACCACGCACACAGGGCCCACGCCGGGGCCGCCACCGCCGTGGGGAATGCAGAAGGTCTTGTGCAGGTTCAGGTGGCTCACGTCACCGCCAAACTCGCCGGGGGCCGCCACGCCCACCAGGGCGTTCATGTTGGCACCGTCCACGTACACGCGGCCGCCGTGGCTGTGCACCAGGGCGCACAGCTCTTTGACGCTGGTCTCGAACACGCCGTGCGTGCTGGGGTAGGTGATCATCACGGCGGCCAGGTTGGCGCTGTGCTGTTCGCACTTGGCTTTCAGGTCCACCAGGTCCACGTTGCCGTTGGCATCGCAGGCGGTCACCACCACTTGCATGCCCACCATCTGGGCACTGGCGGGGTTGGTACCGTGGGCACTGCTGGGGATCAGGCAGATGTTGCGGTGGCCTTCGCCACGCGATTCGTGGTACCCCTTGATGGCCAGCAGGCCGGCGTATTCGCCTTGCGAGCCTGCGTTGGGTTGCAGGCTGATGCCTGCATAGCCCGTGGCCTGGCACAGCCAGGCGCGCAGTTGCTCGTCCAGCTGCTTGTAGCCCTGTTGCTGGTCAGCGGGGGCGAAGGGGTGCACGTTGGCAAACTCAGGCCAGGTGATGGGGATCATCTCGCTGGTGGCGTTGAGCTTCATGGTGCACGAGCCCAGCGGGATCATGCTGCGATCCAGTGCCAGGTCCTTGTCGGACAGCTGGCGGATGTAGCGCAGCATGCCGGTTTCGGAATGGTGGGTGTTGAAGACGGGGTGTGTGAGGTAGCTGCTGGTGCGGCGCAGCTCGGTGGGGATCAGCGGCTCCACGCCCTTTTCAAACGCATCGAAGGTGGGCAGCGCCTGGCCGTCCTTGGCGAAGATCTTCCACAGCAGCTCGATGTCGGCGCGTGTGGTGGTCTCGTCCAGCGAGACGCACAGGTACTCTTCAAAGTAAATCCGCAGGTTGGCGCCCAGATTGATTGCCTTGGTTGCTATGGATTGTGTAGCGCCCTGGGTGTGCAGGCTCACGGTGTCGAACGTGGCCTGCGCACGCACAGGCGCACCCAGCTGCTGCAGCCCTTGCGTGAGGATGGCGGTGTAGCTGGCCACGCGCTGTGCGATGCGCTTGAGTCCTTCGGGGCCGTGGTACACGGCATACATGCTGGCGATCACGGCGGGCAGCACCTGGGCCGTACAGATGTTGGATGTGGCCTTTTCGCGGCGGATGTGCTGTTCGCGGGTTTGTAACGCCAGCCGGTAGGCAGGTTTGCTATGCACGTCCACACTCACACCCACCAGGCGGCCGGGCAGGCTGCGCTTGTATTCGTCGCGGCAGGCCAAGAAGGCAGCGTGGGGGCCACCGGCGCCCATGGGCATGCCAAAGCGCTGGGTGGTGCCCACCACGATGTCGGCACCTTGTTCACCCGGTGGGGTGATGAGCGTGAGGGCCAGCAGGTCGGCCGCCACGATGAAGGCGGCCTGCTTGGCATGCGCCTTTTCCACGTCGGCGCGCAGGTCGTCAATGCGGCCGCTGGTGGCGGGGTACTGGGCCAGCACGGCAAAGTAATCGCCATTCAGCAGGGTGTTCCATTCCTCGGCCGAATTGGCCAGACGCACCTCCAGGCCCAGGGGCTTGGCGCGGGTCTGGATGACTTCAATGGTTTGCGGGTGCGCGTCGCCTGCCACCACAAACACGTTGCTCTTGCTCTTGACCGAGCGCTTCGCCAGCGTCATGGCCTCGGCGGCGGCGGTGGCCTCGTCCAGCATGGATGCGTTGGCAATCGGCATGCCCGTCAGGTCGCACACCATGGTCTGGAAGTTGACCAGGGCCTCCATACGGCCTTGGGAGATTTCGGCCTGATAGGGCGTGTAGGCGGTGTACCAGGCGGGGTTCTCCAGAATGTTGCGCAGGATGACGCCAGGCGTGTGCGTGCCGTAGTAGCCCTGGCCGATGAAGCTCTTGAGCAGCTGGTTCTTGCCCGCGATGGCCTTGAGTTCTGCCAATGCGGCCGCTTCGGTGAGCGGCGCAGGCAGGTCCATGCCCCGGCTGCGTGCAATGGAGCGTGGCACGATGGATTCGATGAGTGCACGGCGCGAGGCCTCGCCGATCACCGACAGCATGTGCGCTTCGTCGGCCGCGTCGATGCCGATGTGGCGGGGCAGGAATTCGGTGGCGTTTTCAAGCGCGCCAAGGGGGGTGGCGGATTGCATCAGCATGGGGCAGTCTCGTAGGTCGCAGCGGGTTGGGGGCGTTGCCGGGGAGAGGGCTCGCACCCAGCAGGGCGGCGTGCCGGGCATGGCCCGGCGCCATGCCCTCTCAGTCGGCAGGGATCAGGCGTTCTTGGCGAACTCGGTGTATGTGGCTTCGTCCAGCAAGGCTTCGAGCTGGCTCGCGTCGGCCAGCTTGACCTTGAAGAACCAGCCAGCGCCCAGTGGGTCGCTGTTGGCCAGCGACGGGTCGGCGCGCAGGGCTTCGTTCACTTCCACCACTTCGCCGGTGACGGGCATGTACACATCGGCGGCGGCCTTCACGGATTCGACGACGCCGGCCACTTCGCCCTGGGCAAAGCTCTTGCCCACTTCGGGCAGGTCCACAAACACCACGTCGCCCAGCGCGTCTTGCGCGTGGACGGTGATACCCACCACCGAGGCGTTGGCATCAGCGGCGTTGATCCACTCGTGGTCTTTGGAGAATTTGATCGTCATGGGAAGCTCCTCAAGCAAAGGAAAAAAGTAAAGGAATCTGCAATGTAAGCGGGTGCGAGCGCAGTCCGGTCGATGCGCCTGGCGAAATCAGCCGCGGTAGTAGTTGGCGGGAACAAACGGCATGGCGCGCACTTCCATGGGCACCACCTTGCCGCGCACGATGGCGTTGACGCGGGTGCCGATGGCTGCAAAGGCGGGCGTGACGTACCCCATCGCCACGGGTTCGTTCACGGTGGGCCCCAGCAGGCCGCTGGTGACCTCGCCAATCTTTTGGCCGTTCGTGCTTTGCAGTTCGGTGTGTTCGCGCACCGGCACACGCTCCAGTGCCACCAGGCCCACGCGCTTGGCGGAAAGGCTGGCAGGGTTGTCGATTTGCGCCAGCACCTTGTCGGCGCCCGGGAAGCCGCCCGCACGCACGCCGCCGGTGCGGCGGACCTTCTGGATCGCCCAGTTCAGTGCGGCCTCGGATGGCGTGGTGCTGGTGTCGATGTCATTGCCATACAGGCACAAGCCAGCCTCCAGGCGCAGCGAGTTGCGAGCGCCCAGGCCGATGGGCTTGACCTCGGGCTGGGCCAGCAAGGCGCGGGCGAGCGTTTCGGCCTGCGCTGCGGGCACGGAGATTTCAAAACCGTCCTCGCCGGTGTAGCCGCTGCGGGTCACAAAGCAGTCGCAACCAGCAATGTTGAATGCTCCACCGGTCATGAACACCAGCTTCTCCACGCCGGGCGCGAGGCGGGTGAGGGCGACGGCGGCCTGTGGGCCCTGCAGCGCCAGCAGGGCGTGGTCGGGCATGGGCACCACCTTGCAGCGCTGGCCGATGCGGGTTTGGATATGGGCAATGTCGCCGACCTTGCAGGCGCCGTTGACGATGACAAACAGGGTGGGTTCGCCATCCACCACGCCCTGGTTGAAGAACATCAGGTCGTCGATGATGGTCCCCTCATCGGTGAGCAGCAGGCCGTAGCGCTGTTTGCCCACTGGCAGGTCGATCACGTCCACGGGCACCAGGGTTTCAAACGCCGCAGCAGCGTCGGCGCCGACAAGCTTGAGCTGGCCCATGTGAGACACGTCAAACAGGCCGGCTGCGGTGCGGGTGTGCACATGCTCGGCCATCAGGCCTGCGGGGTACTGCACGGGCATGGAATAGTCTGCAAAAGGCACCATGCGGGCACCCAGCTCGATGTGCAGGGCGTTCAGGGGCGTGGTGAGCAGGGGGACGGTGGCTGACATGGCGGACTCCGGGGCAAATGGGGGCCGTGACCATCAACGTGGTCACGGGATTTGCCCTGCTGTCCGCTTTACCTGAGAGATTCACCGCAGCGCCCTGGCTGGCCGTGCGGTTTGCTCCTTCGGTGGATGGCCTGCACACAGGTTTTTACTGTGGGGCCATCTCTCTCCAGCAAGGGAACGCCCGCATCGCTACGGGCGGTTGTCAGTCCTTTTGCCTGAGCGTTCGGCGGGTGCCTGCGCCTTCGGCGGTGCTGCGCGTCCTGAGGACAAGACGGAGCACTCTCTCCTGACCCGACGATTCTAACTACTTTGCGTAGACCAGATCCCGAAGTGCCAGCGAGATCGATGGCACATAGGTGATGATCATCAGGCACACCAGAATCACTCCGACAAAGGGAAGCAGGTGCTTGATGATCCGGTCCAGCGAGATTCTGGCCACCGTGCAGGCTGCGAACAGGTTCACTCCAAAAGGCGGCGTGATCATTCCAAGTGCCAGGTTCACCACCATGATGAGACCGAAGTGCACAGGATCAATACCGAAGTGCATGGCCACGGGCGCCAAGATGGGGGCCAGCACAATGATTGCCGCGCTGGTCTCGATAAACATGCCAATCACGAACAGCGCAGCGTTCACGCCCAGCAGGAAGAGGGCGGGGGACTGCAGCACCGCCTCTAGCCAGCGGCCAATCGCGTCTGGCACGCCAGCCCGCGTGATGAGGAACGCAAACAACCCCGCGTTGGCAATGATGAACATGATCACTGCCGATGAGATGGCCGACTTGCGCAGGATGGCGAACAGGTCCTTGAGCTTGATCTCGCGGTAGATGACGATGCCGACAACCAGTGCGTAGAACACGGCGACGGCAGATGCCTCGGTGGGGGTGAACACACCGCCATAAATGCCGCCGAGGATGATCACGGGCATCAGCAATGCCCAGCCCGCCTGCAGCGTGGCTTTGCCAAAGGGCATGCGCCCATCACCATCGTTTTTGCCCCAGCCCTTGTATTTGCAATACACCCAGACAAACAGCATCAGCGCGGCGCTGATGAGCAGCCCTGGGCCGAAGCCAGCGATGAAGAGTTCGCCAATCGACACCTCGGCACTCACGCCGTACAGGATCATCGGGATGGAAGGCGGGATGATCACGCCCAGCTCGGCACTGGTGGCCTGTAGAGCAGCGGCGTAACTCGTGGGGTAGCCGTGCTTGATGAGCGCAGGAATCAGGATGGCGCCAATCGCAAACGTGGTGGCGACCGACGAGCCCGACACGGCCGCAAAGATCATGCAGGTCAGCACACAGGTCATGGGCAGGCCGCCCTGCACGCCGCCGACGATGCTCTTGGCAAACTCCACCAGACGGCGCGAGATGCCGCCAGTTTCCATCAGGTTGCCCGCGAGGATGAAGAAGGGGATGGCTGCCAAAGGAAACTTGTTGATGGCTCCGAACATCTCCTTGACGGAGATGAGCATGTTCGCATTGGAGGCCTGGATGCCCAGGATGGAAGCCAAACCGATGGACACAGCCACTGAGACGGTGAGTGCAAAGCACAGCACCATCGTTGAAATCATGACCAAACTCATTGAGCAGTCTCCAGTTCCATACGCAGGGGATCAATGAGGTTGCCGATGATGCCGACCACACAAAAAAGGCCACCCACAGGCATGGCGAGGTAAGCCCAGAACATGGACACGGATTCCAGCCCGGCCATGCTTTGCACGCCGCCCCGGCGTGCATAGTCCCAGCCGTACCAGATGATGATGCCGATGAGGACCAGGGCTGCCAGTGCGACCACCCAGTCCAGCACCCGTTTGATGCGCGGCGGACTCCAGCGGTACAGCACGTCCACACTCACCATCGCGCCCTGGCGAAACGCGGCCGGAATGGCCAGGAACACCATCCAGATCAGGCTGAAGCGGATGAGCACTTCGGTCCATTCAGCAGGCTGCTCCAGCACAAAGCGGGTCACGATCTGGAACATGCCCAGGGCCGAAGCCAGGGTCAGCATGGCGCAAGCGCCCAGCATGGCGATGAAGGTGGTCCATCGCTCAAAGGTAAGAAAAGCGTTTTTCATGGGGCGGTGCCAACCATGGGTAGGTGGGAGGTGATCAGAACCATCGATCGTTCAAGAATAAAAACGCCCGATAGCGCAATGGCTACGGGCGTTATCAGCTACAAAGGCAATAGCAATGAACAGGATTATTTGACGTCGCGGATCTTGTCGATGGCAGCCTTGCCAAACTGCTTTTCAAACTCGGCGTTGACGGGGGCCAGTGCCGCCACAAACTTGGCCTTGTCCACGTTGTCGATCACGGTCATGCCCTTGGCGCGGAGGTCGGCCACGCCCTTGGCGTCGTCTTCGTCCACGCGTGCACGGTTGGCCTTGGTACCTTCTTTCGCGGCATCGATGAAGGCCTGCTTGTCCGCCGCCGAGAGCTTGTCGAAAGCTGCCTTGTTCATCACGAAGATGCAGGGCGAGTACACGTGGCCGGTGAGCGTGAGGTGCTTTTGCACCTGATCGAACTTGGCCGAGATGATGACGGACAGCGGGTTCTCCTGACCATCCACCGTGCCTTGTTGCAGCGCCGTGAACACTTCAGGGAAGGCCATGGGCGTGGTGATGATGCCGAAGCCCTTATAGGCGGCGATGTGCACGGGGTTCTCCATCGTGCGCATCTTCAGGCCCTTCAGGTCGCCGGGCTCTTTCACGTCGCGCTTGCTGTTGGTCATGTGGCGGAAGCCGTTCTCGGCCCATGCCAGCGCCTTGAAACCCTTGGCGTCAAACTTGGACAGCAGGTCCTGGCCGATGGGTCCATCCAGCACCGCGCGTGCATGGGCTTTGTCGCGGAACAGGAAGGGGACATCCAGGATCTTGGTCTCAGGCACAAAGTTGGGCACTGGGCCTGTAGAACTGAACGCCAGCTCTTGTGTCCCCAGCTGCACCGCTTCAATCGACTCTCGCTCGCCACCCAGTGCACCGTTGTAGAAGGTCTGTACCTTGTAACGGCCCCCTGTGCGTTTTTCGACCTCTTTGGCAAACGTGTCGATGGCTACACCCTGGTGGGAGTTCTGGGCCGTCGAGATGCTGATGCGCATAGTGGTCTGCGCAGCAGCGGTGGCCACAAAGCCGAGCGCAAGGCTCAGTCCAACGACGAGTTTGGTCAATTGCATGGTGTCTCCTGTTGATATTGGGGCAGGGGAACGGGGCACTTGGGCTCCTTGCAGAGCCACCCCTGGCCTCAGTCAAATTATGGCGGTGCAGCATGGCCGCAGGCATCCGGGTTTGTGCTGGTAAGCGTGCTTATCAACTGGTCAACCCCGCGTTTGCAGTTGCATTGGCGACACCTCTTTGGAATGGGGCGCCGAGGTTCGTACACAGGACGCATGCCGCCGACGGATGCAAGCGGCTATTCAATCTGGGGAGGCATCTGGAATGCCAAGGGCCCCGTGCTGGCGGTAACCAGCCGGGGCCTTGTCAATTTGTGCGCTCCGGTAAGAGCGCCTTGATGGAAGAAGTATGCGCCGGGTGTTGCAGATGAATTTGCTGAATTTGGTGCATTCTGCTGGATATGCAGAATAAATTTCTGTATTTCGTCGGTTTACTGAATAATAAGGTCGATGGATCGACTGGATAGAAAAATTCTCGCTGTCTTGCAGGCCAACGCTCGCGCCAGCCTGCAAGAGATAGGGCAGGCCGTGGGCTTGAGCCCGTCGCCCTGCTGGGGGCGCATCAAAAAGATGGAAGAGGCCGGTGTCATCCAGGGCTACACGGTGCGCATCAACCCCCAGTCGCTGGACCTGGCCGACACGGTGCTGGTGCAGGTCACGCTCGACAGCCACTCCGACAACACGCTCGAAAAGTTTGGCGAGACACTGGCCAGCATTCCCGAAGTGATCGAGGCGCACCTGGTCTCCGGTGACTACGACTACCTGCTGCGCATCGTCGTCAAGGACACCCGCGATTACGAGCGCCTGCTGCGCGAGAAGCTCTACAAGATCAAAGGCATACGGCACAGCCGCTCCAGCTTTGTGCTGCGGACGTTGAAGAAGGCTGACCTGCCCTTGTTCACCGGGTAGGCCGGTGGTGTGGCGTGGCAAGACGCCACAGGTTCCTTGCAGAAAACTGGCAACGCACTTTTAGCAAGCGCCCCAACTGCGAGCAGTTCTGCGTTGTGTCCTTGAAATGCGACGGCACAATGGCTTTTACAGCGCGGTGTTTGCCGGAAAAAGGCATGTGGATTCCGACACCGTGCACCATCACAGTGCGCCCGTCTGGGCAGTGCGCAAAGCCGTTGGTACACAGGCACACCCAGCCCTTCCGAAAAACACCATGAACCTGCGTTTTGTCGAAGCCTTTTACTGGGTGGCCTCTCTCAAGAGCGTGACACGCGCCGCCGAGAAGCTTTTCCTGACCCAGTCCGCGATGTCCAGCCGCATCTCCGCACTCGAAGAGGAGCTGGGCGTGCTGTTGCTGGACCGGCGTGACAAGCACTTCAAGCTCACGGTGGCCGGTGCCCGGTTCCTGGTGTACGCCAAGCGCATGCTGGAGCTACAGCGCCAGCTCAAGACCGAGATGGGATCAGGCGGCCCTTTGGAAGTATCGATTCGTCTGGGCGCCATCGAATCGGTACTGCACTCGTGGCTCATTCCGTGGGTGGAACAGCTGCGCAAGGACAACCCGTTGCTGGAGCTAGAGCTGACGGTCGAGACCACCCCCGTGTTGCTCGACCAGATCCGCCGCGGCACGCTGGATGCCGTTTTCGCAGCCCTGCCGGCGGCCGCGGATGGCATCCGCAGCCAGGCGGTGACGCCCATGGAGATGGTGTTTGTGGGCAACAGCAAAACGCACCGCAAGCGCCGCTATGCGCTGGAAGACTTTGCAGGCGCTGACATCCTGACGTTTCAGCGTGGCTCGCAGCCGCACGTGTCCCTTCTCGATACGCTGCGCCAGGCCCAGGTAGAGCCGCGTTGCGTGCACACCATCTCGTCGATTTCTGCGATGGTGCAGCTGGTGCAGGGCGGCTTTGGTGTGGCCACTTTGCCGCGCCTGGCAGTGCAGCGCCTGCTGGCGTTTCCAGACCTGCGTGCACTGGCTTGCGACACCGCACTGCGGCCGCTGCCCATCCATGTGAGCTACCGCGAAGACCCCTCGTCACCCGCCATGGAGGCCGTGGTGCGGTCGGCGCTGGACTTCATTGAGCAGCAACAGCCCGCGCCAGCCCGCCGCCCTCGCAAGGGCTGAGCCTTTCGTCAAAAAGCTTCGGTGCACCCTGTCGGGTGTGCGCAGCGCATGCCATTTTTTCCTGCAATCCAGGGATTCGTTGGCGTCAGGGTTTACCCGTAAATTTTCTCTCAGGGTTTTCCCTTGGCACCAAGATGGTTCGCCTCTCCCCAATGGAGTGCATGGAAAAAATCGATGACGTGATAGAAATTTTTTGAATTTGCCAGGGTCGTTCACCCCCCAACACAATCTGCCCAACGTCATGCAATTGACATTTCTCAATGCAAGGAAAAACGGTGGACTTCGTTCAAGAAAATTCGCTCGCGGTGTTTGGTTCCGAAGGTGCCAGCAACCCGATCCATGTCCGTGACACCATCCGCAAGGGCCTGTGGACATCGCATACCAGTGGTCTCGCGGATGGCCATGTCCAGGGCAACGTGGTCATCCTCCCCGAGGTGCTTGCCAGTGACTTCCTCCGGTTCTGTCAACGCAACCCCAAGCCTTGCCCTGTGCTGGCGGTCAGCGAGCCCGGACAGTTCACCTTGCCTTCATTGGGCAAAGATATCGACATCCGCAGCGATGTGCCGCTATATCGCATCTGGCGTCACGGTGAAATGTCGGAAGAGGTGGCGGACATCGCCAGCCTCTGGCGGCCAGACCTGGTCACTTTCATCCTTGGCTGCTCGTTCTCATTCGAATCCGCATTGATCGAGGCAGGCATCCGCCTGCGCCATGTCGAGGAAGGCAAGAACGTGGCGATGTTCCGCACCAATGTGCAAACCGAGCCCGCTGGCCCCTTCGGTGGCCCCATGGTGGTGACGATGCGTCCCATGCCTGCAGCAGATGTGATTCGGGCTGTGCAGGTCACCTCGCGGTTTCCCAATGTGCATGGCGCGCCTGTGCATATCGGTGACCCGGCACTCATCGGCATCGCCGATCTGGCCCATCCCGACTACGGGGATGCCGTGGCGCTGATGCCCGGTGAGATCCCTGTTTTCTGGGCCTGTGGCGTGACACCGCAATCGGCCATCCTCAATGCCCAGCCGGCCTTCTGCATCACCCACGCCCCGGGTTGCATGCTGGTCACCGATCTTCTTAACCACCAACTCGCCAGCTTCTAAGCGGCTTACCCCCAGGAGTCTCCCCATGAAAAAATTTGCACTGTGTATGACGGCTGTCCTCAGCGTGTGTGCGGCCCAGGCCCAGGTCAAGTGGGACCTGCCCACCGGCTACGGTGCTAACAGCTTCCAGACGCAAAACGTGCAGCAGTTCGCCGATGAAGTGGACAAGCTCACTGGCGGCAAGCTCAAGATCACCTTGCACCCCGGTGGTTCGCTGTACAAAGCCAACGAGATCAAGCGCGCGGTGCAGACCGGGCAGGTGCCTTCGGCAGAGTTCATCCTGTCGGGCGCCACCAACGAGAACCCGCTGTTTGGCGTGGACTCCATCCCCTTCCTGGCGACCATCTATGCAGAGTCCAAGCGCCTGTACCTGGCCGCCAAGCCCGCGCAAGAGAAGCTGCTCGCCGCCCAGGGCGTGAAGGTACTGTTCTCGGTGCCATGGCCCGGCCAGTCGCTGTATTCGCTCAAGCCGGTGAGCACGCCCGCAGACTTTGCGGGCACCAAGATGCGCGCCTACAACCCTGCCACCACGCGCATTGCCCAGCTGCTCAAGGCGCAGCCCGTGACGATCCAGCTGTCGGAGCTGGGCCAGGCCCTGGCGACCAACACGGTGCAGAACTTTCTGACATCGAGCGCCAGCGGAGTGGAGTCCAAGCTGTATGAGCAGGTCAAGTACTTCTACCCCGTCAGCGCATGGCTGCCGCGCAATGCCACGGTGGTGAACCAGAAGGCCTTTGACGCCCTCGACAAGCCCCTGCAGGATGCCGTGCTCAAAGCCGCAGCTGCCGCCGAAGAACGCGGCTGGGCCACCAGCGAGCGTGTGGATAAGGAATTCATCAAGGAACTGTCTGCCAAAGGCATGACAGTAGCCGAGCCGAGCGACAGCATCAAGAAGGAGCTGGCGAGCATCGGCGAATCCATGACCGCCGACTGGGTGAAGTCGGCCGGGGCAGAGGGGCAGGCCATCATCGACGCCTACCGCAAGAAGTAGTCACGTCTGAACGTGTCTGAGGGCCCCCACGGGGCCGGGTAGCGCACCGCGCGCTACCCCCGCAATCTCGTTACCGATCCCCCTCTTTTTCAAGCGTTACAGGAGTACGCCATGGACAAACTCGTCCGAAATTTCTACAGGCTGCTGATGCTGCTGTCCGGCCTGTCGATGCTGGCCGCGTTCGGCGCAGTCACGCTGGGCGTTTTTGCCCGCGAAGTCATCCATCTCAATATTGACGGACTCGACGCATACGCGGGCTACGCCATTGCCGCCGCCTTGTTCTTTGCGCTGCCCAGCACGCTGCAAAACGGCGATCACATCCGTGTGACGCTCATCCTGGACAGGCTGCCCTCCCGCTGGCGCAGTGCCTTCGAGTGGTTCTGCCTGGTCAGTGCGCTGGTGTTGTCCGTGTACATCGCCTGCTATGCCGTGCGATCGGTATGGATCTCCTACGTCACCCACGACATCTCGCCGGCAGCCGACGCGTCGCCGCTGTGGATTCCTCAGATCAGCATGGCCATGGGCTGTATTGGTTTTGCGCTGGCGTTTGCCCATGCGCTGGTGCTGCGCTTCCAGGGTGTGGCGTTCATGGCTGTGTCCGAAGCAGCCCGTTCCGAATAACCCGATCCAGGAGAACTCATCATGGACGTCATCATTGCTTTGGGTCTGATCGTGGTGCTGTTCGCAGTGCTCGGATCGGGCCTGTGGATCGGCCTGTCACTGCTGGCAGTGGCCTTGGTTGGCATGGAGTTTTTTACCAACCGCCCGGTGGGCGACAGCATGATGCTGACCATCTGGGGGTCTACCTCCAGCTGGACGCTGACGGCTCTGCCGCTGTTTTTGTGGATGGGCGAGATCCTTTTCCGCAGCAAGCTGTCGAGCAGCATGTTCAAGGGCCTGGCGCCCTGGCTGGAGCGCCTACCAGGCCGCCTTTTGCATGTGAATGTGGTGGGCTGCACCATCTTTGCCGCGATCTCGGGCTCATCGGCTGCTACCTGCGCCACCATCGGCAAGATCACGTTGCCTGAACTCAAGCAGCGCGGCTATCCCGAAGATATCTCCGTGGGCACGCTGGCTGGTGCGGGCACCCTGGGTCTGTTGATTCCGCCGTCGATCATCATGATCGTCTATGGCGTGGCGGCCAACGTTTCGATCTCCAAGCTGTTCCTGGCAGGGGTGATTCCGGGGCTGATGCTGGCTGCGCTGTTCATGGGCTACATCGTCGTGTGGGCTCTGTTCAACAAAGACAAGGTGCCTGCGCCTGACGCGCGCCTCAGCTTTGTGCAAAAGCTGTATGCCTCCCGCCACCTGATTCCCGTCGTGTCGCTCATCGTCGTGGTGCTGGGCGCCATCTACAGCGGCATTGCCACCGCCACCGAAGCTGCCGCGCTGGGTGTGGCCGGGTCGTTGATCCTGGCCAAGATCGAGGGCTCGCTGAACTGGGAGCGCTTCAAGGAAGGGCTGGTCGCCGCCTGCCGCGTGTACTGCATGATCGGCCTCATCCTGGCGGGTGCCGCGTTCCTCACGCTGGCCATGGGCTTCATTGGCCTGCCACGGCACCTGGCCGAGTTCATCGGCGCGCTGCACCTGTCGCCCTTTGCGCTGATGCTGCTGCTCATCGTGTTCTTCATTGTGCTGGGCTGCTTCCTGGACGGCATCTCCATGGTGGTGCTGACCATCGCGGTGTTGCTGCCCACGGTGGAGGCCGCAGGCTTTGACCTGGTGTGGTTCGGCATCTTCATCGTGCTGGTGGTCGAGATGGCGCAGATCACGCCGCCTGTGGGCTTCAACCTCTTCGTGTTGCAGGGCATGACGCGGCGCGAAGTGACCTGGATCGCACGCACGGCGCTGCCTCTGTTCGCTCTGATGATCGTGGCCGTCGTGATGACGTACTTCGTGCCGGATGTCGTGCTCTGGCTGCCACGCCAGATGCAAGGCTGACCCCCAGCACCCACGCCTGAAACGTCCGCGCAGGAGTTCCCCATGAAAACTTTGGTGTTGTTGGCCGCGCTCGCCGTGGCCCCGGTGCTGCACGCCCAGACCCAGTGGAAGCTGGCTACTGGCTACCGCGCGGAGTCGTTTCATACCCGCAATCTTTTGCAGTTTGCGCAGGATGTGGAGCGTGCCTCGGCAGGCGCTCTGCGCATCGAGGTCCATGCTAATAACGCCTTGTTCAAGCTGAACGAGATCCCCCAGGCCGTGCAGGAGGGCAAGGCCCAGGCGGGAGAGACCATCATGACCAACCTGGTGCGGGACATCCCCATCGCCGGGGCGGATGCCGTGCCCTTTGTGGTGCGCAGCTATGCCGACGCGCGGCGCATGTGGGACGTGCAGCGCCCTTTGATCGAGTCGCACATGGCCAGCAAGGGGTTCAAGGCGCTGTACGCGGTGCCGTGGCCGCCGCAGGGGCTGTTCTCGATCAACCCCGTGCGCTCGTCCGCCGACTTCAAGGGCACGCGCATGCGCACCTACAACCCCGGCACTGTGCGCATTGCTGAGCTGCTGGGCGCCACGCCCGTGGACGTGCCCATGGTGGAAGTCAACCAGGCCCTGTCGGCTGGCAAGCTCGATTCCATGATCACTTCGGCCCTCACGGGGGTCGAGAACCAGGTCTGGGGCCAGATCAAGCAGTACTACGGCATCAACGCCTGGTTTCCCAAGAACATTGTTTTTGTGAATCAGCAGGCTTTTGACGCACTGCCTGCACCCGCTCGCCAGGCGGTGACCAAGGCCGCCGCCGAGGCAGAAACGCGCGGCTGGGCCATGAGCGCTGCGGTGGCCGAAGAGTCGGTGGCCGAGCTGCAGCGCAAGGGCATCAAGGTGGATCGTGCGCCAGCGGATTTTGATGCCGAACTCAAGCGCCTGGGCGAACGGTTCTCGCGCGAGTGGGTGCGCTCGGTGGGCAGCGAGGCCAACCAGATCTTCATCCCGTACTACACGCAGCGCTGACCTTTCCTGCACGCCTTTCAGGAGAAGCACCATGCACACGCCCTCGGACACCATCGAGATGTACCTGCGCGCCAAGGATCTCAATCGCCCGCACCTCATCGCGCAAGCCTTTGCCGGTGGCGCGCTGCTGCAGATGGAAATGCTCCAGGGCGACGGGCTGGCCCCGGCATGCACCCTGGGCCGCGAGGCCATTGCCGAGACCCTGGTGCGCAACTTTGGCCGCGCCTATGAAAACGCCTACACCTTTTGCCTGACCGATCCACCGGCACCGGCCTGCACAGACTTTCACTGCCTGTGGCTGTCTGCCATGACGGCCAAGGACAACCGCGCCGTGTGCGTGACTGGCGGCCAATACCACTGGCGATTTGCTCCCGGCAACCGCCTGGCGCAAGAGCTGCGCATCGTGATCGACACCATGCAGACGCTGCCACCCGCCGACATCTTGCCCGTGATGGCCTGGGCTGCCGCGCTGACAGGTCCCTGGTGCCGCGTCGAGCGGGCTCTGGCCACCGCACCCCCCATTCCTGCCGTGTGGCAGGTCATGCAAAGGCTGGCCCCCGCCAGCGTTGCCATGGCCTAGCCAAACCGCCACCACCTCTTTCAATTTTTTTATCTCGGAGCCACTACACCATGACCACCATCACACCCCAAACGCACACCCCACGCTGGCAGTTCTGGATCGACCGGGGCGGCACCTTCACTGACATCGTGGCCAAGCGGCCCGATGGCTCCCTGACCACCCACAAGCTGTTGTCCGAGAACCCCGAGCAGTACAAGGACGCGGCCGTGGCGGGCATTCGTCACCTGCTGGGCCTGAAGCCCGGCGAGCCTGTCACGCCTGAGCTGGTGGAGTGCGTGAAGATGGGCACCACCGTGGCCACCAACGCGCTACTGGAGCGCAAGGGCGAGCCCACGCTGCTTGTCACCACACGCGGCTTTCGCGATGCACTGCGCATCGCGTACCAGAACCGCCCACGCCTGTTTGACCGCCACATCCAGCTGCCCGAGCTGCTCTACACCGAAGTCATCGAGGCCCGCGAACGCATGGGCGCCCATGGTGGCGTGCTGCAGAACCTGGACGAAGCCACCTTGCGCGGTGACCTGCTGGCCGCCTACGGTCGCGGCCTGCGCAGCGTGGCCATTGTGTTCATGCACGGCTACCGCTACACGCAGCATGAGCAGGCGGCCAAGCGCATCGCCCAAGAAGTGGGCTTCACGCAGATCAGCACCTCGCACGAAACCAGTCCCATGATGAAGTTCGTGAGCCGGGGCGATACCACGGTGGTGGATGCGTATCTGTCGCCCATCCTGCGCCGCTACGTGGAGCAGGTGGCCAGCGAGATGCCAGGCGTCAAGCTGTTCTTCATGCAGTCCTCCGGTGGTCTTACCGATGCAGGCACCTTCCAGGGCAAGGACGCGATCCTCTCCGGCCCAGCAGGCGGCATTGTGGGCATGGCGCGCACGGCGGGCCTGGCCGGGCATGAAAAGGTCATCGGTTTCGACATGGGCGGCACGTCCACCGATGTGAGCCACTACGCCGGGGCCTTCGAGCGCGAGTTCGAGACCCACGTGGCGGGTGTGCGCATGCGCGCACCCATGATGAGCATCCACACGGTGGCGGCTGGCGGTGGCTCGGTGCTGGCCTACGACGGTGCCCGTTTTCGCGTCGGCCCTGAGAGCGCAGGCGCCAACCCAGGCCCGGTGAGCTACCGCCGCGGCGGCCCGCTGGCTGTGACCGATGCCAACGTGATGGTCGGCAAGGTGCAGCCCCGTTACTTCCCCAGTGTGTTTGGCCCCGCTGCCAACGAAACGCTGGACGCCGATGCGGTGCGTGCCCGCTTTGAAGAAATTGCTGCGCAGACGCAGCGCAGGCCCGAAGAAGTGGCCGAAGGCTTCATCCAGATTGCCGTGCAGCAGATGGCGAACGCCATCAAGAAGATCAGCGTGGCACGCGGCTACGACGTGACGCGCTACACCCTGCAGTGTTTTGGTGGCGCAGGCGGCCAGCATGCTTGCCTGGTGGCCGATGCGCTCGGCATGTCGCGCGTGTTCGTGCACCCGCTGGCGGGGGTGCTCAGCGCCTACGGCATGGGCCTGGCCGACCAGACCGTGATCCGCGAGCAGGCGGTGGAGATGCCGCTGGCGGCTGAATCCCTGCCACTGATCGCTGAGCGCCTGGATACGCTGGGTTCTGCCGCACAGGCCGAGCTGGAGCGCCAGCAGGTCAGCACCAACCCTGTGCAGGTGCGCCACAACGTGCATGTGCGCTACGAGGGCACGGACTCGGCCCTGGTCGTGCCGTTTGGCGACATGGCCAGCATCCAGGCAGCCTTTGAGGCCGCCTACCGCCAGCGTTTTGCCTTCCTCATGGCGGGCAAGGGCCTGGTGGTGGAGGCCGTGTCGGTCGAAGCCATGATTGCCGGTGACGCACCCGCTGAGCCGCGCCTGCCCGTGCACCCACACCGCAAGCACCCGCAGCGCGAGGTGGTCCAGATGTATTCGGGCGGCGCCTGGCACGATGCGGCCCTGGTGGTGCGCGAGGACCTGCACCCCGGCGACGTGATCCCCGGTCCGGCCATCATTGCTGAGAAGAACACCACCACCGTGGTGGAGCCCGGCTGGTCTGCGCGCCTGACCGACCTGGACCACTTGGTGCTGGACCGCGTCACCGCCCGCAAGGTGCAGTACGCCGCAGGCACCACGGTGGACCCGGTGCTGCTGGAGGTCTTCAACAACCTGTTCATGAATATTGCCGAGCAGATGGGGCTGCAGCTGCAGAACACGGCCTACTCAGTCAACATCAAGGAGCGTCTGGACTTCAGCTGTGCGCTGTTCGACGCGGCCGGCAACCTGATCGCCAACGCGCCCCACATGCCCGTGCACCTTGGGTCCATGGGCGAGAGCATCAAGACCGTGATCCGCGAGAACGCGGGCAAGATGCACCCGGGCGACGTGTACATGCTCAACGACCCGTACCACGGCGGCACCCACCTGCCCGATGTGACAGTGATCACCCCGGTGTACGTGGCCGAGGGCAACGAACCCACGTTTTATGTGGGAAGCCGGGGCCACCATGCGGACATTGGCGGCACCACGCCGGGGTCCATGCCACCGTTCTCCACACGCATTGATGAAGAAGGTGTGCAGATCAACAACGTGAAGCTGGTGGACCGGGGCATCTTTCTGGAAGAGGAGGTGCGCACCCTGCTGGCCACGGGCGGCGGCACCACGCCATACCCCAGCCGCAACCCGCAGCAGAACCTGGCCGACCTGCGCGCACAGATCGCTGCGAACGAAAAAGGCGTGCAGGAGCTGTCGAAAATGGTGGACCAGTTTGGCCTGGATGTTGTGCAGGCCTACATGCGCCATGTGCAGGACAACGCCGAAGAGTCGGTGCGCCGTGTGATCACCCAGCTCAAGGACGGCAGCTTCACCCTGCCGCTGGACAACGGCGCGCAGATCAGCGTGTCGGTCAAGGTCAATGTGGCCGAGCGCAGCGCGGTCATCGACTTTGCAGGCACCAGCCCGCAGCAGATGAACAACTTCAACGCCCCGCGCGCAGTGTGCATGGCGGCCGTGCTGTATGTGTTCCGCACGCTGGTGGACGACGACATCCCGCTCAATGCCGGGTGCCTCAAGCCCCTGCAGGTGATCATTCCGCAAGGCTCCATGCTCAACCCCAACCCGCCGGCCTCGGTGGTGGCAGGCAATGTGGAGACCTCCACCTGCATCACCAATGCGCTGTTTGGCGCCCTGGGCGTGATGGCGGGCAGCCAGCCCACCATGAACAACTTCACCTTCGGCAATGCGCAGTACCAGTACTACGAAACCATTGCCGGTGGTAGCGGTGCGGGTGCGGTGCTGGACGCGTCGGGCCAGGCGGTGCGTGGCTTTGACGGCACCAGCGTGGTCCAGACCCATATGACCAACTCGCGCCTCACCGACCCCGAGGTGCTGGAGTTTCGCTTCCCGGTGGTGCTCGACAGCTACGAGATCCAGCGCGGCTCGGGCGGCGCAGGCCGCTGGGCGGGTGGCGATGGCGGCGTGCGGCGCGTGCGCTTCCTGGAGGCGATGACGGCCAGCATCTTGTCCAACGGGCGACTGAACCCCGCCTTTGGCATGGCGGGCGGCCAGCCGGGCAAGCCTGGCGCCAACCGCGTGCTGCGTGCCAACGGTCAGGTGGAGGAGCTGGGCCACATTGGCGCAGCGCTGATGGAGCCCGGCGATGTGTTCGAGATCGCCACCCCCGGCGGTGGTGGCTTTGGCGAATGTGTCACGTCCTGACGTGATGGCCCGCTGACCCCGGTGGGGCAGGTGTTGTGTGCTGTGAGCCTTTGGGGGCGCACGGTGCACGGCGCACGGCGCTGGTCACCACCGACTTCGACCCCCGCACGGTGCGGGAAATGAAACAGGAGAACGCTCATGAACTATTTGCCCGCCACATCCGGGGCGCCTGGCGGCGCCGCCTTCTCCGCCGCACAGGCCGACGCGGAGTGCAGCCGTGCCGTGCCAGACGCTGCCGCTCAGAGCCCTGCACCTGCGCGGCACCGCCGGACTCTGAGCGTGGGGCAAAAGCTGGCGGCCAGCTTTGGCATTCTGGGCTTTGCGGTGGCGCTGCTGGGGGCCACCACCTGGCTCACAGGGCAGGACACGAGCCGTCAGGCCACGTTGCTTACCACGGAGCAATTGCCCATCGAACGCACCGTGCGCGACTGGAAAACCCAGTCGGTCTATATCGGCCAGATTGCATTGCGGGCCACGTTGTCGTCCGATGTGTTCCCCCTGGTGGCCGAAATGCGCAATCAGATCGCCGCCGAAGACGCCATGCGCAAGCGCATTGATGAAGCGCTGACCAAGGCGTCTTCCAGCGAGAGCGCGAGGCCCCTGTGGGCCCAGGCCCAGGCCAAGCGCCAGAAATACGCCGTGCTGCGGGACGCACTGGTGCAGAACGCCTTGGAAGCCAAGATCATCAGCCAGAGGGAGCTGCAGGAGCACGCCGCCGCGTTGACCCAATACCTGCGGTCCATCGACCAGTTGCTTGCAACGTCCGAACAGTCCTCCCTGAAGGCGGGCGACAGCATGATTGCCGACGCGTCCCGTGCGCAATGGATCAGTGCCGTGGCGGTGCTGGTGGTGGTGGGGCTGTCGGCGCTGTTTGGCTGGCTGCTGCGGCGCTCCATCGTGCTGCCGCTGCGCCAGGCCTCCGAGGCGGCCGCAGTGGTGGCGCGGGGCGACCTCACAGTGCGTATGCAAACCCAGCGTACCGACGAGATCGGCCAGTTGCTCACGGCGCTGGACAAGATGGTCGAGTCGCTGCACTACGTGGTGACCGAGGTGCGTGACTCGGGCGAATCCATCCATGTGGCCAGCTCCGAAGTAGCAGCGGGCAACACCGACCTGAGCATGCGCACCGAGCACGCCGCCAGCAACCTGCAGCAGACGGCGGCCAGCATTGCCCAGCTGGCGCAGATGGTGGCCGCCAATGCCGACAGCACGCGCCAGGCCAATGCGCTGGCGCTCAACGCTACCGAGGTGGCCAGCAAGGGGGGCGAAGTGGTCAACCAGGTGGTCAAGACCATGGAAGAGATCAATGCCAGCAGCAAGAAGATCGCCGACATCGTGGGCATCATCGATGGCATTGCGTTCCAGACCAACATCCTCGCGCTCAACGCGGCCGTCGAAGCCGCCCGTGCGGGCGAGCAGGGGCGCGGCTTTGCCGTGGTGGCCAGCGAGGTGCGGGGCCTGGCCGGGCGCAGCGCCAATGCGGCGCGCGAGATCAAGGCGCTGATCTCCACCAGCGTGGACAAGGTGAGTGACGGCGCCCGGCTGGTGGTGACAGCAGGTTCCACGATGGGCGACATCGTGCAAAGCGTGGAGCGTGTGACCACGCTGATGTCCGAGATCAACGAGGCCAGCAGCGAGCAGAGCACGCAGATCGGCCAGGTGAGCCAGGCGGTGGACCAACTCGACCACATGACGCAGCAGAACGCCGCGTTGGTGGAGCAGGGCGCCGCAGCGGCACAGAGCCTCAAGGACCAGGCCAACCGGCTGGCGGGTGCGATGGGGCAGTTTCAGCTCACACGCGCAGCCGCGTGAGCGCCAGTGCCAGAGACATCAATAAAAAAGGGCCTGCAGCGCAGGCCCTTTAAGCACTAGATGCTATGAATTCTGATGGTGCTCACATGCCTGCATAGTTCGGACCGCCGCCGCCTTCTGGCGTGACCCACACGATGTTCTGCGTAGGGTCCTTGATGTCGCAGGTCTTGCAGTGCACGCAGTTTTGCGCGTTGATCTGCAGGCGCTGGGCATCACCGCCTTTGGTGGTGTCGGGCACAAACTCGTATACGCCCGCCGGGCAATAGCGCGCCTCGGGGCCGGCGTACTTGGCCAGGTTGATGTTGACCGGCACGCTCGGGTCCTTGAGCGTGAGGTGGGCGGGCTGGTTCTCTTCGTGGTTCGTGTTGCTGATGAACACGCTGGAGAGGCGGTCGAAGGTCAGCTTGCCATCGGGCTTGGGGTAGACGATGGGCTTGCACTCGGCGGCGGGCTTCAGGTACGCGTGGTCGGGCTTGTCGCGGTGCAGCGTCCAGGGGATGTGGCCGCGCAGCACGAACTGCTCGAAACCGTTCATCAGTGTGGCCGTGGTCAGGCCGTACTTGAACCAGTTCTTGAAGTTGCGGTCCTTGTTCAGCTCGGTGTGCAGCCAGCTCTTTTCGAAGGCTTCGGGGTAGGCGGTCAGCTCGTCGTGCTGGCGGCCTGCCACCACGGCGTCATAGGCGGCTTCGGCGGCCAGCATGCCGGTCTTGATGGCGGCGTGGCTGCCCTTGATGCGGCCGACATTCAGGTAGCCGGCATTGCAGCCCACCAGGGCGCCGCCTGGGAACACGGTCTTGGGCAGGGCGTTGATGCCGCTGGCGTTGATGGCACGTGCGCCGTAGGACAAGCGCTTGGCCGTGATCTCGCCCTTCTCGTTTTCGAAGTAGTAGCGGACGTTGGGGTGCGTTTTCCAGCGCTGGAACTCCTCGAACGGGCTCAGGTAAGGGTTGGCATAACCCAGGCCCGTGACGAAGCCCAGTGCCACCTTGTTGCCCTCCAGATGGTACAGGAAGGCGCCGCCGTAGGTGTCGTTCTCCATGGGCCAGCCGGCGGTGTGCATCACAAAGCCGGGCTGGTGCTTCTTGGGGTCGATCTCCCACAATTCCTTCACGCCAATGCCGAAGCTCTGCGGGTCGCGGTCCTTGTCGAGGTGGAACTTGGCGATCAGCTGTTTGCCCAGGTGGCCGCGTGCGCCTTCGGCAAAAACGGTGTATTTGCCCAGCAGTTCCATGCCGAGCTGGAAGTTCTCGGTGGGCTCGCCATCCTTGCCAACGCCCATGTTGCCGGTGGCCACGCCCTTGACGGAGCCGTTGTCGTTGTAGAGCACTTCAGCCGCAGTGAAGCCGGGGAAGATCTCCACGCCCAGGGCTTCGGCCTGTTCGCCCAGCCACTTGGTCAGGTTGCCCAGGCTGATGATGTAGTTGCCGTGGTTCTGCGCAAAGGGCGGCAGGAACATGTTGGGCACGCGAAAGCCCGACTTTTCAGACAGGAAGATGTAGGCGTCGTCGGTGACGGGCTGGTTCAGGGGCGCGCCGCGCTTTTTCCAGTCGGGGATCAGCTCGGTGAGGGCCTTGGGGTCCATGATGGCGCCCGACAGGATGTGCGCACCGGGCTCGGAGCCTTTTTCCAGCACCACCACCGAGACGTCCTGGCCTTTTTCGGCCGCGAGTTGCTTCAGGCGGATCGCAGTGGCAAGGCCGCCAGGGCCGCCGCCAACGACCACCACGTCGTATTCCATGGATTCGCGGGGGCCGTATTGGGCGAGGATTTCTTCGTTGGTCATGGGCTTCTCGTCGGGCGTTTGATAATGGATTATTTTCTACAGAGCGCCGACCGCGCCCTGTCTGTCTGGCGACTGATTGTATTCACGGAATATAGACAATCGAACGACCGTTCTATTTTGATCAGTAGGGAGACTCTAAATGGCATACAGCATCGACTTGTCCGGCCGCGTGGCCTTCATCACGGGCGCCTCCAGCGGCCTGGGCGCGCAGTTTGCCCGCACCCTGGCCCGAGCGGGCGCAGGCGTCGTGCTGGCCAGCCGCCGGGTGGAAAAACTCAAGGAGCTGCGCGCGCGCATCGAAGGCGAGGGCGGTGACGCCCATGTGATCGAGCTGGACGTGACCGACCACGACTCCATCAAGTCCGCCGTGGCCCATGCCGAGACCGAAATGGGCTCCATCGACATTCTGGTGAACAACTCCGGCGTGAGCACCACGCAGCGCATCCAGGACGTGACGCCCGAGGACTATGACTTCATCTTCGACACCAATGTGAAGGGCGCCTTCTTTGTGGCGCAAGAGGTGGGCAAGCGCATGCTGGCCCGCTCCCGCGGTGCAGCGCCGGGCAGCTTCACCGGCGGTCGCATCATCAATATCGCTTCGATGGCGGGCCTGAAGGTGCTGCCGCAGATCGGCGCCTATTGCATGAGCAAGGCAGCTGTGGTGCAGATGACCCGGGCGATGGCCCTGGAGTGGGGCCGGTTCGGCATCAACGTGAATGCGATCTGCCCCGGCTACATCGACACGGAAATCAACCACCACCACTGGCAGACCGAGCAGGGCAAGAAGCTCATGGACATGCTGCCGCGCAAGCGCGTGGGCCAGCCGCAGGACCTGGATGCGCTGCTGGTGATGCTGGCCAGTGACCAGAGCCATTTTGTGAATGGCGCGGTGATCGCAGCCGACGACGGCTTCGCGGTCTGATCCCTGGGGCACGAGCGGGTATGAAGATCGAAATCCCTGAGGTCAAGAAGCTGGTCTTTGAGATGCGGTTCCCGGTGCGCTGGGGCGACATGGATGCGATGGGCCATGTCAACAACACCGTGTACTTCCGCTACCTGGAAACCGCGCGCATCGAGTGGATGGTGTCGGTGGGCTGCAACCCCGACCCGCGCGGACAGGGGCCTGTCATCGTCAATGCGTTCTGCAATTTCTACAAGCAGCTCGAATACCCGGCCGACGTGTTGCTCAAGCTCTACGTGAGCGACCCGGGCCGCACCACGTTCGAGACCTGGGGCACGATGGAGCGCGTGGACCAGCCGGGCGTGATATGCGCAGCGGGCGGAGCTACGACGATCTGGGTGGACTTTCCGCAGCAGAAGGCCGCGCCGCTGCCCGACTGGATGCGGACGCTGGTGACTGCCAGCTGACCGTCCGTCCCGTCACTTGAGCCCCGTGGCGGGGGCTGGGGGCTCATTTTTTGGACTATTCGGCCGGTAGCGCACGTGATACATGCCTTGATTGCTATTAGAAAGATAGTGTTTGGGCGATTTGCACCGGTGGTTTGACGGTACGGTGGTAGGCAAGCCTCTGCCAGCACCCAGCATCCGTGCCACTTCTTCCCTCTGCTGGTGGCCCTGCGGTAGCCTGCGAATACGGCCCCACAGGCACCCAGGCGCGGAGCACTGTGCCCATACCGCCGACCCCATACCGCGCCTTCTCATTCAACCTCCTGTTCTTTTTGTTACCTGTTAGGATGACTTCGGCAACGATAGAAGAAAACGAATAGAGCCGGGGAGGGGATTTCCAACACCGCACCGACGTGCTGCTTTGTGCTTTCTGAATGAATTCAACCATCCCAGCAAGCGCGGCTGCCAGCAGCATCAACAAGGTGACCAATCTGGTCATCGCATCGGTTCTCTTCATGTTTGGCCTGTACGCCTTTGACGAATGGGGGCAGGTCAAGGACCGTGAAGAGGAGCACATGCAGTCCAACCTGGTGCTGCTGACGCGGACGCTGGACACCTTCTTTCTCTCCAAACGCGCTGGCCTGTTCAGCCTGGCAGAAACCATCGCCATCTCGCCCGGTGGTATCGACAACCTGGCGCTGGCGCAGCAACTGCTAACGGACTACCGCAAGCACCGCCCCGAAGTCAGCGAGATATCCCTGAGCGAAATGAACGGCAAGGTGCTGGCCTCGTCCCATGCGGCGGACAGGAACGGCCAACCCGGCCTGGTGGATCAATCCGGCTTTCAAGACTTTGCGCGGGACGCTAAGGACCAGCACGACATCTACCTGGGACGACCCCAGCGCGACGCGCACAGCCAGGACTGGGTGTTCACGCTGCGTTATGTGCTGCGGGATGCGCAAGGCAAGCCCCGGGCGGTGCTGACAGATGTGTTTCCGGTCGATTTTCTGGAGTCGCTCTGGAAAGACGCGCCGCTGGTGCAGCAGCTCACAGTGGGTGTGCTGCGCGATGACGGCTACCTGATGACCCGCTTTCCGGTGCCCGCCACGGTCACCAAGGACGAGGTGTATGGCATGCGTCGGGACGGGGTGCTGGTACGGTATCTCGCGCAGCACCAGTTCCCCCTGCAAGGGCGGGTCGAGGGACCCAATGCGCTGTTGAAGGGGCAGAACTTTATCAACCTGTTCCACCGGCTCGACAGGCTCCCTGCGACCGTCTTTGTCGGGCAGCCCGAGAGCCGGTTCTTTCAGGTCTGGGCCCGCAGCATCGACACTCCCCTGGCGCTCACGGCGCTGTTGCTGGTGTTTATCAAGCTCGTGTCGCTGCGCCTCGCTCGCCGCGAGCACGAAGCCGAGCAGCAGCGGCTGGCGGTGGAAAGGGTGCTGCGTGAGAGCGAGACCGAGCAGCGCTCCCTCATCGACAACCTGATGACGGGTCTGGTCATCCACGATGCGACGGGCGCTGTGGTGCGGTGCAACGCCGAGGCCAGTAACCTGCTGGGGCTGAGTTTTGAGCAGATGACCGGCAAGCAGCTGATCGACCCGGCCTGGTCCTTCGTCAACGAGCAGGGGGCCGTCATGCCGGTTTCCGACTACCCCGCCTCGCGGGTGCTTGCGACCCGTGAACCTGTCAACGGGATAGTGGGAGGCATCGTCCGTGGCAAGGATGCAGACATTTGCTGGGTGCTCAGCCGGGCCGACCCGTGGTTCACCACCGATGGACAGCTCGACAAGATCGTGGTGACCTTTGTCGACATCACCATGCGGCGCAAGCTGACGTCGCAGCTGCAGGACCGCGAACTCAAGTTCCAGGCGCTGTTTGACAACAGCATGGACGCCGTGCTGCTCACCTCGCCCGATGGCACCGTGCTGGCCGTGAACCAGGCGGCTTGCCGACTGTTTGACTTGAGCGAGGCACAAATCATCGCCCGGGGGCGCATGGGGCTGGCCGACCCTGCCGACCCCCGGTTGCAGGAGCTGCTGGTACAGCGCCAGCAGAGGGGGCAGGCGGCCGGCCTGCTGACCATGGTCCGGGGTGATGGCAGCCACTTCACCGCCGAGATCAGCTCCAGCATTTATGGGGACAGTGAAGGCCGCCAATACAGCAGCATGATCGTTCGCGACATCACGGAGCGCCTGCGCAGCCAGGCCGAGCTGGAGGCTGCCAATGCACAGATGCGCCGCATCAACGAGCAGTTGGCCGAGGTGGCGCACTTTGACATGCTGACGCACCTGCCCAACCGCGTTCTGCTGGCCGACAGGCTTCAGCAGGCCATGGCGCACTGTGTGCGTCGCAACAAGTCGCTGGCGGTGGCGTTTCTGGATCTGGATGGCTTCAAGGACATCAACGACCGGTATGGCCATGCGGCGGGCGACGAGTTTCTGGTGGCGATTGCCAAGCGGCTGCGGTCTGCACTGCGCGATGGCGACACGCTCGCGCGCATAGGCGGGGACGAGTTTGTGGCCGTCATGACCGACCTTACGGCCGAGCAGGACTGCGAGCCCCTGCTGTTGCGGCTGTTGCAGGTGGCGGCCGAGCCGTTGCTGGTGAACGGGCAATCCCTGCAGGTGTCTGCCAGCATTGGCGTCACCATCTACCCGCAGGATGATTCCAGTTCGGAGCAGCTCATCCGCCATGCCGACCAGGCCATGTACCTGGCCAAGCAGGCGGGCAAGAATCGGTTCCACCTGTTTGATGTGGCCAGCGATGCAGCCATCCGGATCAAGCGCGAAAGCCTGGAGCAGATTGCCACCGCCATCGCTCAGCGGGAGCTGGTGCTGTACTACCAGCCCCAGGTCAACATGCAGACAGGTGAGGTGGTGGGCATGGAGGCGCTGGTCCGCTGGTTGCATCCGCAGCGGGGCCTGCTGGCCCCGAGCCAGTTCCTGCCGGTGATTGAAGACCACGATATGGCGATTGCGATTGGCGAGCGGGTGCTGGACATGGCCCTGTCCCAAATGGCGCAGTGGCTGGCGGTGGGGCTGTGCATGCCGGTCAGCGTCAACGTGTTCTCCAAGCAGCTCCAGCAAGAGGACTTTGTACACAAGCTGCGCCAGGCACTGGCCGCGCATCCCTCGGTGCCTTCGTCGGCGCTGGAGCTGGAGATTGTGGAGACCAGCGCGTTGCAGGACATGGCCCAGGTATCTGGCCTGATGCACGCATGCGCCGAACTGGGCGTGCGGTTTGCTCTGGACGATTTTGGGACCGGTTATTCGTCGCTGACCTACCTGAAAAAGCTGCCTGCAGAGCTGCTCAAGATCGACCAGAGCTTTGTGCGCGACATGCTCGAAGACCGCGACGACCTGGCCATTGTGCAGGGTGTGGTGGGCCTGTCCAAAGCGTTCAACCGCAAGGTGATTGCCGAAGGTGTGGAGACCGTGGCCCACGGCCGCACGCTGCTGGCCATGGGCTGTGTGCTGGGCCAGGGCTATGGCATTGCGCGGCCCATGCCCGCGCAGCAGGTACCGGGCTGGCTGGACCAGTGGCAGGTGCAGCAGCCCTGGGTGCGCGAGACCGATGCAGACTTGCCGGCCTGAGGTCCTGAGGTCCTGAGGTCCTGCGGAGCATCGCGCGGGTATCGGTCCGTTGAGTCGCAGTGGGACAGCCTTTATCGTGGGGGCAGGGCAACACATTGCGCCAGAGGCATGCCCTGTGCCTCTGAGGCGCCCAGCAGCAAAAGGCGCTGCAGCTCTGGCAAATACCGGATGGCTGTCTGCGGTGCGCTGTAGCCGTTGCTGTTGTTCAGGCGTTCTTGCATGCGCAGCACAAGACGGCTGGGCAGGTGTTCGATGCTGAGGGTGCGCACACCCGTGTAGAAGGTGGTGTCTATGGTGCCTTCGGTGCCGAAAAAGCCGCCACCCACGCGCGCCGCGCGGCGCCGGCCCTCGAAGGTCGTGGTGATGCGCAGTTTGTCGTCACGGCTGGTACAGCTCCCCTCGAAGGCCGCAGCGCACTCCATGGGCAGCGGATTCTGTTGCACCAGCACTGCCTGCACGGATGGGGTGTGCAGCAGTGCGGGGGGCACGGGCTCCAGGCGTACGCAATCGGCGGTGGGTACGACCTGCCACGCCGTAGCGCCCGGCGAGTCAGGGATTTGCAGGCGCGAGCCTGCAACACCCGCACCGAGGTAGTAAGTCGGCGCCGCCCCCGTGCTGGACTCTTCGCGGAAGAGCGAGGCGGACCGCAACGGCGACAGCGCGCCAGCGGGCACGGCCACAGTCAAAGGGTGAAATGGCAGCGTGCCCTCCGGTGGCCCAAACCCTGCGGCCTGTACCGCAGGGGCGGCCAGCACCCAAAGCCAGATCGTTCGTGCGGAGCGCATGGTTTGGATCAGGCCGCAGGCTTGGCCTTGGGCACACGGCCCATCAGATAGAACTCTGGGTTGGGCTGCATGCCCGCAAAGCTGGCCATGCGGTTGGACAGGCCAAAGAATGCCGTGATGGCGGCGATGTCCCAGATGTCCTCGTCATCGAAACCATGGGGGTGCAGGGCCTCGAAATCGGCGTCGTCGATCTCGTGGGCGTTCTGGCACACCTTCATGGCGAAGTCGAGCATGGCCCGCTCCCGGGGGCTGATGTCCGCCTTGCGGTAGTTCACCGCCACCTGGTCGGCGATGAGCGGCTTCTTCTCGTAGATGCGCAGGATCGCGCCATGCGCCACCACGCAATACAGGCACTGATTGGCCGCGCTGGTGGTGGTGACGATCATCTCGCGCTCGCCCTTGGTCAGGCTGCCTTCTTCCTTGAGCATGAGCGCGTCGTGGTACGCAAAGAATGCACGCCATTCCGCTGGTCGGCGGGCAAACGCGAGGAATACGTTGGGGATGAATCCCGCCTTCTCCTGCACTTCAAGAATCCGCGCGCGGATGTCCTCGGGCAGGGTGTTCAGGTCGGGGAAGGGGTAGCGGCTCACGGCAGTCTCCTCGGTTTTTTGTGTGGGGTGGATAACGGATGCAAGTATCAGGGATGCCATTGCGTCGCCCGCACGGGGGCATGGGCCGGCGCGGCCGAACTCCCTGCCAGTGCGTAGGACAACTGTGTCGCTGCAGCGACCACGGTGTGCGCCAGCGCTTCGAGCTTTTCGGCGGGCAAACGCGAGGCCGGGCCTGAGATGCACACCGAGCCCATGAGCCGCCAGTGCATGCCAAACACCGGCGCCGACACGGTGGCCACGCCCTGTTCCCGTTCACCAATCGACCAGTGGTAGCCCTTCTTGCGGATCTCTTCATAGGCCTTGCCCGGCTCGCCCGAAAACGCCAGGATCACGCGGCCCGGCGAGCCCTTGTCCAGCGGCAGTCCTTCGCCCATGCGGGCGTGGTGGCGCAGCGCCTGCGGGCCTTCCACACGGACAAGGCAGGTGCGCACATTGCCTTCACGCACGTAAAACGCAGCGCTTTCGCCGGTGGCAAGGGTCAGTTCACGCAGCGCGGGCTCCAGCACGTTCTGCACGTCAAAGCCTGCCTGGTAGCGCGCACCCAGCCAGCCTGCGGCCGGGCCCAGGCGCCAGTCGCCATCTTCGCGCTGCACCATGAACCCGGACTGCGCCAGCGTGCGGGCCAGGCGCAGCACTGTGGTCTTGTGAAGGCTGCAGCGGCGGCTTAGCTCTGCCAGGGACAGGCTGGACTCGCCCAGCGCAAAGGCCTCCAGCACCTGCAGCGCACGCGTCACGGCGATCACGCCACCGGTGTCCTTTGTCGCCGCATCGGTCGGCCCGTCTGCGCTTTCATCGGCCCCGGCAGTGGTGGCATTTGGCTGGGTGGCCTTGCGCGGGGCAGGGCGCGCGGGCGAAGAGGGTGGGTTGCTCATGGCGCAATTCGTTTCATTGTGTGCAACTGCATTGTATGGGTTGAAACGCGTGCGTACATTCGCACTCCACGGCGCCAGGTCCGAACAGGCCCTTGCAGACCGGCGTGACGAACCACCATAACGGAGACAAATCCATGACCGCTTTTTCATCGCTTTCACGTTCTTTGAGTGCGCGCCTGTGCGCCGCTTTCCTGGGCCTTGCGGCCGTGGCCGTGCCCCACGGCGCTGCGCAGGCGCAGACGGCCTACCCCGCCAAGGCCATCCGCCTGATTGTTCCGTTCCCCCCCGGCGGTGGCACCGACATGATCGCCCGCGCCGTGGCGCAGAAGATGGCCGACCAGAACAAGTGGAGCGTGATCGTGGACAACCGCCCCGGCGCCGGTGGCAACCTGGGGGTGGACGCTGTGGCCAAGGCCGACCCGGACGGCTACACGCTGGTGATGGGGCAGACCAGCAACCTCGCCATCAATCCCACGCTGTACAAGAAGCTGCCCTACGACCCGCTCAAGGACCTGGCGCCGGTGGCGCTGGTGTCGTCCTCGCCCATCGTGATGGCGGTGCCGGTCAACTCGCGTTTCAAGACCTTTGCCGACGTGGTGGCTGCCTCCAAGGGCAAGCCTGATGCCCTGACGCTGGGCTATTCGGGCAACGGCACCGTGGCCCATCTGGCCGGGGAGCTGGCCGAGAACGCTGCCGGCATCCAGCTGCGCCATATTCCCTACAAGGGCGCGGCCCAGGCCATGACGGACCTGATGGGCGGGCAGATCGATCTGTACATGTCGTCCGTACCCACGCTGCTGGGCCATGTGCGCAATGGCAAGCTCAAGGTCATTGCCATCACCGCGGCCCAGCGCTCCGCGCAACTGCCCGATGTGCCCACCTTGGCCGAGTCGGGCTTCAAGGGTTTTGAGGCCGTGACCTGGTTCGGTGTGCTGGCCCCGGCGGGCACGCCCTCAGCCATCGTGGCGCAGCTCAACAAGGCCATCAACCAGGCCCTCAAGCAACCGGACGTGGCGGACAAGCTGCGCTCTGAAGGCGGCGACATCCTCGGCGGCACGTCCGAGCAGTTTGCGGCACTGCTGCGCACCGAAGTGCCCCGCTGGTCCAAGATCGTGAAGGACTCTGGCGCCAGCCTGGACTGATCGAGCCGCCACGTTCATCCCCCGCTGACTGCCCATCGCCATGACCCGCGATCGTCTTGTCACGCCCGTACCGTTCTCGCTGGGAACGACGGCGCCCCGTACCGCACTGCCTGCGGCGGCGTGCGACTGCCACGTGCATGTGTACGACCAGCGCTTTCCTGCTGCGCCCGGCGCCAGGCTGTTGCCGCCCGATGCGTCGGCCAGTGACTACCGCGCGCTGCAGCAGCGCCTGGGCACCGAGCGCTCGATGCTGGTCACGCCATCCACCTACGGTTCGGACAACCGCTGCATGCTGCAGGGCCTAGCCGCGTTGGGTACGCAGGCCCGGGGCGTGGCCGTGATCGATGGCAGCGAGAGCGATGCCCAGCTGCAGGCCCTGCACGACGCGGGCGTGCGCGGCGTGCGGCTGAACCTGTCGCTGGGCGTCACGGGTTCGGTGGACTCCATCCTGCCCCTTGCCCGGCGCATTGCCCCCTGGGGCTGGCATCTGCAGCTGCTGATGGCACCCGATGTGCTGGCCACGCTGGGCGATGTGCTGCGCAACGTGCCTGTGCCCCTGGTGTTTGACCACCTGGGCCGCATCGCACCCGAGCAAGCCGGGAAGCACCCAGCCCACGCACTGTTGCTGCAGCTGATGGGCGAGGGCAGGGCCTGGGTCAAGCTTTCGGGCGGCTACATCGTCAGCGCCACCCATGCGGTGGACGACCCGGCGCTCGATGCACTGGCCGCCAGCTACTTGCGTGCGGCACCAGAGCGCGTGCTGTGGGGCAGCGACTGGCCCCATGCCACTGCCAGCGCTGGCCTGCACCCCGTGCCGGACGACGCATTGCAAATCGACACCCTGGCGCGCTGGTGCGATCAGGCCGGTGCGGATGCCCTGCGCCGCGTGCTGGTCACCAACCCTGCCGCGCTCTACGGCTTCCCGCCGGTCTCGACTTCTTCATCCCCCACCCCTGTCTGAGGGCCTTGCACCATGACCTCTTTGGTATCTCCCCTATCCACGCACAGCGCGCAGCGCCGCCACCTGCTGACCACCCTGGCCCTTGCGGGCGCTGGCATGGGGGCGGGGCTGCCCGCCTGGGCGCAAAACGATTGGCCTGCGGGCAAGCTCATCACCTGGGTGGTGCCTTACCCCGCCGGTGGCAGCACCGATGTGCTGGGCCGCAACATTGCCCTCAAGCTGGGCGCGGCCCTGTCCACCAACGTCATCGTGGACAACAAGGCCGGGGCCACGGGCACCATTGGCGCGGCCTACGTGGCCAAGGCGGCGCCCGACGGGCTCACGCTGCTGGGCACGTCCATCGGCCCGCAGGCGATCGCCCCGCACCTGATGGCCAAGCTGCCCTACGACCACATCACGGCGTTTGAGCCCGTGATCACCGTGGGCACCATCCCCCACATCCTGGTGGTGGGCGCCAACCAGCCGTTCAAGACGGTGGCCGACCTGCTGGCCGCCGCCAAGGCCCAGCCGGGCAAGCTGGCGTTTGCCTCGGGCGGCAACGGCACCATTTTGCAAATGCAGGGCGAGCTGCTGCAGCAGCAAACCGGCGCGCGCTTCATCCATGTGCCCTACAAGGGCGACACCCCCGCGCTGCAAGACACGCTGGCCGAGCAGGTGCAGTTCATGTTTGCTCCCGCAGCCGCCGCGCTGCCGCATGTGCAATCGGGCAAGTTGCGCGCCCTGGCCGTCACGTCAGCCCAGCGCCTCAAGGCCCTGCCTGCCGTGCCCACCATGGGCGAGGCGGGGCTCAAGGACTTTGTGGTGGAGCAGTGGCAGGCCGTGTTTGCGCCCGCCAAGACGCCCGCCGCCATCGTGCAGCGCCTGAACCGCGAGATCGCCGCCACGCTGAAAGACCCCGCCCTCATCGCCCTGGCCGACAAGCTGGGCGTGACGCTGGTGGGCGGCACGCCCCAGCAGCTGGGCGACCTGCAAAAGGCCGACTCGGCCAAGTGGGCCAAGGTGATCAAAGACGGTGGCATCAAAGCCGACTGACCACCGCAGTTCTCTTATTTCCTTTCTTCATTCCATCGTTCAACCGGACCGTCCCATGAGCCAACTCCCTGAAATCATCCGCACCATCGACCGCGTGAGCGGCGACGTCGTGGCCCAAGCCGCCACCTACCAAGCCGCCATCCTGGCCGACGTGGCAGGTCGCCGCGGCACCATGCATGGCCGCGTGGCGCCTGTGCACCAGAACATGAAGGTGGCTGGCCCCGCTTTCACCGTGGAAGTGCGCCCCGGCGACAACCTCATGATCCACGCCGCCATCGCCCTGGCCCAGCCCGGCGATGTGCTGGTGATTGACGGCAAGGGCGACCAGACGGCGGCGCTGATGGGCACGCTGATGCTCAGCGCCTGCAAGAAGCGCGGCCTGGCGGGTGTGATCGTGGACGCCTCCATCCGCGACAAGCTGGAAATTCTGGAGCTGGACTTCCCCGTGTTCAGCGCGGGCTTCAACCCCGCAGGGCCCACCAAGTACGTGCCCGGCCGCATCAACCACCCCATCAGCGCCGGTGGCGCGGTGGTGAACCCGGGTGACTTGGTGGTGGGCGATGCCGATGGCGTGGTCGTCATCGAGCGCGAAAAAGCCCCCGCCATGCTGGCCCTGGCCGACAAGAAGGTGGCCGACGAAGCCGCCCGTATCGAAGCCATCGCCCGTGGCGACACCGCATCGAAATGGCTGCCTGCCGCCCTGCGCGCTGCGGGTGTCTTGAAGGAAGGGGAATCGCTGTGAGCCCAACCATCATCGTGACCGGCGCCGACCTGGCGCAACAAGCCCTGGATCTGCTCACAGGCTACGAGATCGTTTACGCAGGCAAGACGCCGACGGAAGAGGACATGGTGGCCCTGTGCGGTGCGCACAACCCCGTGGCCATCATCGTGCGCTACGGCAAGGTGGGCGCTGCGGTGATGGACGCAGCCCCCGCGCTCAAGGTCATTTCCAAGCACGGCAGCGGCACCGACACCATCGACAAAGTTGCGGCCAAGGCCCGTGGCATTGAGGTGGTGGCCGCCGTGGGCGCCAACGCTGCTGCCGTGGCCGAACAGGCGCTGGCGCTGCTGCTGGCCTGCGCCAAGTCGGTGGTGCAACTCGATGCGCGCATGCACGCTGGCCACTGGGACAAGGCCACGCACAAGAGCCTGGAACTGGGCGGCCGCACCGTGGGCCTGGTGGGCCTGGGTGCGATTGGCCTGCGCTTTGCCAAGATGGCCGACGCTCTGGGCATGCGCGTGATTGGCTTCGATCCGTTTGCCAAGAACCTGCCCGCCTATGTGCAGGCGGTGGGCCTGGAGACGATCTGGCGCGAATCGGATGCCATCTCGTTGCACTGCCCGCTGACCGACGAAAACCGGAACCTGCTGAACGCCGCCACGCTGGCGCAGTGCAAGCGCGGCGTGATTGTGGTGAACACGGCACGCGGCGGCCTGATCGACGAGGCCGCGCTGCTGGCCGCCGTACGCTCGGGCCAGGTCATGGCGGCCGGGCTCGACAGCTTTGCGGTGGAGCCGATGACGGCGGGCCACCCCTTCCAGGGCGAGCCGCGCTTCATCCTCAGCCCCCACATCGGCGGCGTGACGAGCGACGCCTACGTGAACATGGGCGTGGGCGCGGCGAAGAACCTGCTGGCCGTGCTGGCACGTGCACCGCATGCAGTAGCCGTCGCCTGAGCGCCGGCTTGCCCCAAGAACATGGCCGGGCTGGGTGCCCGGCCGCACAGGAGACAACAGACCATGGCACGCAATTTCAAGAAAAATAGTCCTCTTGCGCTAGTCAATCATGCGCTGGCAGCTATTGTTTTAGTAGCGTCTGGCGCCGCCTGCGCGCAAACGGGCGCAGCAGCCTATCCGACCAAGCCCGTGAAGCTGGTGGTGGGCTTTGCCGCCGGTGGCCCCACCGACGTGGTGGCACGCGCATTTGCCGACCACGCCAGCAAGGCGCTGGGCCAGCCGTTCATCATCGACAACAAGCCCGGTGCGGGCACCATTATTGCCGCGCAGGCCGTGGCCAGCGCCCCGGCCGATGGCTACACGCTGCTGTTCGGCGCCACCAACCACACCATGATTCCGGCGCTGTACCAGGCCCGCGTCAAGTTCGATGCAGTGAAGTCCTTCCGCCCCCTGTGCACGGTGGCCAGCAGCCCCACGGTGCTGGTGGTGGCCCCTAGCCTGCCGGTGAAGACCCTGGCCGACTATCAGGCCAAGGCCCGCGCCGAGCCTGGCCGCGTGACGGCGGGCACGGCCGGGGTGGGCAGCTCAGGCCATTTCGCCACCGAGATCTTTGCCCGCGCCCAGGGCCTGCAGCTCAACCATGTGCCCTACAAGGGCGCCGCGCCGGTGGTGACGGACCTGATGGGCGGGCAGCTCGACAGCTCCTTCGCCACCCTGGGCTCGGTGCTGCCGCAGATCAAGAGCGGCAAGCTGCGCGCGCTGGCCGTGGGCGCGCCCCAGCGCTCGGCACTGGTGCCCGAGGTGCCCACGTTTGCCGAGGCGGGCGGTGGCAACTACGCTGCCGACGTGTGGTACGGCGTGCTGGCCCCGGCAGGCGTGCCCGAGCCCATCGCCCAGGCGCTGGAGCGCACGGCCGCCGACTTTGCCAAGAGCGAATCGGCCGCCGACAAGCTGCGCGGCCTGGGGATGGATGCCGAATCGGTGTGTGGCAACGCCTTTGCGACCCGTGTGGCCCGCGAAGCTGCGACGTATAGCCAGATTGCCAAAGCGCTCGATCTCAAAGCAGATTGACTCTGACAACCCCCTGAGGCGCGTTGCGCCTTCCCCCTTCTCTCGCTTTGCGATGCAAAGCGGGAAGGGGGACGCAGCCGGTGCTGCGGGGCGGCCCTTGCACGGGCGCCCGCGCATGCACCGTGCGACGTGAAACACCGCTACTGCCTTTCCTCTTTTGTTGATTGAATGCTACCCAAGGAGACACCCATGTTTCGCTTCCTCAAACCCCTGATCGCCGCCTGCGCCCTGGCCGCTGGCGTGGCCCACGCCGCCTTCCCCGAGCGGCCCATCACCATCGTCGTGCCCTACGCACCCGGGGGCGCGGCAGATGCCGTGGCCCGTGTGGTGGCCACCCGCCTGGGCGCCAAGCTCGGCGGCAGCGTGATCGTGGACAACAAGGCCGGTGCCAGCGGCACCATTGGCGCCAGCTTCGTGGCCAAGGCCCCGGCAGACGGCTACACCATGCTGTACGACGCCACGCCGTATTCCATCAACCCGCACCTGTTCCCCAAGATGCCGTATGCCGCCAACGCACTGCAGCCGCTGTCGCTGGTGCTGCTGGCGCCCAACGTGCTCATCGTGAAGGCCGATGCGCCCTACAAGAACGTGGGCGAGCTGATCGCCAAGGCCAAGGCGCAACCGGGCAAGATCAACTTTGCCTCGGGCGGCAGCGGCACGGTGCAGCGCCTGGCGGCGGAGCTGATGGCCCAGAAGCTGGGCCTCGATATGGTGCACGTGCCCTACAAGAGCGGTGGCCCCGCCATCACCGATGTGATCGCCGGCCAGGTGGACTTCATGTTCGGCACCGTGGCCGCCACTTACCCGCATGTGGCGGGCGGCAAGCTGCGTGCGCTGGCCGTGTCGGCGCCTGAGCGTTCCAAGCGCCTGCCCGATGTGCCCACGGTGGCCGAGGCGGCCATCCCCGGTTATGAGGCCTATGAGTGGAACGGCGTGTTCCTGCCTGCGGGCGTGCCAGCCGAGGTGGCCACCAAACTGCAGCAGGCCCTGCAAGAGGTGCTGAAAGAAGACGAAGTGAAGCAGCGCCTCGCCGACCTGGGCGCCCAGCCCATCGGCTCCACGCCCGCAGACTTTGCCGCCTTCCTGAAGAAGGAAGACGCGAAGTGGGGCGAGGTGGTGAAGAAGGGCAATATCAAGCTGGACTGACCCATGCCTTTGCCAGCGCTGACCACCCCCGTGCCCCACTCCGTGGGCCTGAACCGCCCGCAGCGCCAGTTGCCGCCCGGCGCGTGTGACAGCCACATGCACATCTTTGACCCGCGCTTTGCGCCGTCAGCCCACTGGCCGCGCACGCCACCGGTGGCGCCCGTGGCGGTGTACCGGCAACTGCAGGCGCGCCTGGGCACCACGCGCACGGTGGTGGTCACGCCATCCACCTATGGCACCGACAACGCCTGCACGCTGGATGCGCTGGACCAGTTGGGCGACGCCGCACGCGGTGTGGCCGTGGTGGGTGACGGTGTGGGTGCCGACGAGCTGGCCCACCTGGCCGCACGTCGCGTGCGCGGGCTGCGGGTCAATTTCGTCTCGCCCCAATCGTGGGGCACCACCACGCCCGCCATGCTGGCCACGCTCGCGCGCAAGGTGGCCGAGCACCCGGCGTGCGCGGGCTGGCATATCCAGGTCTTTGCGCAGCCGGAGCAGCTCATCGCCCTCGCGCCCCAGTTGCATAAGCTGCCTGTGCCCCTGGTCATCGACCACCTGGGCCGCATCGATCCCGCCGAAGGACCAGCCGCAGAGGCCTACGGCGTGGTGCGCGGCCTGCTCGATGGTGGCAACACCTGGGTCAAGCTCTCGGGCGCCTACATGCGCTCGACCGTGCATGGCCCCAGCTACGCCGACACCCTGCCGCTGGGCCAGACCCTGGTGCAGGCCGCGCCGGATCGCCTGGTGTGGGGCAGCGACTGGCCGCACACCACCGAGACGCCTGGCACTGTGAACGATGCCGATCTGGTGGACCTGCTGCAGGCCTGGGCTGGCAGCGACGCGGCCATGGACCGCATCCTGGTCGACAACCCGGCGCGGCTGTATGGTTTCGATGCCGTTCCCGCCGCCTGAACGAATTGGAAAGACCCCACCATGTTTTTGTTGCAAGCCCCTGAGGTCCGCGATCTCGACCTGTTCACCACCATGCCCGAGCACTTTCGCCGCCGCGAGCGCAGCGACTGGGCCGATGCCAACCGGGGCGGCACCATCACCGATTCGTTTCTGGAAGGCCCGGTGTTCGACGACGCAGGCAACCTCTACGTCAGCGACATCCCCTGGGGCCGGGTCTTTCGCATCAACCCGCAGGGCGACTGGGCGCTGGTGGCCGAGTACGACGGTGAGCCCAACGGTCTCAAGTTCTTGAAGCCCGGCACGCTGCTCATCACCGACTACAAAAACGGCCTGATGCAGCTCGATGTGGCCACGGGCGCCGTCACCCCGTACCTGCAGCGCCGCAACAGCGAGCGCTTCAAGGGCGTGAACGACCTGATCTTTGACGCCGAAGGCAACCTCTACTTCACCGACCAGGGCCAAAGCGGCCTGCACGACCCGAGCGGCCGCCTGTACCGCCTGCGGCCCAATGGTCAGCTCGACTTGCTGCTGCACAACGTGCCCAGCCCCAACGGCGTGGCCCTGTCGCCCGACGGCCGTGTGCTGTATCTCGCCGTGACGCGCGGCAACTGCGTGTGGCGCGTGCCGCTGCTGCCCGATGGCAGCGTGGCCAAGGTCAGCCAGTTCTTCACCTCGTATGGCCCCAGCGGCCCCGACGGCCTGGCCGTGGATGCCGAGGGTCACCTACTGGTGGCCAACCCGGGCCTGGGCTATGTGTGGGTGCTCAACCACCGGGCCGAGCCCGTGCAGGTGCTGCGCGGCGCACCGGGCAGCTCCACCACCAACCTGGCGTTTGGCGGGGCAGGGCGTACCACGGTGTATGTCACCGACTCTACCCATGGGCGCATCCTGAGGGCTGACATGGGTGCACCTGGGCTGCCGCTGGCGCGTTCGCGTTGACGCTGCCCCAGCCTCAACTTGTCTGGGTATCGCAACGAAATCAATGAAGGGATGATGATCTATTGATATTGGCTATTAATGGGATTCAATCGATTCAATTTACCTGTCATCGTTTGCTTCCTACCATCTGCCCTGTCGATACGTTTTGCCGACGCGATTTCACAGGAGATGACCCATGACGACCGAAGCCAAATGCCCCTTTGACCACACCAAGGCCGTGCCCACGGGCCCCCGCAATGCCGACTGGTGGCCCAACCAGCTCAATCTCCGCCCCCTGAACCAGAACTCCCCGCTCACCGACCCGATGGGAGACGGCTTCAATTACGCCGAAGAATTCAAGAGCCTCGACCTTACTGCTGTGAAGGCCGACCTGCGCGCACTGATGACCGACTCGCAGGACTGGTGGCCCGCAGACTTTGGCCACTATGGACCGCTGTTTGTGCGCATGGCCTGGCACAGCGCGGGCACCTACCGCCTGGCAGACGGCCGTGGTGGCGCCGGGGCCGGGCAACAGCGTTTTGCGCCGCTCAATAGCTGGCCCGACAACGCCAACCTGGACAAGGCGCGCCGCCTGCTCTGGCCCGTCAAGCAGAAATATGGCCGCAAGATCTCGTGGGCCGATCTGATGATCCTGACGGGCAATGTGGCACTCGAATCCATGGGCTTCAAGACCTTTGGCTTTGCCGGCGGACGCCCTGACGTGTGGGAACCCGACGAAAACGTGTACTGGGGCGCTGAATCCACCTGGCTGGGCAGCGACAAGCGCTACAGCGGTGAGCGCGACCTGGCCAACCCGCTGGCTGCTGTGCAGATGGGCCTGATCTATGTGAACCCCGAAGGCCCGAACGGCAACCCCGACCCCATCGCCGCCGCGCGCGACATCCGCGACACCTTTGCGCGCATGGCGATGGACGATGAAGAGACCGTGGCATTGATTGCTGGCGGCCACACCTTTGGCAAGACCCACGGTGCTGGCGATGCCGCGCTGGTGGGCAAGGAGCCCGAAGGTGCAGGCATCGAGGACCAGGGCCTGGGCTGGAAGAGCGGCCATGGCTCTGGCAAAGGCGGTGACACCATCACCAGTGGCCTGGAAGTTACCTGGACCACCACGCCCACGCAGTGGAGCAACAACTTCTTCGAAAACCTGTTCGGCTACGAGTGGGAGCTGACCAAGAGCCCGGCAGGCGCCCACCAGTGGACGGCCAAGGGGGCTGCAGCGACGATCCCGCACGCACACGACCCGTCGAAAAAGCTGGTGCCCACCATGCTCACCACCGACCTGTCGCTGCGCTTTGACCCGGCCTACGAAAAGATCTCGCGCCGCTTTTTGGCGCACCCCGAGCAGTTTGCCGATGCATTTGCGCGTGCCTGGTTCAAGCTCACGCACCGTGACATGGGGCCGCGTGCCCGCTATCTGGGGCCGGAGGTGCCCGCCGAAGTGCTGGTCTGGCAAGACCCTGTGCCTGCCGTGGACCATGCCTTGGTGAACGCGCAGGACATCGCTGCGCTCAAGGCCAAGGTGTTGGCATCGGGCTTGTCGATTTCGGAACTGGTATCCACGGCCTGGGCCTCTGCCTCCACGTTCCGGGGCGGCGACAAGCGGGGCGGCGCCAACGGCGCGCGCATCCGTCTGGCTCCACAAAAGGATTGGGCTGTGAACCAGCCTTTGCAACTGGCCAAGGTGCTGGGTCAGCTCGAAGCCATCCAGCGCGAGTTCAATGCGGCGCAGACGGGTGGCAAGAAGATCTCGCTGGCGGACCTGATCGTGCTGGCCGGTGGCGCTGCCGTGGAGGCTGCCGCAAAGCAGGCAGGGGAGGGCGTGATCGTTCCCTTCACGCCTGGCCGCACGGATGCCTCGCAAGAGCAGACCGATGTGCCGTCGTTCGAGGTGATGGAGCCTGTGGCCGATGGCTTTCGCAACTACGTGCGCCCTGGCCTGGAAGGCGCCGTGGCCGAGCTGCTGGTGGACCGCGCCAACCAGCTCACGCTGACGGCGCCCGAGATGACGGTGCTGGTGGGTGGACTGCGCGTGCTGGGTGCCAACGTGGGGCAGGCCACCCATGGTGTCTTCACGCAGCGCGTTGGTACCTTGAGCAATGACTTCTTCGTGAACCTGCTCGACATGCGCACCCAATGGCAGAAGTCGGCGGGTGCAGCGGGTGTGCTGGAAGGTGTGGACCGCAGCACAGGTGCCAGAAAATGGACCGGCACGGTGGCCGACCTGGTGTTTGGCTCCAACTCGGTGTTGCGTGCGCTGGCCGAGGTCTATGCCAGCAGCGATGCACAGGCAGTGTTTGTGCAGGACTTCGTCAAGGCTTGGACCAAGGTGATGAACCTGGACCGGTTTGACCTGACCTCAGGCGGTGCCAGCGCCTGATCAGTGAGGCCTTGCTCCCATGTCGTCAGGGGATGGCATGGGGCGAGCCGTTCACGAAGCCATGAAGCCCGGCGTGTGCAGTGCATGTGCCGGGCGTTCTGTTGTTTGCGCGGTGGAAGCCCTGCGTGCGCTCGCTACCATCGGGCCTTGATGTTTCAACCCTTCAAGGAGAGCCCGCGTGACACCAACCCCGACCAAAGACTACGAAAAAGGCCTGGCCACCCGCCGCGAGGTCATGGGTGACGATTTTGTGGACCGTGCGCTGGGCAACGCCACCTCTTTCACGCAGCCCATTCAGGAATACATCACGCGCAACGCGTGGGGCGATGTCTGGCAGCGGCCAGGGCTGGACCGCAAGACCCGCAGTCTCATCACGGTTTCCATGTTGATCGCGCTGGGCAAGCAGCATGAACTCAAGGGCCATGTGCGTGGCGCGCTGAACAATGGCGCTACTGCAGAGGAGTTGCAGGAGGTGCTGCTGCACGCCAGTGTCTACTGCGGCCTGCCGACGGCGGTAGAGGCGTTTCGCACCGCCGCCGAAGTCATCGACGGCCCGGCCAAGTAGGCAATAGGGCGGTAGTGCTGTCCTTCGAGGGCAGGTTCAGCCACCTGCCAGCAGCTTGTGCACCAGGTCGGCGGCGGTGGAGGCGTTGTACTTGCGCATGAGGCGCGCACGGTAAATTTCTACCGTGCGGTGGCTGATCTCCAGCGCCCGACCGATCTCCTTGGAGGTCAGGCCTTCCAGCAGGCGGGCGGCTACCTCGCGCTCACGGCCCGTCAGCTCCGCCTTCACGGCGCGCTGCGAACTCAGATCTTCGAAGCTCCAGATGCCGGACTCATGCGGGGCATCGCGGTTGAGTGCGCGGCCGGACACGTGGCACCAGAACACTTCGCCATTGGCGCGCTTCATGATGCGGTTGTCCGCATAGTGGCCCTTGGCGTTCAGGATGGGCTCCATGTGCGCCCCAAGCCGCTCATATTCGTCGGCGCTGGGATAGAGTATCTGGAACGACTGGCCGATCAGCACTTCGCGCGAGGCGCCGAACATTTCGCAGACATGGCGGTTGCAGTCCACCATGGTGCGGTTGCGCGAGAGCACCAGCCCCACAGGGGCCATGTCGAAAGCCAGTCGGTAATCAACGTCCATAGTGCTAATCTTTACGGAAAACTACTTATTTAAGTACGTAGTATCGTAGCGCATCCCATTCATAAGGAGATCGTGGTGAACAAGTTATTCCCCTCCGCAGCCGAGGCCCTGAAGGGCGTGGTTGCAGATGGCCAACTCATGGCTGTTGGCGGCTTTGGACTGTGTGGCATTCCTGAAGCCTTGATCGACGCGCTGCGCGATTCGGGCGTGAAGAACCTGACCGTGATCTCCAACAATGCGGGCGTGGACGGCTTCGGCCTGGGCAAGCTGCTCGAGACCCGGCAGATCAAGAAAATGATCTCGTCGTATGTGGGCGAGAACAAGGAGTTCGAGCGCCAGTATCTCGCTGGCGAGCTGGAGCTGGAGTTCACCCCCCAGGGTACGCTGGCCGAAAAGCTGCGTGCGGGCGGTGCGGGCATCCCGGCCTTTTTCACCAAGACCGGCGTGGGCACCATCGTGGCTGAGGGCAAGGAACTGCGCGAGTTCGATGGCGAAACCTATGTGATGGAGCGTTCGCTGGTGCCCGATGTGTCGCTGGTCAAGGCCTGGCGTGCCGACAAGTCGGGCAACCTGCAGTTCCGCCTCACGGCGCGCAACTTCAACCCCGCCGCGGCCACGGCTGGCAAGATCACCATCGTGGAGGTGGAAGAGGTGGTGGAAACCGGCGCTATTGCGCCCGACCAGATCCATCTGCCTGGCATCTATGTGCACCGCATCGTGCACAACGCCACGCCCGAGAAGCGCATTGAAAAGCGCACCATCACCGAAAAAGCGGGCGTCTGAGCCGCTGCCGCAAAACCGTACAGAACAAGCTGGAGAAGTATCTATGTCGTGGAGTCAAGACCAAATGGCGGCCCGTGCCGCCCATGAACTCGAAGACGGCTTTTATGTGAACCTGGGCATTGGCATCCCCACGCTGGTGGCCAACTTTGTGCCTGCCGACAAAGAGGTGTGGCTGCAGTCCGAAAACGGCATGCTGGGCATCGGCCCGTTTCCCACCGAAGACGAAGTGGATGCCGACCTGATCAACGCCGGCAAGCAGACCGTGACCACCATCAAGGGCTCGTCCATCTTTGGCAGCGACCAGTCGTTTGCCATGATCCGTGGCGGCAAGATCAACCTGTCGATTTTGGGCGCCATGCAGGTCAGCGAAAAGGGCGACCTGGCCAACTGGATGATCCCCGGCAAGATGGTCAAGGGCATGGGTGGCGCGATGGACCTGGTGGCTGGCGTCAAGCGCGTGATCGTGCTCATGGAGCATGTGGCGCGCAAGAAGGATGGCACCGAAGACCTGAAGATCCTGCCCCAGTGCACGCTGCCCCTCACGGGCGTGGGTGTGGTGGATCGCATCATCACCGACCTGGCCGTCATGGACGTGACGCCCCAGGGCCTGAAGGTGGTGGAGCTGGCTCCCGGCGTGACTTTTGAGGCCCTGCAGGCCAAGACCGGCGTCAAGCTGATCCCATAAGCATTTGAGCCACCCCTGCAGTGGAGTGGCATCACAAAAAAGGCCGGGGCCCCTCACAGGACCCCGGCCTTTTGCATTGGCACTTTTCACAAAGCCCTCATGCAGTCTGCATGGGGCCTCTGGCAATTACATTGCGTTGCCGATTTCGCCAGAAGAGATCTGGCCCGTGCGCAGGGCTTCAGCAGCCTGGGCACGCACAGCAGCACGGTCAGCCGTGGACTTGTAGGTCACCACACGCGAACCAGCGGGCTCGATGGAGCGGGTCTGGGCCACGGTAGCAGCTTCTGCAGCCACTTCAGCACGGGTGCGGTTGGTTTCGAACTTGGTGGCGAACTGCGAAGCATCGGCTTCGTCAGCATGGGCACCAAAAGCGGCAAAAGCGGCGACAGCAGCAACGGACAGGAAACGGACAGACTTGTTCATGGTGAAACTCCGGAAAATTCTAAAAAGAGGACTTGNTGGGCACCAAAAGCGGCAAAAGCGGCGACAGCAGCAACGGACAGGAAACGGACAGACTTGTTCATGGTGAAACTCCGGAAAATTCTAAAAAGAGGACTTGGGTACTGAGAGATACGGCGCAACCAGGGCGGCAGATTCAGCCGCCCCTGGTGAATCAGCCGCGCTCACCCGAAGAAATCTGACCGGTGCGCACTGCTTCAGCAGCCTGGGCACGCACGGCAGCGCGGTCAGCCGTGGACTTGTAAGTCACCACACGCGAACCAGCGGGCTCGATCGAGCGGGTCTGGGCCACGGTAGCAGCTTCGGCAGCCACTTCAGCGCGGGTGCGGTTGGTTTCGAACTTGGTGGCGAACTGCGAAGCATCGGCTTCGTCAGCCTGGGCGCCAAAAGAAGCGAAAGCGGCGACAGCGGCGATAGACAGGAAACGTGCGGTGTTGTTCATGATGGAAATCCTTGAAGTTAAAGAAGCGTCTCAAAAAAAGCCGGGACAAAGCGCCAAAAACAAAGAAAGCTACTTGGGACCGGGTTCGGTGAGTCGCCTTGCGGGTTCGGCTCATCGATGGGATGAACTGTACGCCGGTGGGGTGCAGAGAAAAACCACCGGGTCGCGAACTAACTGTTCCAGTATTGNGAGTCGCCTTGCGGGTTCGGCTCATCGATGGGATGAACTGTACGCCGGTGGGGTGCAGAGAAAAACCACCGGGTCGCGAACTAACTGTTCCAGTATTGTGAACAATCAATGCGGAACTTTTCAGGGTTTACCCAAGCCTGACTGTCCAGGATCACCAAAAAGCAGGCTATCGGCGACATTGTTGAATGGAAACCCTGACGCCTATTTGGGACAATGACATTGGGGTGACAGGGGGCTTTGTCACCCCGGCGAGCCCGGGCGGGTCCAGGCCTTGGTCATGGGAATCCGGACGTGTGATCTCTGCCATGCGGCAAAAAACGAGCACGGGTAGCAGCGCCTGCTGCTTGATGTGCATCAAGATTGCATGTCGGTATCGCGTCACGCGAGTCAGTGCCCCGCAAGAGAACCCCCTATAGTGCGAAGTAACGATTTGTGTTGCTTGCATGACCGATATTCTTCTTTCAGCGGATGCCGAGGACGCTGACAGTCCCCATTACTTGCGTGCGCTGACCGACATGGCCGACCGGCGTACGGTGGTCGCAGGCGCTGCCATCTACACCGACAACGGCATCAAGCTGGTGGAGAAGGGCGCGCGCATCGACAGCCGCCTGTACGACCGCCTGGTGCAGCACAAGCTGCGCGAGCCCATTGACCGCCATCTGTCCATCGAAAACCCGGTGGACGTGCCTGCGCTGCTGGCACTGGGCCAGACGCTGATCGAGCAGGAAACCCTGCCCGCCATGCTGGCTGAGGCGCTGGGCTCAGGTGCCCGGTTGCTGGCTCCCCTGCGGTCCCTGCCGTTGCCTTCTGCCATGGCCTGCAAGCTCACCGTGATGCGTGACCAACGGCCCACGCTGTTCCAGCACAGTCTGGTGATGACCACCGTGGCGGTATTTCTGGCGGTCAAAAGCGGGCTGAGTGAGCGCGACTGCAGCACGGTGGCGGCTGCTGCGCTGCTGCATGACCTGGGTGTGCTGCACATGGACCCAGCCTGGGACGACCCGGACCACAAAATGGTAGGGGTAGGGCGCAAGCACCTGGTGGCCCACCCCATTTCGGCCATGCTCATGATCCGCGACACGCAGGCCTACCCACGCGCTGCCGAGGTCGCTGTGCTGGAGCACCATGAGCGCATTGACGGCAGCGGCTATCCACGCGCCTTGCCAGGGGCGGATATCACGCCCATGGGCCGCATCCTGCTACTGGCCGAAGTGGTGGCCGCTTTCTACGAGAAATACGACGATATGCCCGCGCAGCGGCTGTCGCTGGTGCTGCGGCTCAATCACCGCAAGTTTCCTTCGGCACTGGTGGCGTTCATCCTGCCGCTGCTGCAGGAGGAAGTGGCCCGCGAATCGGCCTTGATGCCTCTGGGTAACGATGCGCCCCGCCAGATCGAATTGCTGGCCGAAGCCTTTGCCTACTGGGACCAGCTCAAGGCGGCCTTGCCTCCAGACACGGCGGCCAAGTCTCCTGCGGGCACTGCCTTTGCGTTTACCGATTCCCGCCTCATGGCCTTGCAAAAAGCCCTGATCGAAGCGGGCTCGCACCCCCGGCACCAGGGCGAGCTGCTGGCGCAATTGCAAGGCGACGCCATTGGCATGGCCGAGGTCGCCCTGGTGGGACGCGAGGCCTTGTGGCAACTGCAAAGCATCCTGAACGCCAGCCACCGCCGCTGGCCCCAGCTCTCGGACCGTGCCACGCCCGCCGATGCGGCGGTGGCGGACTGGTGCGATTGGGCGATGCGTACGCTGTAAGCAGACTTTCGGATTGACCCCGCCAAGGCCTCGGCGTCGTCGCGCGCCTGGATTGGCGTGGCGGGGGAGGCCTTCGCATTGGCAAAAATAGTGTGAACAAGCCCTGGCCTGCGTCGGCCTCCTCATACCGATGTCCTTGGTGGGTCTTCGCTTCCAGGTTCACCCATTCGGCAAAATACTGGTTATATTTACAGTATTTGTGTTGCCTCAACTTCTCCCACCACCATGCCTGCGCCACGCCCCTCTTTGCGGGTTGCGTCCGATTTGCCCATCCCCGTGCCTGGGGTGTGGCATGCCGACGCGCTGGGGGCCAGCGCGCAGCGCGTATTGCCTTCGGGCCATGCCGCGCTGGATGCCCAGCTGCCGGGTGGCGGCTGGCCAGTGGGGGCCCTGAGCGAAGTGCTGCAGCCCCTGGCGGGCTTGCACGAATGGCAACTGGTGCTGCCCGCACTGGTGCAGGCCACGGCCCGGCAGAGCGGGGCCGTGGTGCTGGTGGCGCCGCCGTTCGAGCCTTTTGGCCCGGCCCTGCAGTCGCAGGGGTTGCGGGCAGAGCGGGTGTGTGTGGTGCATGCCGACTCCCCCATGGTCGCCTTGTGGGCGGCCGAGCAGGCGCTGCGCTGCCAGGGCGTGGTGGCCGTCATGGCCTGGCTGCCCCAGGCGCAGCCTGCCGCCTTGCGGCGGTTGCAATTGGCGGCGGCCCAGCAGCAACAATTGTTGTGGGTGTTTCGTCCGGTCGACGCCCCAGGGCCCGCATCACAGGTGTCTCAGGCGTCGCCGGCCCAATTGCGGCTGCAGGTGCAGGGGCTGGCTTTGCCAGGGGATGCCGCAGCAGCCCCCGGCATGCAGGTGCGGATCCTCAAGCGCCGAGGGCCTCCGCTGGCGCAGGCGCTCCAACTGCCGGGCTGCCACCCTCAACTGGCGCAGGTGCTGGTGGCACAGGCCGAGCGGCGCCGCGCTGCGCAAGAGGCTGCCATTGCCCAGGTGGCGGGGCGCCAGGCCGCGGCCGCCCGTGTGGCCGGGGTCTTGGCGGGTTCGCTGGCGCGCCATGTGTCCCCAGTCCAGCCCCCAGTCCAGCCCGTATGCGAGCCAGGAGGCCGACCCGGAGGCCGGCCAGAAGGGAGCAGGCATGCACTGGATCGCCCTGCCATTGCCCTGGTGCGATGAGGTCGCCGCCTTGGCGGGTACAGGCACGGATAGAAATACCGGAGTGCTGAGCGCCGCCGCCGGCTGGTGGGCCTTGCGCTTCACGCCGCGTGTGGCGCTGGCCGATGGCGAGGCGGTGTTGCTGGAGGTGTCCACCACCGAACGCCTGTGGGGCGGGCGCGATGCGCTGCAGGCACTGGTGCTGCAAGCCTGGGCTGATGCGTCGGCCCGATGCGAAGGGGAGTGCGTTGCCCTTCCACCCGTCCGCAGCGCTGAAGAGCCTGCCCATTCCTTTGGATCGACCACAGCCCCGGTGCCCCATGCACCGACTGTGTGGGGCACAGGCCCCACCGCCCTGGTCGCTCAGGCCAGACTGCGCATGGCATTGGCAGGGCGCATCTGCCCGCCGCAGGGCAGTGCAGAGAACCTGCCTTTGCACACGCTGACAGCACTGCGCCCCCATGTGGCCAGCCTGGAGCGCATGGGGTGCCGCACCTGGGGGGCGCTGCGGGCCTTGCCGCGTGCGGGCGTGGCGCGGCGTCTGGGGGCGGGCGTGCTGCAAGTGCTGGACCAGGCCCTGGGTGATGCCCCCGAGGCCCATGCCTGGCTGCAACTGCCCGAGCAGTTTGTGTTGACCACCGAGCTGCCCGCCTTGGCCGCGTCGGCCGACGCACTGTTGTGGAGCGCCAGCCGCAGCCTGACGGCCCTGCAGGCCTGGCTGCAGGCGCGCCAGCAGGGCGTGCTGGCGCTGGAGCTGGCCTGGCGCCACGACCTGCGGCGCCTGGATGGCGTGGCGCTGCCCCCCACCCAGGCGCTGCAGGTGCGCACCGCCCAGACCACCCACGACCTGGTGCACCTGCGGCGCCTGCTGGCCGAAAACCTGGCGCGCACCACGCTGGCCGCGCCGGTCAACCAGATCACGCTGCGGCTGCTCGAATCGGCACCGTTGCCGCACCGCAGTGCCAGCCTGCTGCCCCCGGGGGAGGTGGGCGGGCGTGACCCCACAAGCCATGGCAGCACCGACCCGGCCGGTACCCCCGGCGAGGCCCTGCACCAACTGCTGGAGCGCCTGTCGGCCCGCCTGGGGGCCGACCACGTGGTGGCCCCGGTGCTGCTGGCCGACCATCGGCCCGAACGCATGCAGCAATGGCGACCGGCTGCTGAAGTGCTGGGCATGCCCTCGGCTGCGACGCGCAATGCAGCCACGCGGACACCCACCGGTCCTGTGTCCGCGCGTGCGGACGGTGCTTCGCCGGGCATCGGCCCAGATGCCCCCTTGCTGCCCACCTGGCTGCTGAACCCGCCCCGGCAGCTGGCCGTGCAGGGCAACCGCCCCTGCCACCACGGCCTGTTGCGCTTGCTGGCCGGGCCCCACCGGTTGGAGGCGGGCTGGTGGTCTGCCACCGACGATGCGGTGGACCCAGCACGCCCCTGCGCAGACCTGGCCTTGCGCGACTACTTTGTGGCCCACAACGATGTGGCGGGACTGGTGTGGGTGTTTCGCGAGCGCCTGGCGCCTGCGCTGGACGGCACGCCAGCGGTGGCTCGCCCACACCGCTGGTTCTTGCACGGAATCTTTGGGTGAGCGGGCAGGGTGGTTGTCCATGGGTTTGACGCACCGACATCCTCTACAGGCCACTGCGGTGCCAGGCCCCGCAGCGGGCGCGGGCGAGCTGCCGGGCTATGCCGAGCTGCATTGCCTGTCCAACTTCAGCTTTCAGCGGGGGGCATCGCACCCGCAAGAGCTGGTCACGCGCGCTGCCCAACTCGGCTACCAGGCGCTGGCGCTGACGGACGAATGCTCCGTGGCCGGCGTGGTGCGTGCCTGGGGAGCGGCCAAGGAATGTGGCCTGCACCTCATCGTGGGCAGCGAGTTTTTGTGGGGTGACCTGCGGCTGGTGGCACTGGCACGCGATGCCGAGGGCTGGGGCAACCTGTGCGAGTTCATCACCGCCGCCCGAGCTGCTGCGCCCAAGGGGCAATATCGCGTGGGTGCGGACAGCCCCTGGCACTTGCTGCAGGGGTGCGAGCTGCTGCTGGCACCATGCCGTCAGCGCTTTGATGCTTCTGATTTTGTAGCAATCAGCGCATGTATCACTAGCGCTACCAGCCAATTTGGCTCTCAAAAGGCTCCGCAGGTGTGGCTGGCGGTCGAATTGCACCAGGCCGCCGACGACAGCCTGTGGCTGGCCACGCTGCAGCGCCTGGGCGCTGCACTGCAGCTGCCGCTGGTGGCGGCGGGCGACGTGCACATGCACGCCCGCTCGCGCAAGCCGCTGCAGGATGTGATCACCGCCGTGAAGCGCGGCTGCACCGTGGCCGAGTGCGGCTTTGCGTTGCAGCCCAACGCCGAGCGCCACCTGCGCCAGCGCGTGCGGCTGGCAGGCATCTACCCGCCCGAGTTGCTGGCGGCCACGCTCACCGTGGCCGGGCGCTGCACTTTCAGCCTGAGTGAGATCCAGTACCGCTACCCGCTGGAGACCGTGCCCGAGGGCATGACACCTGCCCAGGCACTGGCCTGGCTGGTAGAGCTGGGGGTGCGAAGCCATTACCCGCTGGGCGCGCCCGAGAGCGTGCAGGCGCAGATCCGCAAAGAGCTCGACCTGATCGCGCACTGCGGGTATGAGATGTATTTCCTGACCGTGCACGACATCGTGCGGTTTGCGCGCAGCGTGGGCATCCTGTGCCAGGGCCGGGGCTCGGCGGCGAACTCGGTGGTCTGCTACGTGCTGGGTATCACGGCGGTGGCCCCCGAGCAGTCCCACCTGCTGTTCGAGCGCTTCATCAGCAAGGAGCGCAGCGAGCCTCCTGACATTGATGTGGACTTCGAACACGACCGGCGCGAAGAGGTCATCCAGTACATCTACGACAAATACGGCCGCGACCGCGCCGCCATCGCCGCCGTGGTCACCTGCTACCGCACACGCAGTGCCCTGCGCGACGTGGGCAAGGCCCTGGGCGTGGCGCCCGCCCTGGTCGATGCGTTTGCCAAAGACCACCACTGGTTTGACGAAACCTTCGCCACCGACCGCCTGCAGGAGCTGGCCCAGGCGGTGGGCGTGTCGCTGCACCGGCACATCGCCCGGCTGTGGCTGGAGCTGGCTGCCGACCTGAAGGATTTTCCGCGCCACCTGAGCCAGCATGTGGGCGGCTTTGTGCTAACCCAGGGCAAGCTCACGCGGCTGGTGCCGGTGGAGCCCGCCAGCATGAAGGACCGCTCCGTCATCCAGTGGGACAAGGACGACCTGGATGACATGGGCCTGCTCAAGGTCGATGTGCTGGCCCTGGGCATGCTCAGCGCGCTGCGCCGCTGCCTCAACCTGCGTGCAGCCCTGCGCGGCGAGCACTGGGGTCTCAAGGAAATCCCGCGCGAAGACCCCGCCACCTACGACATGATCTGCGCCGCCGACACCGTGGGCGTGTTCCAGATCGAAAGCCGCGCCCAGATGAGCATGCTGCCCCGCCTGCAGCCGCGCGAGTTCTACGACCTGGTGGTCGAGGTCGCCATCGTGCGCCCCGGTCCCATCCAGGGGGGCATGGTGCACCCGTATCTGCAGGCGCGCGAGCGCCGGCGCAAGGGCGAGCCTCTGCAACTGGAAAAGCCGGAGCTGGAGGACGCCCTGGCGCGCACACTGGGCGTGCCCATCTTCCAGGAGCAGGTGATGCAGATCGCCATGATCGCGGCGGGCTTCACCCCCGGCATGGCCGACGACCTGCGCCGCTCCATGGCCGCCTGGAAGCGCAAGGGGGGCGTGCATCGCTTTGAAGAGCCTCTCAAACAAGGCATGAAAGACAGGGACTACCCCGCCGAATTTGCCGACCGCATCTTCCAGCAGATGCTGGGCTTTGGCGAATACGGCTTTCCTGAAAGCCACGCCCACAGCTTTGCGCTGCTGGCCTATGCCAGCAGCTGGCTCAAGTGCCACGAGCCCGCGTGCTTTTTGGCGGCGCTGCTCAACTCGTTGCCCATGGGCTTTTACAGCGCCTCGCAACTGGTGCAGGACGCCCGCCGCCACGGCGTGCGCGTGCTGCCGATCGACGTGACCGTGAGCGACATCGACTGCACGCTGGAGGGCAACCCCGAGCCGCTGCGCCCCGCACGCGGCCTGGGCGCACCGCCGCTGCCCCAGCCCGCCGTGCGCCTGGGCCTGCGGCTGGTAGGCAGCCTGCACGGAGATGCCGCCCGGCGCCTGCTGCAAGCACGCGCCACAGGCCCCGCCTTTGCCACCACCGAAGACCTGGCCCTGCGTGCCCAACTGAGCCAGCAAGACCTGCAAGCCCTGGCAGCCGCCGATGCCCTGGCCAGCCTGTCGGGCCACCGGCGCCAGCAGATGTGGGACGCCGCCGCCCAGCACAGCGCGCCTCCCCTGTGGCGCGACGTGCCCGTGCACGAGGCCCCGCTGCAACTGCCCGAGGCGCCCGAGGGCGAAGAAATCCTGTTCGACTACGCCGCCACCGGCCTCACGTTGCGCCGCCACCCCCTGGCCCTGCTGCGCCCCCGCCTGGCCCGCTGGCGCCTGCAAACCGCCCTGCAACTGCACAACGCCGCCCACGGCCGCAAGGTGCGCGCCTGCGGCATCGTCACGGTGCGGCAGCGCCCTGGCACCGCCAAGGGCACCATGTTCGTCACGCTGGAAGACGAAACCGGCCCCGTCAACGTCATCGTCTGGCCCGCCTTGGTCGATGTGTGGCGCAATGCGCTGCTGCGGTCGCAGCTGCTGGCGGTGGAAGGGATGTGGCAATGCAGCGCCGGCCCACCCGGCAGCACGGCGGTGGTGCGCCACCTGGTGGCCCAGCGCTTCAAGGACCTGACGCCCCTACTGGGCCGCATGGGGCAGGCGCTGCAGGGGAGCCGGGATTTCCATTAAAGGAGAGTTTCCGAGGCTTGTAGCGAGGGATGGCAGTCAGGCTAAACAGCGGCCCATGGGGCTTGCGCGCCGCCAGTCCCTCCAACGCCTGGCACTCTAGATAGAGCGCTTGGCTGCTTGTTGTATGCAGCCGTTGAAGACGGGGCTCCAAAAGAAAGCCCGCACAAGGCGGGCCAAGAGTGAGGGTGTCGGCAAAGGGCAAAGCCGACGGTCGATGGTAGCGGTCTTGGCGCGCCAAGCCCACCCGACGATGGTCGTATTGCGCAGGTTGCAAGCCTATTGAAGGCGAGGCGCTGCGAACGATAGCCCAGGCATGCGTGCCAAAGCTCTGCGGCCACCAGGCAATTTGAAGAACGCGACCGCACTGACAAGTTCTGCAGCCTGATTGTTCAAGCTGCTAGCAGCGGCTGCCATCTCTTCCACCAACGCGGCATTCTGTTGGGTGACCTGGTCCATTTGGGTCACAGCTTCGCCCACCTGCGCCACGCCCTGGCTTTGCTCTTGGCTGGCGGCGCTGATCTCACCCATGAGGTCCGTCACCCGCTTGATGGAGCTCACCACTTCCGTCATCGTCGTGCCTGCTTGGTCCACCAGGGTTGTGCCCTGACTCACTCTCGAAACGCTGTCATCGATCAGCGTTTTGATCTCTTTGGCCGCTTCTGCGCTGCGCTGTGCCAAGTTGCGCACCTCGGTGGCCACCACGGCAAAACCGCGGCCCTGTTCGCCGGCCCGTGCTGCTTCCACCGCTGCGTTCAGTGCCAGGATGTTGGTCTGGAACGCGATGCCATCGATGACGCTGATGATGTCCGCAATTCTCTTGCTGCTGTCGTTGATGCCCTTCATGGTCTCGACGACCTGTCCGACCACCTCGCCCCCTTGTATTGCGACCGTAGAGGCGCTCATTGCCAGCTGGTTGGCCTGGCGTGCGTTGTCTGCGTTTTGCCGGACTGTGGAGTTCAGCTCTTCCATGGACGCCGCAGTCTCTTCCAGCGCACTGGCCTGTTGCTCCGTGCGGGCGCTCAGATCGTGGTTGCCCTGGGCAATTTCTGAGGAGGCCGTAGACACGTTCTCAGAGTTTTGCCGAACCATGCTCACGGTGTTCACCAGGCTTTGCTGCATGCGCTCCAGCGCTGCCATGAGCTGTCCCGTTTCATCCGTACTGGTGACCTGGATGGTGGTGCTCAGGTCACCACCAGCCACATGCTCTGCCAGTTGCACGGCTTGGGCCAACGGGCGCGTGATGGAGCGCACCAGCAAGAGGGCTGTCACCACGGCCAGCACTATCGCAAGGGTCGAGATCAGCAGCAGCGTTGCGCGTGCATTGGCATAGGTTGCCTCCGACTCTGCCCGGGATGCCTCCGAGCCGTCGCTATTTATCTTTACCAGCTGGTCCAGCGTCTCCATGGTCAGGTCAAACAGCTTCTTGGACTCACCCTCCACGAGACTCCGTGCCTGATCGTTTTCGTTCTTGCGCGAGAGTGCAAGCACGCGGTCATCCACCTCACGGTACTGCTTCCATTGCTGCACGAGCTGGTCATATGCCTTGCGCTCGTTGTCCCCGCTGATGAGCTTCTCGTAGGCCTTCAATGACTGATCCAGTTTCTGCCGGTCGGTCACTACCTTCTTGTCAATCGCCTCCATCGCCGCCGCGTCAGTATTCATGACATGACCCAATACGGTCATGCGTGCCACCAACAGCTGCGAGTCCATCTCATTGGCTGCCCGCACACTGGGGAGCCAGTTGTCCGCAATTTCCACGGTGGCTGACCGCATGGTGGAGAGCTGGAGGGCAGCCAGCCCTGCAAGCCCCATCAGCAGCAATATCAGGGTGGCAAATGCACCGTACAGGCGGGTCGAGATTTTCAGATTTTTCATGTCGGCATCTTTCTGGATGGTCTTGTCTCGACGGGATTCCTTGAATCCTCTCCAACCCGGGCAGTCATGGCGGGGGCGTTGGGCTTGACCTTCAACGGCCTGTTTTCACCTGCCGCCAAGGTCGCAGCCTGTCAATTTAATCATATATACCATATAAATCATTTATATGCGAAGGCCGAGATCATTTTTCGGTGTCTGTCCGGCATTCGGACCGACCCTTCAGGTGTGCTCCGCGAGCCGGAATCGAGCGTCTTCTGTTCCTGGGCCCGCGTTCTTGGCAGCATGAAGCGGCTGGATTAACTTGGTCTTAAGGAACTCGCAACTTGTCCACGCAGCCGTCTGCGGCCCGGAGCCCCTAAGATGGCCGAGTTGTGTCGCATTCACCCGCCACCATGGCGCAGCAGGAGGAACCACACATGGGCATGGAGTTTCAGCACGCGCGCAGAAGTGCGCTCATTTGCGCGGCGTCCGCCGTCCTGACCGCCTGCGGAGGCGGAGGGGCCGGCGACGGTGCAGGGCCCGCCGCATCAGGCCAGGTGATCAACTCCACCATCAAGTCGGTTGCCAATGGCAACACGTACGCCATTCAGGTTTTCTTGCCAGAGTCATACGCCAACAGCACGACCGTTTTGCCTGTGATCTACGCGACCGAAGGGGACGCTCCGTATGGGGGCGCCAATCGCTCGCGCTTTGACACGTTCAAAGAGGTCATGCAGCGCCGGGGTACCCAGGCTGTTTTGGTTGGCATTGGGGGAACAGCCTGGAGGGGCACTGACTTTCTCATGCCCGGCGCAACGAAGTACCTCGACTTTCTGGTGAAAGAACTGGCGCCCACCATTGAGAGCCAGTACCGGATTGATCGCAAACGAAGGGCGTTGTCGGGCTTGTCCCATGGTGGGTACTTCGTTCTGGCCGCGCTGATACTGGAGGCGCGTGCAGGTGTGCCCCCCAGTTTTTCATACTACCTGTCGACAGAGTGCAGCGTGGGGGAGCACACCAGCCCGGCGGGGGTCTTAGCGTTTGAAAAGCAGATTGATGGAAAGGCTGTGCCAGCGACCTTGTTCCTTGCGGGTGCGAGTGGCGGCAACCACCCACTGATCGGTATCCCTGTTTTCAATCAGATCGCCTCTCAGAACCTACCGGGCCTGGTATCGCTCAAGGCCGAGTACAACACTTCGCATGTCGGTGCGGATGTGCCTGCATTTGAAGATGCGTTGAAGCGGTTCTTTTCCTAGGCGGGCGTTGTGCTGCGGCGCCTGCACCTGCGCCAGCGTCCGGCGTCACGAACCAATGCACTTTTCTCGGTCATCGCCACGTGCAGACATCGGGTCATCCCTTCATGACTCCAGCTTCACCAGTCGATGCAGCTGTGCCCCTTTGGCTCCCGCAACCACCGCCTCTATCAACGCCCGTGCGGGCACTGACAGCGCTCGGTCCCTCTGCTGCATCACAAACACCTCGCGCTGCACGGTAGGGCGCAGGGGCGAAAAGCGCAAATCGGCAGCATCCCTGTGCGATGCGCCCAGTGCGGACATCACCGCAATGCCCACGCCAGCCCGTGCCATGGCCAATTGCAGGGCGAGGCTGGAGACTTCCACCCCATGGTCCATGTGTGCCACCAGGTCAGAGCCTTGCGCGCGCAGCACGCTGACGATGCTGGTGTCGCTGCCTTCCTTCAGCAGAGGCAGGTCGCCCAGTGTTTCGGTACGGACCCAGGCCTTGAGCTGGTGCAGCTGGGGGTTGAACAGCAGGCCTAAAGGCGCACTCAGCAGCTTGGTGCAGCGCAGGGCCTCGGTGCGGCCTACGGGGGAGCCAATGCCGAAGTCCACTTCGCCTTGTGCCACGCGGCGGGTGATGCCCTGGCTGTTGTCGTTGACCACGCGCACCCGCACGCCAGGGTGTTTTTTGACGAAGGACTGGAGGATGTCGGGCAGCACGGTGCAACCAAAGGCCTCGCCCACTGCCAGGCTGACCGAGCCGCTTTGGCCCGTGGCTTCACCCTGGATCAGGGCGGCGGCCTCCGTCAGGTCGTGCAGCAACCGTTGGGCGACGGGCAGGAATCGCTCACCCTCTGGCGTCAAGGCCAGTTGGCGGGTGGTGCGCAGGAATAGCGCGACCCCCAGCTGGCTCTCAAACTCTTGCAGTGCGCGGGTGAGCGCGGGCTGGCTGATGTGCAATGCCTCGCTGGCGCGGGAGATGTTGCCCACGGCGGCGGTGGTCACAAACATGCGCAGCTGGCGTTGGGTGAGATTCATAATGATTGGCTATGAATTGCGTCAATTGATGCATTGGACAGGAATTGTGCCGCTTTCTACAGTGCAACCCCAAAGGAGTTGCACCATGAAAAAAATCTCGACCCTGTCTCTGGCCATCCTGTTGTCTCTGGGCCTTAATGCTGCCCAAGCCCAAACACCAGTAGGGGAGGTCAAGGGCACAGCGACAGTCCACACCGAGGCGTCTGCCAAAGGCGTGATGGCAGGGGCGCAGCTGGTGTTGCCCGCCCAGGCCACCGGAGGCGCCGCCTATGTGGGGGCGTTCAAGGATGCGCCCGCCACGGTGCGCAACAAGGTGCCCGTGGTGGTGTTCCTGCATGGCTCGTCGGGCCTGGGGCTCAAGGCCATTGGCGAGTGGCAGCAATGGCTGGGCAGCCTGGGCATTGCCAGCGTGGCGCCCGACTCATTTGCGCTGCCTGACCGCGTGACCTACAAGTCGCCCGCCAGCAAGGAGGCGTACGAAAAAATCCACGCGCTGCGCCGGTCGGAGATCACCCTGGCACTGCAGACCTTGCAGACCCAGCCTTGGGCGGACATGCAGCGTCTGGTGCTCGCAGGCACCAGCGAGGGCGCGACGGCCGTGGCACGCTATGGCGGCGCCGAGTTTGCGGGCCGCATCATCTTTTCGTGGAGCTGTGAGGACAACTACTTTGTGGAGCGGCCCGACACGGCCGTGGTGCCGGGACAGCAGGTGCTGAACATCATCAGCGCAACCGACCCCTTCTTTTCACCCACCAACACCTGGCTGGGCAACGCATCGGCCAGCGGGCATTGCGCCCGGGCCTTCAAAGACCATCCGCAGGCCAGTGTGGTGTTGATTCCCGGCGCGCCCCACACACTGCTGAACCTGCGGGCAGCGCGGCAGCCGGTGCAGGGCTTTCTGGTGGACTTGTTGAAGCCCTGAAAAACACCGGCGACTCGCAGGTGCGGTGCGGCCTTCAGGGCGCCTGCAGCTTTTGCAGCAGCTCCAGCGTCGGATACCCGTCAGCCACCACGCCCAAGCTGCGCTGGTAGCCGCGCAGGCCTGCGCGGGTGGCGGGGCCCATCACGCCGTCGGGGGTGCCTGCGGCAAAGCCTTTGCGGTTCAGGGCTTCTTGCAGCGTTTGCAACTGTGCACGCGACAGCGGCTCGATGTCGCGGGGCCACGGGGTGGCCACCGGGCCGCCGCCGTCGATCTGGCGCGCGAGCAGGGTTACGCCCAGCGCGTAGTTGACCGAGTTGTTGTAGCGCAGGATGGTGCGGAAGTTGTTGCCCACCAGAAACGCCGGGCCCCGCGCGCCCGCAGGGGTGACGATGGAGGCCCCGGCCAGGTCGGGCAGCGGCGCCCCGTCGATGGACCGCACCCCTTCGGACTCCCACTGGGTTGTGGTCTGGCGCACGGCGGGGTCGGCGCGGGCGTGGTCGAAGGTGGGTGGCAACTGCACTTCGGCCCCCCAAGGCTCGCCAGATTTCCAGCCCGACCGGGCGAGGAAATGTGCGGTGGACGCCGTCACATCCGGTACGCTGCCCCAGATGTCGCGGTGCCCGTCGCCGTCGGCATCCACAGCGTAGGCCAGGAACACCGAGGGCAGGAACTGGGTATGCCCCATGGCCCCGGCCCACGATCCGATCATGCGGTCGGCGGCGATGTCGCCCTGGTCAATGATGCGCAGCGCTGCCAGCAGCTCGGTCTGCGCCCAGGCGCGGCGGCGGCCTTCATACGCCAGGGTGGCCAGTGCATCCACCGTGCGGAAGGTGCCAAAGTTGCTGCCGTAGTTGCTCTCCATGCCCCAGATGGCGGTGACGATGTTGGCCGGCACGCTATAGCGGGCGGCTGCCGCCTGCAGGGCGGTGCTGTGCGCCGCCAACTGCGCTTGGCCCTGGGCGATGCGCTGGGGGGAGACGGCGCTGTCGAGGTACGCCCATGGGGTGCGGGTGAACTCGGGCTGGGCGCGGTCCAGCTCGACCACGCGGGGCAGCCACTGCGCCTTGCCCAGCACGTCGCGCACGGTGGCGGGGCGAATGCCCGCCTCCAGCGCCTGGGCCGAGAAGCTGCTCAGCCATTGGGCAAAGCCGGCCGTGTGGTCGGCATCGGGACTGGCCTGCGGCGGTGTGGCGGCTGTGGTGGGCGACGTTGTGGGCGGCGTGGCCGCAGCCAGAGGTTTTGCTGCGGGTGAGGGGGTGGTGCTGGGGGCTGACGCGCAGCCCGCGAGGGCGAGGGCGGCTGCCAGGGCCACTCCGGCAACGCCTGTGGGGGCGTAGGAAGCGGCGACGGGCAGGGCGGGGGCGCGCCCCAGGGAGCAAGGGGAAGCAATGAAACTGGGCATGCGCCATTGTCCCGCGTGTCAGTCCGCGTACAGGGTGCGAATGTGCATCAGTCCGTATGGTGAATATGCTTACTATGTTTTTGATAGCTGCTTGCACATGTTCCACTAGCGCTTGCGGCCAAAAACACTGAAAAATGCGGTTACAGTGGCACCTTGATCGCCTTGCGCCCCGCCCGCCGTGCGCGAGCCTCCGCCTGCAGCCCCCTGTTAGCCTACCGACCATGGCGCCCCACACCTTTCTCTGGCACGACTACGAAACCTTTGGCGCCAACACGCGCCGCGACCGGCCCGCGCAGTTCGCGGCCATCCGCACCGATGCCGAGCTGAACGAAATCGGCGAGCCGCTGATGCTGTACTGCCAGCCCGCCAACGACTATCTGCCCGACCCGGTGTCGTGCCTCATCACCGGCATCACGCCCCAGCAGTGCCTGGAGCAGGGTGTGCCCGAGCACCAGTTTGCCGCGCGCATCGAGTCCGAATTTGCGCAGCCCGGCACGATTGGCGTGGGCTACAACACCATCCGGTTTGACGACGAGATCACGCGCTTCATGTTCTGGCGCAACCTCATCGACCCCTATGCGCGCGAGTGGCAGAACCAGTGCGGCCGCTGGGACCTGCTGGACGTGGTGCGCATGACCTATGCGCTGCGGCCCGACGGCATCACCTGGCCCAAGAAGGAAGACGGCGTAACGCCCAGCTTCAAGCTGGAGCACCTGTCCAAGGCCAACGGCCTGCAGCACGATGCCGCGCACGATGCGCTGTCGGACGTGCGCGCCACCATTGCGCTGGCACGGCTGATCCGCCAGCACAACACCAAGCTGTTCGACTTTGCCCTCAGCCTGCACAAGAAGGACCGCGTGGCCGCCGAACTGCGGCTGCCCGCCACCACGGCCACGGCGCGCGCGTTCTTGCATGTGTCGGGCATGTTCCCCACCGAGCGCGGCTGCCTGGCTGTGATGTGGCCGCTGGCCAGCCACCCCACCAACAAGAACGAGCTGATCGCCTGGGACCTGGCCCACGACCCACGCGAGCTGGCCACGCTGAATGTGGAGGACATCCGCCTGCGCATGTTCAGCAAGGCCGACGCGCTGCCCGAGGGCGTCACGCGCCTGCCCATCAAGACCATCCACCTGAACAAGTCGCCCATGGTGGTGGGCAATGTGAACACGCTCACGCCCGCGCTGGCGCAGCGCTGGGGCATCGACCTGGCCCAGGCCGCACAGCACGCCGAGGTGGCGCGCGCGCTGCCCGACATGAGCGGCATCTGGCCAGCGGTGTTTGCCCGCCCGCAAGAGCCGGCACCGGATGTGGACCAGGACCTGTACGGCGGTTTTGTGGGCAACAACGACCGGCGCCTGTTGAACGACCTGCGCACCCTGAGCGGCGACCAACTGGCCAAGGCGCGTGCGAACTTTGATGACCCGCGCCTGGCCGAGCTGCTGTGGCGCTACCGGGCGCGCAACTTTCCGCAGACGCTGTCGCCCGAGGAGCAGGAGCGCTGGGAGGCGCACCGCGCCGCCTGCCTGTTCGATGGGCAGGGCGGGGCGCGCACGGTGGAGCAGCTGTTCACCGAAATCGACGAACTCTCGGAGACCGCCGACGACGAGCGCACGCAGGAAATTCTGGGCGCCTTGTACGATTACGCTGAGCACATCGCACCGGAGCGATGACTCCCCCTGAGGCGCTGCGCGCCTTCCCCCGGAGGGGGACGCACCCGGTGGCCTGGCAAAGCCAGTTCCACGGGTGCACTGGCATCAGGGCGCGCCAGTAGTGATCGCCCCGTCTTGTAAGTAGCCACGCAGAAACAGCGCAGATTTTTATGACGACACCGCAGAACCACAGTTTCACCACCCAGATCGTGCATGCCGACCGCCTGGGCGGCGCCGAGCACGGGGCCATCCACAAGCCCATCCACACCTCGGTGCAGTACGGCTACGAGAAGGTCGAGGACCTGATCGCCGTCTTCCAGGGCACCGCCAAGGGCGGCTTCAACTACGCGCGCCAGGGCACGCCCACCACGGCGGCGCTGGAGGCCAAGATCACGCAGATGGAGCGCGGGCACGGCTCCATCGTGTTCTCCACCGGCATGGCGGGCATCTGCGCGGTGTTCCTCACGCTGCTCAAGGCGGGCGACCATCTGGTGGCCAGCCAGTTCGTGTTTGGCAACACCAACAGCGTGTTCGGCACGTTGGCCGACCTGGGCATTGAAGTGACCACGGTGGACGTGACCGATGCGGCCAACGTGGCTGCCGCGCTGCGCCCCAACACCCGCATGGTGTTTGTCGAAACCATTGCCAACCCCGGCACGCAGATCCCCGACCTGGAAGGCATTGGCGCGCTGTGCAAGGCGCATGGCGCGCTCTACGTGGTGGACAACACCGTGGCATCGCCCTACCTGTTCCGCGCGGCCACGGTGGGCGCGGGGCTGGTGGTCAACTCGCTCACCAAGAGCATTGGCGGGCAGGGCGATGCGTTGGGCGGCGCCATCACCGACACGGGCCTGTACGACTGGTCGGGCTACCCCAACATCTTTGCGGCCTACCGCAAGGGCGACGCGAAAGGCTGGGGCCTGCAGCAGCTGCGCAAAAAGGGCCTGCGCGACATGGGCGGCACGCTGTCGTCCCACGCCGCCCACCAGCTGGCCCTGGGCGCGGAGACTTTGTCGCTGCGCATGGACCGCACCAGTGCCACCGCCCTGGCGCTGGCGCAGCGGCTGGAGGCGCACCCGGCCGTCTCGCGCGTGCTGTACCCCATGCTGCCCTCGCACCCGCAGCACGCCTTTGCGCGCAAGCACCTCAAGGCGGGCTCGTGGCTGCTGTCGTTCGAGCTGCGCAACCCCGACCAGTGCCTGGCCGTGTGCAACCGCCTGCAGTTGCCCATCAAGGCCACGGGGCTGGCCGACACGCGCACGCTGATCATCCCGGTGGCGCACACCATCTTCTGGGAGGCCGGCCCCGCCGTGCGCGCCACCATGGGCATTGCCGACAGCATGATCCGCCTGTCGGTGGGTCTGGAAGAGGCGGAAGACCTGCTGGCCGACTTTGAGCAGGCGCTGGCCGGAGCCTGACCCCACCTGAACTGCCCACCCTGACCGGGAGCCCCGCCATGGCCACTGCCACCTCTGCACCGCCCGCCAACATCGGCAAGTACCGCATCGAGCGTGAACTGGGGCGGGGCGCCAGTGGCATCGTGTACCTGGGGCTCGACGGCTTCCGAGGCCGCAAGGTGGCCATCAAGCAGACCCACGCGCACTTGCTGAAGGTGCCCGAGCAGGCCGAGCGCTACCGCAAGCTGCTGCGCAACGAGGCCGCGCTGTCGGGCCGCCTGCGCCACCCCAACATCGTGCGCCTGCTGGATGCGGACGAAGAAGCGCTGCCGCCCTATCTGGTGCTCGAATACGTGGACGGCCAGCCGCTGTCCGACTTTGCAACGCCCGACACCCTGCTGCCCGTGCCCCAGGTGCTGGACATTGCCTTCAAGTGCTGCAACGCGCTCGAATACGCCTACCGCGAGGGCTTGGTGCACCGCGACATCAAGCCCGCCAACCTGATGCTGGCGCGCGGCGGCGATGTGAAGCTGACCGACTTTGGCGCCGCCCTGTCGTTGCGCAGCGATGCCACGCAGCTGTCCGGGCTGGTGGGGTCGCCGTCGTACATGTCGCCCGAACAGGTGCGCGAGCAGGACCTTACCCACCACAGCGACATGTTTTCGCTGGCCGTGGTGGTGTACGAGCTGCTCACCGGCCGCCGCCCGTTTGATGGCGACACCGACTTCGCCACGCTCTACAAGATCAGCAACGAGACGCCCACCCGGCCCAGCCTGTTGCGCGCGTCCCTGCCAGCGCATGTGGACGAGGTGCTGCTGCGTGCGCTGGCCAAGCAGCCCGCCGACCGCTTTGCCACCTGGGCCGACTTTGCCCAGGCGCTGCTGGCCGCGCACCGGGGCCTGCCCCGCCAGAAGTCGCAGGACACCGAGGCTGAGCGCTTTGCACGCCTGCGTGCGCTGCCGTTTTTTGCCGACTTTCACGACGTGGCGCTGTGGGAGCTGATGCGCCTGGGCAGCTGGCGCCGGCTGGAGCAGGGCACCGTGCTGATGCGCGAGAACACGCCCGGCGACTCGTTCTGCATCCTCATCGAAGGCCAGGTGGCCGTCAGCCGCCAGGGCTGGAACCTCAGCACCCTGGGCCCCGGCGTGACCTTGGGCGAGATGACCTACCTGCGCCCCGACAACCGCATCCGCACCGCCACCGCCGTGGCCGAAACCGAGGTGCTGGTGCTCAAGGTGCGCAACCCTGCGCTGCGCGAGGCGTCGGAGGATCTGCAGTCGCGCTTTGACAAGGCCTTTATCAAGCTGCTGGTCGGGCGGCTGATTGCCACCAACGAGCAGCTGGCTGAGTGGGAACTGGTGGCTGCGCCAGGGCCCGCTGGCGGTTGATACCCTGATTGCTACTTAATTGATAGCTGCCAGGGCATATTGCACTAGCGCTATCAGCCAAAACTATCCAAAAAACCGGTAGCACACCGCGATGGCGGCCACCACCCCCGCCAGCTCAGCCAGCAAGGCGCAGCCCACGGCGTGCCGGGCGCGCTGAATGCCCACGGCCCCAAAGTACACGGCCAGCACGTAGAACGTGGTTTCGGTGCTGCCCTGGATGGTGGCGGCGGCCAGGGCGGCGAAGCTGTCTACGCCCTGGGTCTGCATGGTCTCGATGAGCATGGCGCGCGCCGCGCTGCCCGAGAACGGCTTGACCAGGGCGGTGGGCAGCGCGTCCACAAACCGGGCGTCGGCGCCCAGCGTGGTCACGCACCAGCGGATGCCATCCAGCACATAGCCCAGCGCGCCCGAGGCCCGGAACACGCCCACGGCGCAGAGCATGGCCGCCAGATAGGGCAGCAGGCCCTTGGCCACGTCAAAGCCCTCGCGCGCCCCCTCGATGAATGCCTCGTACACCGGCACCTTGCGCCACGCGCCCAGCGCCACAAACAGCACGACCAGCGCAAACAGCGTGAGGTTGCCCAGCAGCGACGACAGGGATGCCAGTGCGGCGGCACTCAGCGTGGTCAGCAGCGCCATGAACCCGCCCAGCACCAGCGCCACGGGCAGCAGGTAGGCCAGCACCACGGGGCTCCACAGCGGCAGGCGCTGCACCACGGCCACGCTCAGCAGCCCCACTAGGGTGGAGGCAGACGTGGCCAGCAGGATGGGCAGAAAGACCAGCGTCGGGTCGGGCGCGCCCTGCTGCATGCGGTACATGAAGATGGTCACCGGCAGCAGCGTGAGCGACGAGGCGTTGAGCACCAGGAACAGGATCTGTGCGTTGGTGGCGGTGTCGGGCTCGGGGTTCAGCTCCTGCAGGGCCTTCATGGCCTTCAGGCCCATGGGCGTGGCCGCGTTGTCCAGCCCGAGGGCGTTGGCGGCAAAGTTCAGCGTCATCAGGCCCAGGGCAGGGTGGCCCCGGGGCACACCCGGCATCAGGCGCAGGAACAGTGGGGCCAGCCACCGGGCCAAGGCATCGACCAGGCCCGCCCTCTCGGCAATCCGCAAAAAGCCCAGCCAGAGCGTGAGGGTGCCAAACAACAGCACCATCACCTCGACCGACAGTTTGGCCATGGCAAACAGCGCTTCGACCATGGCCGCAAAAATCTGGGCGTTGCCCCCCACCAGCCATTGGGCCAGGGCCGCGATGGCCGCCGTGAGGAAAAAGCCCAGCCAAAGGGTGTTGAGCATCAGTGCACCGGGCAGGGGTCAAAAGAAGGAGCTTTGCGCATGTCGCCGAGGTTAACTGCACCGCTGCGTGCGGCTGATAGAGAGCGTGGCGGAAGGGCAACGATAGTGTCCTTGGTGGTCAGTGGTACCCTATAGGGTTCGGTCTGAAGTTGCACTCCCATCCTCTGGGGGCTGTTCGGGAGGCGTTTTTTCTCCCGGCGGCTCCTGCATGGCTGCAGCAACTCCCACACACGGCGCCCCAGCGCGCCGCATTCACATCAAGGAAAAGAGATCCATCATGGGCGCGCAGTGGAAAGCAAAAGGCAAGGCACAGGTGGCCGACGCCAAGGGCAAGCTGTTTGGCAAGCTGGTCAAGGAAATCACCGTGGCTGCACGCGGCGGTGCCGACCCGGCCAGCAATGCCCGCCTGCGCCTGGTGGTGGAGCAGGCTCGCAAGGCCTCCATGCCCAAGGACACGCTGGAGCGTGCCATCAAGAAGGGCTCGGGCACCGGCGCGGACGCGGTGAACTACGAACGCGTGATCTACGAAGGTTTTGCCCCCCATCAGGTGGCCGTGATGGTTGAATGCCTGACCGACAACGTGAACCGCACGGCCCCCGAGATGCGCGTGCTGTTCCGCAAGGGCCAGCTGGGCACCTCGGGCTCGGTGGCCTGGGACTTCAACCATGTCGGCATGATCGAAGCCGAGCCCGCCACCCCCGACGCTGACCCCGAACTGGCCGCCATCGAGGCCGGTGCACAGGACTTTGAAGCGGGCGACGAAGAGGGCACCACCACCTTCTGGACCGACCCCACCGACCTTGACCTTGTCAGCCGCGCGTTGCCCGCCCACGGCTTCACGGTGCTGTCCGCCAAGCTGGGGTACAAGCCCAAGAACCCGGTGAACCCCGCCAACCTCACAGCTGAGCAGCTGGAGGAGGTTGAGAACTTCCTGGCGGCCATCGATTCGAACGACGACGTGCAAAACGTGTTTGTGAGCCTGGGTGGTTGATGTGCGCGCGCAGGCGCCGACACAGGTGCTGAAGAGGGTGCCGTGGATGGCGCCCCTGGCTTTGACGGACGGACTGACTGTTTCATGACTGCTGACCACTACGCAGCCCTCGGGCTGGCGGCCAACGCGTCGCTGGCGGACATCAAGAAGGCTTTTCGCCAGAAGGCCTCGTTCTACCACCCCGACCGCAACACGGCGCCCGACGCCGCACAGCGCTTTGCCGAGGTGCAAAAGGCCTATGAGGTGCTGTCTGACGACGACGCCCGCCAGGCCTATGACGACAACCGCCGCCGCAACCTGCTGGACGACCCGCTGCAGACCGCCCAGGAGATCTGGCAGGCCTACAGCGCACGCATTCTTTCTCATCCTTCCGCCCTGTGAAACTTTCTCCCTATTTTTATGACCTGCGCTCGGCCTACCAGGCCGAGCTGGACGACCTGGTGTCCGACTCCGAGGGCAACGACGTTCTGCGCAAGCGCCTGGCCGAAAAGCGCAACGAGATGGCGTTTTTGGTGCAGATGATGGAACTGGCCCCCGAAATGGTGGCCGTGGTCTTTCACCGGGGCTTTCGCTTTACCAAACCGGCTGCACTGGAGCATCTGTTGGGCTTGCCGGTGAACGAGCTGCCCGACTGGCACAGCCTGACCCATGCCGTAGCGTTGGAGCCCTGGGCAATGAGTCTGGCCCAGACCGTGTTGCGCGAACCCCAGGGCGCACGTTTTCTGACGGTAGCCGCCGGCCTGGAATACCTGCAACAGCACGCGCGCCTGGCTCCGGCCGCAGCGTCGCATGGCGACAGCGATGCCGAGGACGATGGTGAAGATGCCGCCGAACACGACGATGACTACAGCGCCCTGAGTGCCGACGACGCGGTGGACCCGCAAAACAGCCGTACGCGCGAAGAGTCCAGCGCCAACTGGCTGGCCGATGTGGGCTTTGAGCGCAAGGAATGACGACCATGAGCAGCAGCAACCAACACCTGGCCCTGATCACCAAGACCACCAGCCTCATCGCGGCCGGTGACATCGTGGGCGCCGAGTCGGCGCTGGCCGAACTGGCCGACAGCGATGGCGACGGCGCGCTGATGGTGGTGCTGGACCAGCTGGCGCCCAAGGACATCCTGGCCGTGATGCGCGAGTACGACGACTCCAAGGCGTCCGTGGTCAACATGCTGGTCACGCCCGAGCAGTTTGCGCGCGCGATGGTGCTGGAAAAGCAGTACAAGGACCTCACCCACACCCACCTGCGCAACATGGTCAACGCCGTGGTGTTCCGTGACGATGCCGACCCGGTGGAGTTTCTCACCGCGATTGGCGACCTGGAGGGTGGCGCCGAGGCCCTGGCCAACTACTTTGCTGAAAAGTGGAGCCGCATCGAGGCCTTTGCCCGCACCGGCACCTTTGACGCCACCGAAGACTACGGCGTCACACTGAGCGACGATGAGCTGCTGGCCTCGGGCTATGTGCAGCCGCGCATCGACCTCGATGAAGTGGCCGACCGCGACTGGATGCAGATGGCCTGGCTGCTGCGCTATGAGTGCCGCGACCTGTTCATCGAGATGCTGCTGGTGCTGCGTGCCAAGGCCCGCGCGTTTGACCAGGGACTGGAAGAAGGCGAAGAGACGTCCGAAGAAGACGATGGCAAGTTCGAGACCAGCGAAACCGACCGCGGCAAGGCCACGCCTGCCGCACGTGCTTCCGACGAAGAGTCTGCAATTTAGTGAACAACCCCCTGAGGCGCTTCGCGCCTTCCCCCTTCTCTCGAATGGCTGTGCCATTCGGGAAGGGGCACACCGCCAGCGCGGCGGGGCGGCCCTTGCGCGGCGGTCCTGGAATGGGCCGCGCCAGTTTCATAGCCCATGAGCAGCGCGAAGCGCGATAGATTCAGACATGACCGTGCCTCCCACGCCTTCCTCAATTTCTGCACCAGTCGCTACTGCCAATGCCCTGCAACTGCACGACGCGCGCCCTTTCTTTGAAAAAGCGCTGGTCTACGGCGTGCAGCACGGACTGATTGACGCGGACCGGCTGGCGGCCATCAATGCCGATGCGCCCAAGGGCATGGTGCAGATCGCGCGTTACTTTGGCAGCGAGTTTCTGCGCCCAGAACTGGAGAAGGCGCGGGACCGCATGGTCAACCTGATCAGCCTGTACCTGCTGGAGACCACGGCCGGTGATCTGGCCAAGGCGGCGGTGTCGCTGCGCGACAACTCCTTTTTGTCGCGCTCCAAAGGCGGCTCGGACATGCTCAAGCGCCTGATCGCCATGCCCGAGAGCAGCAACTTCGGCATGGGCGGCTATGCGGATGCCGAAACCCCACTGCTGGCTGCCTGGTCGCTGCGCAGCCATGCCGACTACCGCGCCGAGCTGGCTTGCCGCAGCCACATCGCCCAGGCCATCGCCGCCGCCGAGTGGCTGGCCGCGCAGTACGACCTGGATACCGAAGAGCTGGAAACCGCCGGGGCCGACGCCGAGGCCGTGATCCGCACAGGGCTCCTGATGCAGGCGCTGAACCCCAAGGCCATGGCGGCGAGTGAGTGGCCCAGCGCCCCGGTGTTTGAAAAGCTGGTGACTGCACTGCGCAAAAAGAAGGCACCCCTGCCGACGGCGCTGCGCCTGCCCCCCGGCGTGCCAGCAGAGCTGCGTGACGTGCTGCAAGCCCAATGCGCCACCGTGCTGGCCGACCTGCCCAAACTGCTGCAATCCGCTGCGCCGCTGCGCACCCTGCTGCGCCCCATGGGCGCCTTCAGGGCACGATACTTCCTGCTGGACGACCCTCTGGCCGAAGTGGACAGCTTTCACCGCAGCCTGGATGTGCTGGAGGACGACGATGAGCCTCCACAGCCTGCCACCAAGACATGGACCAAGGCGACCGGGGGCAACGACGATGAGCACTCGCTGCTCACGCTGTTTCTGTGCCTGGCCGCCGGTGCGCCCAAGAAGACGCTGCTCACCGAGAAAACCGCCGCAAGCCTGGTGCGCAAGATCCGCAAGTCTGGCCTGCAGCCCGAGCTGGCGTCTGACTTCATCCGCAGCCACGCGGCTGCCGCCTTCCAGCAGGACTACCTGGCTCTCTGGTCTGGTTTTGTGCAAGACGCGCAGACCACGCTGACCAGCGACCGCGACTACCAGATGCACGATGCGCTGGCGCTGCTGCGGCGCGAATGCCACGTGGTGGGTTGACAGGTGCTCCCAACGGCCACGCGAGGAAGTATGGCCTGAGGGGCTCCAAGCGCCGGCTGAAGCACTGCATTGCTGCCCGCAAAGCGTCGCGGGGCAGTCAATGCTCTCGGTTACCATTGTTCACGTTGATAGTCATCTCACAGCCGGCAGGCGATAGCAGCCGGGCGTTGAGCGATGGCGTCGCGTTGTGAACCCCACTCCATCGCCTGCCCGTACCCTCTGTGCACAGCCCCACCCTCCTTATCGTCGCGGCCATTCTTGCAGCGCTGGTCACTGGCGTTTTGTCCGCAGTGTGGCTCTTCAACAGACGTATTCCGGGACTTCGCCTCTGGGCGCAGGCATTGTTCTGCGCCACTGTGTTCTGCATCAACCTGTTGCTGCGCGACCATGTGCCGCTGCCATTGTCTGTCGTGCTGGCGCAGTCTTCCATTGCTTTGACTGCATACCTGTGCCTGCTGGGCGCACGCGAGTACATGGGCAAGGCGCCCCTGGGGCATGGTGTTGCCGCTCTGGCCTTGGGGCTTCTGCTGGCGACAGCCTTGTTTTTTACCCTGGTGAAGCCTAACGTGCAGGTGCGCATCGTGCTGACGGGTCTGGTGCCAGGGGTGATATTCATTGCGGCTGCACACACGCTGGCACGTGGCGGTTTTCGCAAGGTACCCGCACGGTACCTGTTTGCGGCCACGGTGGGTGTGCACGGTGCCTTCTTGCTCGTGCGGCCCTTATTGTTCAAGCTGGCCGCACCCGCCGAAGGGGCGCAGCCCGAGGCGGGCATAGTGGCTGCACTGTCGCAGTTTGTGGTTCTGGAGTCCACCCTCGCTGTGGTGCTGGTGGCGTTCGGCGCGTTGATGCTGACCAATGAGTTCATCACCAACGAACTGCGCCACCTCGCCGAGGTGGACCCGCTGACCAATGTGTTCAACCGCCGCGCGTTTCTGACCTTGTTGGACAAGGCCATCAGCAACGCCCAGCGCACGCAGACGACGTTGCCCGTGCTGGTGATGGACCTGGACCATTTCAAGAAGGTCAACGACAGCTGGGGCCATCGCGCGGGCGACGATGTGCTGCGCCATTTTGTGATGCTGGCCCAGCGCTGCCTGCGCAAGGAAGACATGATGGGCCGCCTGGGGGGGGAGGAGTTCGCGATCTTCTTGCCCAATGCAGGGGCAGGTGGCGCCATTGCGGTGGCCGAGCGCCTGCGCGCCATGGTGGAGGCCCACCCTGTGGTGACCGAGCAGCGCAGCATTGCGCTCACGGTGAGTGTTGGTGTCACCCTGTGCGCGGGCAGCGAGTCGGCGGGTACGGCCTTGCAGCGTGCGGACGAGGCCATGTACCTGGCCAAGGAGCGGGGGCGCAACCGGGTGGAGATGACGGTGGCCCCAGCAGCGCCCTTGGTCCCCGTTACGGCAACCCCCGCGCCGGCCGCACCAACCACCCTGGCGGCCTAGGCGCAGCGGAGCGCCGGGAAGGCGCCCAGGCCTTGCAGCCCTGCGCCATGGCGGGCTGTGTCGGCTGCCCGACCCTGGCGATGGCCGCAGGGGGCACAAGGCAGGCGCTGCCCGGCACAATCAAAGCTTTCACACCACCCCCGGTGATGCGGGCAGACAACCCCATGGCAGTTCCACCCCCTCTTGGCGCACCCAAAGCCGCTACCTCCAAAGCCACCCACCCCTCGCCCTCTGCGCCGCCTGCAGCGCCCGACCGGAGGGCGTTTCTGGCCATCGGCACGGGGGTGGCGCTCGCAGCGGCTGGTGCTGCCGGGTATTTTCTGCACCAGCCAGACAACGACAGGCAGCTGGTGTTTGCCACCCTGCACGATGCGATGCGCGAGGCCGAGCGGCTGAACGCAGCTTCCGTCCACGCGCTGGAACCTGCCACGGCCTGGACCTGGGCACAGACGCTGGTGCATTGCGCACAGAGCATTGAATACTCGCTGCAGGGTTTTCCGTTGCCCAAATCTGCGCTGTTCCAGAACACCCTGGGGGCGGCAGCTTTCAAGGTGTTTACCCTGCGGGGACGCATGAGCCACAACCTGGCAGAGCCTATCCCGGGCGCTCCCGCGCTGGATGCGCAGGCCACGGACACATCGGCAGCCATGGCCCGCCTGCGCCAGGCGGTGCAGGACTTTGCCATCCACAAGGGGGCGCTGCAGCCCCACTTTGCCTACGGAGCGCTGAGCCGGTCGCAGTACGAGCAAGCGCATGCCATGCACCTGGCCAACCACCTGTCGGCCTTTGACGGGCGGGGGTAGGGCAGTCTCCGGCAACCGACGCAACGCCTCTCAGAACCCGCAGCGGCGAGCTTGTGCCGCAGGCGGAAGCCCCACGCAATTGCAGCCAAATTGATGCAAGTCAAGTGAGGCGGCTGGCCACAAGCAGCCCATGAAGGCGCTGCGCTTACGATGCATTTTGAGGTGAGGCGCCTTTGCTGACGTGACTGGAAATGCGCTCCTGCCTCCGCATCAAAAGGGATCAGAGCCATGGGCAGCAAGTGGAAAATTTATGCGGCCGCCGCAGCGCTGTTGTTGCTGGGCACCGTGCTGGTCGTGCGGTGGGCGCCCTGGCAGCCCAAGGGGCCCGGCCCTGGGTTTGTGAGTGGCAATGGCCGCATCGAGGCCACCGAGATTGCCGTGGCCACCAAGCTGGCGGGGCGTGTGCTCGATGTTTTGGTGGCCGAGGGCGATTTTGTGAAGGCGGGGCAGCCCCTGGCCCGCATGCAGATCGACGGCCTGCAGGCCCAGCGCGAAGAGGCCGTGGCCCGGCTGCAGCAGGCGCAACTGGCCATCAGCAGTGCCCAGGTGCAGGTGGCCCAGCGCGAGAGCGACTACCAGGCCGCCTTGGCCGTGGTGGCCCAGCGCGAGAGCGACCTCGACACCGCCCGCCGCCGCCTGCCGCGCTCTGAGCAGCTAGCGCGCGAAGGCTTTTTCTCCAGCCAGTTGCTCGACGATGATCGCGCCAAGGTGCGCAGCCAGCAGGCCGCTGTGACGGCTGCCAAGGCCCAGGCCAAGGCCGCACAGGCGGGCATTGGCGCGTCGCGCACCCAGGTGACCAGTGCCGAGGCCAATGTGCGTGCGCTGGAGGCCACGCTGGCGCGCATTGATGTGGAGCTGGCCGACAGTGAACTCAAGGCCCCGCGCGACGGCCGCGTGCAGTTTCGCGTGGTGCAGCCCGGCGAGGTGGTGGGCGCGGGCGCACGGGTGCTGCAGCTGGTGGACCTGAGCGACGTGTACATGACCTTCTTTTTGCCCGAGACCGTGGCGGGCCGGGTAGCACTGGGCAGCGAGGTGCGCATCGTGCTCGATGCTGCGCCGGGCTTTGTGATTCCTGCAGAAGTCTCGTTTGTCGCCAGCACCGCGCAGTTCACCCCCAAGACGGTGGAGACCGCCAGCGAGCGCCAGAAGCTCATGTTCCGCGTGCGCGCGCAGATTGACAAGGCGCTGCTGCTGCGCCACCAGGAGCAGGTCAAGACCGGTCTGCCTGGCGTGGCCTGGCTGCGGGTGGACCCCGCCGTGGAATGGCCCGCCAACCTCGCCATCAAGGCCGACCAGTGAATCTCCCCGGCGGCGTTGCACCCGTGGCGCGCCTGCGTGGCGTGGGCCAGCGCTACGGTCGTACGGTGGCGCTCGCAGACATCGATTTGGAAGTGGCCGGGGGTCGCATGGTGGGCCTGATCGGGCCGGATGGCGTGGGCAAGTCCAGCCTGCTCGCGCTGGTGGCGGGCGCTCGTGCAGTGCAGCAGGGCACGGTAGAAGTGTTGGGCGGCGACATGTCCCAAAGCCGCCACCGCAGCCGGGTGTGCCCCCGCATCGCCTACATGCCTCAAGGGCTGGGCAAGAACCTGTATCCCACGCTGTCGGTGGAAGAGAACCTGCAGTTCTTTGGCCGCCTGTTCGGGCACGACGCGGCCGAGCGTCGCCGGCGCATCGATGAACTCACGCGCAGCACCGGTCTGCATCCATTCCTGGCGCGGCCTGCGGGCAAGCTCTCGGGCGGCATGAAGCAAAAGCTGGCCCTGTGCTGCGCGCTCATCCACGACCCCGACCTGCTCATCCTGGACGAGCCCACCACCGGCGTTGACCCTTTGGCGCGCGCGCAGTTCTGGGATTTGATCGGCCGCATCCGCGCCGCGCGGCCAGGCATGAGCGTCATCGTGGCCACGGCCTACATGGAAGAGGCCCAGCGTTTTGAATGGCTGGTGGCGATGGACGAGGGGCGCATCCTGGCCACGGGTACGCCTGCCGAGCTGATGGCCCGCACCGGGCACGATGTGCTGGAGCAGGCCTTTGTGGCACTGCTGCCCGAGGCCAAGCGCCGGGGCCACCAGGCGGTGCAGATTCCGCCGCTGGACCGGTCGCAGGCCCATGATGCCGCCAATGTGGCCATCGAGGCGCGCGACCTGACCATGCGGTTTGGCGACTTTGTGGCGGTGGACCACGTGAGCTTTCGCATCCAGCGGGGCGAGATCTTTGGCTTTTTGGGCAGCAATGGCTGCGGCAAGTCCACCACCATGAAGATGCTTACCGGCCTGCTGCCCGCCAGCGACGGGCAGGCCTGGCTGTTTGGCCAACCGGTGGACCCCAAGGACATGGCCACGCGGCGGCGGGTGGGCTACATGTCGCAGGCGTTTTCGCTGTACAGCGAGCTGTCGGTGGAGCAGAACCTGGTGCTGCATGCCCGACTGTTCCACGTGCCCGAGGCCGAGGTGCCCACGCGCGTGACGGCCATGCTGGAGCGCTTTGACCTGCAGGCCGCTCGCAGCGCACTGCCCATGAAGCTGCCCCTGGGCATGCGCCAGCGCCTGTCGCTGGCCGTGGCCATGGTGCACCAGCCCGAGCTGCTGATCCTGGACGAGCCCACCTCGGGCGTGGACCCGATGGCACGCGACAACTTCTGGCGCCTGATGGTGGAGCTGGCGCGGCGCGACAAGGTCACCATTTTCATCTCCACCCACTTCATGAACGAGGCCGAGCGCTGCGACCGCATCTCGCTGATGCACGCAGGGCGCGTGCTGGAAAGCGCTGCGCCGCAGGACATCGTGGCCAAGCGCGGCGCCGCCACGCTGGAAGAAGCCTTCATCGGCTATCTGGAGGATGCTGCGGGCACGGCCCAGGCTCCTGTGTCCGCGGCGGCTTCGGGCCCCACTGCGCTATCGCCGGTGTCTGCGCCCAACACTCCCACCTGGCCCACCCGCCTGCGCCAAAGCCTGGCCCGCATCCACAGCACCCAGTGGCGCGAAGCGCTGGAGCTGCGCCGCGACCCGGTGCGTGGCGCCATGGCACTCCTGGGCTCGCTGATTTTGATGTTCGTGATGGGTTACGGCATCAGCATGGACGTGGAGAACCTGCGCTTTGCCGTGCTGGACCGCGACCAGACCGCGCTGAGCCGCGCCTACACGCTGAACCTGGCGGGCTCGCGCTACTTCACCGAGCAGCCGCCGATTGCCACCTACGCAGAGCTGGATGCACGCATGCGCTCCGCCGAGATATCGCTGGCGCTGGAGATCCCGCCCGGCTTTGCCCGCGACGTGGCACGCGGCCAGCCGGTTCAAATCGGCGCGTGGGTGGACGGCGCCATGCCCCAGCGCGCCGAAACCGTCATCGGCTACGCCCAGGGCCTGCACCAGCAGTGGCTGGTGGAGCAAAGCCGCAGCCACACTGGCTTGGTGCCCCGGGGCCTGCTGGAGGTGGAGCCGCGCTACCGCTACAACCCCGACGTACGCAGCCTGCCGTCCATGGTGCCCGCCGTGATTCCGCTGCTGTTGCTCATGCTGCCCGCCATGCTCACGGCCCTGGCGGTGGTGCGCGAGAAAGAGCTGGGCTCCATCATCAACCTGTATGTCACGCCCACCACGCGCACCGAATTCATGCTGGGCAAACAGCTGCCCTATGTGCTGCTGGCGCTGTTTAATTTTGGCCTGATGTGCCTGGCGGCGGTGACGGTGTTTGGGGTGCCCATCACCGGCAGCTTTGCCACGCTGACGCTGGGTGCAGTGCTGTTCAGCCTGTGCTCCACGGGCATGGGGTTGCTGGCCTCCACCGTTACGCGCAGCCAGATTGCAGCCATGTTCTTCGCCATGGTGGGCACGCTCATCCCGGCGGTGCAGTTCGCCGGGCTCATCAACCCCGTGTCGTCCATGACCGGCTTTGCGCGCTGGGTGGGCGAGGCCTACCCGGCCAGCCACATGTTCACCATCAGCCGGGGCGTGTTCAACAAGGCGCTGGGCCTGCAGGATCTGCAGGCCGAGTTCTGGCCCATGCTGGTGGCGGTGCCTGTCATCGTTGGCACCGCCATCCTGTTGCTACGCAAGCAGGAGACCTGACATGGCGCTGCGTGGCCGCTGGTCCAATATCTTTCGGTTAGGCATCAAGGAGCTGTGGAGCCTGTGGCGCGACCCGGCCATGCTGTTCCTCATCGTCTACACCACCACGCTTGCGGTGTATTCGGCGGGCATGGCGCAGCCTGAGACGCTGCGCCACGTGCCCATTGCCATCGTGGACGAGGACGACTCGGCCTTGTCCCAGCGCATCGCCACCGCGTTCTACGCGCCCCAGTTCACCCGCCCCGCCATGATCAGCATGCGCGAGGTGGACCCGGGCCTGGACGCCGGCCGCTTCACGCTGGTGCTGCACATCCCCGCGCATTTCCAGCGCGATGTGCTGGCGGGCCGGGTGCCGCAGGTGCAGCTCAACATCGACGCCACGCGCATGGGGCAGGCGTTTGCGGCCAATGGGGCGGTGCAGCAGATCGTGCAGCTGGAGGTGGCCGAGTTCGTGCAGCGCGACCGCACCGTGGCCGCGCAACCCATCGAACTGACGGTGCGCTCGCGCTTCAACCCGGCGCTGAACCCCGCGTGGTTCGGCTCGCTGATGGAGCTGATCAACATCGTGACCATGCTCTCCATCATCCTCACCGGCGCCGCGCTGATCCGCGAACGCGAGCATGGCACGGTGGAGCATTTGCTGGTGATGCCCGTCACTCCCGGCGAGATCATGCTGGCCAAGGTCTGGGCCATGGCGCTGGTGGTGCTGGTGGCTACCTGGGTGTCGCTCACGGCGGTGATCCGCTGGGCGATTGGTGTGCCCATCGAGGGCTCGGTACCGCTGTTTCTGCTGGGAGCCACGCTGCATCTGTTTGCCACCACGTCCATGGGCATCTTCATGGCCACGGTGGCGCGCAGCATGCCGCAGTTTGGGCTGCTGATGGTGCTGGTGATGATGCCGCTGCAGATGCTGTCGGGCGGCGTCACCCCGCGCGAGAGCATGCCGCTGTGGGTGCAGTACGGCATGGCGCTGGCGCCCACCACGCACTTCACCGAGCTGGCCCAGGCCATCCTCTACCGGGGTGCGGGCTGGGCGGTGGTGTGGCCGTCGCTGGTGTGGCTGCTGGGGATTGGGGCGGTGCTGTTCAGCCTGGCGCTGGCGCGGTTTCGCAGGACGATTGCGCGCATGGCCTGAATGTCAGGATGACTTTGTGCTATTGAATATATAGCTGCAAAGGCATGTTCCACTAGCGCTTGAGGCTAGTTGGACGCAAAATCAACGCTGCCGGGCCGCCCAGGAAGGTGCAGCTGCGCCACGGGCGCCGGGCTGCTGGCCACCCGCTGGCCACGCCGCCACACACCCAGGCGCGTGGCCCGCAGGCGGATGGCGTCCACCGGGTTGCGCGCATGCAGTAGCACCAAGTCGGCATGGCAGCCGGGGGCGATACCGTAGCCCTCCAGCCCCAGCAGCTTGGCGGGATTCACCGTCACCGCATCAAAACACTGCCGCATGGCGGCCTGGCTGGTCATCTGGCCCACATGAAGGCCCATGTGCGCGGCCTCCAGCATGTCGGCGCTGCCGCCGCTGTACCAGGGGTCGAGCACGCAGTCGTGGCCAAAAGCCACCGTCAGGCCCGCAGCCATCAGCTCGGGCACGCGGGTCATGCCACGGCGCTTGGGGTAGGTGTCGTGGCGGCCTTGCAGCGTGATGTTGATGAGCGGGTTGGCCACCACGCCCAGGTCGGCCTCGGCCATCAGCGCCATCAGCTTGCTCACGTAGTAGTTGTCCATGCTGTGCATGGAGGTGAGGTGCGAGCCCGTCACGCGGCCCTGCAGGCCCAGGCGCTGGGTTTCGTACGCCAAGGTTTCCACGTGGCGCGAATGCGGGTCATCGCTCTCGTCGCAGTGCATGTCCACGCGTTTGCCGCGTTCGGCCGCCAGTTCGCAAAGGATCTTCACGCTCTCGGCCCCTTGGGCCATGGTGCGCTCGAAGTGCGGAATGCCGCCCACCACGTCCACACCCATGTCCAGCGCGCGTTTCAGGTTGGCCAGCCCTCCGGGCGCGCGCAGCACGCCGTCTTGTGGGAAGGCCACCAGTTGCAAATCCAGGTACGGCGCCACGCGCTGCTTTACCTCCAGCAGCGCCTGCACCGGCAGCAGGCTGGGGTGGCTGGTGTCCACATGGCTGCGGATGGCCAGCAGCCCGCGCGCCACGGCCATGTCGCAGTACTGCAGCGCGCGCTGCACGATGGCGTCGTGGGTCAGCGTGGGCTTGAGTTCGCCCCACAGCGCAATGCCTTCGAGCAGGGTGCCGCTCTCGTTCACGCGCGGCTGGCCGTAGCTCAGGGTCGAATCCATGTGGAAATGCGCGTCCACAAACGGCGGGCTGACCAGCAGGCCGCCGGCGTCCACCGTCTCATGCGCGGGGGCTTGCAGGCCTTTGGTCACTTCGGTGATGCGGCCGCCTTGCACGGCGATGGACATGTTCTGGCGGCCGTCGGGCAGGCTGGCGTGGGTGATGAGCAGGTCGAGCATGGTGGGGAAGTGTAGATATTCGTCGGGACGTGCAGGCACACTGCGGGGTCTCAAGAAGAAAGGGTCATCCGATGAACGCACATGAAAAGCTGAACTACGTCGAATTTGCCGCGCGCGATGTGCCCGCCACCAAGTCGTTCTTTGAAAAGGCCTTTGCATGGACCTTTGTGGACTATGGGCCGGAGTACACGGCCTTCTCGGGTCAGGGGTTGGACGGCGGCTTCTTCCGCGCCAGCCTGTGTTCCACCCCAGCCACTGGCGGCGCCTTGCTGGTGTTCTACAGCGCAGACCTCGAAGCTACCTTGGCCAAGGTGGAGGCGGCGGGTGGCCATGTGGTCAAGCCGGTGTTCGACTTTCCGGGAGGACGGCGCTTTCATTTCACAGAGCCCAGCGGCAACGAGTTTGCGGTGTGGTCCGACCAGAGGGTGTGAATGAATCGGGCGTGGTGGGCTCATTCGCATCTTCTCACCGCTCCCCCTTGCGGTAAGGCTTCATCAGCGCCTGTGGATACGCCGCCTTGCGTGCCACCAGCACCAGCGCCAGGATGGACAGCAGGTACGGCAGCATCAAATACACCTGGTAGGGCAGCCACGCATCGCCCGCCTGCTGCAGCCGCAGCTGCAGCGCGTCGAAGAACGCAAACAGCAGCGCACCCAGCAGCGCCTTGCCAGGCCGCCACGAGGCAAACACCACCAGCGCCACGCAGATCCAGCCGCGCCCGTTGATCATGTTGAAGAAAAACGCGTTGAACGCCGACAGGGTGAGGAAGCTGCCCGCCACGCCCATCAGCGCCGAACCGGCCACGATGGCGCCGGTGCGCATGGCCGCCACCGAGATGCCCTGGCCCTCGGCCGCCTGCGGGTTCTCTCCCACCATGCGCACCGCCAGGCCCAGGGGGGTGCGCATCAGCACCCAGGCCAAAAGCGGCACCAGCAGCAGGGCCAGCAGCGTGAGTGGGGTTTGTGCCGACAGGATGGGAATGCCCAGCCACTCCATCGGTGCAAAGGGCTCGATGGTGGGTGGCGTGTTCACCTTGGGGAAACTCACCCGGTAGCCGTAGTAGCTGAGCGCCGTGGCCAGCAGCGTGATGCCCAGCCCGGACACATGCTGCGACAGCGCCAGCCCCACGGTGAGCCATGCGTGCAGCAATCCAAACACTGCGCCGGTGAGCGCAGCCACCAGCACCCCGGCCCACAGTCCATGGCCCGTGTACACCGCGAGCCAGCCGGTGAAGGCGCCTGCGACCATGATCCCTTCAATGCCCAGGTTGAGCACCCCGGCGCGTTCGCACAGCAAAACCCCCAGCGTGCCCAGAATGAGCGGGGTGGCGACCCGCAGGGTGGCAATCCAGAACGCGGGGTTGGCGAGGATGTCGAGCAGTTCGGTCATGCGGCTGCTCCGTGGAAATTTGCTTTCATTTCGATAGCATTCGGCGCATGATTCACTAGCGCTTGAGGCCTATTGGGCTTGAAATTGTGGTGTGTTTGGGTTGTCATGGCTGCTTCACTTCCACCGCACGCGGTACTGCGTCAGCAGCCCGGCCACCAGCACCGCAATCAGCGAAGTCGCCACGATCACATCCGCAATGTAGGTGGGCACGCCCACCGCGCGGCTCATGCTGTCAGCCCCTACCAGCACGCCCGCCACAAAGGTGCCCGCCGCAATCACGCCCAGCGGGTGCAGTCCGGCCAGCATGGCGATCACGATGCCGCTGTAGCCGTAGCCGGGCGACATGTCGAGCGTCACATAGCCAGTGCGACCGGCCACTTCGATGGCGCCAGCCAGACCTGCGAGCCCGCCGGAGAGCAGGGCGACCAGCACCACCGTGCGGGTGATAGGCACGCCCGCAAAGGCAGCAGCGCGTGCATTGGCCCCCGCAGCACGAATGTCAAACCCCGGCACCGTGCGTGCCAGCAGCGCCCACAGCATCACGGCCAGCGACACGGCCCACAGCAGGCCCGTGTGCAGCCGCGTCTGAGGCACCAGCTTGGAGAGTTCCAGATCGCCCTGTAATGCCACGCTCTGCGGCCATCCCATGGAGAGCGGGTCTTTCATCGGCCCATCGAGCAGGGCAGAGACGAGCAGCAGCATGATGAAGTTGAGCAGCAGTGTGGTGACCACCTCATCCACGCCCAGCCGCGCCTTCATCAGCGCCGGGCCCAGCAGCAGCGCCGCGCCTGCCAGCGCGGCCGCCAGCATCATCAGCGGAAAGAGCACATAGGGCGACCACTCCAGCCCCGTGCCCCCATGCATGCCGCCCACGGCCACGGCGGCCAGCGCCCCGGCGTAAAGCTGCCCCTCGGCCCCAATGTTGAACAGCCGCGCGCGGAAGGCCACGGCCGCTGCCAGCCCGGTCAGGATCAGTGGCGTGGCGCGGGTGAGGGTTTCTGTCAGTGCAAACACCGAGCCGAACGCGCCCTGCAGCAGCAGCGCATAGGTCTGCCCCACGGGCGCACCAGCCCATAGCACCAGCAAAGCGCTGACGATCAGTGTGAACACCACGGCACCCACCGGTGCCAGCACGTAGGCGGCGGGGGAGGTGTGGTTGCGTTTTTCAAGTCTCATGCTGGGTTGTTCTTGTAGTTGTCGCTCAATGGGCAGCGCCCGCCATGGCCAGGCCGATGGCTTCGCGTGTCCAGTCTTCGGCGCGTCGCGCCTCGCTCAGTTGTCCGTCGTGCATGACGGCCACACGGTCACCCAGCGCCAGCACTTCGTCCAGATCGTCCGAGATCAGCAGCACGGCCGCTCCCGCATCGCGCGCGTTGATGAGTTGCTGCTGCACAAACATCACCGCACCAATGTCCAACCCCCAGGTGGGCTGGTGGGCCACGATGAGCTGGGGTGCAGGCGCGGTGTAGCCCGCTGCGTCCTTCGGCGGCATCAGCGCCCGGCCCAGGATGAGCTTTTGCATGTTGCCGCCCGACAGCGACCGGGCGGGGGTGTCCGGCCCGCCGCCGCGCACGTCAAAGGTCTCGGCCACGCGCTGTGCATGCTGGCGCGCAGCGCGGCGTTTGACCCAGAAGGCTCGGAACCACGGGTGCGCAAACCAGGGGCCGCGCAGGCGTTCGGCCACCGCGTTCTCCCACACGGGCAGGTCGCCCACCACGCCCACGGCGTGGCGGTCTTCGGGGATGCGGGCCACGCCCTGGCTTACTAGCCAGGCAGGCCGCGCTTGCAACGGTGCGCCGCGCAGCGTGACCTGGCCGGTGGAGGCGTTGCGCACGCCGCACAAGACATCGGCCAGCGCCACCTGGCCGTTGCCGCTCACGCCCGCAATCGCCACGATCTCGCCTGCGCGCAAGCTGAGGGACACACCGTTCAGCCGGTCGCGCCCCGTGGGGCCGGTGCTGACGTTGGTCAGGGTGCAGATGGGCTCGCCCACATTCTTGGCGGGGCGGCGCTCTGCCGCCTCAATCGCATGGCCCACCATCCATTGCGCGAGCAGCCCCTGGGTGGTGCCCTGCGCAGGCGCCTCGGCCACCAGCTTGCCCTGGCGCAGCACGGCCACGCGGTGCGATACGCGCAGCACCTCGCCCAGCTTGTGGCTGATGAAGATGATGGACAGGCCCTGCGCCACCATCTGCGCCAGGGTGTCGAACAGCGCCTCGCTCTCCTGCGGGGTGAGCACGGCGGTGGGCTCGTCCAGGATGAGGATGCGGGCGCCCCGGTACAGTGCCTTGAGGATTTCGACGCGCTGGCGCTCGCCCACCGAGAGGCTGCCGACCTTTGCATCGGGGTTCACTGGCAGGCCGAACTGCTGCGACACCGCCAGCAGCTTGGCGCGGGCATCGCTGCGGCGCGAGAAGGGCTGCCACAGCGGCTCGCTGCCCAGCAGCACGTTGTCCAGCACCGTGAGGTTGTCGGCCAGCGTGAAGTGCTGGTGCACCATGCCAATGCCCGCCGCCAGCGCTGCACGCGGCTGGCCGGGCGCCAGGGGCTGGCCAAAGACTTCGATGCTGCCTTCGTCGGCCACGTAGTGCCCGAACAGGATGGACATCAGCGTGGACTTGCCTGCGCCGTTTTCGCCCAGCAGCGCCAGCACTTCGCCGCGTGCCAGAGTCAGGTTGATGCTGTCGTTGGCGACGAGCTTGCCAAAACGCTTGGTGATGCCCGACAGTTTCAGGACGGGGGCGTTGGTGGAGGCCATCTACTTCCACGCCGCCAGAAACGCCCGCAACACCTTGGCCGAGTTGGCGGCCGCCAGGCCCATGAAGGTGCCCATTTCGTTCTCGCCATCACCACCACCGGCGAGATCGCTCAGCGACCGGAAGGCGATGTAGGGCACGCCGTTGCTGTGCGCGACCATGGCGGTGGCGGCGGTTTCCATGTCGAGCACGTTGGCCTCGAAGGTCTTGAAGGCGTATTCGCGGAAGGCCTTGTTGTCCACAAAGGCTTGGCCCGATACGCCGTTGCCGCCCACCACCAGTTGTGGGCGCTGCTTGAGGCAGGTGGCGGCCAGGCAGTGCTCCAGGCCCACGTTCTGCAGGCTGCGGGCGGTGGCCAGCATCTTGGGGTCGGCTTCGAACCAGAACTTCTTGCTGAGCTGGGGGTTTGCAGCCGATCGCACCTCCACCGGGCGCGGGTGCATCATGCCGAAGGCGGGCATCGTCAGCTCGCTTTTCATCCACGCGGGGGCGCTGTACTGGCCGGGCTGCTCTTCACGCGCCATCAGCCATTCCATGTACTGGCCCCACTGTGCGGGCACTGTCACGTCGCCAATGTGCAGGCTAGGGTTCACGCCGCCCGCAATGCCGCTGAAGACCACGTGGCTCACGTGGAAGCGGTCCAGCACCAGCTGGGTGTTCATGGCCGCGTTGGTCATGCTGATGCCCGACAGGAACACCACCACGGGTTTGCCCTCCAGCGTGCCGGTGGTGAACTCCACGCCGTTGATGCTGTGCTTGGCAGGCTGCTGCACCTGGGGCAGCAGCACGGTCAGCTCGGGCGCAAAGGCGGAGATGACGGCGATGCGGGGCGTGTCGTTCAGCCGCACGGCTGTTTTGCCAGGTGAGGTGGCGGCACAGCCCGCGACCACGGCGGCCAGAGCCAGGGCGCCCAGCAGGCGGGTGCACCGCGTTGTCAGAGTCGGCTTGGTGGTGTGGTGCGAAAACATGGTGGGTGAGCCTTGTCGGGGTGCAATAGCGATGAGCATCAAAACAAACAGGCCACCGCTTTGCTGGGGTGGCCTGTGCACAGAAGTTGAGGACGCAGGCACGGCGCCCGCTGCACCGGTGCTTACTTGGCCGTGGACTTGGGCTGGCTGTCGTCCACCTTCACGGTGAACTTGCCGGCCAGGATGTCGGCCTCCTTGGCCTTGACCTTGGCGACGATGTCGGCCTGCACCTTCTTCTCGAATGTGCCCAGGGGCGCGAGTTCGGAGCCCTTGTGTTTCATCATCGAGTACGGGCCGTAGTCCTCGGCGGTGAACTTGCCGTCCTTGACCAGTTTGAGCGCGCGCTCGATGCTGGGCTCCATGTGCCACAGGGCCGATGCCACCACGGTGTCGGGGTACTGCTCTTGTGTGTTGATCACGTTGCCGATGGCGAGCTTGCCTTTTTCCTTGGCCGCGTCGCTCACGCCAAAGCGCTCGGCGTAGAGCACGTCGGCGCCCTTGTCGATCATGGCGAAGGTGGCTTCCTTGGCCTTGGGTGGGTCAAACCAGCTGTTGATGAAGGTAATGGTGAACTCGACCTTGGGGTTGGTCTCCTTGGCGCCCGCCATGAAGGCGTGCATCAGGCGGTTGACTTCGGGGATGGGGAATCCGCCCACCATGCCGATCTTGTTGGTCTTGGTCATGCCGCCAGCCACCATGCCGCTGAGGTACGCGGGCTCCTGGATGTAGTTGTCGAACACGCTGAAGTTGGGCGCCTGCGGCTTGCCGGAGGAGCCGAGCAGGAACGAAGTCTTGGGGAAGTCCTTGGCCACCTTGCGGGCGGCGGCTTCTACCGCAAAGGCCTCGCCCACGATGAGCTGGTTGCCGCCGGTGGCGTACTCGCGCATCACGCGCTCGTAGTCGGCGTTGCTCACGTTTTCGCTGGCCTTGTATTCGATCTCGCCACGTGCCTCGGCGGCCTTGAGGGCCTTGTGGATGCGGCTGACCCATTGCTGTTCAAAAGGCACCGTGTAGATCGCCGCGACCTTGATCTTGGACTGTGCGAAGGCCAAAGAGGGCGCCATCGCCATGGCGGCCGAGAGGGCCATGGAGGTGCAGAGCAGGCGTCCGGTGAAGATGCGGCGAGTGGTCATGGTGGGGTTCCTTCAGACAAGCAAACAAGGAGGTTGGGGGTGCTGTTACCAAGCAAGGAGCGCGCCAGTCGGTGGCTGTGTAACTGCAAACCAGCGGCAAGTCTGCCAGAGGAAAGCCACCAGTTGGTAAAAAAATGGTGCATGCGTGCAGCGCATCCGGAAACCAGGCTGGGGCACCCCACCAGAGTAGGGCTCCCAATGGGCTGTTACGCAACGCAGGGAAGCCCGGTGATGAAAAAAAAGCCACCGCTGGGCGGCAGGCCCTGCGGTGGCTGGTGCACGGGCGCTGCCGGTGTGCGCTTATTTGGTGCCAAAAATGCGGTCACCCGCATCGCCCAGGCCCGGCAGGATATAGCCGTGGTCGTTCAGCTCGCGGTCGATGGCGGCGGTGAAGATGGGCACGTTGGGGTGGGCCTTCTGCAGCGTGGCCACACCTTCAGGGGCGGCCAGCAGGCAGACGAACTTGATGGAGCGGGGGTTGAGCTTCTTGAGGCGGTCCACACAGGCCGCGGCTGAGTTGCCGGTGGCAAGCATCGGGTCCACCACGATGATGTCGCGCTCGTCCATCTCGGACGGCATCTTGAAGTAGTACTCCACGGGCTGCAGCGTGGCCGGGTCGCGGTACAGGCCGATGTGGCCGACGCGGGCGCCGGGCACCACGTTGAGCATGCCGTCCAGAAAGCCGTTGCCCGCGCGCAGGATGGAGACCAGCACCAGCTTCTTGCCATCGATCATCTTGCCGGTCATGGTCTCCAGCGGGGTTTCGATCTGCACATCCTGCAGCGGCATGTCGCGGGTCACTTCGTACGCCATCAGCGTGGACAGCTCGCCCAGCAGGCGGCGAAAGCTGTTGGTGCTGGCGTCTTTCTTGCGCATCAGCGTGAGCTTGTGCTGGACGAGGGGGTGGGTGATGACGGTGACGTTGCTCATGGGGAACCTGAAAGGAGAAGGGCAGAGGCCTTTGCGCTGACGAACAGGCGCGCTCTGCCGCGCGGTGAGTGAAAAAGTGGGGGCTAGTCTGCCAGAAACCGTGCCAGGCGCGACAAATCGACGTTGCCGCCGCTGATGAGGATGCCGACGCGCGCTCCGTGGATGTCGACGTTGCCATGCTGTGCCCCGGCGAAGGCCAGGGCGCCTGTGGGCTCGACCACGATCTTCATGCGTTCGGCAAAAAAGCGCAGGGACTCGACCAGTTGCTCGTCGGTGGCGGTGACCATGTCGTCGGCCAGGCGCTGGATGATGGGGAAGGTGAGCTGGCCCAGCGCCTGGGTTTGTGCGCCGTCGGCAATGGTGTGTGGCGTGGGGATCTGCACCACATGCCCGGCCTTGACCGACTGCTGGCCGTCGTTGCCCGCTGCGGGCTCCACCCCTACCACCCGGCATTGCGGCGCCAGGGCCTCGGCGGCCAGCAGGCTGCCCGCAAGCAGGCCGCCGCCGCCGACGCAGACGAACAGGTAGTCCAGGTCAGGCACTTCTTCAAAAAGCTCCTTGGCCGCCGTGCCCTGGCCCGCGATCACATGGGGGTGGTCAAACGGGGGGACCAGCGTCATGCCGCGCTCCAGCGCCAGGCGGCGGCTGATGGCCTCGCGGTCTTCGGTGTAGCGGTTGTAGGTGACGACCTGGGCGCCATAGTCGCGCGTGGCGGCCATCTTGGAGGCGGGGGCGTCCTCGGGCATGACGATGGCGGCAGGCATGTCCAGCAGCCGGGCCGACAGTGCAATGGCCTGGGCGTGGTTGCCGGCCGAGAAGGCGAGCACACCGCGTTCGCGCTGCTCATCGGTGAACTGGGCCAGGGTGTTGAACGCGCCCCGGAACTTGAACGCGCCGGTGCGCTGCAGGTTCTCGCACTTGAAGAACAGCTGCGCGCCCAGCCGCTCGTCGGCGGTGTTGGAGCGCAGCACGGGTGTGCGGTGCGCCATGCCCTTGAGCCGGTGCGCGGCAGCGGCCACATCGTCGTAGGTGGGTGGGGTCAGGCTGGGCAGCGTCATGGTGGCGGCATCCTTGTGGACAGGGCTGGAAGACGGCCATACCTGGCCCAGCCCTTGAAGCCTGATGATAGCCCTTTGCCTCACCATTTCAAGCAAAAGGGCTTGCAAGCGCTAGTGCTGCATGCCTGGGCAGCTATACATTTTGATGTGGCACATGCCCGTGCGCGCACCACAATCCGGGCCGCATGGCGCGGCCCGGCGGCGCTCAGCCCAGCTCGCTGAACCGTTGCAATGGTGTGAGCGCCGGGAACTCGCCCGCGCGTTTTTGCTTCATGGCCGTGACCGATTCGCGCACATGCTGGTTGCTCCAGATGGCGCCTTGCAGCCACCCCATCTGGCGCAGGCTGTCCTCCACGCTGTGGTCGCGCGCGTAGTTCACGGCCTGCTTGGTGCCCCAGATGGCCACCGGGGGTTTGGACGCGATCTCCTTGGCGCACTGAAGTGCAGCAGCCAGCATGGCCTCTTGCGTGTCGAACACCTCGTTGACCAGGCCGTAGTCCAGGGCCTTGGCGGCGCTCAGGCGGCGGCCGGTGTAGGCCAGTTCTTTGACCACGCCCAGCGGAATGAGCTTGGGCAGGCGCTGCAGCGTGCCCACGTCGGCCACCATGCCGATGTTGATCTCCTGGATGCAGAAGAATGCATCCTGCGTGGCGTAGCGGATGCAGCCTGCGGTGACCATGTCCACCGCGCCGCCGATGCAGCCGCCGTGGATGGCCATGATCACGGGGATGCGCAGGTTGTCGATGCGGGTGAAGGTGGCCTGCATGTCAGTCAGCAGGTCGAAGATGGCGGCCCGGCCTTCGGGGCTCTGGTCGTCCATCGTGATGGCGCCGCCAAAGGTCTCCAGCGCCATCCCGGCGCTGAAATGTTTGCCGGTGCTGCTGATGACCAGCGCCCGCGCCTCGCCCGCCTGGTGCAGCTGGGCCAGCACCGTGTCCAGCTCGCGCCAGAAGGTGGGATGCATGGTGTTCATGGCCTCGGGTTTGTTCAGAACCAGATGGGCCACGTGGTCAGTGATGCTGAGGGAAAAGCAGGTGAGGGTGTTCATGGGGTGCCACTGTAGACCGGTGGGTGCAGGCCCGGTCGTCGCCTGGGTGACTGGGCATGATTTCGGGCCATTTTGGCTGCATGCGCTAGTGCATCATGCCTGGGTAGCTATCAAAAAGAGAGTGATTGGGGCTGGCGTTGTGCCGCCAACGGGGGCAGTTGGGCCGGTGGACCAGGCGCTCAGTCCCCGCCGCCACCACAGCCGCCGCCGTCGCCCCCGCCATCCCCGCCGCCGTCACTGCCTGCATCCGAACTCTCGGCGCCGCCAAAGTCGCCCGAGCTGCCGCTGTAGCTGCCGTCCGAAAAGCTGGTGCCGCAGTAGCTGTCGCCGCCGCTGCCGCCCGCATCGCTCTTGCGGGCAATGTCGGAGCAGTCGGGCACGTAGCTGAAGCCTCCGGCAATCGCGAACTTGGCGTCCAGTGCAAACAGCAGGGGCAGGCGGCTGGGCGCCTTGGGGTCGATGGATTCTTCCTTGCACACCCAGTACCAGCAGCGGCGCAGTCCGTCGTTGTGGCGCGCCTTGTGGCCCAGCGCCTCGGCGGGTGTGTGGTGCAAAAAGAAACCCAGTGCGTTCTGGCACCACAGTTTGTACGCCTGGGTGTGCAGGATGAATTCATGCCACAGCGCATCGACCGCCTTGGAGGGCATGGCCACAAACTGCTGGTTGCTGCGCAGGCAGGCCATGAAGAACTGGCGCAGGCCGCGTTCCACCAGTTCACAGTCGCGGGCGCTCAGGTGGGGGTAGGTTTCGCGCAGCTTGCGCTGCAGAAAGCGGGGCAGGGGAGCCTCGCGGATATAGCGCTGGCGCACTGCGTTGGTCCACTGGATCACCAGCGCCGTGAATATCACGGTGGCAATGAAGTACAGGACCCAGGCCCAGCGCAGGCGCCAGGCGCCTGCAAAGATCCCGAGGATGGCTGCCACCCACACCCCAATGGCCAGCAGCATGACCTTGCCGCCCCAGCGCAGCAGAACGTTTTCAATGCGTGTCATCGTCCCTCCTTCTTTTTGTTGTTGTGTATGGCGATTTCACGGCGGTCATGTGACTGATTTGTGACGAATTGCGCAGTGTCGCCAAACAGTCACAGGCGCCTGGTGATGCGCTTTGGCAGGGGAGGCAAGCCGCCAGGGGCGCAGGCGTGTTGTGGCGCCGGTCTGGGACACCTGGCGCCGTATCACCGAGGTCAGCGGCGCTTGCTGCCGCCGCCAAAGATGCCGCCGAGCACACCCCGCAAAATCTCCTTGCCGATCGTGGTGCCCATGGTGCGCACGGCGGACTTGGCCATGGTCTGCGCCAGGCCGTCGCGTTTGCCGCCGCGCGGGCCGGTGCTGCCAAACAGCACGTCGTTCAGCCCACCCAGCAGGCCGCCGCCTTCCTCGGCGGGCGCACCGGTGGCCACCTTGCCGTTGCCCCCGCCCGCTGCGTTACCCGCCTGCCCGCCGGCTTCGGCGGCGCGGCCCTTGAGTTTTTCGTAGGCCGACTCGCGGTCCACCACCTTTTCATATACGCCCGCGACCAGAGAACTGGCCATCAGGGCCTGGCGCTGCTGCGGGGTGATGGGGCCCAACTGGCTGCCGGGAGGCAATACAAACACGCGCTCGGTCACGCTGGGGCGGCCCTTGCCGTCCAGAAAGCTCACCAGCGCCTCGCCCACGGCCAGCTCGGTGATGGCGGTTTCGATGTCCAGGCCCGGCTTTTGCCGCATGGTGGTGGCAGTGGCCTTCACGGCTTTCTGGTCACGCGGGGTGAAGGCGCGCAGCGCGTGCTGCACGCGGTTGCCCAGCTGGGCCAGCACGCTGTCGGGTATGTCGAGCGGATTCTGGGTGACGAAATACACACCCACGCCCTTGGACCGCACCAGTCGCACCACCAGCTCGATGCGCTCGATGAGCACTTTGGGCGCCTCGTTGAACAGCAGGTGGGCCTCGTCGAAGAAGAACACCAGTTTGGGCTGCTCGGGGTCGCCGATCTCAGGCAGCTGCTCGAACAGCTCGGACAGCATCCACAAGAGGAAGGTGGCATACAGGCGCGGCGAATTCATGAGCTTGTCGGCCGCCAGGATATTGACCACGCCGTGGCCGTCCACCGTCTGCATGAAGTCCTGGATGTTGAGCATGGGCTCGCCAAAGAACTGCGTGCCGCCCTGCTGCTCGATCTGCAGCAGGCCGCGCTGGATGGCGCCCACGCTGGCGGCACTCACGTTGCCGTACTCGGTGGTGAAGTCCTTGGCGTTGTCGCCCACATATTGCAGCATGGCGCGCAGGTCCTTCAGGTCCAGCAGCAGCATGCCGTTGTCGTCGGCAATCTTGAAGACCAGGTTGAGTACGCCCAGCTGTGTTTCGTTCAGGTTGAGCATGCGGCCCAGCAGCAGCGGGCCCATGTCCGACACAGTGGCGCGCACCGGGTGGCCCTGTTCGCCAAACACATCCCACAGCGTGGTGGGACAGGCCAGGGGCGTGGGCAGGTCCAGGCCCCGCTCCTTGAGTACGCCGGCCAGCTTGTCGCCAATCTTGCCGGGCTGGCTGGCGCCCGTGAGATCGCCCTTCACATCGGCCATGAATACTGGCACGCCGATGCGCGAGAAGTTCTCAGCCAGGGTCTGCAGGGTGACGGTCTTGCCCGTGCCGGTGGCTCCGGTGATGAGCCCGTGGCGGTTGGCCAGGCCGGGAAGCAGGTGGCATTCAATCGTGTCGTGCTTGGCAATCAGCAGGGGTTCGGCCATTTCGGGTTTCCTCGGGGGTACGGGTTCGGCAAAAAGTAAAATCCACCGACTAGATTAAATCAATACAAAAGGACTTCTCGTGGCAGGACACAGTAAATGGGCGAATATCCAGCACCGCAAAGGGCGCCAGGATGAAAAACGCGGCAAGATCTGGACCCGCATCATTCGTGAAATCACTGTAGCCGCCCGTGCCGGTGGCGGCGACCTGTCTGCCAACCCCCGCCTGCGCCTGGCGGTGGACAAGGCCAAGGCGGCCAACATGCCCGCCGACCGCATCAAGTACAACATCGACAAGGCCACGGGCAACGCCGAAGGCCTGACCTACGAAGAAATCCGCTACGAAGGCTACGGCATTGGCGGCGCAGCCATCATGATCGACACCATGACCGACAACCGCGTGCGCACCGTGGCCGAAGTGCGCCATGCGTTCAGCAAACACGGTGGCAACATGGGCACCGAAGGCTCGGTGGTGTTCCAGTTCAAGCACTGCGGCCAGCTGATTTTTGCCCCCGGCACCAGCGAAGACAAGGTGATGGAAGTGGCGCTGGAGGCAGGCGCTGAAGACGTGGTGACCGACGAAGACGGCGCGGTGGAGGTGCTGACCGCCCCAGCCGACTTTGAAGCGGTAAAGAACGCGCTGGAGGCCGTAGGCCTGACGGCCGAGGTGGCGGGCGTGACCATGCGGCCCGAAAACACCATCGAACTGACCGGCGAAGATGCCGCCAAGATGCAGAAGCTGCTGGATGTGCTGGAAGACCTGGACGACACGCAAGAGGTCTACCACAACGCGGCGCTGTGACTTTGCATCCGTTGATCACCGCTTTTTTCTTGCCCTGACCTGTTTTCCGACTGATATTCCCCCGAATCCCGCCCAGCAGCGCAGCGCTGTGGGCCGGATTCACAAAAGGTTCCTATGAAAGTACTTGTGATTGGTGGCGGCGGCCGTGAACACGCGATGGCGTGGAAACTGAGCCAGTCCCCTAAGGTGACCAAGGTGTTTGTGGCACCCGGCAACGGTGGCACGGCCCTGAACCCCAAGCTCGAAAACGTGGCGATCTCCGACGTGCGCGAACTGCGCACCTGGGCCCAGGCCGAGAAGATCGCGCTGACGGTGGTGGGCCCCGAAGCCCCACTGGCTGCTGGCGTGGTCGATGAGTTCCGTGCCAACGGCCTGCGCATCTTCGGCCCCACCAAGGCGGCAGCACAGCTCGAAAGCTCCAAGGCCTTCTCTAAGGCCTTCATGCGCCGCCATGGCATCCCCACGGCCGACTACGACACCTTTACCGACCCGGTCGCCGCCCACGCGTTTGTGGACCGGCTAGGTGCACCCATCGTCATCAAGGCCGACGGCCTGGCAGCGGGCAAGGGCGTGGTCGTGGCCATGACGCTGCAGGAAGCCCACGACGCGGTGGACTTCATGCTGGTGGACAACAAATACGGTGTGACGCACAACGAAGGCGGCGCGCGCGTGGTGATCGAGGAATTCCTCGAAGGCGAGGAAGCCAGTTTCATCGTGCTGTGCGACGGCAAGAACGTGTTGGCCCTGGCCACCAGCCAGGACCACAAGCGCCTGAAGGACGGCGACGAAGGCCCCAACACAGGCGGCATGGGCGCGTATTCGCCCGCCCCCGTGGTCACGGCCGACGTGCATGCGCGGGCCATGCGCGAGATCATCCTGCCCACGATCCGAGGCATGGAAAAAGACGGCATTCCCTACACCGGCTTCCTGTATGCGGGCCTGATGATCGACGCCAAGGGCCAGCCCAAGACGCTCGAATTCAATTGCCGCATGGGTGACCCCGAGACGCAGCCCATCCTGATGCGCCTGAAGAGTGACTTCAGCGACGTGATGGCCGCTGCTGCTGACGGCAAGCTCGACCAGATGGAACTGCAATGGGACCGCCGCACCGCGCTGGGCGTGGTCATGGCCGCCCATGGCTACCCGGAGAACCCGCGCAAGGGTGACCCCATCACTGGCCTGCCTGCTGAGGCGGACGATGCCGTGGTGTTCCATGCGGGCACGCAGCTGAAGGATGGTGTGGTCAGCGTGACCGGTGGCCGGGTGTTGTGTGTGACGGTGCTGGCCGACAGCGTCAAGCAGGCGCAGCAACGTGCGTATGACGTGGCACGCGGCATCCAGTTTGATGGCGCGCAGTACCGCCGCGACATCGGCTTCCGTGCCCTGAAGAGCTGATGGCAGACGCTCAGACCTTGAACCCAGCCGACACGGTGACCCGCGTGCGCGGCTACCTGGTGGGCCTTCAGGCCCGCATCACCGATGCGCTGGAAGCCGTGGAAGCCGCTGAAGGTGAGGGCGGCGCACGCTTTCTGGCCGATGCCTGGAGCAAGCCGCCCGGCGAGCCGCTGCAGGGTGACGGCATCACCAAGATCATGGAAGGCGGCCGCGTGTTCGAGCGCGCGGGTTGCGGCTTCAGCCACGTACGCGGCCCGCAGCTGCCACCTTCGGCCACGCAGCACCGGCCCGAGCTGGCGGGTGCGCCGTTCGAGGCGATGGGCGTGTCGCTGGTGTTCCACCCGCGCAACCCGTATGTGCCCACGGTGCACATGAACGTGCGCATGATCGCCGCCGGCCACCCCGGTCAAGCGCCCACCTGCTGGTTTGGCGGCGGCATGGACCTCACGCCGTACTACGGGTTTGAAGAAGATGCGGTGCACTTTCACCGCACCTGCCGCGATGCGCTCAGCGCCTTTGGCGACGACAAGTACCCCCGCTTCAAGCAATGGTGCGACGAGTACTTTTATCTCAAGCACCGCAGCGAGCAGCGCGGCGTGGGCGGCGTGTTCTATGACGATTTCTCGGAGCTGGGCTTTGAACAAAGCCTGGCGATGACGCAGTCGGTGGGCGATGCTTTCCTCGGCGCCTACCTGCCCATCGTCGAGAAACGTCGGGGCATGCCTCACGGCGAGCGCGAACGCGACTTCCAGCTTTATCGCAGGGGCCGCTATGTCGAGTTCAACCTGGTGTGGGATCGGGGTACACACTTTGGCCTGCAGTCGGGCGGGCGAACCGAGTCCATTTTGCTGTCCATGCCACCGCTTGTGTCTTGGTCTTACCAGCGCTCTGACGCAGCCGATTCGGCCGAAGCCGACCTCACGCAGCGCTTTTTGGTGCGGCGCGACTGGCTGGCTGAAGGCCTTGGCGCAGCGCAGTCAATGGCCTGAAAAACGCAAAAGCTATAATTTCAATAGCTGCCAGCGCTTTTCACATGAGCGCAAGAGGTCAAAAACACCTCGCATTGCTGCAGCGCCCCAGCACAACACCCGCGCAACACTCAAGGCCCAGCCCGCTGGCTGCGCGATGCGTTGCACGCTATATTGATTCCATTCCCTCTCTATTCACCGCCTGATGACCACCTCCACCAAATCGGAAACCGCTGCCAAAAAAGACGTCACCAAACTCCAGCGCGCCATCGTTGATGGCCTGGAAGACGTCAAGGCGCAAGACATCCAGGTCTTCAACACCGAGCATCTCTCGCCGCTGTTTGAACGGGTGATCGTGGCATCGGGCACCTCCAACCGCCAGACCAAGGCCCTGGCCGCCAGCGTACGCGACGCGGTCAAGGAAGCTGGGTTCTCCAAGCCCCGCATCGAAGGCGAAGACAACGGCGAATGGATCATCGTGGACTGCGGCGCGGCTGTGGCGCACATCATGCAACCGGCCATCCGCCAGTACTACCGCCTGGAAGAGCTGTGGGGCGACACCCCCGTGCGCCTGAAGCTTGGCGCAGCCAAGCCGGTGTCCAGCGCGGCCACGGAGTTGGCCGAGAAGAAGTCGGCCCAGAAGGCGGCCAAGTCGGACGCCAAGGCGGCAGGCAAGGCGCCCGCCAAGAAGGCGGCGGCCCCCACCGTAGCCGCCCGTTCGGGCAAGGCCACCGTCAAGGCGGTCGCCAAGACCGCTGCGAAGACCGCTGCCAAAACAGCCCCCAAGCCCGCTGCAAAAACTGCGGCCAAGGCTGCACCTGCCAAATCGGCTGCCAAGACAAGCACCGCCAAGCCAGCCAGCAAGACCACTGGCGCAGTTGCGACCAAGAAGCCCGCAGCCACCAAGACCCCTGTCAAGACGGTGGTGGTCAAGCCCGGTGGCGCCAAGAAGCCTGCGGCCAAAAAGTCGCCAGCTGCCAAGTCCCCTGCGCGCGCAGCTGCCAAGCCAGCCTCCGCATCGGGCTCCAAGCCCGCGGCCAAGAAGGCACCTGCTCGCAGCAAGGGCTGATCCGTTTCAGCTGCTGCGCGCTCCATCGCTTGCGCGCGGCAGCGGTGACTCCCTCACGCATCCAGGTTGATCCATGAAGCTGCTGATAGTGGCGGTCGGTCAGCGGGTGCCCGACTGGGCGCAGACCGCGTACGACGATTACGCCAAACGTTTTCCACCTGAACTCAAGGTCGAGCTCAAGGCCGTCAAGACCGAGCCGCGCGGCTCCAAGACGCTGGAGACGCTCTATGCCGCCGAGCGCGAGCGCATCGAAGCCGCTATTCCGCGTGGCACGCGCGTGGTGGCACTGGACGAGCGCGGTACCAACCTCACCACCAAGGCCCTGGCCGAACGGCTCAAGGGCTGGCAACTGGGCGGTGACGATGTGGCATTGGTCATCGGTGGCCCCGACGGGCTGGACCCGGCCTTTCGCCAGGCCGCGCACGAACGCATTCGCCTGTCCGACCTGACCCTTCCCCACGCCATGGTGCGGGTGTTGCTCATTGAGCAGCTGTACCGCGCCTGGTCGGTGAATGCCGGGCATCCTTACCATCGTGAATGAAGCAGACCCTTTGCGATGATGGTCTGTACTACTCCTGTTTTCATAGCTGCTAGCGCTTGATGAATAAGCGTATGGGATGTCCTACATCACTCCCTGCGGTCTGTGATAGCGCGGCCTCGGGCAGTCCGCTGCGTTGCTTTTCTTGCCAATAGCCCGGCTATTGGCTGCGAAAAGACGCCTTGCGGCCTATCCCGATCCGCACTACCACCGACTTGCGAGGGTGATGCAGGACATCCCTAGCCGATTTTTATTCAAAATCCGTTCATGCCCGACTTCATCTACCTCGCCTCCCAGAGCCCGCGCCGCCGCCAGTTGCTTGAGCAGTTGGGCGTGCGCCACGAACTGCTGCTGCCCAACGTGGATGGCGATGAGCCCGAAGACGCTGAAGCCATCGAGGTGGTGCTGCCTGGCGAAGCGCCCACAGCGTACGTGGAGCGCGTGACGGCACTCAAGCTCGACGCGGCCGTGGCCCGGCGTGCACGGCGCCAGTTACCGGATGCGCCCATCCTGTGTTCCGACACCACCGTAGCCCTGGGCCGCACCATCTACGGCAAGCCAGACGATGCCGCCCATGCGACGCGCATGCTCACCGAGCTGGCAGGGCACGAGCACCGCGTGCTGACCGCCGTGGCTCTGCAGGTAGGTACCAAACGGCTGACGGCCCTGTCGGTATCGCGCGTCACTTTCGCGCCCATGGCACCTGCGCAGATCGAGGCGTATGTGGCTACGGGCGAGCCGCTGGGCAAGGCAGGCGCCTACGGCATCCAGGGCCGGGCGGCGGCTTATGTGGAGCACCTGGCGGGCAGCTATTCGGGCATCATGGGGCTGCCGATGTACGAGACCGCGCAGCTGCTGCGCGCAGCGGGCTTTGCGATCTGAGCGACGCCAACCAAAGACAACAACAACGCCATGCAACAAGACATCCTGATCAATTGGTCCCCCCAGGAAACCCGGGTGGCCGTGGTGGAGCACGGCGCGGTGCAGGAGCTGCACATCGAGCGCACGCTGGAGCGCGGTCTGGTCGGCAATGTCTATCTGGGCAAGGTCTCGCGCGTGCTGCCAGGCATGCAGTCGGCCTTTATCGACATCGGGCTGGAGCGTGCGGCCTTCTTGCACGTGGCCGATGTGTGGCAGCGCCAGCCCGATGGCGAGCCGCCCGCATTTGCCCGCAAGAACGAGCCGCAGGTACCGATCGAAAAGCAGGTGTTCGAGGGGCAGGCGCTGATGGTGCAGGTCATCAAGGACCCGATTGGCACCAAGGGTGCGCGGTTGTCTACGCAGATCAGCATTGCCGGTCGCTTGCTGGTATTTTTGCCGCAGGACGACCATGTGGGCGTGTCGCAGAAGATCCCGCCCGCCGAGCGCGATGCGCTGCGCGCGCGGCTGCAGGCGCTGGTAGGCGACAAATCCACGGGCGGTGGCGGCGGCTTCATTCTGCGCACCAACGGCGAAGATTCCACCGATGCCGAGCTGGCCGAAGACATCGCCTACCTGCGCAAGACCTGGGCGCGCATCAAGGAGGCATCGCTCAAGCTGCCCGCCATGTCGCTGTTGCACCAGGATCTGGACCTGCTGCAGCGTGTGCTGCGCGATCTGGTGGGCGACCACACGCAGACCATCCGCCTGGATTCAATGGAGCAGTTCCAGCGCCTGCGCGCGTTCGGGCAGGAGTTCATGCCCGCAGCCGCTGGCAAGCTGCAGCACTACAAGGGTGAGCGGCCGATTTTTGACCTGTACTCCATCGATGAGGAAGTGGCCAAGGCGCTGGGCCGCCGCGTCGATCTCAAATCGGGTGGTTACCTCATCGTGGACCAGACCGAGGCGCTGACCACCATTGACGTGAACACCGGCGGCTACGTGGGTGCGCGCAATTTTGACGACACCATCTTCAAGACCAACCTGGAGGCTGCACAGGCCATTGCGCGCCAGCTGCGTCTGCGCAACCTGGGCGGCATCATCATCGTGGACTTCATCGACATGGTGCGGGACGACCACCAGCAGGCCGTGCTGTCGGAGTTCAAAAAGCAGCTGGCCCGCGACAGGGTCAAGACCATGTCATCTGGCACCTTCTCGCAACTGGGTCTGGTGGAGATGACGCGTAAGCGCACCCGCGAATCACTGGCACACATGCTGTGCGAGCCCTGCGAGGTGTGCCAGGGCAAGGGCAGCGTCAAAACCGCGCGCAGCGTGTGCTACGACATCCTGCGCGAGATCCTGCGCGAAGCCCGCCAATTCAACCCGCGCGAGTTCCGCGTCGTGGCGTCCGCGCGGGTGGTGGAGCTGTTCCTGGACGAAGAAAGCCAGCACCTGGCCGGCCTCTCGGACTTCATCAAAAAGCCCATCTCGCTGCAGGCCGAAAGCGCAATGGGGCAGGAGCAGTACGACATCGTGCTGCTGTAGCAGCAGCGTTGATCGACCGCGCGCTCAGAGGCTGAGAGTTTTTTAGCCAAGCCCGAAAGGCGCGCGAAAACGCCTCGGATCGAGGCGCAAAGCACAGCCATAGCTCGGGCTATGGCGAGCATTTGCAACGAAGAGCCGGGGCGTTTTGGCGTGCAAGGCGGGCATGGATAGAAGACTCTTAGCCTCTCAGGCCTCGATTTGCATCGCAGGGCGCGCCTGCACCCGCGCCAGCCAGGCCTGCACATGCGGGTGTGCATTGACGGGTGCACCCAGGTACACGCTATAGCCCAGCACCGAGCCCACCACCAGATCCACCAGCGAATAGTCCGCGCCCAGCATCCAGGGCTGGGCGGCCAGGCGGGCATCCAGCAGGGTGAGCAGGTCGTTCAGCCCCGCTGTGGCTGCCTGTGCATGGGCAGGGCTGCGCAGCGCCTCTTCGCCCTGCGTGGCCAACTGCAGGCGCACCAGCACCGTGCCATAGGTCACGTACGCCCAGGTGCACCACGACAGCGCCTGCAGCGCCTCGGGCGTGCCGGCGGCAGGCCACAGGCCACGCTCGATGCCGTAGCGATGGCCCAGCCACAAGTGGATGGCCAGGGCCTCGAACATGGGCGCACCGTCCACCGTCAGCGTGGGGACCTTGCCGTTGGGGTTCAGGGCGAGATATTCGGGGCGGCGCTGCTCGCCGGTGCGGATGTCGATCTTCACGCGCTCGTGGGGCACGCCCAGCTCGGTGAGTGCGCAGGCAATCGGGGTGGCGCTGGACATGGGGTGCCAGTAAAGGACGATGGACATGGAAAACTCCTTGGTCGTGGTGGAAGAAAAGGTGGAGTCACTGTAAGAACCATTGCGGACAATTTCAGTCCTCGATTCAACGTACAGTGGCGGCATGCTCAGTTCTTCCACACGCCTGTTGCGCCTGCTGTCCCTGCTGCAAACCCGCAGCCACTGGATGGGCCCCGAGCTGGCCGAGCGGCTGGAAGTGCATCCGCGCACGCTGCGGCGCGACATCGACCGCCTGCGCCAGCTGGGCTACCCGGTGCAGGCCAGCAGTGGCGTGGCGGGCGGCTATGCCTTTCGCGCGGGGCAGGCGTTGCCCCCGTTGCTGCTCGACGATGAAGAAGCCCTGGCTGTATCGATTGCGCTGCGCACCGCCACTGCGGGAGCCGTGGGCGGCATTGAAGAGCCCGCCTTGCGTGCCTTGGTAAAACTGGAGCAGGCCATGCCCCTGCGGCTGCGTGAGCAGGTGGACGCGTTGCGCTCCACCATCCTGCCGCTGGACCGCACCGGGCCCGTGGTGGAGGCCTCGCTGCTGGCCACACTGGCGTCGGCCTGCCGCGACCAGTTGCGGCTTGGCTTCTCGTACGAAGACGGCAAGGGGCGCGCTACCCAGCGCTCGGTGGAGCCACAGGGCGTGGTGCACACCGGCATGCGCTGGTACCTGGTGGCGTGGGACTGCGACCGTGGCGACTGGCGCACCTTTCGCATCGACCGCATGGTGGCAAAGCCCGAAGTCGGCGCGCATTTTTCACCGCGCCCCGGGCCGGACGGCGGCGACCTCAAGGCGTATGTGTCCCGCTCCATCACCGCGGCGCCGCACCCCGACCAGGCGCGGGTGGTGCTGCATGCCCCTTATGCAGAAATGGCGCGGCGCATTCCGCAGTCGGCCGGTGTGGTCACAACGCTGGCCAACGGGCAGCAGTGCCAGCTGGAATGCGCGGCCAGCGATGCCCTGGTGTTCTGGCTCATGGCGCTGGACGTGGAGTTTGAGGTGCTGGCGCCCGCGTCGCTGCAGTAGCGGCTGCGCGTGGCGGGGGAGCGGGCGTTGCGTTGCACTGGTGCACGCAGTTCGTGAGTTGGCGTCAGGGTACGAACCGGTACCCGATACCCGCCTCGGTCCGCAAGTGCCGGGGCATGGAGGCGTTGTCCTCCACCTTCTTGCGCAGGTTGGCCATGTGCACGCGCACGTAGTGCGTGTCTTCAGCATGGCCTGGGCCCCACACGGCTTTGAGCAATTGGGCGTGGGTGATGACGCGGTCGGGCTGGGAGGCCAGGTAGGTGAGCAGCTTGTATTCGATGGGCGTGAGGTGCAGGGCCTCGCTGCCATCGCCTTCGCCATTGCTTTGCGTGCGGCGCTCTACCGTGCGGCGGGCCAGGTCCACGGTGATGGCGCCGAACTGGATGACGGGTGTGGCTTCGGCGCCGGATGTCCTTTGGCTGCGCCGCAGCTGCGCGCGCACGCGGGCCATCAGCTCGCCCGAGCCAAAGGGTTTGACCAGGTAGTCGTCGGCGCCGGCATCCAGCGCCGCGATCTTGCTGGCCTCGGCGCTGCGGGCCGAGAGCACGATGATGGGCATGGCCGACCAGGTGCGCAGGTCGCGGATCAAATCCACGCCATCCCCATCTGGCAGGCCCAGGTCCAGCACCACCAGGTCGGGGCGGCGGGTGCCCGCTTCGATCAGGCCGCGCTGCAGGGTGGCGGCCTCGTGCACGGTGTGGCCTTCGGTCTCCAGCGTCAGGCGCACAAAGCGGCGGATATCGGCTTCGTCTTCAACGATGAGGATGTGCGTGGGCAGGTCGGTCATGGCATGGCATGGATGCAAGGGTGTCAGGCGTCGGCGTCATCGCCCAGGTCGGTGGGCGGTGTGCCGCGTGGCAGCAGCAGCGTAAAGCGCGCCCCGGCAGCCTGGCCTTGAGCGTTCAAGATCGTATCGCCCCGGATGCTGCCACCATGCGCCTGAACGATGGCGCGGCAAATCGCCAGCCCCAGGCCCACACCGGGCGTCGCGCTCTCGCGGGCGCCGCGCTCGAACTTTTCAAACAGTAACTCTTCGCGGCCTTTGGGCAGGCCGGGGCCTTCATCGGTGATGGTCAGTGCCACCGCGTCGCTTTGGGGCTGCGCGCTGATGTGGATGGTGGTGTCTGCGGGTGTGTACTTGGCGGCGTTTTCCAGCAGGTTGACCAGCACGCGCTCCATCAGCACGGCATCGATCTGCAGCAGCGGCAGGTCGTCGGGTAGAGTCACTTCGACCCGGTGCGCCGCGATGGCCGGGGCGCTGGCGGCCAGGGCGCTGCCCACCACTTCTTCCAGCGGCTGCCAGGCCTTGTTGAGTTGCACGGCCCCAGCCTCCAGGCGGGCCATGTCCAGCAGGTTGTTGACCAGTGCGCTCATGCGCTGGGCCGATTGCTGGATGGCGCCGGTCAGCTCTTGTTGATGGGCAGGCAGGGGCGGCTGCACCATGGCCAGTGATTCGGCCAGGCCGACCAGCGAGGCCAGCGGCGTGCGCAAATCGTGCGAGATGGCCGACAGCAGCGAGTTGCGCAGCCGCTCGGACTCTATCTGCACGGTGCTCTTTTGCGCCACGTCGATGTAGTGGATGCGTTCGAGCGAAATGGCCAGCAGCGAGGCGCAGGTCTGCAGCAGGCGGCGGGGTTCCACGCCCGGCACCTGGCCTTGCGGCATCGCCACCACCAGCACGCCACGGATGCGCATGGGCGCCTTGAGCGGCAGCACCAGCGTGGGGCTGGAGTGCAAGGTGTCCGTGCCCCGGCCTGCGGGCTCGCCGCGCTCAAACGCCCATTGCGCCACGGCCATGTCCACGGGGGCGGTGCCTCCGGGCAGCACTTGCAGGCGGTTGTCATCGTCGGCCACCACCAGCGTGCTGCCTGCGCTGAACTCGCCCGTGATGAAGCGTGCGCCAATCTCGGCCACCTGTTCGGGCAGCAGGGCGGCAGACAGGTCACGCGCCATGTCGTACAGGCTGCGCACACGGTGCTCGCGGTCGGTGGCGGCCTCGGCCTGCACCTTGAGCCCGGCGGTGAGCTGGCCCACCACCAGGGCCACCACCAGCATCACCGCAAAGGTGACGACGTACTGCGCGTCGCTCACCGCAAAGTTGAAGCGGGGCGGCACAAAGAAGAAGTCAAAAAACCCCACGCCCAGGAACGCCGCCATGATGGCCGGGCCGCGACCAAAGCGCAGCGCCACCCCCACCACCACCAGCAAAAACAGCATGACGATGTTGGTCAGCTCCAGCACGTTGGCCAGCGGTGTGGCAATGACGGCGGCAATGCAGCAGGCCAGGGCGGCGGCGATGTAGCCGGGCCAGAATGCAGCGCGGGGGGCTGCGGTGCTGGTGCGGGTGGTTTTGCGTTCGGTGGTGTCGGCGCTGCGACTGGGCAGTGTGCCCACCTGCAGCAGGTCCAGGTCGCTGGCACTTTGTCCGATCTGCTCGGCCAGCGTGGCCTGCCACGGCCAGCGCCGGGTGCTGCGCCCCATGACCACGCGCACCAGGTTGTGTTCGCGCGCATAGCGCACCAGGGCCTGGGCGGGCTGGGCTGCGGGCAGCACGGCGCAGGCGGCGGCACCCAGTTGCTGCGCGATCTTCAGCGTGCGCTCCACCTGCGGGTGCAGGGTGGCCGACTGGCCTTGCTGCTCGGGCGTTTCCACATGCACGGCGTGCCACGGCAGGTCGAGCTGGGCGGCCAGGCGGGCGCAGCTGCGCACCACCTTTTCGGCGTTGTCGCCCGTGCCCACGCAGGCCAGCAGGGCTTCGCGGTTGGGCCACACGGCCTCTGGCATGGTTGTGCTCGCGCGGCGGTAGGCGCGCATTTCGTCGTCCACGCGGTCGGCGGTGCGGCGCAGGGCCAGCTCACGCAGGGCCAGCAAGTTGCCTTTGCGAAAGAAGTTGGCAGCGGCGCGCTCTGCCTGCTGGGGCAAGTAGACCTTGCCGGCTTTCAGGCGCGCCAGCAGCTCGTCGGGCGGCAGGTCGACCACCACCACTTCGTCGGCAGCGTCAAAAAACTGGTCGGGCACCGTCTCCCACACGCGGATGCCGGTGATGCCGCTGACGATGTCGTTCAGGCTCTCCAGGTGCTGCACGTTCATGGTGGACCACACGTCGATGCCTGCGGCCAGCAGTTCCTCGGCGTCTTGCCAGCGTTTGGGGTGGCGCGATCCGGCCACATTGCTGTGGGCCAGCTCGTCCAGCAGCACCAGGCCCTCGGGGTTCGCAGCGCCCCAGGCCAGGGCGGCGTCCAGGTCAAACTCGGGCAGGGTGCGGTCTTTGTAGGGCAGGGCGCGCAGCGGCAGGCGCGGCAGGTGTGCGGTCAGCGCCTCGGTGTCGGTGCGGCCATGCGTTTCGACCACGCCGATGGTGACGGGCAGGCCCTGCGCCTGTGCCGCCCGGGCGGCGGACAGCATGGCAAAGGTCTTGCCCACCCCGGCGCAGGCGCCAAAAAACACCTTGAGCCGCCCGCGCTGCTGCTGGGCCTGCTCTTGCTGGATGCGCTGCAGCAGCGCGTCGGGGTCGGGGCGATCCTGCATGGGCACAGTGTATCCACCAATTTGATGTCGAATAGGCCTCAAGCGCTAGTATCAATTGCGCTGATAGCTATTTATTTGATAGCGAATCGAGTGCCCGATTCAAGGCCAAAACGTTCACACGCGGCTCACCCAGCAGGCCCAGCCAGGGGGTGTCGGTGTGCTGCTGCACCAAGGCTTGCACTTGTCCCACGGGCAGGCCTCTGGCGCGGGCCACGCGTTCGCTCTGGTAGGCGGCGGCTGCCGGGCTGATGTGTGGGTCCAGCCCGCTGGCCGACGCGGTGACCAGGTCCACGGGCACGGGGCGGGTGTTGCCCGGGTCGGCGGCACGGAGCGCTTCAATGCGCGCCTTGACGGTATCGGTCAACGCCGGGTTGGTGGGGCCCAGATTGGAGCCACCCGAGGCCGATGCGTTGTAGGGCATGGGCGCTGTGGCCGATGGGCGGCCCCAGAAGTGGCCAGGCTCGGTGAACGACTGGCCGATCAGCTCGGAGCCCACCGCCTTGCCACCCTGGGTGATGAGGCTGCCGTTGGCCTGGTGCGGGAAGGCCGTTTGTGCCACGCCGGTCACGGCCAGCGGGTAGAGCAGGCCGGTGACGATGGACAGCACGACGAACAGCGTGAGGGCAGGGCGCAGCAGGCCGCCTGGGCTGGCGGGCACGTCGTCGCGGGGGATACGGATAGGCATACGATTTTCCTTTCAATGAAATTCCGGGAGCTGCGCATCAGACTGGCGCGGCCAAGGCCAGGGGACACCGAGCAAGGGCCGCCCCGCAGCGAGGGTGTCGTCCCCCTCCCCGCGTAGCGCAGCGAAGCGAGAGGAGGGGGAAGGCGCGAAGCGACACAGGGGGAGGTCCTGGTTCAGATCAACCCGGCTGCGGCCAACACCATGTCAATCAGCTTGATGCCAATGAACGGCACCACCATGCCCCCCAGCCCATAAATGGCCAGGTTGCGGCGCAGCAGCGCGGCGGCACCCACTGCGCGGTAAGCCACGCCCTTCAAGGCCAGCGGGATCAAAAAGATGATGATCAGAGCGTTGAACACCACGGCAGACAGGATGGCCGAGGAGGGGCTGGCCAGGTGCATGAAGTTCAGGGCCGACAGCTGCGGGTAGGTGGTGACAAACGCCGCCGGGATGATGGCGAAGTACTTGGCGATGTCGTTGGCAATGCTGAAGGTGGTGAGCGAGCCGCGCGTCATCAGCATCTGCTTGCCGGTCTCCACGATCTCGATGAGCTTGGTGGGGTTGCTGTCCAGGTCTACCATGTTGCCCGCCTCCTTGGCGGCCTGGGTGCCGGTGTTCATGGCCACGGCCACGTCGGCCTGGGCCAGGGCGGGCGCATCGTTGGTGCCGTCGCCGGTCATGGCCACCAGCTGGCCATTGGCCTGGTAGCTGCGGATGAGCTGCAGCTTGGCCTCGGGTGTGGCCTCGGCCAGGAAGTCGTCCACACCCGCCTCGGCCGCAATCGCGGCGGCCGTCAGGCGGTTGTCGCCCGTCACCATCACGGTCTTGATGCCCATGCGGCGCAGCTCGGCAAAGCGCTCCTTGATGCCGCCCTTGACCACGTCTTTGAGCTCCACCACGCCCAGCACATGGGCACCATCGGCCACCACCAGCGGGGTGCTGCCACGGCGCGATACATCGTCCACCGCCGTCTGCACGGCGGTAGGAAAGCGCCCGCCCAGGGCCTCCACATGCTTGCGAATGGCATCTGCCGCGCCCTTGCGCAGCAGGCGGGGGCCGGGCAAGTCCACCCCGCTCATGCGGGTTTGCGCCGTAAAGGGCACAAACACCGCCTGCAGGCTGGAAAGGTCACGTTCGCGCAGGTTGAACTTCTGCTTGGCCAGCACCACGATGCTGCGGCCTTCGGGGGTTTCGTCGGCCAGCGATGCGAGCTGGGCGGCATCGGCCAATGCGGCATCGGTCACACCTGGAGCAGACACGAACTGGCTGGCCTGGCGGTTGCCCAGGGTGATGGTGCCGGTCTTGTCCAGCAGCAGCACGTCCACATCGCCCGCAGCCTCCACCGCGCGGCCCGAGGTGGCGATCACATTGGCCTGCATCATGCGGCTCATGCCCGCCACGCCAATGGCGCTGAGCAAGCCTGCAATGGTGGTGGGGATCAGGCACACCAGCAGCGCCACCAGCACCACCAGGCTCACAGGCTCGCCCGCGCCGCTGGCCTGCACGCTGAACAGCGAGAACGGCAGCAGCGTAACCACCACACCCAGGAACACGATGGTGAGCGCCACCAGCAGGATGGTCAGCGCGATCTCGTTGGGTGTCTTGTGGCGTTTGGCGTTCTCCACCATGGCGATCATGCGGTCGACAAAGGTCTCGCCAGGGTTCACGGCCACGCGCACCACGATCCAGTCGGACAGCACGCGGGTGCCGCCGGTCACGGCCGAGAAGTCGCCGCCGGATTCGCGGATCACCGGGGCCGATTCGCCCGTGATGGCACTTTCGTCCACCGACGCCACCCCGTCGATCACCTCGCCGTCGGCGGGAATGGTGTCACCGGCTTCCACCAGCACCACGTCGCCCTTGCGCAGGTGGGCGGCCTCCAGCGGCAGCCAGGTCATGGCAGTGCGTGGGGTGGTGCGGTCAAACTGGCCGTCCAGCTTTTTGGCCCAGGTCTGCTTTTTCAGGCCGCGCAGCGAGGCCGCCTGGGCCTTGCTGCGGCCTTCGGCCATGGCCTCGGCAAAGTTGGCGAACAGGACGGTGAACCACAGCCACAGGGCGACTGCAGCCGTGAAGCCCTCGGGCTTGCTGGCCGCCAGCGCGGTGGTGAAGGCGCTGCCCACGTACACCACAAACATCACCGGGTTGCGCCATTGCACGCGCGGGTCCAGCTTCTTGAAAGCCTCCAGCAGCGCGGGGCGTACCAGGGCGGGGTCAAACAGGGTCAATGTTTTGCGAGTCATCACAATCTCCCAGCCATTTCTTAACGGGGTGTGAGCACGAGATGCTCTACCACCGGGCCCAGCGCGAGGGCGGGCACATAGTTCAGCAACCCCACCAGCAGCACCACGCCCGCCAGCAGCGCCACAAACAGCGGGCCGTGGGTGGGCAAGGTGCCATCGGTGGCGGTAGCGCGCTTCTTGGCGGCGAGGGACCCAGCCATGGCCAGCACCGGCACGATCACGCCAAAGCGGCCCAACCACATGGCCACGGCCAGCAGCACGTTGTAGAAGGGGGTGTTGGCCGACAGGCCAGCGAAGGCGCTGCCGTTGTTGTTGGCGGCGGAAGACAGCGCGTACAGCACCTGGCTGAAGCCGTGTGCGCCAGGGTTGGAGAGGCCTGCGCGGCCTGCCTCGCTCATCACCGCCACGGCCGTGCCCAGCAGCACCAGCAGGGGCGTGACCAGGATGGCGATGGAGACGAGCTTCATCTCATGCGTCTCGATTTTCTTGCCCAGGTACTCGGGTGTGCGGCCAATCATCAGCCCGGCGATGAACACCGCCATGATGGCGAACACCAGCATGCCGTACAGGCCCGAGCCGACACCGCCAAACACCACCTCGCCCATCTGCATCAGCACCATGGGCACCATGCCGCCCAGGGGTGTGAAGCTGTCGTGCATCGCAATCACCGCGCCGCAGCTGGCGGCTGTGGTGATGACGGCGAACAGGGCCGAGGTGGCGATGCCAAAGCGCGTTTCCTTGCCTTCCATGTTGCCGCCTGCCTGCAGGGCGCTGGCAGTTTGGTCTACACCCAGCGATGCCAGCAGTGGGTTGCCTTGCTGCTCGAAGGCGGTGGCAGCTACCACGGCGACCACAAACAGCAGACTCATCGTGGCCAGAATCGTCCAGCCCTGGCGCTCATCGCCCACCATGCGGCCAAACACCAGGCACAGTGCGGCGGGGATGAGGAAGATCGCCAGCATCTGCAACAGGTTGCTGGCGGCCGAGGGGTTCTCGAACGGGTGGGCCGAGTTGGCGTTGAAGAAGCCGCCACCGTTGGTGCCCAGCATCTTGATGGCCAACTGCGAGGCCACGGGGCCCATGGCCAGCGTCTGGGTGGTTTGTGTGGCGGGCTCGGTGACCGGAGCGCCCTGGGCGTCCAGCACCGGCTGGCCTGCGCTATCGAGCTTGGGGGCGTCGTAGTGGACAGGCTCCAGCGTCTGCACTGGCGTGTAAGGCGACAGGTTCTGGATCACGCCCTGGCCTGCAAACACCACCGCCAACACCAGCGACAGGGGCAGCAGCACCCAGAGCGTGGCGCGGGTCAGGTCGGCCCACACATTGCCAATGGATTGTGCTGAGTGCCTTGAAAAGCCACGCACCAGCGCTATGACCACCACCAAGCCCGTGGCGGCAGACAGAAAGTTCTGCACCGTCAGCGCCAGCATCTGCGTGAGGTAGCTCATGGTGCTCTCGCCGCCATAGCCTTGCCAGTTGGTGTTGGTGACGAAACTGATGGCCGTGTTGAAGGCCGAATCGGGTGCCACCCCAGCCATGCCCTGAGGATTGAGCGGCAGCACCGCTTGCCAGCGCTGCAGCGCATACACCGCCAGCACGCCCAGGCCGTTGAACACCAGCAGGCCCAGCGCGTAGCGCAGCCAGCCGGTCTCTTCATCGGGCCGCACGCCTGCCAGTCGGAACAGCGGGCCTTCCAGCCGCCGCCCGAGGGCAAAGCGTCCCGCCATCACGGTGTCGATGTAACGCGCCAGCGGCCAAGCCAGCACCAGCAGCAGTGCCATGAACACTGCCAATTGCAGCCAGGCACCGGTGCTCATGAAAAGTCCTCCGGCCGCAGCAGCACGGCGATCAGGTACACCAAAAGCGCAGCGGCGAGCACGGCCGCCAGAATCATCCAGCCGCTGGTCATGACCGTCCCCCTTGTGCTTGGCGTTGCAGCAGCGCGCAACCCTTGGCCAAGCCATAGACGGCCAGCCAGAGCAGGCCTCCCACCGCCATCAATATCCAGTCCATAGCGTCCTCCTTGAGACATGGACCGATGCTAGGAACGGCCGCATCAAGATGGGCGCAAGAGTGCGGTGTGGGGTATCAAGATCGCATCAAGATGCGCGGGCGCCAGGTCTGGCTGGCAGAAAGATGTATGGCAATTTGCTATTGAATTTATAGCTGTATGCGCATGATATTCAAGCGCTACAGACCATTTCTATTCAGAGTTTTGCCTTAAAGCGCGGGTTTACTGGTTCTCGCACCGGTTTCGGGCGTCAGCACGCCCGGCAGGTGTGGCGCACCTTGAGGTCTGTCCGTTCTCCCAACGGGTCATTAGAGAACGCTCACATTGGCCTGCAGCAAAAGCGCTCGCAAGCTGCGATCATCCCCACCCTGCATCACGCTTCTGTTCTCCATGACCCAGGCCACACCGCTCCGTCCCAGCGCTTCCAGTCCGCTCGATTCCCTCGTCCCTCTGCTGTTTGTGGCGCTCTGGAGCACCGGCTTTATCGGCGCCAAGCTGGGGCTGCCGTATGTGGAGCCGCTGACCTTTCTGGCGCTGCGGTTTGCCATCGTCATCGTGCTCATGCTCGCGGTGGTGGCCGTAGCGCGTGCGCCGTGGCCGCCTTCGGGCAGGGCCTGGCTGCACATCGGGGTGTCGGGCCTGCTGGTGCACGGTGTGTACCTGGGCGGGGTGTTCATGGCCATCGGGCACGGGCTGCCGTCGGGCATTACAGCGCTGGTGGTGGGGTTGCAGCCGCTGCTGACAGCCCTGGTGGCCGGGGCTTTGCTGGGCGAGAAGGTGCGGCCTGCCCAGTGGGCGGGCCTGGCCCTGGGCTTCACCGGCGTGGCGCTGGTGGTGGCCGGCAAGGTGGCTACCGTGCCGGCGGGTGCTTTGCTGGGCATGCTGCTGCCGGCGGTGGTCGCGCTGCTGGGCATCACGGCGGGCACGCTGTACCAGAAGCGGTTTTGCCCCTCGTTCGACTTGCGTACGGGCTCCGTCATTCAGTACCTGCCGTGTGCGGTGGCCATGGCTGCGGTCGCCTACGCCACCGAATCCATGACCATATCGTGGACCGGCGAGTTTGTGTTTGCGCTGGGCTGGCTGGTGCTGGTGCTCTCACTGGGGGCCGTGAGCCTGTTGAACCTGCTCATCCGCCGGGGCGGTGCGGTGAACGTTGCCAGCTTGTTTTACCTTACCCCCCCGACTACAGCGCTGATCGCGTGGGCTATGTTTGGCGAGACGCTCAGCGGCTGGGCACTGGCGGGGATGGGGTTGGCTGCGGCGGGTGTGTGGCTGGCGCGGCAGACAAGGTGAGGCGGGCGTTCACCGGAGTGCTTCCATTTTGAAACATGCTGGATTGCGCTGCTGTTTGAACTTCCAGGTGCTGAATTTGCTTCAGTATTTGTGGCTTTTTGCTCTTGATGGAAGGGCGCAAATGCCTGCTTTCAATCAATGAACTCAGCACCGGACGGCGTGGTGCCCTTCAGGCCGCGGGATACACGGCAACGATTTTCAGCGGCCCCGAAATAGAAAGCCCGCTGAAACCCATGGGGGACTCCAGCGCAGACACATGGCCGCCCTCCGCCCACACATCCACCAGCGTGTCTTTCGCTCCAAACTTGCAGGCAATGGTGGCGATGCGGAATGTGTCCGTGCGAGCAAACAGAAGCGGTGCCGGCCATCGGACCTGAAACCAGCGTTTGCACTGGAATTCGATGCGCTTCCAGTCGGATGGGCGGCGAATGTTGTTGATGCAGTCCACCTGCATCGCCAGTAGCACCGCCTCAGCCGGAGGCAGTGCGGAAGCGGCGGCTTGGAGCAGCGCTTTCTCGAACGGCAGCAGCTGGTTGGTGGGAGTCGGCGCGACGATGGGCCGGAGAGACCCGGTCAGTGCAAGCATGGCACGGCCTTAGAGTTTGCGCAGCCGCTCCAGCGCGGCGCGCAGCGTCTCATCCTTCTTGGCAAAGCAGAACCGCACCACGCGCTGGTCAAATCCGTCGCCATAAAACGCCGACAACGGAATCGCCGCCACGCCCACCTCGCGGGTGAGCCACTGGCAGAAATCGGCCTCGTTCAAATCGCTGATCGCCGAAATGTCCACGCACTGGAAGTAGCTGCCGGTGCTGGGCAGCAGCTTGAAGCGCGAGCCCGCCAAGCCCTCGCGGAACAGGTCGCGTTTGGCCTGGTAGAACGCGGGCAGTTGCAGATAGGGCGTGGGGTCTTGCAGGTAGGCCGCCAGGCCATGCTGCACCGGCGTGTTGACGGTGAACACGTTGAACTGGTGCACCTTGCGGAACTCGGCCGTCAGTGCGGCAGGGGCGGCCACGGTGCCGACCTTCCAGCCGGTGACGTGGAAGGTCTTGCCAAAGCTCGACACGATGAAGGCACGCGCGGCGAGGCCGGGAAAGCGCGCGGCGCTCTGGTGCTCGACACCGTCGAACACCATGTGTTCGTACACCTCGTCGCTGATGAGCAGGATGTCGGTGGGGGCGAGCAGGTCTTCCAGCTGGCGCATTTCCTCGGCCGTCCAGATGGTGGCGCTGGGGTTGTGCGGGCTGTTGATGAGGATGGCGCGGGTGCGGGGTGTGATGGCCGCGCTGATCTTGGCGAAGTCGGGCCGGAAGGTGCCGGGTGTGAGCGGTACGCGCACGGCCTTGCCGCCGGCCAGCTCGATGTTGGGCACATAGCTGTCGTAGCACGGGTCGAGCACGATCACCTCGTCACCCGGGTGCACGATGGCCAGGATGGCGGTGATGATGGCCTGCGTGGCACCGGCGGTGATGGTGATTTCGGTGTTGGGGTTGTAGGCGCGGCCATGCAGTGTCTCGATCTTGCGGGCCACGGCTTCGCGCAGGGCGGGCACACCGGTCATGGGCGGGTACTGGTTGTGGCCGGCTTGCATGGCGGCGGTGACAGCGTTCACCAGCTCGGGCGCGCATTCAAAGTCAGGAAAGCCCTGGCCCAGGTTCACCGCCTTGTGTTCGGTGGCCAGCGCCGACATCACGGTGAAGATGGTGGTGCCGACGTTGGGCAGCTTGCTGGGGAAGGCGGGTGTGCGGGCGGTGGTGGAGGTCATGGCGCAGCAGCTTGGAAAACGGGGGAATTCTGGAAGAGTCAGAAGGCTTCTGGTGGAGAGCGCAAGTCAGAGTTCGTAATCGTTGACGTGCCCAGTCATTGCACGGGCAATCAGCTCGCGGCTCAGGCGGTCGCTGAGCAGCTCGGCAAACTTGTAGACAAAGTTGCGCAGGTAGGCGCCGCGCTTGAAGGCCACGCGGGCCACGCTCTGCCCAAACAAGTGACCCACGGGGCGCACGGCCAGGTCGCCCACCGGGTCGTCGCGCATGGCCATCTCGGCCACGATGCCGATGCCCAGGCCCAGGCGCACATAGGTCTTGATCACGTCAGAGTCGATGGCTTCGAGCACGATGCGGGGCGTGAGCTTGCGCGCTGCAAAGGCGTGATCGATCTTGCCGCGCCCGGTGAAGGAGGGGTGGTAGGTGATCAGCGCTTCGTGCGCAAGGTCGTCCAGACCGATGCGTTCCTTTTGCGCCAGAGGGTGGTCGTTGGGCACCACCAGCACGTGCTGCCATTCGTAGCAGGGCAGGGTGACAAGTTCGGGGTAGTCGGCCAGGGATTCGGTGGCCATGCCGATCTCGGCCACCTCGTCGATGATCATGCGGGCCACTTCGTGCGGTGTGGCCTGGTGCAGGCTCACGTTGACCTTGGGGTAGGCCTCGCGCAGGCGGGCCACAGGCATCGGCAGCACGTAGCGCGCCTGGGTGTGGGTGGTGGCGATGCTGAGGGTGCCGCTGTCTTGCGCGCTGAACTGCTCGCCAATGCGCTTCAGATTGCCTACCTCGCGCATGATGACTTCGATGCTTTTGAGCACATGCTGGCCGGGTTCGGTGATGCGCTTGAGGCGTTTGCCGTGTCGGGCGAAGATGTCCACGCCCAGTTCTTCTTCCAGCTCGATGATGGCTTTGGAGACGCCTGGCTGCGAGGTATGCAGGGCCTTGGCGGCCTCGGTCAGGTTGAGGTTGCGGCGCGCAGCCTCTTGAACGAAGCGGAATTGGTGCAGATTCATATCGAATATCGCCTAAAAGATTGCATCATTATGCTGTAATCGTCTAAGCGAATGAACCGCACCGCAGAAATTTCAGAGCGGCGGGCTTTCGCAGGCGATCTCTGCCATCAAGGCCGTCATGCGTGGATCCTCCCCGATGGCGGCCTGGACGTGGAATTGCACGGCGGGGTGGGCGGTGCGCAGCTCCTGCACCAGCAGGGGCAAATCCTCCCGCGCGTGTTTGCCGGTGCCCAGAAACATCGGAACCACCGTGACGGCGGTGGCCCCATCGGCCACCAGTTGCCGGACGGCGTCCGGCAGGGCTGGTTCACACAGTTCCAGGTAGGCACAGATGGCTCGGCGGCCCGGACTTTGCGCTGCAATGCGCGTTGCGACTGCCTCCATAGGGGCGCGCCACAGGGGGTCTCGGGACCCGTGGGCAAACAGGACGATGGCGTGGGTCATGGGGCGGGGCGGGGCGAGGTCAGGGTGTCAGCGTCTCAGCACCAGCCAGCCAAAGGCCGCCAGCGAGAGCAGGGAGTAGATCAGGCCGGGCGCCGCCGCTGTCAGCCATGGCGACCAGTTTTGCAGGTTGCCCGCATAGCCAAAGACGTTGTTGAGCAGGAAGAAGCTGATGCCCGCCATCACGCCGCCGAACACGTAGCCCGCGATGCCGCCCGAGCGGAAATGCAGGTACGCAAAAGGCAGCGCCAGCACCACCATCACCAGACAGCTCAAGGGGTAGAACACCTTGCGCCAAAACTCGATCTCGTACTTTTGGGCAGACTGGCCGTTGGCGTTCAGGTGCCGGATGAACTGAAAGAGGTCCAGAGTGGCCATGCGGTCGGGCTTGAGCAAAGAGGCTGCCACCATGTCGGCACTGATCTTGGTCGGCCACTGCAGGGAGGGGCTTTCCAGGTGCTCCACGCGGGCCTCGTTCTTGTCGCTTTGCTGTTCAAAGTGACTGCGCTGCACCTTCTCCAGGGTCCACGCTCCATCCGAGCCGAACTGCCCTGACGCGGCCCGCGTCTGCGACGCCAGACGGCCCTTGTCGTCAAACTCGAAGATGCGCACGTCCAGCATGCCGCCATTGGGGGTGAGCGCGCGCACGTTGACGGCAAAGGAGTGATCTTCCTGCCGCTCTTTGAGCCATGCGCCCGTGGCGCCTGCTGTCAGCCGCCCCAGGTAGCGCACCTTGATGAGCTGGGCGGTGCGGTCCGTCAGGGGGGCCAGGTAGTCACCGACAGCAAAGGTCAGCAGCACGAAGACGCCACCCAGCGTGAGCAGGGTGCGCAGCGCCCGCCAGGGGCCCATGCCGCTGGTGCGCATGATGGTGAACTCCGAGCTTTGGGCCAGGCGGGCCATCACAAAGATGGTGCCGATCAGCACGGTGATGGGCAGCAGTTCATACAGATGGCTGGGAATGCTGAGCACCACAAACAGCAGCGCGTGCGATAGCTGGTAGCCATCCTCCCCCGCACGGCCCACCCAGCGGAGCTCATCCACCAAGTCAAAAAAGAAGAACAGGGCCAGAAAGCCCACTGTGACGAAGGTGACGGCGCCCAGCGCCTCACGGTGGATCAGGCGGCGGATGGTTTTCATGCGGACTGCCCTCCGGCGCGCACGGACTGCCATAGCCGGCCCATCGTCCATTGGTTGTGTCGGACAGCAAGCACCAGCAGTGAGGCCGCCAGCATGCCGCCATGCAGCAGCACCATGAAACTGGTCAGGCCCAGCCGGTCCGCGCCCACCCAGCTCTGGCCCAAGGTCATGAGGTTGTAGTACACGATGAAGGCAAACAGCGCAAACACCATGCTCGTGCTGCGCGCTGCGCGTGGGTTGACGCTGGCCACAGCCAGACCCAGCAGCACAAAGTTGAGCGCGGCCAGTGCCAGGCCCAGCCGCCAGCCCAGCTCGGCGCGGTAGGCCGGCAGCGGCCGCATCACGAGGTCGTAGGTCGTGCGTGTCTTCACCGCCAGTTCTTCCGCCGCACCTGGGGCTGCACTACCGATGCGGGTGCCGTACAGGCTGAACTCGCTGATCTTCACGCCAGGCTTGTCCCGCGAGGTCTCCAGGCGCTGACCGTCGCTCAGCAGGGCCATGCGTTCACCGCCCTGGGTCTCCAGCCGGGCGCTGCGGGCGGAGGTGACGGATTCGCGTTTGCCGTCATTGGCGGCAATGAAGACGTTGTTGGCGGCCTGCGTGTCTGGGGTGTCCTTGTCGATGAAGAACACCCGGCTGCCGTTGGACGACTCCTGGAACTCGCCCGGTGCAATGCGGTCGATGTCGCTGCGCTGCTCGTAGCGGGTCTTGAGTTCCTGGATCTGGGAGTTGGCCCAAGGCCACACCAGCAGCGACAGTACGGCAATCACCACCATCACCGGCCAGGCAAAGCGCAGCAGGGGTCGCACCAGACTGATCAGGCCGCGCCCGCTGGCGAACCAGATCACCATTTCGCTGTCACGGTACATGCGCGACAGCGTGCCGACCACCGCAATGAACAGACTGAGGCTGAGAATGGTGGGCAATTGCCCCAAGACGGTGAAGCCCATGACGAGCATCACGTCGGATGGGCTGACACTGCCCTTGGAGGCCTGGCCCAGCGTGCGGATGAGCATCATGGTCATGACCACGGTCACCAGCACCACAAGGGTCGCGCCGAAGCTGCGCGCCAGCTCCTTGCGGATGGATGAATCGAATAACATTGGCTGGAAGGAAAACACCAATTATGAACTTTGATCTCAAGACCCTTGAACTTGCTGCGGCAGCCTCGGAGAAATGCGACCTGCTGATCGTCCTGCTTCCCGAGGGCTTCAAGCCGGGCAAGGACGCGCTTTCTGCTCTGGCGGCCTTGGCACTCAAGAACGGAGATCTGACCACCAAGGCGGGCAAGCACCTACAGCTGTACCAGGTGCCTGCCGTTGCAGCCCGCCGCGTGGTGCTGGTGGGGTTGGGCGATGGATCGGCGCGCGCAACGCGCCAGGCGCTGCAGGCACTGGGTGGTGCCATCAAGGCGCCCCAGACCAAGCGCGTGGTGCTGTGTTTTGCCGGCGCAGCCTCGGCGGCGTCTGTCAGCGCTGCCGTGCAGGCGGTGGCAGACGTGAGCTATGTCTACACCACCACCAAGACCAAGGCGGAGGCACGCAGCCTGAGTCGCTGTGTGGTGGGTGTGCCCGATGCCGCCGGTGCGCATGACGGGTTTGACAGCGGGGTCGCTCTGGTCGCTGGTGTGGAGTTTGCGAGGGAGTGGGGCAACCGCCCAGCCAACCATGCCACCCCCAGCCAGCTGGCGGATGCGGCCAAAACCCTGGCCAAGCTGCCACGCATCCAGTGCAAGGTCCATGGCCCGGCAGAGGTGGCGCGTCTGGGCATGGGCGCCTTCATGGCTGTGGCAAAGGGCTCTGAAGAGCCCCTGCGTTTCATCGAGCTGCGCTACAACGGCGCTGCCAAGGACCAGGCACCCATCGTGCTGGTGGGCAAGGGCATCACCTTTGACACCGGCGGCATCTCGATCAAGCCCGCGCCCGAGATGGACGAGATGAAATTCGACATGTGCGGCGCTGCCAGCGTGCTGGGCACCTTCCGCGCGCTGGGCGAACTGCAGCCTGCCATCAATGTGGTGGGCCTGATCCCCGCCTGCGAAAACATGCCGGACGGGCGTTCTGTCAAACCTGGCGATGTGGTCACCAGCATGAGCGGCCAGACCATCGAGATTTTGAACACCGACGCGGAGGGGCGCCTGGTATTGTGTGATGCGTTGACCTATGCAGCGCGATTCAAGCCTGCCGCCGTGGTGGATATTGCGACGCTGACCGGCGCCTGCGTGATCGCGTTGGGGGGCGTACGCAGTGGTTTGTTTGCCAATAACGACGGTCTGGCGGAGTCCTTGCAGGCAGCTGGTGAGGCCGCGCAAGACCTCTGCTGGCGCATGCCGCTGGACGATGACTATGCAGATGGCTTGAAGAGCAACTTTGCCGATATGGGCAACGTGGCGGGCCGTGCGGGTGGCTCCATCACCGCTGCCAAGTTCTTGCAGAAGTTCGTCGGCGACATGCCCTGGGCTCACCTGGACATTGCGGGTACTGCCTGGAAGGGAGGCGCGGCCAAGGGTTCCACAGGACGCCCGGTTGGCCTGCTGGTGCACTATGTGCTGGAGCAGTCCAGGTCGCAGGTCCGACAAGCCAAGGCACCCAAGTCCGCGTCACGCTCCGTGACCAGGACGGCCGCTGCTGGAGCTGTGGGCAAGCCAGCCGCCAAGCGGTCCTCCAGCACCAAGGCTGCGTGACGCGTCATGACCGAGGTAGCCTTTCACTTCAACGCACCCGACAAGCTGGCCTACGCATGCCGGTTTGCGCGCAAGGTGCAGCGCAGCGGGGCTCGTTTGGTCATTGCCGCGCCTGCGGATGCGCTTCAGGCGCTGGACCGCATGCTCTGGTTGTTGGCCCCGCAGGACTTTGTGGCCCATTGCCACGCCGACTCGGACGAGGAGCTGGTTCAGGCCTCTCCGGTGTTGCTGGCGCAGGATGCACGCCTGGCACTGCATCACGAAGTGCTGTTGAACCTGAATGCGGAAGTCCCGGAAGGTTTTGGCCGGTTTGACCGTCTGGTCGAAGTGGTAAGCGCCCAAGACGAAGCTGACCGTGCCCAGGCACGTGCGCGCTGGCGCCACTACGCGTCCCGGGGTTACGCCATTACCCGCCATGATCTGGTGTTGAAAGCGGGATGATGGCGCTCCCACCCAAAACCCCTCCGCGGTTTGTACCCACGCTCACCGAAGTGGTGCAGGTGCCTGGCGTGGCGCCCCTCGCGCCGGGGGCTTCAAATCCGGCGGTCCGCACCACCGTCCTGTCGCCGTCGCAGTCTGTGGCGTTGGCCAGGCCTGCATTGCCCACTGCGCGACCGGCTGGTGCGGCGCAGGTCGCTGCGCCCCCCGCCACAGAGCGTCCTGTGGCCTCTCCGGTGGCTGCGCCAATCCCTGTGGCCGCTCCCCCGGCATCACGTTCTACGTTATCCCATGTCCAACCTCGCCCGGCGGTTCATGCTGCCACCCCTGCTGGCCCAAAGCCAGGGGCTGCGCCCGTTGCGGCCCGCGCCTTGCCAGATGGGATGGAGGAGTACATGGTGCACCGCGTCATGCAGCGCGTGGATGTAGTGCTGGACCAGCGCTTGCGCGAAGCAATCGCCACAGTGGTGCAGGAGCAGACGCGGTCAGTGCTTCCGCGTCTGCGCGAAGAGATCGAATCGGTGGTACGGCATGCGGTGTACGAGGCGGTGGCGGACGAGCTGGCTAGTGGTGCGCCCCCTGTGGCCAAGGGATGACAGGGTATTCCCCTGTGGTTTCTCTTGCGTTTAATCGTGTTCCCTAATGATCTGGCCCGTAAATTGCGATATGTTCGCCTGCGTTGAGACACAAGAAGATTCTCAGCGTTTATCTTTACTGGAGATTTGATATGCAATTGAAGTTGAAACTGACCGTGGTTGCTGCTATCGCGGCTGTTGCTGGTGTGGCCTCTGCACAAGAGCAGGTGGTCAAGATCGGCCACGTGGCTCCGGTTTCCGGCGCCCAAGCCCACTACGGCAAGGACAACGAAAATGGCGCCCGCATGGCCATTGAAGAGCTGAACGCTCAAGGCGTCACCATCGGCGGCAAGAAGATCAAGTTCGAGCTGCAGGCTGAAGATGACGCTGCCGATCCAAAGCAGGGCACTGCTGCCGCACAAAAGCTGTGCGACTCCAAGGTCGCTGGCGTTGTAGGCCACCTCAACTCCGGTACGACGATCCCCGCCTCCAAGGTGTACAACGATTGCGGCATCCCCATGGTGACGGGCGCTGCGACCAACCCCAACCTGACCAAGCCTGGCTACAAGACCACGTTCCGTATCATCGCCAACGACAACGCCCTGGGCGCTGGTCTGGCTTTCTACGCTGTGGACACGCTGAAGCTCAAGACCGTTGCCATTATCGATGACCGTACTGCTTACGGCCAAGGTGTTGCCGACGTGTTCAAGAAGACCGCTACGGCCAAGGGCATGAAGGTGGTGGACGAGCAGTTCACGACCGACAAGGCCACGGACTTCATGGCCATCCTGACCGCCATCAAGGCCAAGAACCCTGATGCCGTGTTCTACGGTGGTATGGACCCTCAAGCCGGTCCCATGCTGCGCCAGATGGAACAGCTGGGCATGGCCAACGTCAAGTACTTCGGTGGTGACGGCGTCTGCACGTCCGAAATCGCCAAGCTGGCTGCCGGTGCCAAGACCCTGGCTAACGTGATCTGCGCGGAAGGCGGCTCCTCGCTGGCCAAGATGCCTGGCGGTACGGCCTGGAAGGCCAAGTACGACGCCAAGTACCCCAACCAGTTCCAGGTGTACAGCCCCTACACCTATGACGCCACGTTCCTGCTGGTGGACGCTATGAAGCGCGCCAACTCCGTGGACCCCAAGGTGTACGTGAACGAACTCGCCAAGTCCAACTTCAAGGGCGTGACCTCCACCATCGCCTTCGAACCCAACGGCGAAATGAAGAACCCAGCGATCACGCTGTACGTCTACAAGGACGGCAAGAAGACACCTCTGTAATTGGAGTGTTGCTTTCTGCTGCGGGGCATTTCGGTGCCTTGCAGCAATCGCAAAAAAGGCTTCCCTCGGGAAGCCTTTTTTAATTGCGCGGTGTAGTCAGCGTTGCCAACGCCGCAACGGTTTGATCGGTTAGCGCCTGACTTGTAGCGAGCCAGGATTCACGATGTTGGTAGGCGTGCCTTTGATGAAATTCACCACATTGTCGAAAGCTGCACCAAAGTAGAGCTCGTAGCTGTCCTGCTCCACGTACCCGATGTGTGGCGTGCAGATGCAGTTTTCCAGGCGGAGCAGGGCGTGGCCTTGCAGGATGGGTTCGCTCTCAAACACGTCCACGGCCGCCAGGCCCGGGCGACCCCGGTTGAGTGCTGCGATGAGCGCGTCGGGTTCAATCAATTCTGCACGGGACGTGTTGACCAGCAGCGAGGTGGGCTTCATGCACGAGAGGTCTTCAAGCGAGATGATGCCGCGCGTTTCGTCGTTCAGGCGCAGGTGCAACGAGATCACGTCGCACTGCGAAAAAAACTCTTCGCGCGTGGCGGCGGCCTGGTATCCATCCGTCAGCGCCTGCGCGCGCGAGGCTTCACGCCCCCAGACGCGCACGTTCATGCCAAACGCCCGTCCATAGCCGGCCACCAGTTGTCCGATGCGGCCGTAGCCCCAGATACCCAGTGTTTTACCCCGCAGTACGCTGCCGACTCCGAAGTTGGGGGGCATCGATGCGGTCTTGAGACCGGACTGCTGCCAAGCGCCATGCTTGAGGTTGGAGATGTATTGGGGCAGGCGGCGCATGGAGGCCATCACCAGGGCCCAGGTCAGCTCGGCGGGAGCCACAGGGGAGCCGACCCCTTCTGCCACGGCGATCCCCCGCTCAGTACATGCCGCTACATCAATATGGCTCCCAATCTTGCCAGTTTGGGCGATGAGCTTGAGGCGCGGGAGCTTTTCGACCAGTTGGCGTGTGATCTGGGTCCGTTCGCGGATCAGCACAATGATGTCGGCGTCTTTGAGTCGCACCGAAAGCTGCCCCAGCCCTTTGACCGTGTTGGTGTACACCTTGGCGGTGTATGCGTCGAGCCGAGAGGCGCAATGCAGCTTGCGCACTGCATCCTGGTAATCGTCGAGGATCACAATATTCATGCCGACATTGTGCCTTGGCGGGCGCAGCGGAATGCCACAGGGGCCGTGCTGGGCATACCAAAGCCTGCGGTTTTTTGGTGACTGAGTGCTGCATGGGCCCCGTGGACGTACTTCTTGCACTGCGCGTGCACGGAAGTCCGGACTCAGAGAGTGCCATGCACCACGACTGCTGCAGCCTGGTGCTGTTTTTTGGACCTGCCGGTGCCCCGGTGTTAGACGTTTGCGGATCGAGCACTGCCTGACATTGCCGCAGCCTTGGTGCGCGGGGCGTAGAAGAGGGCTTGGCGCTCGTGGCGCCTGCTGTGCTCTGCGAATCAGGCCCGGAGCGCCTCGGATGCTGCCAGGCGGTCCAGCTCTGCGCACACATCGGCCATGCGGCCGGCAATTACCAGGCGGCAGGTGCCTGCGTCAGAGGCCCGGCGCAGCACCCGGGTGGATTGTGGTGGGCAGTTGTCTGCACCCACTGACGCCAAAAAGGCCTGACGTTTGCTGCCGGCCATGTGTGTTGGCAGGAAGGAGCGGTGGGTGGCAGCGGATCTGGTCGGGCTTTCTGGCGTTTGTACTGGAGGTTTGGCGGTAAAGGGCCAATTTCCGCGCAATGGACGTTGTGCCAGTGGCTCTGTGGAGTTGCTGGGGACCAGGGTTTGGGCGTCGTCGCTGCGGGAGGCCGATGCTGGGGCGTTGCCTGGCCTGGCACGTCTCATGCCGACTGGCAGTGCCTGCAGGTCCAGTCGGTCTTTGGGTGCACTGGCTGGGTTGGCAAGCAGCTTTTTAAGACTGCGAAGAGGGTTCTGCACAGCAGACAGGGTGAACAAAGCAATTCCCATGTGAAAACTCCGAAAGTCGGGGGTTGAACATAGGCAGGATTGCAAAGTGGTCGAACACCAGTGCAGACAGACGCAGTGCGAGTTGATCCCTCGACCGTGCAGACAGCTGCTCCGCCGATCCATCAAGCATTGCCTGAGAGGCCTTGGCATTCAACGGGACCTGCACCGCAGGGCTGGTGAATCGGTTGTATCCGTTCACCAAACGCCCGCCACCCACGGTGCGGCCCCTGGGGCACACGCTACATCAGCATGGTGTTGCGGATAAGTCCCACTGCCAGTCCTTCGATTTCGAAAGGCTCGCCGGGCTGCACCACGATCACGGGATAGTCGGGGTTTTCGGGCAGCAACTCGATGGCAGTGGCCGTGCGGCGAAGTCGCTTGACGGTGACATCATCGCCCAGGCGGGCCACGATGATCTGACCATTGCGAGCCTCACGGGTGGACTGCACGGCGAGCAAGTCACCGTCCATGATGCCGGCGTCGCGCATGGACATGCCCCGCACCTTGAGCAAGTAGTCGGGCTTGTGTTGGAAGAGGCTGTTTTCCACACTGTAGGTCTGGTCCACATGTTCCTGCGCGAGAATGGGCGACCCCGCAGCCACCCGACCTACCAGGGGCAAGACCAGCTGCGACAGACCCGGGATGGGCAGACTGAATTGGTTGCCACGGGCTGCGTTGATGGAGCGAACTGTGTCTCCGCGCAAGCGGATGCCGCGCGAGGTGCCGCTGACCAGTTCGATCACCCCTTTGCGGGCTAGGGCCTGCAGGTGCTCTTCGGCCGCGTTGGCTGACTTGAAACCCAGCTCGGCCGCGATTTCTGCGCGGGTGGGAGGCGCGCCGGTGCGTGCGATAGCGGTCTGGATGAGATCCAGAATCTGCTGCTGGCGGGCGGTGAGTTTGGGGTTGTCGAGCATGGTGGTTTCCGGTGCAGGCGGTTACAGTGGCGAACAACTGTTTTTTAATCCAGTAACTGTATTTTTCACCAGTTTTTCGGAGTATGCAAGTGAGTGGGCAAAAAATTGTGGTTTTGGGCACCGGTGGCACGATTGCGGGCACCTCTGCACAGGCGGGAGACAACATCGGCTACACCGCTGCCCAGGTGGGGGTGGAGCAACTTCTGACGGCCGTGCCAGGCCTGCAGGCATTGGCAGGGGGCGCCTTGGCTGCTGAGCAGGTGGCGCAGATCGACAGCAAGGACATGGATTGCGAGGTGTGGCGCACGCTGGCTCTGCGGTGCGCGCACCATTTGAGCGACCCGGAGGTGAGAGGTGTGGTCATCACCCATGGCACGGACACCCTGGAAGAGACCGCGTGGTTTTTGCACGAGGCGCTGGATGCGCGCAAGCCCGTGGTGCTCACCTGCGCCATGCGGCCCGCCACAGCCCTGACCCCCGATGGACCCCAGAATCTGCTGGACGCTGTGGCAACGGTATTGGCACCCGGTGCCACAGGTGTGCTGGCTGTTGCGGCGGGTGAAGTGCATGGCGCACGGCATGTGCAAAAGGTGCATCCCTACCGCGTCAATGCCTTCAGCTCGGGCGAGGCCGGTCCTTTGGGATGGGTGGAAGAGGGCGTGGTCCGCTGGGCATGCAATAGCCCGGTAGCGCATGTCAATCATGCCGATAGCGCTATGAATAATATAGTGAACGCTGTGGCTTGGCCGTGGGTGGAAATCGTCATGAACCATGCGGGGGCATCGGGCAGGGCGGTAGATGCGCTGGTGCGAGAGGGCGTGCAGGGCCTGGTGGTGGCCTGCACCGGCAATGGCACGATCCACCACGATCTGGAGGCCGCTTTGGTGCGTGCGCAGGACGCCGGGGTGCGGGTGGTGCGCTCCACCCGCTGCGCGGAGGGGCAGGTGCTGCCCAAGCCGGGGGATGCGCTGCCCGCCTCGCAGGGCCTGTCGCCGGTCAAGGCGAGGGTTGCTCTGATGCTGGATTTGCTGCGGGCGGATTGATCGAAAAGGACTGCCAGCCGTGTTCACCGCACTCAAGACACACGCCTGGGCTTATCCCGCGCTCGAAGTCGTCCACATTGTGGGCATTGCGCTGTTGCTGGGCAATCTGGTGTTGCTGGAGTTGCGGGTGTTTGGGCGCGGTGCGGCCTTGCCGATGAAAGACCTCGCGCGGCTGGGTCTGACTTTGGCCGTGTGCGGCTTTGGATTGGCGGCAGTATCGGGTCTGTTGATGTTTGCCACCCAGCCTGCGGAGCTGCTCAGCAACCGCGCCTTTACCTTGAAGATGCTGTTGTTAATGCTTGCGGGCTGTAACGCGGCGTGGTTTCATGCACGCGGTTCGCTTGCACGCCTGGACGGGTTGGCACGTCTGCAGATGCTGGTGTCCACCGTGATCTGGCTGTCGGTGGTGGCCTGTGGCCGCTGGATTGCGTACCTTTGATATGGCCCCTTGAACCGGGTTTTATTCCTACGGGAGTCTTTATGGGCTTGCAACGTCGTCATGTGCTGATCGCCGCCAGTGCCTTGCCTTTGGGGGTGCACGCCCACCATGGCTGGAGCAGTTTCGATGCAGACCGACCGCTGTATCTGGAGGGCACAGTGCGCAAAGTGCGCTGGCAAAACCCACACGCAGAGCTGGAGCTGGAACCGCCCGCAGCGCTCCGGTTGCCAGCGGACCTTGCGCAACGTGCCATCCCTGCGCAGACAGCGCCCGTGGATGGCCGCGCGCTGCTGGCTAGAACGGTGCTCCCCACCCGCAAGGACCGCGTCTGGGAGATTGAGCTGGCGCCTTTGACCCGCATGCAGGCGTGGCAGGTGCCAGAGATCAAGCCAGGCACCGCCGTATCAGTCGTGGGTTTTGGCCTGCGGGACGAAAAGGGCGAGGCGGTACTGCGCGCCGAGTACCTGTTTGTGGACGGCAAAGCCTACGGCCTGCGGTCCAGTCCTGCCTGAGTCAACGCACACGCCCGCAGCAGGCGGCTGTCGCGGCTGCCGTGCTTCAAGGCGGCCCATGAAAAAAGCGACGCCCTGGTGCGGTGCGTCGCTTTGATGGGGCTTGACCGCCCAACGTGTGTCAGGCGGTTTTTTGCTCCTGGTTCAATGTATCAGCTGGCCAGCGCCTGCAGCGCGCGTGCGGTGATCTCGTCCACACTGCCGGTTCCGCTGATGGCGCGGTACTTGGGCGCTACAGCGGGTTCATCCTTGGCCCAGTTGCTGTAGTAATCCACCAGAGGGCGCGTCTGGTCGCTGTAGACCTGCAGGCGCTTCTTGACGGTTTCTTCCTTGTCGTCTTCGCGCTGGATCAGTTCTTCGCCGGTCACGTCGTCCTTGCCTTCCACCTTGGGGGGGTTGAACTTGACGTGGTAGGTGCGGCCGCTGGCGGGGTGCGAGCGGCGGCCGCTCATGCGTTCGATGATGGCGTCAAAGGGCACATCGATTTCGAGCACATAGTCCAGCTTGACGCCTGCGACCTTCATGGCGTCGGCCTGGGGAATGGTGCGGGGGAAACCGTCGAACAGGAAGCCGTTGGCACAGTCTGCCTGCGTGATGCGCTCTTTAACGAGACCGATGATGATGTCGTCACTGACCAGGGCGCCCGAATCCATCACTGCCTTGGCCTGCAGGCCCAGGGGGGTGCCGGCCTTGACCGCTGCGCGCAGCATGTCGCCGGTGGAGATCTGGGGGATGCCGTACTTCTGGCAGATGAACGTGGCTTGCGTGCCCTTTCCGGCGCCAGGCGCGCCCAACAGAATCAGTCTCATGGATGTCCTCGAAGGTTAGAAATCGGGTGGCGCCGCTGGCGGGGACGTTCGAAGGGCGCCTGAAGCCGTTCTGTGCGCCCGGGATGCGGTGCTCTCGTTACAGTTGAGGATAGCATGTGACCACCTTGCGCTGACTTACATGGGTGACCGTTTCTAGGTCAGCGCCTCCACGTGCCCACCACGGCGCCCCGCTGTACGTCCCCAGTGCGTTGAAAGTGCGTCCGCCGAGCACACCGCACGGCGGCGCCAGAGAGATTTCAGCGAAACAGCGCGCGCACCCGCTCCAGGTCCTCCGGCGTATCCACGCCAGGGCCGGGCGCTGCGTCTGCCAGGTGCACGGCGATGTGGTGGCCATGCCAGAGTGCGCGCAGCTGCTCCAGGGCCTCCACCGCCTCGGTCGGTGCTGGCGCCAGCTGCGGAAATTTCCGCAAGAACCCTGCGCGATAGCTGTAGATGCCCACGTGCCGCAGCGGTGCAAAGCCTTGCAGTGCCTTGACGCCGGGCTGGGCGGCCTGTGCCGCGCCCTCCCACCAGGCCGTGCCCGCGTGGTCGCGGCCAAAAGGGATGGGTGCACGGCTGAAGTAATGGGCCAGACCCCGCGCGTCCAGCACCACCTTCACCACATTGGGGTTGGTGTAGTCGGCCAGGGACGCAATGGCATGGGCAGCGGTGCCCATGCTGGCTTCAGGGCGCGTTCCATCTCGGCCTTGCAGCAGGCTTGCCACTGCATTGATGAGGCCGGGGTCTATCAGCGGCTCGTCACCCTGCACATTGACCACGATGTCGTCGCCGTCCAGCCCCAGCTGTATGCAGGCCTCGGCCAGCCGGTCGCTGCCGCTGGCGTGGTCGGCGCGCGTCATGACGGCATCCACGCCATGCACTGCGCAAGCTTGCAGGATGCGTGCATCGTCGGCCGCCACCACGACGCGGGTTGCGGCGCTCTGCGCAGCACGCTGGGCCACGCGCACCACCATGGGCAGGCCCGCAATGTCGGCCAGAGGCTTGTCTGGCAAGCGGCTTGAAGCCATGCGTGCCGGGATCAGCACGGTGAAAGGGGGGTGGGCTACGGCGGGCACGGGTGCGCTCACTGCTCCAGTTCCCCGTCGGTCAGGGTGCGTGCTTCGTTTTCCAGCAACACCGGAATTCCGTCGCGCACCGGGTAGGCCAGCCGCGCGCTGCGCGACACGAGTTCCTGCGCCTCGCGGTCATAGGTCAGGGGTCCTTTGGTGACGGGGCAGACCAGCAGTTCAAGCAGTTTGGGGTCCATGGGGGAGGAGCTTTCCGAGAGGGTTCGTTCAGGCAGGGGCAGATGATAGCGGCGGCCTTTGGGCTCCTGGGCCGGTCGCAATTCGATGGAGCCAGGCATCGAGGGCGGTAAAAAATTGCGGGTCCATCTGCGCGACCAGGGGAACAGCCAGTGCGTCAGGATGGCGGGTCCAGAGCTTCACGGCGTCTTTTTCAGTGCAAACAAGCTGCATGCGCTGGTCGGATGTGCGCTGCCAGCTATCAAAATCATAGTGATCTGGCAGGGCCTCGGTGCGCTCCAGCGCCAGGCCCTGGGTGCGCAGCATGGCAAAAAACTCGCTGGGCCTGGCCACGGCTGCCACCGCATGCAGCGGTTGCCCCTGCAATTGGGCCAGTGGCACCTGCTGGCCGTTCGACCGCAGGGCATAGGGCCCCAGGCTACGCTGCAGCTCAAATGCAGGCGCCTTGGTCCCGTGCGGCGGCGCACTGCCTGCGTGCAGCACGATGTCCACGGCGCGGGGCCAGGGCTCCCGCAGCGGGCCGGCAGGCAGCAGAAATCCGTTGCCGATGCCCTGGTCATTGAAGATGCAGATCTCCAAGTCCCGCTGCAGCGCCAGGTGCTGCAAGCCGTCATCGCAAATAAGAACGTCGGTGTCAGGGTGCGCGGCCAGCAGCGCGCATGCAGCAGCGATGCGGCGCGGGGCCACAAACACAGGCACTGTGCCACCCGCTGCCACGCTGCGGGCAATCAGGGCGGGCTCGTCGCCCACCTCACTGGCCAGGCTGTCAGGCAGCACCGCACGGCAGTCGTGCGTGCTGCGGCCATAGCCGCGCGAAATCACGCCCACGCGCAGGCCGCGCGCCTGCAGGTGTTTGGCGAGTGCGATGACTACCGGGGTCTTGCCGGCGCCTCCGGCAATCACGTTGCCCACCACGACGACGGGGCGGCCCGGGTGTTCGGAGCGAAGCCAGCCCCTGCGATACAGCCAGTGGCGCAGCGCCACCAACGCGCCATACATCAGGGAAACGGGCCACAGTGCCCAAGCCGCTGGACCCCGGGACTGCCAGATGTTGTGAAGCCGTTGTTCGGCCGTGGGCAGAGAGACCTGCGGGGCCGAAGCCCGGGGCGGCTGCGGCCCGGAAGCGGCCATGCCCGTCAGCGGCTGGCCGCGCGTCCCGACGCGGACGACTGCGTGGCAAACGTGATCTGCGTGAGGCCCACGCGGCGCGCGGCTTCCATCACGGTGACCACGGACTGGTGTGGCGACATGGCGTCGGCGCTGATGATGACCACGCTGTCGCGGCCTGCGGTGGCAGCACTGCGCAGAGCCTGGGCGATGGCATCCACACTCTTGCCTTCCACGCCGGTCTTGTTGACGGCGTAGCGGCCGTCTGAGGCCACCGACACGATCACTTCCTTGGGATGGTCGCGCTGCTGCTCGGCATCGGCCACGGGCAGGGTGAGTTGCAGCTCCGTGAACTTGCTGTAGGTGGTGGTGAGCATCAGAAAGATGAGGATCACCAGCAGCACGTCGATGAACGGGATCAGGTTGATCTCGGGCTCATCCTTGGCGCGGGGACGAAAGTTCATGGCGCTTACTTGGCTTTGCGCAGGCGCAGGATGTGGCGAACAAATTGCTCCGACGCCAGCTCCAGCGTGAGCAGATACGCGTCCACGCGGGCCCGGAAGTAGCGCCAGAAGATCAGCGAGGGGATCGCCACGATCAGGCCAAACGCGGTGTTGTAGAGCGCGATGGAGATGCCATGCGCCAGCTGGGCCGGGTTGCCGCCACCCATGGCCTGGCCCACACCGCCGCCGCCAGCCTGCGAGCCAAAGATTTCGATCATGCCGATGACGGTGCCTAGCAGGCCCAGCAGCGGCGCGGCTGAAGCGATGGTGGCCAGGGCCGACAGGTACTTCTCTAGCCGGTGCGCCACCGCGCGGCCGGTGCCTTCCATGGCGGCGCGCAGGTCGGTTTCGCTGCACTGGGGGTTGCTGTTGAGGGTACGCAGGCCGCTGGCCAGCACTTCACCCAGGGCCGAGTTCTGGGCCAGCTGGTTCACCACGTCGGGGGTGGGCAAGGCCTTGGACGACACCGTGATGGCTTCGTCGAGGAGTTTGGGGGGGGCCACGCGGGCCGTTTTCAGGGCCAGAAAACGTTCAAAAATCAGTGCCAGTCCCAGGACGGAACACGCGATCAGGGGCCAGATGGGCCAGCCTGCGGCTTGTATGATGGACAGCAAATCTCTCTCCGCGCAGATGAAAGCAATCGGCGATTATGGCCTAGCTTGCGGCGGCCACCGCGTCACAAACCGTTACGTTATCGCGCACGCCACCCATCACCGCGCTCACCCACAAAAACTGTGGATAACTTTGTGGGCAACCCATATCCACAGCCTCGCAAAGTGGCTTCGCGCCGTGCTTGCAACAGATTGATGAAAAATTGTGCAGTGAAAAATGTATATAAATCAACAACTTGCACGTGTTCTCGTGTTTTGCAGCCGATTGGGGTGCCCAGTTTGAAGGCAACTCCCGCTGGCTCGAAACTGTGGAGTACTCGCCGGGGGGGCGCGGCGCCAACGCGCGCCGTTTCTCATGTTTGATCGCTCAAGTCCAGCAGCGGCGCCCCGTATCTGGGAAGTTGGCGCGCTGTGCCGCGCCATTGCTGATGCCCTGGAGGCGCGCTTCAATCCTGTCGCGGTGCGCGGCGAGATCACGGGCTTCTCGCGCGCGTCCAGCGGTCATTGTTATTTTTCGATCAAGGACGCCAACGGGCAGTTGCGCTGCGCCATGTTCCGCCGCGCAGCCACGCTGCTTGACTTTTCGCCGCGCGATGGTGAATTGGTGGAAGTGCGCGGGCGTCTCGGTGTGTATGAGGCACGTGGCGACCTGCAGTTCATCGTGGAAAGCATGCAGCGCGCGGGGCAGGGCGCGTTGTTCGAGCAGTTCCTGCGGCTCAAGGCGCAGCTTGACGCCGAAGGCCTGTTCGACACGGCGCGCAAGCGCCCGCTGCCGCTGCAGCCCCGCGGCATTGGCCTGGTCACGTCAGCCGGCGCAGCCGCGCTGCACGATGTGGTCACGGCGTTGCGCCGGCGTGTGCCGCACATTCCGGTGGTGCTGGTGCCAGCGCAGGTCCAGGGTGTGGCAGCCCCGCCGTCGATCATTGCGGCGCTATCAAAACTGTATCTGCTCGCGCAAGCGGGGCAGGCGCCTGGGGCTGATTCGAACCGGCATCCGCCCATTGACGTGATTTTGCTGGTCCGTGGAGGTGGCTCCATCGAGGACCTGTGGGCCTTCAACGACGAGCAACTTGCCCGCACCATCGTGCAAAGCCCGGTGCCCCTGGTCAGCGGGGTGGGGCATGAGACCGATTTCACCATCGCTGACTTTTGCGCCGATCTGCGTGCACCCACCCCCACTGCGGCGGCCGAGCTGGTGGCCCAGCCGCGCGAGGTCTGGCTGGGCGCGCTGGGGTTGCTGGCAGGCCGCCTCAGCGATGGTGTGCAGCGCCAACTGGATACCCGCCACCAGCGTCTGGACCAGGCTGCAGCCCGCCTCGGCCGTCCCTCAGGGCTGGTGGCGCGCCAACAGCTGCAACTGGCGCGCCTTGCGCAGCGCATGCGCCATGGGGTGCTCCTGAAAATGCAGCGCCTGGCGCAACGCCAGCAAACACTGGAAACCCAATTGCCCCAGGCTCTGCAACGCAGTGCTGCGCAGCACGCCGAGCGGCTGGACCGTGCTGCCTTGCGGTTGGAGCTGCTGGACCCACGCTTGGTACTGCAGCGCGGTTATGCGCTGCTGACCGACACCAGCGGCCAGGCGGTGACCAGCGTGCGCCAGGCCCAGCCGGGCGACGCGCTGCGGGCCACGCTGGCCGACGGCGCTGTGGATGTGACGGTGTCGCAGCCACGGTTGCTGTGAGCGGATTGCGGAGGGCGAGGGCTGCAGGGCTTTTTTGTAGGACAGCGGCGGTTTGTGGCGTTGCGGGTGGGGAACCGGGAGCCCACATGCTGCACAGGTCACCTGATGTTCCTACAATGCCCCCTTCGCGCTGTGTCCGACTGCATTGCTCAGGAAAGCCCGCGTTGCAGACGGCATCCCAGAATTTCAAACCACGAGGAAACACCACCATGGAACACACTCTTCCCCCGCTGCCCTACGCCATCGACGCCCTGGCCCCGCACTACAGCCAGGAAACCCTGGAGTACCACCACGGCAAGCACCACAACGCCTACGTGGTGAACCTCAACAACCTTCAAAAGGGCACCGAGTTCGAATCCCTGACGCTGGAAGAGATCATCAAGAAGGCCAGCGGTGGCATCTACAACAACGCTGCGCAAATCTGGAACCACACCTTCTTCTGGAACTGCATGGCTCCCCAGGGTGGCGGTGAGCCTTCTGGCGCGCTGGCCGCAGCCATCAACGCCAAGTGGGGCAGCTACGCCGCCTTCAAGGAAGCCTTTGTGAAGTCCGCCGTGGGCAACTTCGGTTCGGGCTGGACCTGGCTCGTGAAGAAGGCTGACGGCAGCGTGGACATCGTCAACACCGGCGCCGCTGGCACGCCCCTGACCACCGCCGACAAGGCCCTGCTGACGGTGGACGTGTGGGAACACGCGTATTACATCGACTACCGCAACATGCGTCCCAAGTTCGTCGAAACCTTCCTCGACAAGCTGGTGAACTGGAAGTTTGCTGAAGCCAACTTCGCCTGATCGCTCCAGACAGTCGCGGTGTGACCTCGCACCGCGCAGGCAACAAAAAACGGCCCGAGGGCCGTTTTTTGTTGCACGGCAGAAAATTTGAAGTGTTTCCGACTGGATGCGTTAGTGAATTATGGTTCTGTTGCTATTGAATGTGTAGCATCAGAAGCCCTTGACGTCACTGCCGGGCAAACGGAGTCCCACTGAGTTTGGCCCCGGCCTTGATGCCTTTCTTGGCAAACCAGCCCTGGTTCATCTCCAGCACGTAGCGCACGGGCTTGGCCGAACAGTGTGAATCCAGTGTCTGGGGCTTCATGTCCTCCAGGTTCACGATGGTGCCGTCATCGGCAACGAAGGCCGCCGTCAGGGGCAGCAAGGTGTTCTTCATCCAGAAGCATTGCTGGGAGGGCTGCTCAAACACAAAGAGCATGCCTTCGTGCGCGGGCATTTCCTTGCGGTGCATCAGGCCGGTCTGGCGCTCCTGGGGGGTGAGGGCGACCTGGGCGTCGATGCGGTGCATGCCGGCCGTCAGTTCCACGCGCCGCAGGTTCATCTGCGGGCCTTCCTGCGCCTGGGCGACCCCAGCGGGCGCGGCCAGTGCACATGCCGCCAGCCAAACCCCCCAGGCCCCGACGGCGCGGCGGGCACGGCTGGGAACACCGGTCGCCCCGCGCAGTGCGGGAAGCGGGAAGGCTGGGAGGGCGCGTGAGGCGGTCATGGGCGGGACTTTCTGGCAAAAAAGACAACACAGGGTGCGGCAGCTGCGCCAGGGACGGACTGCAGCGCTCGCAAAAAGTTCAGGCGGTGCGCAGAGCATGCGCAGCACCAAAGAAAACGCCCGCAGGAGCGGGCGGTTTTTGAATCAGCGAAGGCCTGAGGGCCCCGTGGTGGGTATGTCAGGCCTTGCGATGTTTCAGGCGGCCTTGTGGGCGGTTTTCTTCTTGGCGACCTTTTTGGTGGTCTTTTTCTTGGCGACCTTCTTGGTGGCCGGTGCTGCTGCCTGGGCCGTCATGGGAGCGGCTGCGGGAGCGGTGGTGGCAGGGGCGGCTGCGGGTGCCTGTGCAAAAGCACCAGCAGTGAACAGACCGGCCACGAGGACAGCGAGGAGTTTTTTCATATATGCCGTTTCCAGTGTGAACGAAGGTTGAAGGGCCGGACGAATTCCGTACGGCTCCACTCGCAACGATAGCAGCGCGCGGCCCGTTGACAGGGTCTTGGACGAAATTTTTTGTCATTAGAATGGTTTGAAACCACACTGGCGCGCCTGCGGCGGTGCTTCTTTTCCTCGCTTTGCCCCTCATCGACCGAATCAGACTCGGCGCACATCGGAGACTCCCCACCCATGACCACCTACCAGCACATCGTGGTGCCTGCCGAAGGCCAGAAAATCACCGTCAACGCCGACATGTCCCTGAATGTGCCGGACGAGCCCATCATCCCCTTCATCGAAGGTGACGGCACCGGCTTGGACATCACGCCCGTCATGATCAAAGTGGTGGACGCAGCCGTGGCCAAGGCCTACGGCGGCAAAAAGAAAATCCACTGGATGGAGGTGTACGCGGGCGAAAAGTCCACCAAGGTGTACGGTCCCGATGTGTGGCTACCCGATGAAACCCTGCAGGTGCTGCGCGAGTACGTGGTGTCCATCAAAGGCCCGCTGACCACGCCCGTGGGCGGCGGTATCCGCTCGTTGAACGTGGCGCTACGCCAGGAGTTGGACCTGTATGTGTGCCTGCGTCCCGTGCAGTATTTCAAGGGCGTGCCCTCGCCGCTGAAGGAACCCGAAAAGACCAACATGGTCATCTTCCGCGAGAACTCGGAAGACATCTACGCCGGCATCGAGTTCGAGGCCGAGTCGGACAAGGCCAAGAAGCTCATCAAGTTCCTTCAGGACGAGATGGGGGTAAAGAAGATCCGCTTTCCTAACACGTCCGGCCTGGGCGTGAAGCCCGTGTCCATCGAGGGCACGGAGCGCCTGGTGCGCAAGGCCATCCAGTACGCCATCGACAACGACAAGCCCAGCGTGACCATCGTGCACAAGGGCAACATCATGAAGTACACCGAAGGGGGCTTTCGCGACTGGGCCTATGCCTTGGCACAGACGGAGTTCGGTGCTGAGCTCATCGACGGCGGGCCCTGGTGCCGTCTCAAGAACCCCAAGAACGGCAAGGAAATTACCATCAAGGACAGCATCGCCGATGCCTTCCTGCAGCAGATCCTGCTGCGCCCGGCCGAGTATTCGGTCGTGGCCACGCTGAACCTGAATGGTGACTACATCTCTGACGCGCTGGCGGCACAGGTGGGCGGCATCGGCATTGCCCCCGGCGCCAACATGTCCGACTCGGTGGCCTGCTTTGAAGCCACCCACGGCACGGCGCCCAAGTACGCGGGCAAGGATTACGTCAACCCCGGCTCCGAGATCCTGTCGGCCGAGATGATGTTGCGCCACATGGGCTGGACAGCGGCTGCCGACCTGATCATCAGCTCGCTGGAGAAGTCGATCGCATCCAAGAAGGTGACCTACGACTTTGCCCGCCTGATGGAAGGTGCCACGCAGGTCAGCTGCTCGGGGTTTGGGCAGGTCATGATTGACAACATGTAGTCGCATCCGCCTTGGCTTCGGGGCGGTTCAAAACGTCTCCATAAAAGAAGAACCCTGGTGCGTCATTCGGACCAGGGTTTTTTGTTTGCGCCTCAGCGTCCCAGCGCGCGTACCAGATAGTCGATGAGCACCCGCACCCGCAGGGGCATGTGCCGGTTGCCTGGGTAGATCAGCGAAAACGGGCGTGACGCGCCCGCATGCCCCGCCAGCACTTCGACCAACTGGCCGTTGCGCAGATCCTCCTCCACCAGAAAACGGTACGTTTGTACCAGGCCTGCTCCTGCGCGGGCCAGCGTGACCTGACCCAGGATGTCATCAGCACAGCGCAACTTGCCCTGGGTCGGCCATTCCAGGGTCTGGCCCTCGTGCACCAGCAACCAGGGAACGACCTGCCCGCTGCTCGGCAGCACGAACTGCACGCATTCATGTAGTTCCAGCTCGTCTGGCGTAGCGGGTGCGCGGTGGCGTTTCAGGTAGGCCGGGGCTGCGACAACGATCAAGGCCGCGTCCTCCAACTTGCGAGCCACCAGGCTCGAATCTGGCGGTGTTCGGCCACGGATGGCGAGGTCAAAACCTTCCTCGGTGAAGTCCACGTTACGGTTGGACAACTGCAGTTCTATCTCTATGTCGGGGTACTTCTTGCTGAACGCGGGCAAGAGAGGCAGTACGCGATGGTGGCCGTACGAAGTGGGCAGGCTCATCCGCACAAGGCCTGCTGGCTTGAGTTGCTGGCCCGACGCCTCACGCTCTGCCTCGCTGAGTTGCGTCAGCGCCTGGCGGCATTGGTCGTAATAGCGCTGCCCAACCTCCGTCAGGCGCACTTGGCGCGTAGTGCGCATGAGAAGGCGCACGCCCAGACGCTCCTCCAGCCGTGCCACTGAACGGCTCACGGCAGCCGCGGTGAGTCCTGTGGCCTTGGCTGCCGCAGTGAACCCCTGGTGCTGCGCCGTCAGGCAGAACAACTCAATGCTGCCCAGGCGAAGGTTGTCGAATTGCCGGTTCATTGTTGATTCTTATGTAATTAGTGATTTGAAATGAATCTAGTTTATTGTCAATTTCATCGCAAATACAGTTGCTGCATCACCAACCACGGACATAAGGAGTCCCAAGATGCAGAACTCGATCAAGCTTTACTACTCTCCCGGCGCATGCTCGCTGGCGACGCACATTCTTCTGCGCGAAACCGGCACGCCATTCACGCTGGAGAAGGTGGATACCCACAAACACACCACCAGCACTGGCGGCGACTTCTATGCCATCAGCCCCAAAGGCCAGGTGCCTGTGATCGAACTTGCTGATGGGACACGGATCACCGAAGGGCCGATAGTTGCTCAATATGTGGCGGACCGGGCGGACGCACGCACCCTGATGCCCCCCGCAGGCAGTCTGGAGCGCTACCGGGTCATGGAGTGGCAGAACTACGTGACGGCGGAACTGCACAAGTCTTTCACCCCGCTGTTCCACAGCGATGTGGATGCCAATGCCAAGAAGGCGCTGGCTGCTGTGCTTTACAAGAAGCTGGTCTGGCTCGACGGACAACTGGCTGGCAAGAGCTACCTCACGGGCAGCGATTTCACTGCCGCTGATGCCTATCTGTTCGTGGTGCTGGGCTGGGCCAAGTTTGTTCAGATCGACCTGGGGGAACTGCAGCACATCGGCAGCTTCATGGCGCGTGTGGCAGCCCGCCCCGAGGTCCGTGCCGCGATGCAGACCGAAGGCCTCGTAGCCTGAGGAATACTCCCATGCCTTACATCAAGATCCAGATCACCCGCGAGGGTGCATCGCGCGAGCAAAAGGCCCAGCTGATTCGGGGCGCTACCGACCTTGTCGTGCAGGTGCTCGACAAGAACCCTGCCACTACTTTTGTTGTGATCGAAGAAGTGGATACCGACCACTGGGGCATCGCTGGCGAAACCGTGACCGTGCTGCGTGAGCGGGCGAAGAAAGGCGGTGCGCAATGAGTAGCGCCGCTGACTTTGCCGCCATCCATTCGGTGCTGGAGCTGTACCTCGACGGCCTTTACCACAGCGACACAACGCGCCTGGCCAAGGTGTTTCATCCGCAGGCCCTGTACGCCACGGCGGTGGGAGAGCAACCCATCTTCTGGCGCATGAACGAGTACTTCCCGGTGGTGGATGCTCGCCCAGCCCCTGCGGCGAGCGGCCAAGCGCGCACCGACCGCGTGCTCTCCATCGACCTGGTAGGCCCCGTCACGGCACTGGCCAAACTCCAGTGCTCCATTGCGCCCAAACATTTCATCGACCTGCTGACGCTGCTCTGGCTGGACGGACGCTGGCAGATCGTCTCCAAGGTCTTTCATTACGACATCAGAGATTGACATGAATATTCTTCGACCTTTCTCCAAGCCGTTTCTCTCTTCAGTGGGCGGGCTGGCGCTGTATTGCGTCACTGCATTGCTGCTGGGTTTTTCTGCCAGCGCATCGGCTCACCAAGAGTGCGCGGCCCCAGGGTGTGCTGCTTCGGAGCCTTACCATGGAATGCCCGCGATTGCGGCCATTGGAGCACGCACCGGCAAGTACATGGAAATCCCCGAAGCTGCCAAGGGGCCCAGCATTGACCCCGCGAAGGGTTATCGAATCCAGGAACTGGGGCGCGGCCTGTACATGGTGACCGACAACGTCTACCAGGCGATGTTTGTGGTGCACGAAAAAGGCGTAGTGCTGGCTGACGCACCGCCCCCGCTGGCCGGTTTTATCGCGAAAGCCATCCGTGAAGTCACGGGCAAGCCGATCACACACATCATTTACAGCCATGCCCATGTTGACCACATCGGTGCAGCAGGGGAGTTGCTAGCCACGCTGCCGCGCCGACCTGTGATCATTGCGCACGAAGAAACCCAAACCATCCTGGCGCGTGCACGTGATCCCAAACGCCCGCTGCCCGGCGTCACCTTCCGCGACAAGTACACCCTCAAAGTGGGCGGGCAGCGCCTGGACCTTTCGTACCACGGCAATGGTCATGAGCCGGGGAACATCTTCATCCTGGCACCTGAGCAACGTACGTTGATGGTGGTGGACGTCATCTTTCCCGGATGGATGCCGTGGAGACGCCTTGCGCTGGCGCAGGACATCCCGGGCTACTTCAAGCAGGTCGAGAAGATCAAGTCGATGGACTTCGACTGGCTGGTTTCTGGCCATGTTGCACGCGCCGGTACCAAGGCCGACGTCGCCATGCAACACGAGTTTTTGCAAGATCTCAAGGAGGCTGCCGGCAAGGCACTGCAGAACACTGCCTTGGGCGAGGGCATGGATGCCCGCGACCAATCCAACCCCTGGGCCGTCTTTGACAATTACATAGACCGCGTGGCGGCCCAATGTGTGAACGCGTTGACACCCAAGTGGGCTTCTCGCCTGGCGGCTTTTGATGTGTACATCTGGGACCAGTGCTTCACCATGGAGCAGAGCCTGCGGCTGGATTGAACATGGTACTCAGAAACTACATCTACCTCATGTTGCTCGCGCTGGCCGTTGGGCAGCCGATGGCGGTAGTAGCCCAACCATTGACAGAGTCTGTGGACGCATTGGAGGCGTTGTTTGGCAAACACGCTGGCGTGCGTCGTACGCAGACGAAGGGGCTGTGTGCGAAGGGCTTCTTCATCGGAACTGCCGAGGCACGAGCACTGAGCAAAGCGACTGTTTTTTCGGGAGCCCAAGTGCCAGCCCTCGCTCGGTTTTCGGTGGGTGGGGGCAATCCCGGCACGTCGGACAAAAGCCGCTCAACACGTGGTCTGTCGCTCAAGCTGGACCTTCCCGATGGGGCAGTCTGGATGCAGGCCAACCTGTCTGCTCCGGTATATTTTGTGAAGGACCCGGCGGACTTCGCTCCGTTTGTCCGATCCCGCGTCCCGGACCCGGTGACCGGCAAACCGTCTCCAGAACGCTTGGCAGCATTCAACCTGGCTCACCCCGAGTCGTTGCGCCAGGGGAAATATCTGGCCGAGCGTTCTGCGCCTGCGAGTTATGTCACGACTCCTTATTGGGGCGTGAACGCATTCATCTTCCGGGCTCCGGATGACCAACGCCGCTTTGTGCGTTGGCGCTTTGAGCCGGAGGCGGGAGAGCAGCGGCTGAGTGAGGAGCAGAGCATGCAGCTACCCGACGATTTTCTCGCGGCAGAGCTGAAGGAGCGACTTGCCAGAGGACCCGCTTCCTTCCGGTTTTTGGTGCAGTTGGCTGAAGACGCCGACGATCCCAGCGACCCGACCGTCGCGTGGCCAGAACAGCGTCGGCAGGTCACTGCAGGGCGTCTGGTGATTGAGAGCTTGTCCGAGTCTTCGACCTGCGAGCCCGTCCTTTTCAATCCCCTGGCTCTGCCGGATGGCATCGAACCTTCTGCCGACCCGGTGCTGCTGGCGCGTCCAGCCGCATATGGGATTTCATTCGGGCGCCGAATGGCGGAGCGCCAATGAACGCCGCCGCCAGCGAGCGACACCGCTTGGTGTTTGTGGGAGACCCCATGTGTTCATGGTGCTACGGCTTCGGACAAGAACTGTCCGAGGCACTGGCCCAGCGGCCCGAAATGCAGCTCGACATCGTCACTGGTGGTCTGCGTGCAGGGGCTACTGAGGTATTGGACGATGCCGGCAAGCGCTTGAGGTTGTTTCACTGGGCGAAGGTGGAAGCACAGACAGGCCTGAGCTTTGACCGAGAGGCCCTCCTGGCTCGGCGAGGCTTTGTATACGACACAGAGCCTGTCTGTCGCGCGGTGGTTGCCGCTCGGCTCAGTCAGCCGGGTGCAAACCTGTTGGCCATTTTTCGGGCGCTGCAAAAGGCTTTTTATGCCGACGGCTTGGACACGACCGATCCAGAAGTGCTGATTGCTGTAGTGACTCAGGCGCTGTCGGTACAGGCGTTGGATGCCCAGGGGCTGCAGGAGTGCTTCGTGGCCGATGCCACCCTCCAGGTGACTCAGAGGGACTTTGCGCAAGCGCGTCGCTGGGGCATCACCAGCTTTCCCGCACTTCTGGGCAAACATGGCGAGCACCTGGTCCGCCTGGTGGATGGCTTTGCCAAAGCGCCCGTGTTGCTTGCGACCATAGATCGTTGGATGGATCAGACATCGATGACAGTCACACCCCGGGGCTAGCGGGGGAAAGTGTATGCAACGCCACAGATGGTGAGGCCCACTTTGTGCAGCAGTGCTATTGATCAGCCCCTGTTGCATGCTTTCCGATTCTTCCCACAACCTGCATGATCGCGCTGGCAATTCAGAGTTGGCTTTTTGAATCTTTCCCTCCTAAGATGGCCTGACGCTTCGGCATTGCTGGCATAAGCCTGATGTGTGCTTTGCAGAATGTGGCGAGCGTTGAAGGTCCCTGGAGCGCCTGACTCTCCAGGAAGCAGAAAGCGAGAGGGCTGCATGGCGACTGACTTTTCTGCCGGGTACTGGGAGCAAAACCCCGATGCATTGCTGGTGCTATCACCCCAGGGCGTGGTGCTGGAGTGGAACCCGGCGGCCGAGCTGATCTTTGGCTATTCGCAGGCCGAAGTGCAGGGGCGCTCCATCCTCGACCTGATCGTGCCCCAGGGCCGCGCACACGAAGAGGACCTTTTCCGCGCCGAGGCCCTGCGACTGGGCACTTCGGTGCAGGAGGCTGTGCGCCGCCGCAAGGACGGCTCGCTGGTGCATGTCAATGTATCGACCAAGGCCGTGTGCGATGCGGCCGGGCAGGTGCTGTACTTCTTGTCGAGCAAGAAGGATGTCACCCAGCTCAAGGTGCAGCGCGATGCCAAGCTGCTGGAGGCGCGGTTTCGCGACCTGCTCGAATCCACCCCCGACGCAATCGTGATGGTCAACGTGACCGGGCGCATCGTGCTTGTCAACTCGCAGGCCGAGCGCGTGTTTGGCTACCCCCGCTCCGAGTTGTTGGGCCAGGCGGTGGAGGTGTTGTTACCCCACCGCTACCGGGGTGCCCACCTGGGCCACCGCAGTGGGTTTTTTGGCCAGCCGCGCACGCGCACCATGGGCGCGGGCCTGGAGCTGCATGGCCTGCGCAAGGACGGTGGCGAGTTCCCGGTCGAGATCAGCCTGAGCCCCATCGACACCGAAGAGGGCACCATGGTGATGAGCGCCATCCGCGACATCACCGACCGCAAGCGCGCAGACCAGAAGTTCAAGGACCTGCTCGAGGCCGCACCCGACGCCATGGTCATCGTCAATCGCGAAGGGCGCATCGTGCTGGTCAACTCCCAGGCGGTCAAACTGTTTGGCTGGAGCCGCGATGAGCTGCTGGGCCAGCCCATTGAGTTGCTGGTGCCCCAGCGCTTCAGCGCCCGCCACCCCGACCACCGGCGCAACTTTTTTGCCGAACCGCGTACCCGCTCCATGGGCGCAGGGCTGGAGCTGCACGGTTTGCGCAAGGACGGCAGCGAGTTTCCGGTCGAGATCAGCCTGAGCCCGCTGGAGACGGAGGAAGGCCTGTTTGTCTCCAGTGCCATCCGCGATGTAACGGAGCGCAAGCGCATCGAGCAGGTGCTGCGCGACAAGAACCTGGAGCTGGAGAACGCAGCGCTGGTGAAAGACCGTTTTTTGGCCAGCATGTCCCACGAGCTGCGCACACCGCTCAACGCCATCATTGGCTTTACCGGCACGCTGCTCATGAAGCTGCCCGGCCCGCTCAATGCTGAACAGGACAAGCAGTTGCGCATCGTGCAGACCGGCGCCAAGCACCTGCTGTCGCTCATCAACGACCTACTCGATGTGGCCAAGCTCAGCGCCAACAAGGTCACGCTGAACCTGGAGCCCGTGGACTGCAAGACCCTGATCGAAGAAGTGTCTGCGACACTGGAACTGGAGGCGCGACGCAAGGGCTTGGCCTTTGCCGTGCATGCGCCGCCGGTGGATGTCTTGCTGCTCACCGACCGGCGCGCGCTCAGTCAGATTCTCATCAACCTCGTGGGTAACGCCATCAAATTCACGCAACAGGGGAGGGTGGATGTGGTGCTGCAGGAGTTGCTGCTGCCCACCGGCCGCGCCGTTCAGCTGCGGGTGCAGGACACCGGGCCAGGCATACCGCTGCAGGAGCAGCCCCGGCTGTTCGAGGCGTTTTCGCGGGTCGAGAGTGCGGACCGCCGCCACCATGAGGGCACAGGCCTGGGCTTGCACCTGAGCCGCAAGCTGGCCGAAGCACTGGGAGGCACCCTGGGTTTTGACAGCACCGAAGGCCTGGGCAGCACCTTCACTCTGCAATTGCCGGAGCCCCAGGCATGACAACCACCATCCATCCCGCCACCATTCTGGTCATCGAGGACGATGACGCAAGCCGCCTGCTGGTCACCTACCTGCTGGAAGCCGCTGGCCACCGCGTGCTGGCGGCCGAAAACGGTGCCGTGGGGCTGGACCTGGCCCTGGCCGAGAGTCCGGACATTGTGTTGTGCGACCTGCAGATGCCGGTGATGAACGGCTACGAGGTGGCTCGCGGCCTGCGCGCCAGCCCACGCTGGCGGGTGGTGCCACTGGTGGCGGTGACTGCGTTCTCAATGCCGGGCGACCGCGAGAAGGCCCTCGAAGTCGGCTTTAATGAACACCTGTCCAAGCCCATCACGCCCGAGACCTTTGTGCAGCAGATCGAGGCGTTTTTGGCTGGTGCCCACCCGGCTCCGCCCCAATCAGGTTGAATATCCAGCACGTACAGCATGGCAAAGATCCTCGTCGTCGATGACCTCCCCGCCAACCGCGCCCTGGTGGTGACCCTCATCGGGCACAGCGGCCACCAGGCGCTGGAGGCGGCTGATGGCGCCGAGGCGTTGGCCGTGGTCCGTGCCGAACGCCCCGACCTGGTGATCTCCGACATCCTGATGCCGACCATGGACGGCTTTGAGTTCGTGCGGCAACTGCGCTCTGAACATGGCCTGGCGGCCACGCAGGTGATCTTTTGCAGCGCCCACTATCACGAGGAAGAAGCCCTGCGCCTTGCCAAGGCCTGCGGTGTGACCCAGGTGCTGTTCAAGCCTTGCGAGCCGCAGGACATCCTGGCCGCCATCGAGCAGGCGCTCACGCAGATCCTCCACCAGCCATCGGTGGCGTTAGAGCACAGTTTTCAGACCCGCCACCTGCAACTGATGACTGACAAGCTCACCGGCAATATGGCCGAGCTGGAGGCCATGAACCGGCGCCTGTCCGCGCTGACCGATCTGAACCTGCAGCTGGCCTCCGAGCGCGATCCGCAGGTGCTGCTGGCCAATGTGTGCCGGGGTGCGCGCGAGCTGGTGGGTGCGCAGTACGCCGTGTTGTGCGTGGTGCGCAAGCACAGCGACGGTGCCATCACCTGCACCAGCGGCATGGAACCGGCCCTGCAGAACGGACCGCTCGATCTGCCTGTGGTGTCGCATGGACTGTTGGGGCAGCTGCGGGCCGAACGCCGCCCGCAGCGCCTGGTCAATGCCGGCGGCGACCCTGTAGCGCTCGGCTTGCCCGCAGGCTATCCCCCGGTGCACACGGCAGTGATCGCACCCATCGTGTCGTTGTCGTTCTCCTATGGCTGGCTGTGCCTGGCCAACAAGCTGGGGGCCGATGCCTTCAGCGCCGATGACGAAAAAGTCCTCGCCATCCTGGGCGCCCAGGTGGGCCGCATTTATGAGAACGGCAGTCTCTACCTGGAGATCCAGCAGCACGCCGACCAATTGCAGGTGCAGGTGCAAGAGCGCCAGCGGGCCGTGGATGCACTGCGTGCCAACAAGGCCAGCCTGCGCCGGGCCCAGGCGCTGGCCAAGATATCCCACGTCATCAGCGGGCCCGATGGCGCCTTCGAAAGCTGGCTCGATACCTTGCCCGACATGCTGGGCCTGGACGAAAGCGCCATGCCCCGCTCGGCCCGCGAATGGCTGGCACTGGTGCACCCCGACGACCGCGACATGTTCCGCCGCCATGCGCTGCAGGCCGCCCACCTGGGCGCGCGCATGGATTTCACCTACCGGGTCCTGCGTGGCGACGGCCAGCCACTGTACTTGCGCCAGGTGATGGAGCCGCTGGAGGACGAGGCGGGCCGTGGGGAGCTGGGCCGCTGGTTCAACACCATCCAGGACATCACCAAGGAAAAGCGCGCCGAGGAAGAACTGCACGAAAGCGACCGCCGCTTCAACGACATGCTCGACAAGGTCGAGATGATCTCGCTGATGCTTGACTGCGAAGGGCGCATCACCTACTGCAACGACTACCTGCTGCGCCTGACGGGTTGGCAGCGCGACGAGGTGTTTGGCCGCAACTGGTTCGATCTGTTCGTTCCACCCGAGATGGGCGATGTGCGCAGTGTTTTTGCTGACGTGCTGGCCGATCGGCCGTCGGCGTGGCACTACGACAACGAGATACTGACCCGCTCTGGCGGGCGGCGCCTGGTGCACTGGAACAACACCGTGTTGCGCTCGGTGGGCGGGCAGGTGACCGGGGTGGCAGCCTTGGGAGAAGACATCACGGCGCGCCGGGATGCCGAGCGGCGCATCAAGCGCCTCAACCGCGTGTACGCCGTGCTCAGCGGCATCAACACCTTGATCGTGCGCGTGCGCCAGCGCGACGAGCTGTTCCGCGAGGCCTGCCGTGTTGCGGTGGAGCACGGCCAGTTCAAGATCGCCTGGATCGGCCGCGTGGACCATGCCCTGCAAGAGGTGGTGCCGGTGGCGCTCGCCGGGGCCGGAGCGGAGTTCCTCATGCATGTGCGGCGCCGGTTGTGGCTCAGCGAAACCCCCAGGGAGGGCGAAAGCCTGAGCGCCAGCGTGGTGCGCACCCAGCAGGCCGCGGTGTGTGAAGACATTCAGAGCGACCCGCGCATTCTGGTGCCACAGGAGCTGGCTGCGCGCGGCGTGGCATCCATGGCCGTGTTGCCCCTGCTGGTGGCGCACGAGGTGGTGGGCGTGATCGCCCTCTTTGCAGACGAAGCCGGGTTCTTTGACGATGACGAGATGCACCTGCTGACCGAGCTGGCGGGGGACATCGGTTTTGCCATGGACCACCTCGACAAGGAAGAGCGGCTGAACTACCTGGCGTACTACGACGACATCACAGGTCTGCCCAACCGCACCCTGTTCCTGGAGCGCAGCGGCCAGCACCTGCGGCCGCGCGAAGGGGCCAAGGCGCTGCTCGGCATGGGGCTCATGGACATCAGCCGGTTTCGGTTCGTCAACGACACCCTGGGGCGCCAGGAGGGGGACGAACTGCTCAAGCAGGTGGCGCAGCGGCTGCAGCAAGCGGCGGGCGACGCGTACGACGTGGCGCGCATTGGCGTCAACAGCTTCGGCATCGCCGTGACCGATGCGCGTGACGCGGGCGCGGTGGCGCTGGCGCTGGACGGGTTGATGCGGGCCTGTTTTGGTACCCCCTTTGTGCTGGGCGGCACCGAGCTGCGCATGGCCGCCAAGGCCGGTGTCGCGCTGTACCCCATGGATGGTGCCGATGCAGAGACCCTGCTGCGCAACGCGGAGGCAGCCCTCAACAAGGCCAAGGCCTCGGCCGACAGCCTGCTGTTCTACACCTCGGAGATGAACACCCGCGTGGCGGAGGCCCTGAGCCTGGAAGGCCGCCTGCGCGACGCATTGGAGCAGGGCCAGTTCGTGCTGCACTACCAGCCCAAACAGCACCTGGCCACGGGTGCTATCGCCGGGGCCGAGGCCCTGATCCGCTGGAACGACCCCCGCCGGGGGCTGGTGCCACCCGCGCAGTTCATCCCCATTCTGGAAGAAACCGGCCTGATCTACGACGTGGGTCGCTGGGCGCTGCGCCAGGCCCTGGCCGACAACCTGCGCTGGCGCCAGGCGGGGCTGGCGCCCCTGCGGGTCGCCGTCAATGTGTCGTTCTTGCAGCTGCGGCACCGGGGCTTCATTGCCGAGGTGCGCGACGCCGTGTCCCACGACGCAGGGGCGGCCGCTGGGTTGGAGCTGGAGATCACCGAAAGCATGGTCATGGACGATGTGCAGCACAGCACCGCCAGCCTGCATGCGCTGCGCGAGATGGGCATCACCATTGCCATCGACGACTTCGGCACAGGTTTCTCGTCACTGAGCTACCTGGCCAAACTGCCGGTCGATACGCTCAAGATCGACCGGTCCTTCATCCTGAACATGGCCTCAGGCCCGCAGGGCGTGGCGCTGGTGTCCACCATCGTCAACCTGGGGCACTCGCTGGGCCTCAAGGTAGTGGCCGAAGGTGTGGAGACCGAGGACCAGTCCCGGCATCTGGCGCTGCTGGGTTGCGACGAGATCCAGGGGTATCTGCTGAGCAAGCCGGTGCCTGCCGAGGTGTTTGAGGCGCAGTTTCTTCAGTCAGCGGTGGCCGATTGACAGAGCATGTCTTCGGCATGTTTGCGCTTTAGTCCACAACGGGCTGTCTGGTCATCTGTTAAGGCGATTCGCGCATATGCAGCGTGTGCGTTGCAACGACATTTGCCAGCGCCTCATCATGGGTGACCAACACTAAAGCAGCCCCGGATTCGTGTACGGCATCTAGCAGTACCTGTATAGCCTCTTGCTGCGTGATCGGGTCCAGGCGCGAGGTCGGCTCATCGGCAAACAGCAGCGCCGGTTGCGCCACCAGCACGCGCGCCAGCGCAATGCGCTGCAGCTCGCCGCCCGACACTTGGTCGGGCCTGCGCGCCAGCAGGTCCTCGGGCACGCGCAGTTGGGCCAGGCGCTGTTGCACCGCCTTCCAGTTGCAGCGGTGCAGGCGGGCGGCATCGCGCAGCGACTGGGCCAGGCTGATGTGTGGGGCAAACGAACTGACCGGGTCTTGGTAGAGCTTTTGGAACGCATGCGGGCGCAGCCGGGCGCTGCGCTCCACACGACCTGTGTCGGGCGCCACCAGGCCCAGCAGCACATTGCCCAGTGTGCTTTTGCCGGTGCCGCTGGGGCCTTGCACGGCGATGCGTTCGCCGCTGTGCAGCGTCAGGTCCAGCGGCGCAAACAGCTTCTGCGCACCATAGGCTTTGGAGATGCCATGTGCCTGTACGACGGGTTCCCCCAGCGTGGGCTCGGCAAACGGCAGCCAGTGGGCCGGGTCGGCCTGAAGCAGCTGGCGGGTAAAGGCGTGCTGCGGCGCGGCGGCCACGGTGTGGATGTCGCCTTGCTCCACTGCCTGCCCGTGGCGCAGCACGATGACCTGGCCGCCCAGCGCCTGCGCCACCTGCATGTCGTGGGTGATGGTGAGCAGGCAGCCGCCTGCCTGCAGCACCCCCCGGAACAACTCCACCATGCGGCCGCGCCAATGCGCGTCCAGGCCCTTGGTGGGCTCGTCCACCATCAGCACCGGGGCGCCCCCGGCCAGGGTGATGGCGGCCACCGCGCGCTGGGCCATGCCGCCCGACAGTTGCCAGGGGTAGTGGCTGCCTGCGCCGCCCAGGCCCGCAGCGCCCAGCACCTGTTCGGCCTTGGCGCTGGCGGCGCTGGGGGGCTGCTGGTGCAGCAGGCGGTACACCTCGGCCAGCTGCGGTGCCACGCGGGCCAGGGGGTTGAGCGCCAGCGAGGGCTCTTGCGGCAGCAGCGCCAGCTTGCGGCCCCACAGGGCGCGGCGCGCGGCGGCGTCCTGGGCGCGGGTGGTGGCGCCATCCAGCGTGATCTGGCCCGTGGCCTGCAGCGCAGGCGGCAGGTTGCCCATGATGGCCTGGGCCAGCAGCGACTTGCCTGCGCCGCTTTCGCCCACCAGGGTCAGCGCCTCGCCCGGCCGCAGGCTGAAGCCGATGTCGCGCAGCAGCCGCTTGCCGCCCACCTGGATGCCCAGGCCCTCCACGACCAGCAGGGCGTCAGATTTCAAAGGCGTGGTCATGCGGTCTCCCGGTCGGGGTTGAGCAGCATCATCGCGGCCACCAACCACACCAGCAGGGCGGTGGGGGCGGCAATGAGCCACGGGGATTCTTCGTAGTAAGGCATGGCCTCGGTCATCATCAGTCCCAGCTCGGGCGTGGGCGGCTGCATGCCCACACCCACAAAACCCAGCGCGGCCAGCGCCAGCACGGCTTGCGATGTGGTGAAGGCCAGCAGCGTGCCCAGCGTGGGCGCGAGCGCAGGCAGCAGGTGGCGGCGCAGCACGTATCCGCGCCCAAAACCCAGCAGGCGCGATGCCTGCACCGCATCACCTGCCAGCACGGGCCGGGCCACCGCGCGGCTCACGCGGAAGTATTCGACCCACAGCGCCGCCGACAGGCCCGCATACAGCGCCCACAGCGCTCCGGGCGCCAGGGCCGCGATCAGCAGCACCAGCAGCAGGCCGGGGATGGCGAGCACCGAGTCCGACAGCATGAGCAGCGCCCGCTCGGTGCGCCCGCCGCGCCACGCGGCGACGATGCCCAGCAGCGTGCCGGGCACGGCGGCGCTCACGGCCGCCAACAGCGCCATGCCCAGCGACAGCTGTGCCGCATGCGCCAGCCGCGCCAGCGCCGATCGGCCCAGCACATCGGTGCCCAGCCAGTGCTGGGCGCTGGGGGGCGCCAGGGTGTTGCGCAGGTCTTGCACCACCGGGCTGGCGCCCACCAGCCAGGGGCCGAGCAGGGCAAACAGCGCCAGCAGGCCGAGCATGGCTAGGCCCAATGTGGTGCGCAGCGGCCAGCGGGGCTGGGCCACTACGGCGCCTGTGGGCGATGAAAGGGTGGAAGGCACGGCACTCATGCAGCCACCTTTTGTGTGTGTCGGGGGTCCAGCGCCAAACACGTCGTATCCACCAGCAGGTTGAACACTACAAACAGCACGCCCATGCACAACGCCGTGCCTTGCACCACGGGGATGTCGCGCCCGAACACGGCGTGTACCAGCGCGTGGCCAATGCCGGGCCAGGCAAACAGCGTCTCCACCACCAGCGCGCCCTCCACCAAGAACAACGCCTGCACGCCCAGGTAGGCCGTTACCGGCACGGCGGCATTGCGCAGGCCATGGCGCACCAGCGCCTGCCAGTCGGTCAGGCCCTTGGTGCGCGCAAATTCGAAAAAGGGCGATACCACCACCTCGCGCATCGCGGCGCGGGTCACGCGCGCCAGCCCGGCGGCCAGACCCAGCCCCAGCGTGAGCGCGGGCAGCACCAGGCTGGTCTGGCTCTCGTCACCGCCCGCAGGCAAAACGCCCCACTGCACCGCCACCAGCAGGATGAGCAGCACCGACAGCAAAAACGGCGGCAGCGCGCGCAGCACCACGGCCATCAGCCAGCTGGCCTTGTCCACCCAGCCCTGGGGCCGCAGCCCGGCCCACACGCCCAGCGGCACACCCACGGCAAAGGCAATGGCCAGCGCGGCAGCCGACAGGCGCAGCGTGGCGCCCAGGTGGTGCGTGACCTCGTGCCACACCGATCGCTGTGACGCCAGCGACTGGCCCAGGTTGAACGTGGCCATGTCGCGCCACCAGTGCAGCAGCGCCAGCCAGCCGGGTCGGTCCAGCCCCAGCTCCGCGCGCACCGCGTCGGCGGCAGCGTTGCTCACCAGGTCATAGCCATAGCGGCCCGCCGCCACGCGCATGGCCAGGTCGCCCGGCAGGGCGCGCACCATCAAAAAGCACAGCGTGCCGATCAGCAGGGACACGGCGAGCACCTGCACCAGCCTGCGGCCGAGCAGGGCGGCCCAGGGTTTTGAAATCAAGGGGTTCATGGGTTGTTCCACTCCATGCCGGTCAGGCGGTAAGAACGCTCCAGCGGGTCCAGCGTGACGCCCGCCAGCCGGGGGGCCACGGCCACATGCTGGCGGTACCACGCCACGGGGATCACGGGCAGCTCCGTTTGCAGGGTGTGCGTGATGGATTGCCGCAGCGCGCGCGTGCGCTCGGGCGGCGTCTGGGTGCGCGTCAGCTCTTGCAGGGCCTGCACCACGGTGTCGCTGTGCCAGCCCATGGCGCCCCAGTCGCCGCCCTGGGCGGCAAAGTCGCCCGCCAGCGTGCCTGTGGGGTCGGGCACGTTGGCGTAGTTGCGTGCGGCCAGGGCCAGTTGCAGGCTGCCGTCGCAGTGGCCCCGGGGCACGTCGCCCGAGTTGCCAATGCTCACCTTCACTGCCATGCCCGCCAGCCGCCATTGCTCCTGCAAGGCGGTGGCAATCAGCGGCAGCTCGGGCCGGTCCACAACGGTGCGGATCACCAGGTGCAGCGGCTGGCCCTCGGCATCGCGCAGACCGTCGCTGTGGCGCTGCCAGCCAGCGGCCCGCAGCAGGCGTGCGGCGGCTTCGGGGTCGTGCTGCAGCGGGGGCAGGTGCGGGTTGTGCCACGCGCCCAGCGTGGGCGGCAGCAGCTGCGTGGCGGCCAGCGCCTCGTCGCCCATCAGCGCCAGGGCAATGCCCGCGCGGTCGATGGCCAGGCTCAGCGCCTGGCGCACGCGCACGTCGCGCAGCGCGGGCAGGCCCGCATTGAGCTTGACGATGACGGTGCGCGGCAGCGTGACCGAGGCAATGCGCACTGCGGTGCGGCGCGCCAGAGCAGGGTTTTGGGCATGGCGCTGCAGCCGCCGCAGGCTGGCCGGGTCCAGCCCATAGGCCAGGTCGGCCTGGCCGCTCTCCGCCATCAGCGCGCGGGTTTCGGCACGGCTGGCGGCCAGGTAGCGCACGGCGGCAATCGCGGGGCGCGGGCCGTCGTAGGCATCAAACACCACCGTTTCGACCTGCTGCGGCGGCACCAGCACCGCAACGCGATAGGGGCCGCTGCCAATGATGCTGCGCACCTTGCCGTCGGCCCCATAGCTGGCCGGGGCCAGCACCATGGTGCTGGAATGCGCCAGCAGCGCGGGCAGGGCGGTATGGGGGCGCTGCAGGCGCATGAGCACCGTGCCTTCGTCAGGCGCGGTGATGGACTCGATGGGCGCCTGGCTCAGCAGTGCGGGCGCCACCTGCGCGGCCTGCAGGCTACGCACCACGGCGGCGGCAGTCACAGGTGTGCCGTCGTGAAAACGCGCCCCGGGCCGCAGCTCAAAGTGCCACACCAGCCCATCCGCCGACCGGCGCCAGAGCCGCGCCAGCGCGGGCCGTGGCTGGCCATCGTCTGCAGCGTCCAGCAGGGTTTCGGTGACCTGCAGGCGTGTGAACACATAGCCGCTGCTGGCGGGCGCCAGGCCGCTGATCTCCCACGGGCCGACGATTTGCAGCGGTGAGAGGGCGGAAGCGGGTGGTGCGCCCTGCGCCGAGGCAGCGGGCAGGGCGCCCGCCGCCAGCGCGGCCACGGGGGCCTGCAAGGCGCGGCGCCGCGTCAGCGGCCTAAGAAAAGTCGAGGAAGTGTTCATTTTTCAGTTTTCCATAGCCCTGCGCGTTCGCCGCAACCGACGAAACTGGCGCTGCCAAAGACCAGTGCCCCCGCGCAAGGGCCGCCCCGCCGCGCTGGGGGCGTCCCCCTCCCGCGTAGCGAGAGAGGGGGAAGGCGCGAAGCGACTCAGGGGGTGCTTCATCAAAACTTCGCCTGCAGCCCGACGGTGACTGTGCGCGCCGCCCCCGGCGCCACCCACACGCGGCTGTACGAGCTGGTGTAGTGCACCTTGTCAAACACGTTGTCCACGTCCAGCGACAGGTTCAGCGTGGGGCTCAGGCGCCAGTACGCCATCAGCTTGGCCGTGGTGTAGCTGGGCAGTTCAAACGCAGCCGTGCCCGCATTCGCCTCGGCCTGCGTGCGGGCCTGGCCCAGGCGTTTGCCCATGTGCGTCATGCCACCGCCCACGCCGTAGCGCTGGCCGTTGGCCAACTGGTTTTCGTACACCGCCAGCACGCTGCCGTTCACACGAGGCACGTTCAGCAGGCGGCCGCCCACCTCCAGCGTGTTGTCGCGGGTCACTTCCACGTCGTTGATGACCAGGCTGGCATTTACGCGCCAGTGGGTGTTCAGGCGGCCGGCCAGGTCCAGTTCCAGCCCCCGGCTGCGCACCTCGCCTGCAGCGGCGGAGAAGCCCGCGTTCAGCGGGTCGCTGGTCAGCACATTGCGCTTGGTGATGTCGAAAAGCGCCGCTGTGGCGCCCAGGCGCTGGTCGGCGCTCTCCCACTTGGCGCCCAGCTCTAGCGCACGGGATTTTTCGGGATCAAAGCCATTGCCCGCCACATTGCTGCCCGTGTTGGGGCGGAACGAGCTGCCCGCATTGGCATACACCGTCCACCCCGGCGTGGGCAGCCAGCTCACGCCCAGGCGCGGCGACACGGCCGAGGGGCTTTGTGCCGTGGTGCGGTTGGTGATGCGGTTTTGCAGGCTCTGGTCGTAGTTGTCGGCCCGCAGCCCGGCCATCACGCGCCACTGCTCACCCAGCTTGAGGGTGTCTTGCACATACAGCGCGGTGTTGCGCTGCTTCTCCAGTGTGTCGGTATTGCGCCCCGGCGTGGGCTGCGCCTGGCCGTACACGGGGTTGAAGATGTCGATGGCATACGGCGCCGTGGCGCTGGGGTTCACCCGCAGCATCACCGAATCCATGCTGAACCGGTAGCTCTCCACCCCCACCAGCAGCTCATGCTCCAGCCCGCCCGTGCGCAGGGTGCCCTGCAGCTCGGCCTGCACGGCCACATCGTCCGACTGGAAGTCGCGGTACCGCCGCTGGCGCGTCAGCGTGCGGCCATTGGCCTGCAGCGCCGTGGCTTCGGTCGAGAAGCCTTCCATCCCCGTCTCGCGGTACGACAGCCCCACGCGGCTGCGCCAGTCGGGGTTCCACTCGTGCGACAGCACCAGTTGGTGCGTCTGGTTGGTCACCGTCACATCGCCATCGGCAGGCTCGCCCAAAAAGCGGCTGGCGGGCACCGCGCCCAGACGGTTGTTGACCGCCACCACGCCCCGGTCCAGCGGCGTGGCGTGGCGCAGAAATTCAGCCGTGTACTCCAGCACCGTATCGGGCGAGAGCTTCCAGGTGATGGCCGGGGCCACCACCTGCCGCTGCGCGCGCACATGGTCGCGAAAGCTGCCCTTGTCCTCCACCGCCACGTTCAAGCGGTAGGCCAGCCGGTCGCTGATGGGGCCCGTGGTGTCCAGCGCCGCCCGGCCCAGGCCGTAGCTGCCCGCATAGGCCTCCACCGAATGGGCGGCCTTCCACAGCGGCTTCTTGCTCACGATGTTGAGCGTGCCGCCGGGCTCGCTGCTGCCATATAGCGCGGCGGCGGGGCCCTTGAGGAACTCCACCCGCTCCACCCCCGCCAGGTCACGCGGCGCGTTAAAACCCCGGTTGGACGAAAAGCCGTTGAGCAGCGTCGCCATGCCCGTGTTCTCGTTGCCCGGCAGGCCCCGGATGGCGATGTTGTCCCACAGCCCGCCAAAGTTGTTCTGGCGCGAGACCCCGCCCACATAGTCCAGCACATCATCCAGCCGCGTGGCGCCCAGGTCGTCCAGCGTCTGGCGCGACATCACGCGCACGGACTGCGGCAGCTCGCGCAGCGGCAGGCTGGTCTTGGCGCCCTCCGCTTCGTCGGCGTAGTAGGTGCCCGAGGCACTGCGGCCCACCACGTCCACGGCAGACAAGGTGGGCGGCGTGACCCCATCGCCGTCTGCGGCCCAGGCGGGGTGGAGGGAGGCTAGCAGGGCGGCGGTAGCCATGGCCGTCAAGGTGGGGCGTGGCAGGGCGGCAGGGCGTGAAGAAGAAACAGAAGCAGAGGAAGAACGCATGGCAAACCAGTCCAAAAGCGGTGAATGCAAAAGCCAGGAGCAACGCGGCTCACACCCGCCTGGGAGTTGGCAGGTGCACATGGCCGCGCGCCCACACCCACCCCACGGGGGTGAATGCAAGGGCAAAAACGGAAAGGGGATGCGCTATAGAGCGCAGGCTGGCTGGGGCCCGACGCGTGTCAGGCCCGCTGGGCTGGCGGAGGATCGCGTGCAGCAAACGGCCAGCGCACCTGCTGGGCCGTGATGGGGTCTGCGCCTTGCGGCGCGATGGCGCCGGGTTCTGCGGGGAGTTGCGGTTGGCGGGCCGGTGCATGCGCCAGCCCCGCTTCCAGCGCGTGGGTCAGGCACCAGGCGCAGGTGGTGTGTGTCTCTTCGCTGTGTTCGTCGCTGGCTGTGGCGTTGTTTGCCAACGCATCCACATCGCCTGCGCTTGCCGAGGCTGTGGCGCTGCGCATCAGCTCCTGAATGTGCCGCGCCTCATGCAAGGGCGCGCCCGCCAGGGCGTTGAACAACGCCACCAGCAGAAGCACGATGTGGAAAGGCAGGGCGGGGATGGTGCGGCGCAGCATGAGGGGATGCGAATCATACTCAAGTGCGGGCTGATGACTGGTGGGCAAGTCTGAAGTGAGTTGGAATCACCGTCGACTTAGCGCGCGAAGCAACCGGCTGGCTGTAGGCCGCTCAGTTTGAATTCCGGTTAGGAATGAAATCCATGTTCAAAGTGCCCAAGCAAGACGCCTTCTGCTTTCAACCAGTCTTGCATATGTTTATAGAGAAAGGGGCCAAGGGCCATTCCGGTCGTAGTGGGCTGCCCTACTTGGCTAAAAACTATAGCCGTCGACGAATAAGCATTAAATTTGCAAAGGTCGATTAAAAAATACTTTAAGAAAAGGTGGCAGACGTTGATTGAGCAAACGGCGTGCGCTACTGTGAAGTATGTTGAGATTAATGGAATATTTAGTGATTTAGAGGTCGGAGCTGCTCCAACGAATGCCCCATTGTCAATTGATTTCCATTCAAGAGCTTGCGCTCTTGAATGAACAAATCTATTCCTCACTTGAAACAACTCATTGAAATGTTGGACCGTGTGCAAAGAGTAATCAATGCGTTCACCAAACTTCGTTTGTGCAAAAAATTCAAACTTCTGCGCGACTGGAAATTTGTCAATTTTTTTAAGCAAATGCTCAGAAATTTCAAGGGTATCGAGGCATGCATTTGCAGAAGCCTCCAAAAACATCGTTGTGGCCAAAAAAGAAGCGCGAGCGAGCGCTCTACTGGCCATTTCGTGTGAAGCTATGGTCGCTTCGTAGCAAAGGTGCAGACTATCCTCGCACAGCGTCTTTGTAGCCCGATCAAATATCTTGGGGAGATCGTTATTCATATCTAACGTTTGATGTGAAGAGCCGCTCTAGCGGCGACGCTGCTAAGGAAGTCTAAGATCGCAGCTTGCGGGCAGTCCCTCTCGATGGAATGGTTCGACACACGAACCAGCTATTTTTCTACCTTGTTGTTGGCAGACTTCGCTGACCCGAAAGTGTTCTTTGTTTTTCGCTGTTGGTCTGCCAATTCGGTAATGATCTGTTCGTAGGTCCATCCAGGGGAAATGACGGCGATGCCCGCTTGGAGTGCCTTTTTTTTAATATCGTCTTCACCCTTCTCTGGAAGAATTATGCAAACAAGATCTCCAAGTTTGAAGTCAAGTGATTTTGTGGTTCTCCATTCTCGTTCCCAAGTGAAATCGTATTGCTCATGCATGGCATTCATGAATGGCACAATACGCCTCAAAATCTTATGTTCGTCGGAATCAGTTGCTACTGAGAAAAGATGATCAACTGCTTCTCGAACGCGAACATTGCCGTCATAGCTGTTGATGTAGATAGCGGGCTGTCCACCTTTGCTGGCAATGAAATCCTTAGTGAAGACAACGCCATACGGCTCTAACTTTATTTTTCGGCCGGCGATTTCTTGAACAAGAAGATGCAGCTGACTGAGTGGGACTTCTGTGAAACATGCAACGCGATACCCTGCCTGCTGATGCTCAGTGAATTTCGATATCTTTTCGTTGTAAATACAGTGAGGTTTTATCGCCCAAATGCTCTTATTCTTCAGTATCTGGAGCAAGTTGTCGCGTGCAGATGCACCGTTTGTGAACGATTTGCGATCGTCACGAGTTAAGTGCACAATGCATCGGGAGTAGTCTGTTCGATGCTGAGTTGCGGCTTTAGAGGAATTAGTAGCCATGGATATACGTAACTAGTAATGGATGACATCACAACTGCAGCCGTGTGTCGAATAAAAAATTCTGACGTCAGTATCTCCTGAAAGATTCATCCAAGATCTCGTTTAGTCAAACCTAAAAAATCTAGGTCGAAACCACAACGGGCGCTGTAACGACATGCTACAGCGCCCGTTCTAATCCGTGAAGACGAAGCTAGCGCAAATCAAGCCCCCTTCTGCACCATCTTAATAATGCTAGAAAAATCCAGCGCCCCATGCCCCGCCAAGCTGTGCGCCGCATACAGATTGCGCGCCATGCCACCCAGCGGCGTGGCAGCCTTCACCGCCATCGCGTTCTCTTGCGCCAGGCCCAGGTCCTTGAGCATCAGGTCCGTGCCAAAGCCGCCCGCATAGCCCTTGCTGGCAGGCGCGGTTTCCATCACGCCGGGGAAGGGGTTGTACTTCTCCAGCGCCCAATTGCCGCCCGAGCTGCGGCGCATGATTTCGCTCAGCACTTTGGGGTCCAGGCCGTTGGCTACGCCCAGGGCAATGGCCTCGCTGGTGCCGGCCATCAGGATGCCCAGCAGCATGTTGTTGCAGATCTTGGCCGTCTGGCCTGCGCCCACGCTGCCCGCGTGGAAGATGTTGGCGCCCATTTTTTCGAGCACGGGGCGGGCGCGCTCCAGGTCGGCGGCGTCGCCGCCCACCATGAAGGTCAGCGTGCCCGCAATGGCGCCGCCGGTGCCGCCCGACACGGGCGCGTCAATAAAGGCCACGCCCTTGGCTTTGGCGGCTTCGGCCACTTTGCGGGAGGTGGCGGCAGCGATGGTGGAGCAGTCAATGATCAGCGTGCCCGCAGGCAGCTGGGCCAGCAGCTCGCCCGCGCCGAGGAACAGGCCTTCGACATGCTGGCTGGCGGGCAGCATGCTGATGACGACTTCGGCGCCCGCCACGGCCGCCTTGGCATCAGTGGCGATGAGCACGCCGTCTGCGGCCAGCTTGTCGCGGGCGGGTTGCGAGAGGTCAAACGCGCGCACTTCGTGGCCTGCCTTGTGCAGGTTGTGTGCCATGGGGCCGCCCATGTTGCCGAGGCCGATGAATGCGATTTTCATGGTGTGTTGCTCCTGGATGTCGTTGTGATGGTGAAAGGGAATGGGTACGGTTTTGGTATGAATTTGATAGCTAGAAAGGCTTGTCCATCGCGCGGTGGTGGCCTAAAAAGTTTGAAATCTAGGGGCTGATGTCGGCCCCACGGCTTGCCAGCTCAGCGCGCAGCACCGAGCGGTGGCAGCGGGCTTCGTCCTCGCAGTAGCAGCCCAGCGACATTGCGCCGTGGTGCGACAGCGCGGCCAGCAAGTCGAGCGTGCGGCTGGCCTCGGGCTGGGCCAGTTCCTTGCGGAACTGTTTGGCGAAGGCCTCCCACGCCTTGTCGCCTTCTTTGCCTGTGGGCACCTGCTGGCCCTGTGCCATGAGGTCGGCGCTGGGGGAGAGCAGGGGGTACCACACGTCGTAGTAGTCGCGGCTGGCGAACTCGGCCTTGGGCACGCCACGCGGCGGGCGGCGCACGGTGCCGATGCGGGTGCCTTCCCCGGCGGCGCGCGGGGTGCCAAGGCGGACGATGCGAAGGGGCATGGTGGTGGGCTCCGGGTTGGGTGGGGCAGATCAGTCGTCGGCTTCGAAGATGCTGTGCTTCTTCGCGGCGGCTTTTGTCTTCGGCTTGGTGCCGGTGCTGGCGGGTGCTTTCTTCGCTGCAGCTGGGGTGTTGGCTGTTTTCTTCTTGCGCGGAGAGGCCTTGGCCAGTGGGTTGTAGGCAAGGGCTTCTTCAACCCAGTAGTTCCACTGCGCGCGCGTGGCGTAGCCGTTGGGCTCCACCCAGAAGTAGCCCTTCATGCCGCCGCCGGCCGAGAGTTCGCGGGTGTTCTGCATCTCCTGCAGTTCGCCGTGGCGGTCGGGTGGCAGGCGCACCAGCAGCTCTTCACCTTTGATGCCAATGCACAGCTTGCCGTCCACAAAGAAGCAGTAGCAGCCGAACATGGTCCGTTCTTCCACGTCGCTGCGGTGCGCGAGCGCCGTGCTCACGGCGTCGATCAGGTGCAGCGTTTCGTCGGAGAGGGGGCGGGTGGGCATGGCTTCTGATTCAAATGTGCAGCTACCGCCCGTTGGATAAGCGCTGGCAGCTATGAAAACAGGAGTAAGCGCTCAGCGAATCACCTCCGTCGCGTCCCCGTCCAGCATGCGCCGCGCAATGATGACCCGCATGATTTCGTTGGTGCCTTCCAGGATCTGGTGCACACGGGCGTCGCGCAGCAGGCGCTCCAGCGGGTATTCGCGGATGTAGCCGTAGCCGCCGTGCAACTGCAGGGCGTCGTTGATGACGGTGAAGCCTGCGTCGGTGGCAAAACGTTTGGCCATGGCGCAGTAGGTGGATGCGTCGCGCGCACCGGCGTCGAGCTTGCTGGCGGCCAGGCGCACCATCTGGCGGGCGGCCACCAGTTCCGTCGCCATGTCGGCCAGCTTGAACTGCAGGGCCTGGAAGCTGGCGATGGGTTTGCCGAACTGCTTGCGGTCCTGCATGTACTGCTGGGCGGCGTTGAGCGCGCCTTGCGCCGCGCCCACGGAGCAGGTCGCGATGTTGATGCGGCCGCCGTCCAGGCCCTTCATGGCGATCTTGAAGCCCTCGCCCTCGCGGCCCAGCAGGTGGTCGGCGGGGATGCGCACGTTGTCGAAGCTGATGGTGCGCGTGGGCTGGCTGTTCCAGCCCATCTTCTGTTCCTTCTTGCCGTAGCTGATGCCGGGCGCATCGGCGGGCACGGCAAAGGCGCTGATGCCGCTGGCGCCCGATGCTGCATCCCCAGTGCGGGCCATGAGCACCAGCACGTCGGTGCTGCCTGCGCCGCTGATGAAGGCCTTGGCGCCGTTGATGACGTATTCGTTGCCCACCAGCTCGGCGCGGGTCTTGAGCGAGGCGGCGTCGGAGCCTGCGCCGGGCTCGGTGAGGCAGTAGCTGGCGAGCTTTTCACCGGTGGTGAGCAGCGGGCCCCAGTGGTCGCGCACTGCGGGCGTGGCCCAGGTGCCCAGCATCCAGGTGGCCATGTTGTGGATGGTGATGAAGGCGGTGGTGCTGGGGTCCACAGCCGCCATTTCTTCAAACACCAGCGTGGCGTCCAGGCGGGGCAGGGCGAGGCCGCCGGCGGCTTCGGGCGCGTACAGGCCACAAAAGCCCAGCTCGCCCGCCTTGGCGATGGCTTCTTTCGGGAAGATGCCTTCCTCGTCCCAGTGCGCGGCGTGGGGTGCGAACTCAGCTTGTGCAAAGTCGCGGGCCGTCTGGGCAAAGGCGCGTTGTTCTTCGGTGAGTTCAAAGTCCATGGTGTTCTGTCTCGTCGTCGGTTTTTGTTGTTCTGGGGGCCTTGCTCAGGGCTTGGCGGACGGGTGGTCCAGCGTGAGCCAGCGCATCAGGCCTTTGCGGCGCGCCTGGGTTTCGGCCGTCAGGCACTCGTGGTACAGGCGCGGCCACTGGGGTTGCGATTCGTTGCTGCGCTGCGCCTGCTTGCAGCGCGTGGTGCGCTCACGCTGCCAGGCGGTGTGCTCCTGCCGCAGCTGGGGCCGTTCGTGGGCCGACAGGGCGCGCATCACGTCTCCGTAGAGGATGGCGATCTCGGTATCGGCTGCCTGGAAGGCTTGCACGGCGCAGGCGTTGGTTTCTTCCACCGTGCCGCCGGGTTTGCAGGCAGCACCGGCCCGTGCGTGGGCATCGGCACCCATCAGCATCGCGCAAGCAGCACCGAAGACCATGGCCCATCCCCGCATCGTTGTCAGATCAATTTGCATGCCCCGCTTTTACCACCGCGCGCAGTCGTTGAAACTGGTGCGGCCCAGGCCAGTGCCACCGTGCAAGGGCCGCCCCGCCGCAAGGGTGGCGTCCCCCTTCCCGCGCAAAGCGCGAGGGAAGGGGGAAGGCGCGCAGCGCCTCAGGGGGATGTCACTTCAAGCTAATCGTCGTGTTCACACCATGCGAGATGGTGCTGTCGTCAAACCAGCGTGCTGTCACGGTCTTGGTCTGCGTGTAGAACAGCACGACCTGCTTGCCGTAGGGGCCCAGGTCGCCCAGCTTGGAAGCGCGCGAGCCCGAGAACGAGAACAGGGGCACGGGCACAGGGATTGGCACGTTGATGCCGACCTGGCCCACGTCGATTTCTTCCTGGAACTTGCGCGCTGCAGCGCCCGACTGGGTGAAGATGGCAGTGCCGTTGCCGTTGGGGTTGTCGTTGATGAAGGTAATGGCTTCATCGATGTCTGCCGCAGCCGACAGGCACAGCACGGGGCCAAAGATTTCCTGGTCGTAGATGCTCATGCCGGGCTTGACGCCGCTGAACACCGTGGGCCCCACAAAGTTGCCCTTTTCGTAGCCAGCCACCACGGGGTTGCGGCCGTCCAGCTCCAGCGTGGCGCCGTCGGCAATGCCGCGCTCGATCAGGCTCTGCACGCGGTCCTTGGCGGCGCAGGACACCACGGGGCCCACGTCCGTGCCCTTTTCGACACCGGCGCTCACCTTCAGGGTCTTGGCCTTGGCCACCAGCTCGGGGATCCACTTTTGCGCCTCGCCCACCAGCACCACCACCGACAGCGCCATGCAGCGCTGGCCTGCGGCACCGAAAGCAGCACCGGCCAGGGCATTCAGGGTCTGTTCCTTGTTGGCGTCGGGCATCACGATGGCGTGGTTCTTGGCGCCCATCATGCATTGCACGCGCTTGCCGTTGAGGCTGGCGCGGTTGTAGACATGGGTGCCCACCTTTGTGGAGCCCACGAAGCTGATCGCCTTGATGTCCTTGTGGTCGCAGATCGCGTTCACAGCGGCTTCGCCACCGTGGATCACGTTGAGCACGCCAGGGGGGATGCCGGCTTCGAGCGCCAGCTCCACAAGGCGCATGGTCACCATGGGGTCTTGCTCGGAGGGCTTGAGCACGAAGGTGTTGCCCGTGGCAATGGCCATGGGGAACATCCACAGCGGGATCATGGCCGGGAAGTTGAAGGGCGTGATGCCCGCGCACACGCCCAGCGGCTGCAGCAGGGTGTAGGTGTCCACGCCGCCGGCCACGTTGTTGGCCAGCTCACCCAGCTGCAGGTTGCCAATGCTGGCAGCGTGTTCGACCACTTCCAGGCCACGGAACACATCACCTTCGGCGTCCGGCAGGGTCTTGCCTTGCTCTGCCGTGAGGATGGCGGCCAGCTCGGCCATGTTTTCGCGGATGAGCTGCTGGTACTTGAGGAAGATGCGGGCGCGGGTGCCGATGGGGGTCTTCTTCCAGGTCTTGAACGCTTCCTTGGCCGAGGCCACTGCGGCATTGATTTCATCGGCCGTGGCAAACGGCACGCGGGCCAGCACTTCTTGCGTGGCGGGGTTCACCACGTCACGCCACTCGGTGGACTTGGATTCGACGAATTTGCCGCCGATCAACAGCTTGACGGTGGGGGCCAGTACGGCCGTGGAAGTGGGTGCGTTCATGGGTTTGTCTCCGGGGGTTGCAAAGGGCCCGCAGCGCAGGCCTGTCCACGCATGTTATCCGTGCAAATTTGTAATTACAATGCTGTGATTTGCAAGTTCAATGTGCTTTTATGCACATTTCTGCGGTTGCCATTTCGGCAGCGGCATACCCCGCGGGGCGCCATTACCCCATGCGGAGGGGGCCAGGTTAGGCGCCAGAAAACAAAAAGGGCAAACACAAGCGTTTGCCCTTGTTTGCACCTGCTGTCGCGGGTCGGTTTCGCTCAGTTTCTGGACGGAAATACGCCTTGCACTGCGATGATGTAGTTCATGCCCAAGTGGGGTTGCATGACGGAAATGGGAGAATTGTTGCCCGTGGCGCCAGTGGCCAGGCTGGTCACCGGCAGGGTGGTGTCGGCGCTGGCACCAGGAGCATACTGTGCGTTGCGCTGGTTGGATGCAGCAGGCACCGCGCCGGAGCCGGGCCCGGTCAGTGTGCCTATGCTGGTGGAAGCGGAGACGCTGCCTGTCACCGTGTGGTTATGTGATGGCAGATTGTTAATTGTCAGCGTCTGAGTTGGCGTGCCAGCAACTTCTCCTAAGTCCATGCTGGGCAGCCCCGGACCTTGACCGGTGCCAACAGGTACTCGGCCGCGTAAGTCAGGCAGGGCGAAAGTTGATACGCCGTTGCCACCGTACGTGGTTCCGAGGATGGCAAATAAGGCGCTGTTCTGTGAAATGCTAAGAAGCTGGCCTTGGCAGAACATCCAGTTCTTTGGGGCGAAGTTGCCCGCAAACATTTTGATCTCACCCATTATTGGAGCTGTCGCCATAAAACGTCCTTATCAAGTCAAAAAGTATCCCGTGACCCAGCCGCCAGGTGCAGCGCTGTGGGCGGTGAATTGAGGGTAGGCTTGGCGTCGGCGCCAAGCGTCGGTATTTTGTACAGAACCTTCCCACAGCGGACCGGCGCTGTCCACGGCAGTACTGGTCCACTGGCGTTCTCCGCGTGGGCCGGAAAGAGGCGTTTTACGCAGCGCAGCCCATAGCTCATGGACGCTTGACGTATCGGATGCTGCCGCGAGGGCCTTTCCTACGCTGGCACCTGCTTCCGCTCCCAGCAGCGCTGCTGCCGTCCACCCAAGGCCTGCCTGCGCGAAACGGGCCTTCCAGCCGGACTCTGCCACCTCGGCGGCAGGCCAGCTAGCGACGGTCCATGCATGGACCCCCTGTGTGTGTTCGGCCAGCCAGGGAAAGCCCGCCAACTCGGTGCGGAGAGACGTTGAATGGACCTGCCACCACTGGGTGAAGCGCTGCGCTTGCGGACCCGAGTAGAGTGCAACCACCACATCGGGCTGATGGGACACGATAGACCGCTTCAAATCCTCGAATTCAGAGGAGAGCCCTGGCAGGTTTGCAACATGGCGCCCCACGACGTTGCCGCCTAGTGCTTGCCAGCGGTTCTGGAAAGACTGCAGAAAGTCGAAGCCTGACTCATGCCGTCCCATGGACAAGAAGGCTCGCGGACCGCATTGCGCATACACCTTGTCGGCAATAGCGGATGCCATCGCGCATAGCTCCAGACTATGGCGAACCGTCAGTGAGTGGGCCTCGGCGGTCGAAACTATGTCCGCGCCCGTATCACTTATCCACAGAGGCACACCGGCTTTCCGGGTTGCTGGGGAAATTCTCTTTGCCAGCAAGGGGGGAATCCAGCCCATTACGACGTCAATTTTGCTTTCCTGTAGCGCCAAGTTGATCACCTTGGCAGGCGCCGATGGTATGGGCCCAGCGGACAGCCAGTTCAATTCAAGCAAGGCGGTGGCGCCGGCCTGGGCCAGTCCGAGCTCCACGCCTTGGCGGTAGTCTTCGGCCAGCTGGGGCATTTTCTCGGAAGTAGGTGCTATGCCAAGTACGCGCCACCGGGGGCGTATCGCACCAAGCGAGGACAGGGCGGCAGCCGAAGCCTGCACACTTGTGACTGCCGCTGCTCCACCCGTTGCCAGGAAATGTCGTCGATGCAGCGTTGCGATCATTGCAGCGCCTCCTCGGGCTTGATGGAGACATAGGTACGCAGTGGGTCGTGGAGCCTCTGGTAGTGAGGTGCGATCCATTGCGCAGCCAGGGACTGAAGGAGGTCGCTTGCCATGCTATGTTTTGTTTCTGTATCGGGGACAAAGACTTGGTGAGGGTGCTTGCCATGCCGCGACGCGCGTTCACACATTCTTGCGCGCTCCTCTGCCGAGACCTGCCAGCGCATATGGGGGAGTACCTGTGACTCGATGGCCTCGGGCAGTTGGGAGTGGTCGAGCAACAATGCGCGCGAAGGTGCGAACTCTCGGGCCATGGCTTCGTAAATGTTCCCAAGCACCCGGGCGCAATAAAGTTCAGGGGGCATGAGGGCCAATTCGTGGGGGCTGAGGCCATCTACACCGCAGCCTGCCATGCCGGGGATCAGGAAGAACGCACGTTCCCGCATCTGCGACACCAGCACCGACAGCGGTTCCCGGGTAAGGAATACCCAGGGGGCGTCCGGCCACGCTTTTGCAAAGAGCGGTGCCTTGTCTGTGTTCCACGCATCGAGCTTGATGCTCATGGATTGCAGCGGTGGGCTGTCGCTGTCGCAGCGTTGCGCCCAGGCACTGGTCCAAGCGCGCAGCGCGCGCACCACCTGTGCTTCGTCAATCAGTCCGCTGGACAGTGCCTGCCGCACAAGGAAGTCCACGGGACCGGGCTCCGACAACTGGAGATGGTGTGCGCTTTCAGCGAGCGTTTGCGTGATGAGCGTGGAGCCGCAGCGCGAGACGTGGAAGATGACTAGAGATGGATCAAGGCCTGGTGATTGCTCATGCCAGGCCAGCAGGTCGCTGAGCGGCGTCTGGCGCCGGAACGCCAGATGGAAAGGGCGCAGCATATGACTCTGGATGCCATGCTGGAAGAAGGGCTCGCGCAGTGGTTCATCGAGCAGGCGGATCCAGTCCACCATCACCTGGCCTTTGGCGATGTAAAAGCGGATAGGGCGCCAGCCGCTGAAGTTCACAGAATCCATTGTTCCACCCACGCGCGGCGCCCGGCCTTCATGGCCGACTCCACATCTGATGCGTCAAATTGAAAGCCTGCGTCCTGCCCCATACGCACCGATTCCTGCACGAACTCGGCAGAGTTGGTGATGGCGCTGAGCCTTGTGGAACGCTCTGCATCCGCCCCCACGAAGTCGCGAAACCGGATGAATTGGCTCCACGGGTCGCTGGGGTCGGACAAAGGCTCGCCGCCATCGCTGGCGCGGAAGGCCTCGAACAGGCGCATGTCCACCGAGGCGTCCGCCACCAGGTGCACCCGGTTTTGGCTGCCACGGTTGCGCACACGGTGCGGCAGCGACACATCCACGTACCAGCACTCGCCAGCTCGCAGCGGAATGCGCTCACCATCGACATGGAAGAACACCTGCTCGCCGGTTTGCAGCGGCACGTGCAGGCGGGCTTCGCCGCGCGCAGCACACACACCCGCATCGATATGCTCCTTGATTTCGCAGCCGGGCAGCAATTGCATGAGCCGTACGGATTTCCAGGGCAATGCCATGGTTTCCAGCATCGCGCGCAGCGAAGGGCATTGTTCCAAAGCCGGCGTGTCGGCATAGCCCGATGCTGGCACATCAATGGGAACGACATCGATGGGAGCCTCGGGCGCGGAACGCAGTGCAAGTGCCTGCCAACCTCCGTCATGGCGGCCTTCATTGAAATGGGTACGCCAGAGGGAAGCTGGCAGGGCATTCACCTCGGCCAGGGCTGTGGCCGCGTCAAAACGCCAAGGCAACCTGGCGGTCCGCATGCCCTGCACCATCAGGCCATGGGGTTGCAGGTCGGCAAGCGACGAGTCCTGATACGTCATTGCGCGCAGATGGCGTAAGAACTGCAGGCTGTGGTCAACGAGGGTACGCGGTAGGAGTTGAGGAGTCGAACCGACCAGCCCTGGACTCCGGCCGCACAAGCACCGCCCTCGACGGGGCGGTTGGCCGCCACATACACAGCGTCAGCGTCAATTCCGGCAGCGCCGCTTGCGCCCTCGTACCCGCCGCCGACGACTTTTTCACCCACGTTGCAGCAGGAGGTCACTGCGCAGCTGTCTGCCGACCCACTGCCACTTGCAGTTCGAATATTGATGGCAATGGAGTTACTCCCCGCTGGACCTTGGGGGCCTGTCGCGCCTGTAGCTCCGGCAGGACCGGTGGCGCCCGTGGCTCCGGTAGCGCCAGTCAGGCCCGCTACGCCTTGTGCACCAGGGGTTCCTGCTGGTCCGGTAGCACCTGTTGCACCGGCGGATCCAGTGGCCCCAGACGGGCCGGTGGCACCCGTTGCACCCGTCAGGCCGGCTGGACCCGTCGCGCCGGTGGCACCCGTAGCTCCCGTGAGACCTGCCGGGCCTGTGGCACCAGTAGCACCCGTTGCGCCTGTTGTTACTCCGGGGGCGCACTGGCCTAGGCGCCCCGTAGGCCCGTCAAAACACAGCACGCTGGCATTGTTGTTGGCCGTGCCTGACAGACTGGGAACCCTCACTTCGCCGGAGTCTTGCACACGCAGGCGCTCGGTATTGGCGGGTCCCTTGACCACGAATCCGCCGCCGGGAGGCGGTGTGATGCTCACGTCCGCTGCGTGGACGGAAAAAGTTGCCAATGCCAGGCAGGCTTGACCGGCCCACAGCGATTTGTAACGAAAAGTGGTGCGTTTCATAAAGGTCAGGGACTAAGGATGCGGATGGACAACGCAAGCCGGCGCAGGGCCTGCGGCGCAAAAAAAGGGAGGCAGTGTGCCAGTGCCTGTGGCCATGGCTAAGTGCGGCAGGTGACTTGCCCTGCGTGTGGCATGTGCATGCCAGCGGACAGCCTCTGGGGCTGCACAAATGTCTTCATTTTTCCTCCCTCGCACTTGACTATTGCTGGCAACCGCTGCGGGTGCCTTGGCCCAATGGGCTCTGGTTATTGCTCGCTGTTCCATTGTTGCGAGCTTCGGCGCGAGCGCAGTGTGCAATAGAAAATATGCGGTGTAAATTATTTTTGTGCGATTTATCTCCCGATGCCCTTGGGCCGTCGCCGGGTTGCGTCTTTGGTCGGCTTTTTTGACCGGTCGTGCGAGTGCACCAGCGCCTGATTTCCGGGTTGTCTCGGCCCGGGGCGCCACAATCCGGATATGGATTGGGATCATTTCCGTTATTTTCTGGAGTTGGCGCGCGCAGGCACGCTTGCGGGCGCCGCGCGCCGCCTAGGTGTGGAGCACACCACGGTGTCGCGTCGCTTGCAGGCGCTGGAGAACCAGATGGGCTCGGCCCTTTTTTCCCGTGAGCCAGGAGGGCATCGGCTGACAGAGGCCGGCCGGCAGCTGATGCCTCAGGTGGAGGCGATGGAGGCCGCTTTTCTTGTGGTCGAAAGTGCCGCTCCCGGTGTACACCAGGGTCTGCATGGATTGGTGCGTATCGGCACCACTGAAGGTTTTGGCAACCTGATCCTGGCGCCCCAACTGGCCCGGTTCGCGTCGGAACACCCCGGTTTGGTGGTGGACCTTCTGGCCCTGCCGCGCCTGGTGCACCTGTCGCGCCGCGAGGCAGACATCGTCATCTCGCTGGAGCGACCGGCCCGCGGCGCGGTGGTGGTCGTGAAGCTGACCGACTACGTGCTGCAACTGTATGGAGCGCGCAGCTACCTGCAGCGCCATGCCCCCATCCACACGCCAGATGACCTGCGGGGCCACACCTTCATCAGCTACGTGGACGACCTGCTGTTCAGCAAGGAACTGCAGATCCTGGACGAACTGCACCGCCCCGCGCATTTCGCGCTGCGCAGCACGAGCATCCTGGCCCAGTACGAAGCCGCCCGCGTGGGGGCCGGGCTGGCTGTGCTGCCCGCCTTTGTGGCAGCGCAAGACCCGTCGCTGGTACCCGTGCTGCCGGGTGTGGCACGGTTTCAGCGCACCTTCTGGATGTCCATGCCGGGCGACAACAAGCACGTGGCCCGCATGCAGGCCACGTGGGCGTTTTTGCGGGAGGCGGTGGCGGCTCAGCAGGGGTTGTTGTTGCCTGCGGTAGTTGCTACTTAATTGATAGCTGATAAGTCAATTTCGACTAGCACTACAAGCCCGTTGGATTCCATTTCCTGATTTTTGGGGCGCTACCTGTGCGGCTGGAGTTCATGGCCCAGCACAGGTTTCGAGGGTGCTCGTGTCGGGGCGGGTATTGGGTGTTTGTCCCCAGCTTTTGGGCCGACCTATCGACGCAACACTTGCCCCGGCGTCCGCCACTGCAGCGGTACCAGGTCATACAGCGGGCTGGGCTCGCGCTGCCAGCCGCTGGTGGGTGCTGCGGTGGTCGTGCCGGTGGACAAGCCGTTGGTGCCGATGTGAAGACCGGCGAGCTGCTGCATCCACGCGACGTCGATGGCGCCGCCTTGCAAGGGTCTGGAGAAGATCAGCTCCAGCATCTTGCGGCCCTGTGGGTCGCCGCTGCTGGCTGCTACCTGGTACAGGCGCACGGCCTCGGTGTAGTTGGCAGGTACGCCGTCGCCGCGGTGGTAGCGCTGGGCCTCCGCGTACCAATCTGCAGCGCTGTAGCGGGCTGATCGGGTGTGGGCGTTGGGACCGCTCTGGATGCGGCGGGCCAGAAGGCGGGCGTTGGCGGCGGCGGCCTCGGATTTTGCAGACGCTGATTGAAACTGGACCATCGCCTGTTCGAGATCGCCGCTGGCGATGAACTCCAGCCCCAGTTCGTTGCCGGCCTGCGCGTTGCCGGCCCGTACAGCTTGCGTCAACAGTTTTTGAAGCGATGGGCTGGTCGTCGCTGGGGCCGCTGAGCCGGGATATCGGTCTGGTGAGGGCAAACGGGGCTCGGCCAATGGAGCCAATGCCTTGGCCGCATGCCATTCGAGGTATTTGGCAAGCCCCGGATCAGAACGGCCCACCAGCGCAATCCAGTGCATGGCGGTTGAAGGATTGGGTGCTGCCACGCACCCGCTGAGCTGGCACCACGCAAGGCCCGCAGGAGCCAGGGGGTGGCTGAGCATTTGCGCACGTTCAAACCAGTGCTGGGCCTGCGCCGGGTCAGCGGGCATGGCCAGGCCATGCAACGCCAGCAATCCCAACAGCCACGCCGCATCGGCAGGCGTCAGGTCGCCCGTTGATCGCGTTGTAGGGGCAGGGGGGGCGCGCGGCTTGCGCGTCGGCACCCCATCGCGTTGCGCGGTGCTGCGAAGTTTTTGCAACATCTTCTCCTGCGTGGGGTCGTCAGACCCGGGCACCTGGGGGGACGCCGCGTTCAGGCTGGCGCGATCGATGTCGGTGATTTTCGCAGGCGTGGGAAGCGCCCGCACCGATGCCAGCGCAGGTGCTGCAGTCACCACCGCCAAGACCAGGCACGCTGCACCCGAGGCCTGCGCCACGGCGCCATGGGTAGCGCGCCATATGCCCTGCGGTGCATGCCCACCCATGGTGGAATGCGTGGTCGCCGTGGTCGCCGTGGTCGCCGTGGTCGCCGGGGTGGTGGTCATCGCGTTCGCCTGCGCAGTGCTTTACCGACGGTGTGTCACTTGCGTGGGGCGGGTTGGGCAGGCGCACTGGCTGCGGCGGGTAGGGCGCGGCGTGGAATGACTTGCCAGTACACGGCATTGCCGGTGTAGCCATCGGTGCCCCAGGCGGTGGCGAAGGCTTCGTTCAAGCGCTCCAGCGCCCGGTAGTTCGGGATGGGCTTGAGCGGCGGTCCGCGCAGCGCCTCGGGCAAACGGGGCGTGCTGTCCTCATCGGTGGCAAAGCAGGCCACACCCTCGGTGCCGGGGCTGGCTGCGTCCATGATGAAGCCGGGGTTGGGGCTCATCCAGTCGGGGATGCGTATGGCCTGGTTGGCAGACACCCAGCCGGTGGTGTTGGCCTGGTTGGGCAGCAGGCGAATGACGGTGCCGGTGGCATCGGCCAGAAAACACTGCAGGTAGGATGCGCGCGACACGGTGGCCGACAGGAAGACCTGTTCCCCCACCTCGAATGCGGTGCGCTCCAGCAACACGTTCTCGATCTGCAGATCAATGGTGCGCTCAGGCGGTGGGTCTCCGTACTTGGCAGCCCCCGGATTGGTGCTCACCACCTGCACTGCAGCATCGCGAGTGGCGGGACTGGCGGCGATGTGCGGCACAGGCTCGGCGTGTGTGCTGGCCCAGCCAATGCGGGCCAGGGTGCCGTCAGCGGACAGCCCGACAAAGTGGCGCAGCGCCCGTTCGTAGGTCGCAAAGTCCACCACGCCCGTCACCACCATGCCGTTGTCCGCCTGAAAGCGCGCCAGGGCTTTGCGCAGCGCCGGGTCGTTGTCCGGCAGGGGTTGCGCGACGGGGGCGAGGTAGCCCCGGCTGATCAGCGAGCGTGTGATGAGCTGGGTGCGCACGGCGGGCGAGCCTTCGTCAAACCAGTCGCGCAGCTGCCGCTGAAAGTCCGGGTGGTTTTGCTCCAGCGTCAGGCATTGCCAGTAAGGCACCCGGGCCCATTTGCCAATGAGTTCGATGGTGGCCAGGTCCACCAGTGTGCGCACCGCACTGCCAGAGCCCTGGGTGTAGTCGCGCCCCACGTTGAACTGAACGCCATAAGTGCCGATGCGCCCGGCCAGGTCCACGCCCTGTCCGCCGTTGCCAATGATGACTTCGTTGGCTGAGTCCAGGCCGGGAATCAGCGTGCGGGTGCGAAAGTCGCCCAGGTGCATCTCCAGGCCGATGATGGTGGCGTTGCGGCTCTGGCTGTAGCCCATGTCGATGCGGGGGCCGGAGAGCCCGGTGTCAAACCGGTTGTTGATCACGTTCTGGTCCACGAACGAGATGGCGCCCGACAGGTACAGCGCGGGCCGCTGCAGCTGCATCTGGTTGTTGTTGAGCAGGATGGTGGTGAGGTTCTGCACCGTGTCCTGGCGCGCGATGTCCACTTCGTAGTCCACAAAGCGGAAGGCATTGCTCAGGCGCGACATCTGGGACAGGGCCGTGATCACCATGTCTTTGGTGGCCACGGTGACGCGGGTGGAGTAGTCGGGAATCTGCTTGCTCGTGATCAGTGTGGTGGGCAGCTGTGCATCGCGCAGCATGTGGTCCATGCACATCAGCGAGTCGGAGAAGCTGGAGATGGAGCGTGTGGGTCGCACCACGGGGCGGTCGGTGATGGAAGCCAGGCTCTGAAAGGCCTGGTCCTTGCGCGGGTCCCTGGGCGTGGCACAGCCAGCCAGTCCCAGCCCGACGACAAACCAAAGCGCTCCATGGATCGCGCGCATCACAGGGTGTGGGGAGCGTGGGCGCTGGGGGCGAGAGCATGCAGGCATGGCGGGGCTCGGCGGGGTGGGCGGCATGTTCTCTCTCCTGGCGGCCGGGCGCATGGCGCCTGGCCTGTTATTTGCAGATATTGACGAGATCGCCGCGCAGCACCACCACCTGCGGCGCCTGGTTGGGACCGTACTTGGCCGATCCCGTGGTGTTGGCAGACACGGTGTTGCTGCCCACCTCCTGGACGCAGGTCTTTTGCATGCCCTGTGCATTGGCAGTGGTGACCACGTCGTTGTTGGTCAGCACGCCAGTGGTGTCGTCTGAGAAAGCCTTGGCTTCGTAGCGGGCGATGCGGGCGCGTAGCCAGGATGGCATGGTGTTGCTGCCGTCCAGTCCCGTCGAGGCTGCCACTGGCCCTGTGGGCTGCATCTGGACCGAGAGCTTCTTGGTCAGGATGACCGGGTCTTCCCCGGGGGCCTGTGCCCACGCGGGGCTTGGCATCAGGCCGCAGACCGTGAGCAAAGCTGTGCATGGCGCCAGAAAACGTGTGTTCATGGAACACCTCCTATGGTGAGAATGAGGGGCCCACCCGCGCTGCTGTTTGCAGCCTTGCCGGTGTGCCCCTGGCACGAACTCATCCGGGCACTGATGTGTTGCCGGAATCAGACCCTCGCAGGTCTATTCACCAGCCGAGCTGGTGCCGATCTCAGTAGGGCCAGCCGGCGGGCTTGGTGGGCTGGCAGGTGAAGCAGGCGTTGTTGGAGGCGATGTTTTGCACCGCCTTGCTGTTGCTGCCGCTGGAGAGGTTATTGACCGACGAGTTGATCATCGAGGTGAATTGGCTGGAGTTGCCAATGATGGTGACTTCGCCCACGTTGGATGACAGGTTCTGGCTGGCGTAGGCTTCGCTGCCGCTGGCGGTGTTGGTCAGATTGCCGCCAAAGCCCGTTACCGTCTGGGTCGAATTGCCACTGATGGTGACGTTGCCGGTGTTGGAGGCCAGGTTCTGGAAAGCTTCGCTCTTCGAGCCCGTCGAGTTGTTGTTGACGGACACCGACGTCAGGGATACCGACTGCGTGGAATTGCCGGTGATGGTGATGTCCGGAGTGGAAGGGACCGGACCGGTGGCCATGGCGGCGGAGGCGATGACGCTGAGCGTGATGAAAGCAAGGGTTTTCATGACAGATCCTTCAAGGATGACTTCTACACTGGCTGCAACCGCAGCGAACCTGCGGTGCAGAGGGGGTTGGACGGCGCTTTCAGGCCTGGTTTTTTGAGAACCGGTGGCCGTTAGGCGCTGTCGGAGTTCAGTGTGCGAGCCGATGCGATTCGTGCGAATACGCCGGGCGGGCTACCTCATACAGCGGAGCGGTTCAACCCTTGGACCCGCGCAAAGCCTTTGCCAGCGCGGCTTGGCCGCCCGCACCACATGAGATCGGCCGAACAAAGTCAGGTAGTAACCAATTGCTACTTGGGCAACATTGCCAAATATATTTGGACCTTGAAATTTATTTGGCGCACTGTGTGCGCTGCCGTACAGAGGGGCATGAGTGCGTTGGAGAACATGCATGTGAACGCAAGAGTTGCATGCAGATGCGTCCACCGAAAGACCCAGTCCATCGGGGCCCACCACCACGTCCGCAGGAGTTCACCCATGAGCAGCAGTTGGCAGGTCGATACACCATCGCAAACGTTGACGTCTTCAGCGTTGCTTTCAAAGCAGAGTGCGCGCGACCTTGCATCGCTTCCCTCGGGCCGGTTTGAAACCTATTCCAATCCGCCATCGGTCTGGCCCGCCTTCCTCACTGGGCAGGAGGCCAACCCGGTGCGGGTCTTGCTGGTGGACGACGATCCGCACATCCGCCTGGTGATTGCACAGGAGCTCATGGCCGATGCCCGCACGTTGCTGGTGGCGCAGGCGGGCAGTGTCCGCGAGGGGCGCAAGGCCATCAAGAATCACGATTTTGATGTGCTCCTGGTGGACCTGAACCTGGGCGACGGTGACGCCTTTGACCTGTTGCACTACGTGAAGCCTGTGCGCCCATCGGCCCAGACGGTCGTGATCTCGGTCATGGAAAACGACGAGCAGGTCCTGCGGGCCTTTGAACTGGGGGCCACGGGGTATGTGGGCAAGAACTCGTGGTTCGGCAACTATTCGCAAGCCGTGTTGCAGGTGGCCAATGGTGGCGCCTCCATCACCCCCAACCTGGCGCGGCGGTTGCTGCAGCGGTTTGACCGCACCCACTCAGCCGAAAACAAGCGACGGCAGCCCGATGAGGCAGATCGGCTGTCCACACGGGAAAAGGAAATCCTGCGCATGGTGGCCAGCGGCTACACCAGCGTCGAGGTGGGTGCGCGCCTGCTCATCAGCAGCATGACGGTCAACACCCACTTGCGCAACATCTACCGCAAGTTGCAGGTGCGCACCCGTGCCCAGGCGGTGCGCTTCGCCTCGCTGCGGGGGCTCTTTTGACGGAGTGATGCAGGTGGCTGCCGCGTGTGTGGGTTGTGCGGTCACCAGGTGTGCTCTCGGTTGCCCACGCCACCTAGAAAGCCAGGATTGAGCGGTGTTTCGCACACGTCCCCCGTTGTTCGCCATCGCTTGCATGTGCATGTGGCTGCTGCAATGGGCGCTCCTTGCGACGGCGTTTTATGGCTATGACGAGGAGAGGCCGTCGGATCGGCAATGGTGGGAGCTGGCCGCCCTGGTGATCTCGGTGGGCCTGGGGGCCCTGCTGCTGGTGCAACTGCCGCGGGCCCTGCAGTGGCGCCCCCGGCTGCGGCTGCGCGCCAGTGCTGAGGTGACGGCAGAGCGGCGGCGCATTGCGCAGGATTTGCATGACAACTTGGGCGCACAACTGGTCTTTGCCATGGCGCTGCTGGAGACCGAGCCGCCCGCAGTGCGTGAACTCCGTTCGCTGCTCGACAAGTGCATGCTGGACCTGCGACTCGTGGTGGACTCCATGGATGCGGCGGACGAGCCATTTGCTGACCGCCTGGCCCGGCTCCGGCACCGCATCCAGCCCGTGCTTGATCGGCGTGGCATTCGCATGGTGTGGGATGTGCAAATTCCGCCGTTGTCCAGTTTTCCGTATGCCGACAGTGCCATGCACCTGGTTGCCATTGTTCAGGAGGCCTTGAGCAACGTGTTGCAGCATTCGGGCGCCACCGAGGTCTCGGTGGGTGTGCGTTACCGTGCGGGTGCCGAGTCCTGGTGTGCCGAGGTCAGCGACAACGGGCGCGGCATGCTGCTTCACGCTGGCGAAGGCAGCCCACTGGGAGGCCATGGGGTGGCAGGCATGAACCACCGCGCCCAGATGGCGGGCGGTGACTTGCTGGTGCTGCAGCGTCCGGGTGGGGGCACCTGCATTCGGGTGGTGATGCCGGGCAGAGGGAGTGCCTAGGATCGCGTGCGACTGCCGGGCTCGCAGCCTCCAGCCCGCTGTCCATTCGCAAAACTGGCGTGAAAACTGTTGGCTTATTCGCCCACCGTACGGGCTGCTGCCCGCTACCCTTGGTGCATCTGGGCGATGCGGTGACTTGCGGACAGGTCAAAGGTACCGGGCTGTCGCCACACAGGAGTTCATGGCGATGTCCCCTCTCATTTCCGGCCTCGCATCGGTGGCGTCGATGATTTTCAATGCCGCCTCCAGTGGCGCGGGCAAGGCGTCCGCGCGGCGTGGGGGTGAGGCGGCGTCGCCCGAGCCCTCGGCCGTGGTCACGCTGAGCCCCGAGGCGCAGACGCTGGCGGGAATGGCCGGGCAGGGCGCTCTGGCGACCCAGGGCCAGCCTTCTGGCGCGGGGATGGCCGTGGGGCGTTCGTCCGGTCAGGCCACTGCGGCATTGCCCGGTGGCCGTGCGGCAGGGGCCGTGTCCAAGGACGATTTCCAGGCGTTGCTGACCCGGTTTGGTGCCACCGAAGATCAGAAGCAGCAGCTCACGGCGGGCTTTGACGCGGACAAGGATGGTGTCATCACCCACGATGAATTCCTCAAGGGGCTGGCCCGCACCAAAGGCCAGCAGGCGGGCAGCGATCCGTTTGCGCAAGCCGTGCTGCAGGTGATGGACCGTGCGGGTAACGCCGATGGCACCGTGGCCAAGGACGAGTTTGCAGCGCTGACTTCGGCGTTTGCTCTGGCAGAGTGGCGTGCGCCCTCGACACGGACTGCCTGAACAGCCTGAACCGTGAGGGTGCACCGGTACCTGCCACCTGTGCTGTGAGCACGCGTGTTGGGGCTGGAGCTGTATCAGGTGACCTTGGGCAGCGGCAGCGACACCCAAAAGCTGCTGCCCTTGCCCGGTTCGCTCTCCACCCCCAGGCTGCCCCCCATGCCCTCGACGAGGCGTTTGCACAGCGCCAACCCCAGTCCCGCACCCTCAAAGCTGCGCGTGGATGACCCGTCGACCTGTTCGAACAACGTGAAGATGCGGTGCTGGTCACCGGCCGCAATGCCAATACCCTCGTCCGTCACGCGCAGCCGCCACACCGTCGCATCAGGGGTGTCCTGCTCGGTCTCCAGGGTCAACTGGATGTGACCCGAGAGGCTGAATTTCACGGCGTTGTCCAGCAGGTGGACCAGCACCTGCTGAATACGGTCTGCGTCCCCCACGTGGCTGGCGTCGGTGCCCACGCCATCGAGGGCCAGGAATATCTGCAAGCCTTTTTGGCGCGCCTGCGGCTCCAGCAGTTGCACCGCATCTGCGGCCAGCTCTGGGACCGATAGCGGTGCAAACTGGAACGCCACCTGGCGTGTTTCCAGCGCAGCCAGATCGATCAGGTCGTTGAGCATGCGCATGAGGCCTTTGGCCGCATCCATCACATTGTTCAGCACGGGCTTCAGGCGCTCATCCTGCGAGCGGTTGCGCACCAGTTCGGTCATCCCCAGGATCAGTGTCATGGGGGTACGCAACTCGTGCCCAATGTTGGCGAGAAAGATGCTCTTGGTGCGCAGGGCAGCCTCTGCGGCTTCCTTGGCGACGGACAACGCTGCGGTGCGCTCCTTGACCCGAGCCTCCAGGTGCTGCCGCTCTGCCTGCAAGGCGCGCTCCAGCTCCCGTCGCCCGGTCACGTCGCGGCCAATGCTGTGGTATCCGGCTGGCTGGCCCCGGGCATCGCGGTACAGGCGGCTGGACATCTCAAACCACCGCACGCCGCCATTGGCACAGCGCATTGGCAGCGTCAACAGCGGCTGCCGGTCACGCACCGCCTCGCGCAGTGCCTCAGCGCCCTCGGGTGTCAGTGTCTTGTAGATCGAGCGGCCGATGACCTCATGCGCGGGGACGCCGCGCGCCCGCTCGTCAGAGGGGCTCACATACGCCACCGTCATGTCGGGGTTGATCCGCCAGATCACTTCTTCTGCGCCTTCCGTGAGCAGCGTGAACTGTTGATCCCGCTCGGACAGGTGCTGGTACATGCGCAGCGCCTCTCCCACAAACAGGTAAAAGCACACGCTGCTGAGCACCAGTGCCAGCGTGAAGGTGATGAGTGCGTGCGGCGAATACGGCAGCCTTTGCAGGCCACTGCTGCCCAGCATCAGCGCCACCGTCACCAGGGTGTAGCCAATGCCTGCTGCGCGCCCCAGCAACAGGTAGGCCGCACCCACGCCAATCAAGAACCATACGGCGCGCAACTCGTGCCCCAGCGGCTGCCAGAGCGCATAGGTGAACAGCGCCAGCCCGGCGATGGTTTGAACGAGCGCCACCGACACATACACCTGGGGCCGACAGCGCAGCGCCACCCACAGCGCCATCATCAGCAAGGTGCCAGCCCCGATGGCCAGGCTCCATGTGCCCGGCGTGGGAATCAGCCCCCATGCCCCCACCCCCAGCAACAGAAGCCCCAGCGCGATGTTGGCCAGCAACATGCTCTGAAGCAGGCGGACCTGAAACTGCCGCATGTTGCCGACGGTGGAGATGGGGAGAGGCATGGGCGCTGGGCGCGTAGGTAGTCAAACAGAGGTATCGTTTGTATCAAATAAATTATAAAAATGCAATTAACATCAATTTAATTGTATTTTTGGGCGCGAATTGATCATTTGGTTGGGTTGTGTCTGCCGCCGGCTGGCTTGTTTGCCAGTGGTGCCGGCGAGCCATTCACAACGCGGCGCCCAAAACAAAGGGCCCTCGAAAGGGCCCTGGGTGAGTGCTCCGTAGCGGACGGGGCGCGAGCAGTGTTGCCTCGCGCCCCACACCTGCGTGGAAGGTTCAACAACCGGTCATATCCGGCCCATCAGCAGCAGAATCACCAGGATCAGCACCACCAGGCCAATCCCGCCGCTGGGTCCATAGCCCCATGAGCGGCTGTGGCCCCAGGTGGGCAGGGCGCCGACCAGGATGAGGATCAGAACGATCAGAAGAATCAGCGAGAGTGACATGGCAGTTCCTTGTTGGAGTGGTTTGCGGTGAGTGCATTGTTGGGTGCACCCCGCTAACTGCCCGCAGGTGCCGCGCCCGCCGCTGGGTCAGGGATTTCCGACACCCGCTGTGGGATGCGCGGGTTGTACCCGGACGAGACACCGCAGATTCATGTCAAAAATGATAGCTGCAGGCGCATGTTTGACTAGCGCTTGCAGCTGTTTTTTCTCCAAACCTGTGCCGAAGCCTCTCAGTGGGCCCCCGCTGCGTCTGCCGCGCCCGCGCCGCCGGTGCGCGCAGGGCGCTTGGTCAGCCAGATCAGCCCAATCAGCAGCAGGAACAAGCCGGCCGAGCCCAAAAAGATGTCGTTGGCCGCGCGGGTGAACGCCTGCTGGTCGATCAGCCGGTTGATCTGCGCCAGCGCCTGCATCTGCGTGAGGCCCGACGCCACTAGGCCGTCCAGCGTCTGCGCGAACACCCCCTGGCCTTGCACCAGCCCTTCGGTCAGGTGCGCGTGGTGCATGGCGGCGCGGCTCTCCCACAGCGTGGTGGCAATCGACGTGCCCATGGCACCGGCGGTGATGCGCACAAAGTTCGACAAGCCTGCTGCCGCCGGGATGCGGTCTGGCGACACACCCGCCAGCGTCAGCGTGGTCAGCGGGATGAAGAAGAACGCCATGGCCGCGCCCTGCAACAGCGTGGGGATCAGGATGTGGATGAAGTCCGTCTGCACCGTGAACTGCGAACGCATCCACAGCACCGTGCTGAACACGATGAACGCACCCGTGGCCATGCGGCGCGGGTCCCACTGGCCGACCTTTTTGCCCACCAGCGGCGTGAGCAGGATGGCGAACACGCCCACCGGCGCCAGCGCCATGCCGGCTGAGGTGGCCGTGTAGCCCATCCACTGCTGCAGCCACAGTGGCAGCAGCACCACGTTGCCGAAGAACAGCGCATAGGCCACCGACAGCGCCAGCGCACCAAAGGTGAAGTTGCGGCCCTTGAAGAGCTTCAGGTCCACCACCGGGTGCTTTTCGGTCAGCTCCCACACCAGAAAGACAGCAAACGCCACCACCGCAACCACGGCCATGGTGATGATCTCGCCCGAGGCAAACCAGTCCAGCTCCTTGCCCTTGTCTAGCATGAGCTGCAGCGCGCCCACCCACAACACCAGCAGGCTGAGGCCCACGGTGTCAATCGGCAGCTTGCGGATGGGGGTCTCGCGCTTGCGGTAGATGCCCCAGGTCAGCACTCCGGCCAGCAGGCCCACAGGCACGTTGATGTAGAAGATCCACGGCCACGAGATGTTGTCGGTGATCCACCCGCCCAAGAGTGGCCCCACCACCGGCGCGACCAGCGTGGTCACGCCCCACAGCGCCAGGGCAGTGCCCGCCAGAGCGCGCGGGTAGCTTGCCAGCAGCAGCGTCTGGCTCAGCGGAATCATCGGCCCGGCCACCAGGCCCTGCAGCACGCGGAAGAAGACCAGCATCTCCAGCGACGACGCAAAGCCGCACAGCCAGGAGGTCAGCACGAACAGCAGCACGCTCATGGTGAACAGCCGCACCGCGCCAAAGCGCTGGGTGAGCCAGCCGGTGAGCGGCACCGAGATCGCATTGGCCACACCAAAGCTGGTGATGACCCAGGTGCCCTGGCCGGGGCTCACGCCCAGGTCGCCGGCAATGGCCGGGATGGAAACGTTGGCGATGGACGAGTCCAGCACGTTCATGAACGTGGCCAGCGACAGCGACAGTGTGCCCAGCAACAGGGCGGTGCCCTGCAGCGGCGGATAGGCAGCAGGCGGCCCGGGGGGGGCTGCTGGTGGCGACACCGCAGCAGGCGCCGCCGGAGCGGGGGCCTGGCCTGCGGTGTCTGCAGTGGGGTTGGCGGCAGTCATGCTCGGTCAACCCCGCTTACTGCACCACCGGGGACTGCACAGCGGGCTGCGCCGGGGCCGATGCATGCTTTTGCGCCTGCACTGCGGGCTGGCTGCTCACCTTGGGCGACGCCACTGCCACGGCGGCCTTGCCATTGCGGCCCAGGTTGGCGGCGATGATGTGCGCCACTTCGTCGTCGGCGGCCTTGAACTGCTCGTCGAACACAGCGGTGGCGGCCACGGGCGTGGTGCGCTGGGTGTCGGCCAGCGTCTTGCCGCTCTGGTCGGCGGTGTCCACCTTGACTTCCATCGACAGGCCCACGCGCAGCGGGTGCTCTGCCACTTCCTTGGGGTCGAGCGCAATGCGCACTGGCACGCGCTGCACCACCTTGATCCAGTTGCCCGTGGCGTTCTGTGCGGGCAGCAGCGCAAAGGCAGCGCCAGTGCCTGCGCCCAGCCCGGTCACCGTGCCGTGGTACGTGACCTTGGTGCCGTACACGTCGGCTTCCAGTTCGGCGGTCTGGCCGATGCGCAGGGTCTTGAGCTGGCTTTCCTTGAAGTTCGCGTCCACCCACAGGTCGTTCAGCGGCACCAGCGTCATCAGCGGGGCGCCGGCCTGCACACGCTGACCCACTTGCACGCCGCGCTTGGCCACGTGGCCGTCCAGCGGTGCCACCAGTTGCACGCGCTGCACGGCCAGATAGGCCTCGCGCACGCGGGCCGAGGCGCGCTGCACATTGGGGTGCTGCTCGATGGAGGTGCCTTCTGTCTGTGTCTGGCTGGCGGCCAGTTGTTCTTGTGCGGCCAGCACGGCCGACTGGGCGGCGGCCACGGTGCTCTTGGCGGCTGCCAGCTGCGCGGTGGCGTGCTGGAACTCTTCCTTGCCCACGGCACCGCTGGCCATCAGCGGGGTGCGGCGGTTCACGTCGTCCTGGGCGCGGGCAGCATCGGCCTGGGCACGGGCCAGGTCGGCGCTGCGCAGGCTGACCTGGGCCTTGAGCGTGGAGTTGTTGGCATACAGGGTGCGCACTTCGCGCACCGTCTGGGCGAGCTGGGCCTCGGCCTGCTCCAGCGCCACGCGGGCGTCGGCAGGGTCGAGCTTGACCAGCAACTGGCCGGCCTTCACGTAGTCGGTGTCGTCAGCGCCGATGGACACCACCGTGCCGCCGATCTGTGGCGTGATCTGCAGCACGTTGCCTGCCACGTAGGCGTTGTCGGTGGTCTCGACATGGCGGCCGTTGGCCCAGTGCCAGCCACCCCAGCCGATGGCCACCAGCGCGACGGCGGCGGCGATGAGGGTGAGGCCGCGGCGGCGGGCGGTGTTGGCTTCGTTGGCGGTGAGGGGTTCGCTGTTGGCGGTCATGGCTGTGGTCTTTCAGGAATGTGTTGTTATGTGTTTTTGAATGAGTGCGGTGCGGTGCGGTGCGGTGCGGTGCGGTGCGGTGGGCCGGTCAGTGCGCGGCGGCGGTGTGCAGCACGGCCGTGTCGTCCGTCCAGCCGCCACCCAGGGCCTTCATCAGCACCAGGCGGGTGTCGAGCTGGCGGGCGCGCAGGTCCACGGCCAGGCGGCGCTGGGCCAGCACCTGGCTTTCGGTGGAGAGCACCACCAGGTAGTTGCCCAGGCCTGCGCGGTAGCGCTCCTGCGCAAAGCGGTAGGCTTTTTCGGCACTGGCCACGGCCTCGTCCTGCAAGGCCTGCTGGCGGGTGAGCGACTGGATGGAGGCCACGGCATCGCCGGCTTCCTTCACCGCATCGAGCACGGCGCCGTTGTACTGGGCGATGGCCACGTCCAGCTCGGCGGCGCGGCCGCCCAGCTGGGCGCGCAGGCGGCCCCCGTCAAAAATGGGCAGGCGCAGCGCGGGCGTCACGCCCATCTGGCGCGAGCTGCCGTTGAACAGCCGGTCCAGCCCCAGCGAGTTCAGGCCAATGAACGCGCCGATGTTGATGTTGGGATAGAACTCGCTGCGCGCGCTGTTCACACCTTGCGTTGCAGCTTCCACGCGCCAGCGCGCGGCCACCACATCGGGGCGGCGGCCCAGCAGGTCGGCACCCAGCACCTCGGGCACGGCAGTGGTCTGCAGGGCGGCAAGGCGGGGCGTGAGCCGGGGCAGGGCATCGGGCGCCTGGCCGGTCAGCACGGCCAGTTGGCGGCGGCCCAGGGTGATCTGTTCTTCGAGCGCTTCGATTTGTGTGCGGGCGTCGGGCACAGCGGCCTGGGCCTGGGTCAGCTCGACCTGGCTGTCCAGGCCTGCAGAGGTGCGCTCTTGCGTGAGCTTGCGCTGTTCTTCCCGTTGCTCCAGCGCGCGCGTCGCCACGTCGCGCTGGGCCACAAGCCGGGCCAGCGCCACATAGCTGCGCCCCACCTGGGCGGCCAGGGTGTTGGCGGCGGCGGCCGCATCGGCCTGGGCGGCGCGGGCCTGGCCCAGCGCGGCCTGCAGCTCGGCAGCGTGCTGGCCAAAGAAGTCGGGCGACCAGCTCAGCGTGGCCTGCACGGTGCCGCTGTTGTATGTGTTGCCGGCCACCGGGGCAGGCACCAGCCCGTTGGCGGTGTAGCGCTGGCGGGTAGCGTCCACGCCCAGGGTGGCTTGGGGGCCGTTGGCGGCCTCGCGCACCTGGCTCAGGGCCACGGCTTGCTCCAGGCGGGCACGGCTCACGGCCAGGCTGGGGTTACCTTGCAGGGCGGTGTCGATCAGGGTGTTGAGCTGCTCGTCACCCAGCGCTTTCCACCACTGGCTGGGGGCCACCACGTCGGTGGTGGTTGCGGTCAGGCCAGCGGCGGCCGGGGTGGCTTGCGCCAGCGGTGTGTGGGCCGGGCCGGGGTTGGCGCAGCCCACCAGCAGCAGCGCGGCGGCCAGGGCAACGGCCGATACCGCCAGATGGGCGGCGAGGGCAGAGCGGGTGGACAGGGAGGTGGGGGCAGTGGCAGTCACGGAAATCTCCAGGGGGCAGGGCAACAGGGCGGGGTCAACCGGCTGCGGGTTCGGTGGGTGAGGGGGGCTGCTGGCGCAGCGCTTCGCCGTTGGCCAGCATGCGGCGCAGCATGGACAGCAAAAGCTGCCACTCGTCATGGCTGAAGTCGCTGAGGTGGCCGTTGAGCACGTCGGCCAGCACGGGGGGCACCAGGGCTGCAATGCGCTGGCCTTCCGGTGTGAGCCTGAGCTGCACGACGCGGCGGTCCACGGTGGAGCGCTCCCGCACCACCAAGCCCTTGGCTTCCATGCGGTCGAGCGACCGGGTCATGGAGGCGGGGTCGGTCTCCAGGTCACGCGCCAGGCTGGCCACGGTGGCGGTCTCGCACAGCGACAACTTGAACAGTGGCAGCCACTGGGCGTAGGTGAGTTCGTGCAACGCCAGCTGGGCATCGGCCTGCGTGCGGATGGACGACATCACCTTGCGCATCAGGTAGCCGACGCTGTTTTCGGGCACCAGCTTGCTGGGGTCGTAGTGCTCGGCGTTATAGAACGCGGGGGCTTGGCTGGGTTCGGGAGGGGCTGACATGGGTGGGAAATTTAATTGACTAGACAATTATTGTCTTTGCATTGATTAAATTCCTGACACAGGAGAGGGGCCTTTGAGCGGGGTGGGAGCCCACGAACGGGAGGTAACGGACGGGGGTTCGCGGTGCTGGAAATGGCGCGAGTGAAGGGAGTGCGCCCCTGCAAGCAGCTTTACAGAAAGTCAATTTGCTACGTATTTAATAGCTAGTAAGGCACGTCCGACTAGCACATCAGCCCAAAAACCCTTGATTTTTGGTGCGCAGGCTGCCGCCGATATAGTGGGGCGCCTTGTGACCGACCCTTCTGTGCCTTGCCCACCGGGACACCGCCATGACCGCTGCTGCTGATTCATCTGCCTCCCTGCCCACTGCCTTGGACATTGCACCGCCCCTGCGCTTTGCCGTGATGGGCGCGGGTGCGGTGGGCTGCTACTTTGGTGCCTTGCTCGCCCGCGCGGGCCATGCCGTCACGCTCATCGGGCGGCCCGCCCACGTGCTGGCCGTGCGTGACAACGGTCTGCGGCTGCAGACGGCGGCGATGGATGTGCAGGTGCCCCTGGCGGCCAGCACCGAGGCCAGCGCGGTGCACGGCGCGGACGTGGTGCTGTTCTGCGTGAAGTCGTCCGACTCGGAAGACGCCGCGCAGCAGATTCGTCCCCACCTGGCCCCTGGCGCGCTGGTGCTGACCTTGCAGAACGGTGTGGACAACGACGAGCGCGTGCGCGCCGTGCTGGACGCCAGCACCCCCGTGGCAGCCGCGGTGGTCTATGTGGCCACTGCCATGGGCGGCCCCGGGCATGTGGTGCACCATGGCCGGGGCGAGCTGGTGATTGCGCCTTCGCCACGCAGCGACGAGGTGGCCCGCCAGCTCACGGCGGCGGGCATTCCCACCCAGGTGTCAGACAATGTGCGTGGCGCGCTCTGGGCCAAGCTGCTGCTCAACAGCGCCTACAACGCGCTGTCGGCCCTGTCGCAGCAGCCCTACGGCCCGCTGGTGCAGGTGCCCGGCGTGACGCAGGTGATTGCCGACATCGTGGCCGAGTGCCTGGCGGTGGCGGCGGCTGACGGAGTGACGATTCCGGGCGATGTGCAGGCGGCGGTGCGCGGCATTGCCAGCACCATGCCCGGGCAGTATTCGTCCACCGCGCAGGACCTGGCGCGGGGCAAACCCACCGAGATCGACCACCTGAATGGCTACGTGGTCAAGCGCGGCGCCGCCTTGGGCGTGCCGACGCCGCTGAACCACGCGCTGCAGGTGCTGGTGAAGCTGGCCGAGATGAAGCGCGCTGCGGGCTGAACCGGGGGGGGCCGTCAGGCCAGCGCCGCCTCTTCCAGCAACCGCTCGCGCACTTCCTGCGCGGCCTGCACCATGTGGCGCAGGGCGGCTTCGGTCTCGGGCCAGCCCCGGGTTTTGAGGCCGCAGTCGGGGTTCACCCACAGGTGCTCCACGGGCACGACCTCGGCGGCTTTTTCCAGCAGCGCAGCCATCTCCTGCACGCCAGGCACGCGGGGCGAGTGGATGTCGTACACGCCAGGGCCGATCTCGTTCGGATATTTGAAGTCGCCAAAGCCCTGCAACAACTCCATGTCCGACCGGCTCGTCTCAATCGTGATCACATCGGCATCCATGGCCGCGATGGCGGGCAGGATGTCGTTGAACTCGCTGTAGCACATGTGGGTGTGGATCTGCGTGTCATTGCGCACGCCGCTGGCACTGATGCGGAAGGCGCGCGTGGCGCGCTCCAGATAGCTCTTCCACCCCGCGCGGCGCAGCGGCAGCCCTTCGCGGATCGCGGGCTCGTCGATCTGGATGATGGCGATGCCGGCGGCTTCGAGGTCGCACACCTCGTCGCGGATGGCCCAGGCGATCTGGTCGGCCGTGGTGGCGCGGGGCTGGTCGTCGCGCACAAAGCTCCATTGCAGGATGGTGATGGGGCCGGTGAGCATGCCTTTCATGGGTTTGGCGGTGAGGCTCTGCGCGTACTGCGTCCAGGCCACGGTCATGGGCGTGGGACGGGCCACGTCGCCGTAGATGATGGGCGGCTTCACGCAGCGCGAGCCATAGCTCTGCACCCAGCCGTTGGCGGTGAAGGCAAAGCCGTCGAGCTGCTCGCCAAAGTACTCGACCATGTCGTTGCGCTCGGCTTCGCCGTGCACCAGCACGTCAATGCCCAGGGCTTCCTGCTTGCGCACGGCCAGGGCAATTTCAGCTTCCATCTTCTGTTGGTAGTGGGCCGCATCCAGTGCCCCGCGCTTGAAGGCGGCGCGGGCCGCGCGGATCTCTGCCGTCTGCGGGAACGAGCCAATCGTGGTGGTGGGCAACAGCGGCAGCTTCAGCCGTGCGCGTTGGGCCTTTTGCCGGGCAGGGAAGGCGCTGGCGCGCTGATCGGCCCCCGGCGCGGCGGCTGCGATGCGGGCGGCCACGGTGGCGCGGTGCACACGCGGGCTGGCACGGCGTGCGGCCAGGGCGGTGCGGGCAGCGTGTAGTTCGTCGTCTGCCGCCGCTTCGCCTTGTGACAAGGCGGTGGCAAGCACGCGCAGCTCGTCCAGTTTTTCCACCGCAAACGCCAGCCAAGACTTCACCTCGGCGTCCAGCTGTGTTTCGGCCTCCAAGCTGAACGGCACATGCAGCAGCGAGCACGACGGTGCCAGCCACAGCTCGCCCTGGTGCTTGTCGACCACGGGCCGCAGCTTTTGCAGCGCCGCATCCAGGTCGGTGCGCCAGATGTTGCGGCCGTCCACGATGCCCACCGACAGCACTTTGTGCGAGGGCAACCAGTCGGCCACGCCCACCAGTTCGTCGGGCGCGCGCACGGCGTCCACATGCAGGCCGGCCACGGGCAGCTGGCAGGCCAGGCGCAGGTTCTCGGCCAGCGGCGAGAAGTAGGTGGCCAGCAGCAGCTTGGGCGCGCTGCGCGCCAGTTGCCAGTAGCTGGGCTCGAACGCATGGCGCCAGGTGTCGGGCAGGTCCAGGCCCAGAATGGGTTCGTCGATCTGCACCCATTCCACGCCTTGGGCCTTCAGGCGTGCCAGCACGGCCTCGTACACGGGCAGCAGTTGCTCCAGTAGGCTGAAGCGGTCAAAGCCCGCCGCCTTGGATTTGCCCAGCCACAAAAAGCTCAGCGGCCCCAGCAGCACGGCCTTGACGCGGTGGCCCAGCGCCTGGGCCTCGGCCACCTCGGCAAACAGGCGCTCGCTGGCTAGGTGGAACTGCGTGTGGGCGCTGAACTCGGGCACGAGGTAGTGGTAGTTGGTGTCGAACCACTTGGTCATTTCCAGTGCGGGCTGGCCTGCGGTGTGGTGCGTAGCCTGGCAACCGGCGCTGCAACCCTGGTGGTCGTCGGCGGCCTTGGCCGATACGCCCCGCGCCATTGCAAAGTAGCGGGCCAGCTCGGGCGTGTGGGCATCAAAGCCAAAACGCGCAGGCTCGCAGCCCAGCAGCTGGATGTGGTTGGCCACATGGTCGTACAGCGCAAAGTCGCCCACGGTCACACAACCCAGGCCTGCATCGGCCTGCGCCTGCCAGTGTTGCTGGCGCAGCTGGGCGGCGGTGGCTTGCAGCTCGGGCTCGGTGCTGTCGCCCCGCCAGAAGGATTCGAGCGCGAATTTCAGCGCACGCTGCGCCCCCATGCGCGGAAAGCCCATGGTGTGCGTGCGCACAGGGCGGCGGGTGGCGGCGGTTACGGCGACTGCGGCGAGCGACATGGTGATTTCCTTCTTCTGAATAGAGCAATGCAATGAAGGCACCGATGGTCGCGCGGGCTCGTTTATTATTCAAACGAAAGTTTTAGTCGATCAACTTGAAAATTAATAATGAATCAGTCGATTCTGGAAGTGCGCCACCTGCGCACGCTGGTGGCCTTGCGCGACAGCGGCAGCCTGGTGCGGGCTGCGCAGCTGCTCAACCTCACGCAGTCGGCGCTGTCGCACCAGATCAAGCTGCTGGAAGACCGCTACGGCCAGCCGCTGTTTGAGCGCAAATCGGTGCCACCGCAGTTCACCGCCGTGGGCGAACGCCTGCTGGCGCTGGCCGATGCCGTGCTGCCGCAGGTGGAAGGGGCCGAGCGCGACATTGCCCGCCTGGTGCTGGGGCAGGGCGGGCAGATGCGCATTGCGGTGGAATGCCACACCTGCTTTGACTGGCTGATGCCCGCGATGGACGCGTTTCGCACCCGCTGGCCCGAGGTGGAGCTGGACATCGTGAGCGGCTTTCATGCCGACCCCGTGGGCCTGCTGCACCAGGGCCGGGCCGATGTGGCGATCGTGTCCGAGGTGGATGCCGACGAGGCGGGCGTGGACTATCACGCGCTCTTTGGTTTCGAGATCCGCGCGCTGCTGGCCAACACGCACCCGCTGGTGGCCAAGCCGCATCTGGTGGCGCAGGACTTCGCCGGCCAGACCATCATCACTTACCCCGTGCCCGACGAAATGCTGGACCTGATCCGCCAGGTGCTGGAGCCCGCCGGCGTGCGCCCCCCGCGCCGCACCACCGAGCTGACGGTGGCCATGCTGCAGCTGGTGGCCAGCGGGCGCGGCGTGGCGGCGCTGCCGCTGTGGGCGGTGCAGAGCTACCTGGACCGGGGCTATGTGACGGCGCGGCCCATCGGTGAAAAAGGCCTGCGCGGCGAGCTGCACGCCGCCTGCCTGCCCAGCCTGTCGGCCAAGCCGTATCTGCAGGACTTTGTGCAGGTGACGCGCGAGACCAGTTTTGTCACGCTCAAGGGCGTGGAGTTGTTGTGACTGGCTCAGGCGCGTACTTGTCGCCCACTTCTTCGCGCAGCGGGTGGGTGTCGTAGACGATGTTCATGTCGCGGATGCGGGTGCTGCCCGCGTCGAACGTGAACACATCCACGCAGGTGAAAGTCACCTCGCGGCCATCGTTCAAGGTCCAGTCGTAGCGGAAGTAGGCGGCGACCCGCACGGCGCCGCCGTTGTCTGGCTGGGCGGAGACAAACAGATCCAGCACGGTGATCACGCTGCGGCTGGAGGCCTGGGCGAGCTTTTGGAAAAAGTCGCTCGCGCGCATGGTGCCCAGGAAGGGCGAATGCACCACGCCATCGTCTTCAAAGCAGGCAATCAACCCGTCGGTGTGGCTGGCGTGCAGGTGGGCGAGGTAGGTGCGGACGGTGTCGATGGGGGTGTGGCTCATACGTGGCGATGCAAAGGGCGCGGAGTGGAGTGCGTAGCTTCGCCAACTCCGCGCCGCACGACAAGAGACAATGGTGGCTTATACATAAAAGGTGTTTATGTATCTGCGCTACCTGCAATACCTCCACGCGGTCATCGAAAAGGGCTCGTTCGCCTTGGCGGCCAAGGCCTGCGGCGTGTCGCAGCCTGCGATCAGCCATGGCATGAAGGCGCTGCAAGCCCACTTCGCGCAGCCCTTGCTGGTGCGCGAGGGGCGCCGCCATGTGCCCACCGATCTGGCCCGGGCCGTAGCCGCGCAGGCCCTGCCCTTGGCACAAGGGGTTGAGGCGCTGCCCCGCGCGTCAGTGGCTGCGGCAGACCGCCATCTGCTGCGGGTGGGGCTCACGTCTTCAGCGGCGCTGGTCTGTGGACCGCTGCTGTATGCCAGCTGGTGCCTGCCCAATGCCCGGCGCTCGCTGGAGATGGCGACGGCCGATGAAGGCAGTCTGCTGGAAGGCCTGCTGCAGCAGCGATTTGATGCGGTCATTGCCCCCAAGCCGCGCAAGTTTGCGCATCCTGACGTGGTGGAGCGGCGCCTGTACGAGTTGCATCCCCAGGTCTATGCGCGCAAAGGCCACCCTATGGCCCAGGCTCGGTCACTGGCGCAACTGCAGGGCGCCGCGTGGGCGTGTGTGGGGCCCAGTGTCAGCGGGCCGGTGGATGTGCTGACGGAAGCGCACCGTGTGCGCCGCATGCCCGCGCCCAAGATGTCCGTGCGCTGCCCCGACTTTGCCAGCCTGTTGCACCTGGTGGCGCAGTCCGACCTGCTGGCGGTTGTGCCGCACCCTGCGTTGCTGGGCGGCGCGTCCACGCTGGTGGCGCCCCTGCGACTGGCGGAATCTCTGCCGCTGTATGGCATGTGGCTGTTCGAACCCCGGGGCCACAAGTCACGACTGGGCCCCGAGGTGTTTGCGCCTGCGGGCTGAGTCTGGCGCGCAGGCGCTGACCGAAACATTGCAAGGAGGATCAGTGTTTGAAATTGGTGTTGCAAGACTCCATAATCGCTTTCCTCATTCCTTCACCGAGCCTTTGCACCATGCACCATCCGCAGCGCCGCCCACACTCAGCCCCTTCGTTTGTCCGCCCCCTGATGGCCTCGCTGGCGCTGGCGTTTGCCGCCGCCGTGGCCCACGCTGCGCCGGTGGCTGATGTCCATGCGCTGGCCCAGAAGGAGCAGCAGCCGCTGCTCGACACCCTGCGCGACCTGGTGCATATCGAGTCGGGCAGCAAGGACATCGAAGGCCTGAATCAGATCGCCGAGCGCATTGCCAGCCAGCTCAAGCAACTGGGCGGCACGGTGGACGTGCTGCAAACCAGCGATATCTACCGCCTGGACGACACCCCCGAGAAGGTGGGCCCTGCTGTGCAGGCCGTGTTCAAGGGCACGGGCAGCAAGAAGATCATGCTCATCGCGCACATGGACACGGTGTACCTGAAAGGCATGCTCAAGGGCCAGCCTTTCCGCATCGATGGCGACAAGGCCTATGGCCTTGGCATCTCGGACGACAAGCAGGGCATCGCGCTCATCATCCACACCGTGGCCTTGCTACAAAAGCTCAACTTCAAGGACTACGGCACGCTCACTGTGTTGATCAACGGCGACGAAGAAATCAGCTCTCCCGGCTGGCGCAGCACCATCACCCGTGTGGCGTCTGAGCAGGACGTGGTGTTGTCGTTCGAAGGCGGCGGCACCGACGGCACGCTGCGCCTGGCCACCAGCGGCATTGGGGCGGCCTACCTTACGGTGCAGGGCAAGGCGTCGCACGCCGGGGCCAAGCCCGAGGATGGCGTGAACGCGCTGTATGAGCTGTCGCACCAGCTGCTGCAAATGAAGGACTTGTCCAAGACCGACGAGGGCCTCAAGCTGAACTGGACGGTGTCCAAGGCGGGCACCAACCGCAACGTGATTCCGGCCGAAGCCACGGCCCAGGCCGATGCGCGCGCGCTGCGTGTGGCCGATTTCGACGGGCTGGAGAAAGGCCTGCAAGAGAAGGTCAAGAGCAAGCTGCTGCCCGCATCCAAGGTGGATGTGAAGTTTGAAGTGCGCCGCCCGCCGCTGGAGGCCAGCGACGCATCCCGCCGCGTGGCGGGTTACGGCAAGGTCATCTACCAGGAGCTGGGGATGTCGCTCAATGTGGTGGAGAAAGCCACGGGCGGCGGCACCGACGCAGCGTTTGCGGCGCTCAAGACCAAGGGCGCGGTGGTGGAGGGCATGGGCCTGTCGGGCTACGGCGCGCACTCCAACGATGCGGAGTACGTGCAGATCAACACCATCGTGCCGCGTCTGTACCTCGCCACGCGCATGATCATGGACATCTCGCGCGACCGCGTGAAGTGACACGCTGAGCTGCTCCACACCCTCCCTGTGAGGGCAGCCGTGTAACACAGGGCGCCGTGGCGGGCTCAAGCGCCCGGCGTGCCCGGCACCGGCGTGCGCACGGTGCCGGTCGCAAAGAAGGATGCCAGGTTCTCCAGCACCAGGTCTGCCATGGCGCGGCGGGTTTCGTGGGTGGCGCTGGCGGTGTGCGGGGTCAGCACCACGTTGTCCAGCGCCATCAGCGCGGCGGGCACGCTGGGTTCATTCTCAAACACGTCCAGCCCGGCGCCGGCAATGCGGCGCTCGGTCAGCGCATCGATCAGTGCCGCCTCGTCCACCACAGTGCCACGCGCCACATTGATGAGAAATCCGTTGGCGCCCAAGGCCTCCAGCACATCGCGGTTGACGAGGTGGCGCGTTGCGGCGCCACCTGCAACGGTGAGCACGAGGTAGTCGGCCCACTGCGCCAGCGCGGTCACCGACTCGAAGTAGGGCAGTGCGCATTCCTGCGCCGGGCGGCGGTTGTGGTACCCCACCTCCATGCGAAAGCCGCTCGCACGCTCGGCCACGGCCTGCCCGATGCGGCCCATGCCCACGATGCCCAGCCGCTTGCCGGACACGCGGGTGCCCAGTGCGTATCTGGCCTTCGGCCATTCACCACGGCGCACAAAACGGTCGCTGGCGGCCACGTGGCGTGACACATCCAGCATCAGCGCAAACGCCATGTCGGCCACACAGTCGTTGAGCACGCCGGGTGTGTAGCCCACCTGCACACCACGGGCCTTGGCTGCATCGATGTCCAGCGCATCAAAACCCACGCCAAAACTGCTGATGACCCGAAGGTTGGGCAATGCCGCAATGACTTCGCCCTTGAGGCCGATGGCTGCGGTGGTCACCACCCCCGTGAACTCCGCACCGTGCGACGCCAGAAAAGCCGCCGGATCGGTCTGGTCGGCCAGGCAGGCGACGCTGTAATGGGCAGCCAGTTCGACTTCCAGTGCAGGAAGGGGCAGGCGGCCGATTTGCAGGATGCGAGGGGGAGTCGTGGTCATGGTTTCGTGGGGCAACAGTGCCAAAAAATGCAAGGGGCGGCATACGGCGGCACACAGCCGCCCCGATGTGTCTACATCATGCCGCGACGCGCACGGCCTGGCGCGCCAGCAGCTTCCACTGGCCACCTTGCTGTTGCCACACGCCCAGGATCTTGATCTGCACCTTGCCGGGCTTGCCCGAGTCGTTGGTGTCGGCCGTGAGGGTGTGGCGCACGATGGCGGTGTTACCCACCACCTTGATGGTCTGGTCGGTGATGGCGATGGTCACGAAGTCGGACTTGCCAGCGATCAGGTCGCCGATGAAGCTGTCCTTGGTGTCCACGCGGCCGCCCGAATGGCCGTAGCTCAGGTCGTCGGCGACGAGGGCGGTCAGTGCAGCGGGCGTGGGGTCGATCATGGCCACGCGCAGCTTTTCTGCGGCGGCAGCCACTGCCTGTTCGGTCGATGCCGAGGAGGCTGTGGCTGCCGCACCCGTGGCGCAACCTGCGAGCGCGGCAATGGTCACGGCAGCGGCCGCGGCGAGAACGATTTGCTTGAACATTTTGTCTGTCTCCGTTGTTGTGTTGGGGTTTTGGGAATGGGCGTGCCACGACTGCCTCCGGACCTGTGCACGGCCGGGCCCGGGGTGTAGGGGTGTCTGCAATGGGAGCAAAAAACGAGGGCCTGGTGAACCAGGCCCTGCGCCAGGCCGCGCTTACTGCGGCCCGAGCTTGTCAATCAGCGCCTTGAGCTCTTGCATCTCGTGGGGCTTGAGGTCCGTCAGCGGCGCCCGCACCGGCCCGCCGT